>JAHBVG010000021.1 GCA_019637695.1 Caldilineaceae bacterium | reverse complement strand
TTGTTGAATTGGAGATTGACATTTAGAAAAATTTACATATAATAGAACAGAACATTTGTTCAATTTCGTCCACGACTCGATCCCAACACTTAACAATCGGAAGTGAGAAAGCAGAGGTTCTCAAGGAGAGAACCGCCTGTATTTGTCTTGCCGAATATTCAACAATTGGGAAAGGAAGCCAAATTGCAACTCACAGACAATGACCACCGCATGACAAATGTGAGGAAATCAACAAAAGCGCAAAGTGTCGAAGCCTTTCTCGCGGCGCTCGACCATCCGCGAAAACAGGAGATCCTCGCCCTGCGGCAGATCATCCTTGGCGCGGATCGGCGAATTTCTGAAGAGGTCAAATGGAATGCCCCCAGTTTCCGTACGACTGAGCACTTTGCTACCTTTCACCTGCGGGCTAAAGAGAGGGTGCAGATTATCCTCCATGTTGGAGCAAAGGTGCGCGACACAGCAACCACCGGCATCGATGTTACCGATCCTGGGTCGCTGCTTACATGGCTGGCAAAGGATCGCGCCTCGGTTACCTTTCGGGATCTTGACGAGATCAACGCCAGACGAGCCGACTTTGAACATCTCATTCATGCCTGGATTGCGTCCACGGAAGAATCGTAAATGTTGACGATTTGGAACATGTGTTCTATAATCCTTGCACCGCTTTGTAATCCCATAAAACCTACCTGTGCGAAAGGAAGCTTATGTCTCTACAGATTCAAGCGAATCATTTCACCACGGCGCTTTACCTGCTACTCGATGAAAGTTTCGACAATGTCCACGGCCTCTTCCTCGACAAAGGCACATCCTTGTTCGAGACCCTGGCGACCGTCTCGGCGGAGGAAGCTTCGATCCCCGTGGGCGGCAGATGCGCCACCTTAGCGGCGCAGGTAAAGCACACTGCCTTCTATCTCGATGTCGTAGATCGAGAGGTGCGCAGTGGACAACATGGACAGGCAGAATGGGGGAAGATCTGGCGCGAGACAAGCGCCGTGACGCCGCAAGAATGGGAAGGTTTGAAAACAGATCTGCGTGAAAGCTATGACCGCATTAAGCAGCTCATCGCCGATACCGCCGAATGGCCCAGCGAATATGAGATTGCCGGGGCCATCGCCGTGGTTGCCCACACTGCTTATCATCTAGGCGAGATCCGCCAAGCCCTATGTACATTAAAGCGCTAGATCCTCTGTAATCTATCTGATTCGTTGACTCAAAAAGGAGACCTATATGACCCTGATCAAAAGCAAAATAGTCCCCCATCTCTGGTTCGATAAAGAAGCAAAAGAAGCGGCGCACTTCTATTGTTCGATCTTCCCAGATTCAAGCCTTACCAATGTTACGACGCTGCACGGCACACCGATGGGCGACAGCGATGTTGTCTCGTTTACGCTGTCAGGGCAACCGTTTATGGCGATTAGCGCTGGGCCTCTATTTCAGTTCAACGAGTCCATTTCCTTTATGGTTTATTGTCATAACCAGGAAGAGATCGACTACTACTGGGAGAAGCTTTCAGCAGTCCCAGAGGCAGAGCAGTGTGGTTGGCTGAAGGACAAGTTCGGTCTATCCTGGCAGATCGTACCCGCCAACCTCGACGAAATGATGCAAGACCAGGACGCAGAAAGAGCCGCACGGGTTACCGAAGCATTCCTTCAGATGAAGAAGTTTGATCTATCTATCCTGCAAAGGGCCTATGATGGAGAATTGGTCAGGGAGTGAGAATCACCTATAGTTCATTTTTCAGAAGTTCGACGATATTGTACATTGCGAAACCATTCGATCAGGAGATCAAGCGATGACAACGTACACCAGAAAACGTGATCCCGGCCAACCTGTCTGGTTCGATCTGGCGACGCCGGATTTAGAACAGGCAAAGCAATTCTACCGGGAAATCTTCGGGTGGGACTTTGTGGACACAGGCGAGAATTTTGGTCATTACAACCTTGCCCTGGCCCAGGGACGCAGCGCCGCCGGGATGGCCGCCTTGCAGCCGGACGCCCAGATGCCTTCGGCGTGGACAGTCTACTTTTCTAGCGATAACGCCGCCGCCGATGCCGCGCGTGTCCAGGAGTTGGGCGGGCAGGTACTCATGGATACCATGCCCGTCGGCCCCTTGGGGACAATGGCGATCTGCGCTGATCCCACGGGCGCGGTCTTTGGGCTGTGGCAGGCGGGTGAACACTTTGGTTTCGGTGTAGAAGGCGAACATGGAGCATTTGCCTGGTGCGAGGTCAATACCCCCAATGCCGCTGCAACTTCTGAATTCTATGGCAAGCTCTTCGACCTGACGGCGCACCCAATGCAAGGAGGGGATACTGAGTATTTTATTATGCAGCGAGGCGAGAAAATGATCTGCGGTGTCTTGCAGATGGACGCCCGCTGGGAAGGCATCCCTCCCCACTGGATGAACTATTTCTATGTGGACAACACAGATGCCACCATCGAAAAAGCTACTGCCGCCGGTGGAACACTGATGGTCCCCGCGTTCGATATTCCTTATGGACGCATGGCCGTCCTCAACGATCCGGGCAACGCATCCTTCAGCATTGTCCTACCACCGGCAGGGGCGTAAGCGCATCATTTATTTGAGATCAACAGGAGAGGAAACTATGAGCGGTGTACGAGTATTGGTTGGCACACGCAAAGGCGCGTTCATTTTGACATCGGATGAAAAGCGCGCCGATTGGGAGGTCAGCGGTCCCCACTTCGCTGGTTGGGAGATCTATCACCTCAAAGGATCACCCATTGATCCGAACCGGCTCTATGCCTCCCAGTGCGGTGGATGGTTCGGGCAATTGATCCAGCGCTCGGACGATGGCGGCAAAACGTGGGAGCCGATGGGCAACGAATTTGTCTACGATGGCAACCCTGGCACACACCAATTTTACGATGGAACGCAACACCCGTGGGAATTCAAACGCGTCTGGCGGTTGGAACCATCCTTGACCGACATCGACACCGTTTACGCCGGGATCGAAGACGCCGCCCTCTTCCGATCCCAGGACGGCGGCAAGAGCTGGCAGGAACTCCCCGAACTGCGCAGCGTCAAGGGACATCTCTGGCAGCCGGGCGCGGGAGGCATGTGTCTACATACCATTGTCCTCGATCCAAACGACGCCAACCGCATCTATGTCGCCATTTCGGCGGCGGGCGCGTTCCGCACCGATGACGGCGGCGAGAGCTGGCTGCCGATCAACCAGGGGCTTAAATCCGAATGGGAGTTGCCAGACGCCGACGCCGATGTGGGTCACTGCGTCCACAGTATCGCCATGCATCCGGCGCAACCGGATGTCCTCTTTATGCAGAAACATTGGGACGTGATGCGCAGTGACAACGCCGGCGATTTGTGGCGCGAGGTGAGCGGCAATCTACCCAGCGATTTCGGCTTCCCGATTGCTGTCCACGCCCACGAGCCGGAGACGGTCTATGTTGTCCCCATTAAGAGCGATTCGGAGCATTTTCCACCCGAGGGCAAGTTGCGCGTTTACCGCAGTCGCACCGGCGGCAACGACTGGGAAGCGCTGACAGACGGTCTACCCCAGGAGAATTGCTATGTCAACATCCTGCGCACTGCGCTGGCCGTGGATTCGCTCGATTCATGCGGCGTCTACTTTGGCACCACAGGCGGGCAGGTCTATGCTTCGAGTGACAGCGGGGACCACTGGACGGCGATTGTGCATAATCTGCCGCCGGTCCTCTCGGTGGAGGTGCAAACACTGCCATGATACGCGTCGTCATTCCCCACCATCTGCGCACGTTAGCCAACGTCCGTAAAGAGGTTACGCTTGAGGTCGACGAGCCTGTAACCCAGCGCTCGGTCCTTGACGCATTGGAGGCGCGCTATCCCATGCTGCGCGGGACGATCCGAGATCATGTCACAAAGCAGCGCCGTCCTTTCATCCGTTTTTTCGCCTGTGAGCAGGATCTATCACACGAGCCCGTAGACGCGCCGTTACCGGCCAGGGTGGTGACCGGCGAAGAACCATTCTTGATCGTAGGGGCAATGGCAGGGGGGAAATAGAGAGGGGTACTGGATATTGGGTATTAGATATTGGCGTTCGCCGCCCAATATCTAATACCCAATACCCTTCTTTACTGTCTGACCAACAACCGCTGTAATTCCTCGCTCCCAAAGACGTAGCGCTCATGGCAGAAGTGACAATCGACAACGGCCTCACCTTCTTCGATGAGCGCTTCGAGATCTTCGCGGCTGAGGAGTTGGAGCGCCTGCAACGAGCGGTCACGGCTGCATCCACAGGCAAAGTGCAGCGGACGCTCCTCCAGCCACTCGAAATCAACCCCACCGAAGATCGTCGCCAGCAGATCCTGGGGCGTGCGCCCTTCCGCCAGAAGATCCCCCAAGGGCGGTAGATCGTCCAAGCGCTCGCTCAACTGCTCCAGCGCACTGATCTCCTCGCCAGGCAGCGTCTGCAAAAGTAGCCCACCTGCTGCTAACACCTCTCCAGACTCATCGACTTTGACCCCAATCTCCACCACCGAAGGCGTCTGCTCGGATTGGTTGAGATAGTAAGTCAGATCCGCGTCCAAATAGCCCGTTTGAAGGGGCACGGTACTCTCGTAGAGATTTTTCAAACGCATATCCTTGACAACTGTCAGGTTGCCGTTGCGTCCAATCGTCTCGGCCACCACGTCCGGCTCGATGGTCCGCGCCGCAGGCACATTGGGCACGTTGACATACCCGCGCACATTGCCATAGCTGTCCGACTCGGTGATCATCTTTTGCAGCGGACCGCCGCCCGCGATCTTGAGCGCCACGCGGTGCTGCACCTTGAGCAGCGCCCCCAAGAGGACAGCCCCGGTCAGCCCATATCCCAGCGCCGCTGTCGCGGCCGGGGACGTGCCATGTCGGCCCGCCGCCTCGCGTACCAAATCCGTGGTGACGCAGGCGATCCCACGCACCCCTGCCTCTTTTCCTAAAATACGAACGAGTGTATCAGTCACAGTTACCTCTCTTTGCAGAAGGGGATTGGTGATAAGGGATTGATGATAGGGGATCGTGTAGAGATCCTAATCGCTCAATCGCTGTCAACAAGGGATTTCCAAGCGCCGCAGTCGGTGCGATTAGGAGATTTCAGAAACTCAATACGATCCCTTATCACCAGTCACCAATCACCAATTCCCTAAAATTCAACCTTCCAACAACATCCGCTCCGGATCCTCAATCAGATCCTTGACCTTGACGAGGAACTGCACGGCCTCGCGACCATCGACAATACGGTGATCATAACTGAGGGCGACGTACATCATCGGGCGAATGACAATTTCGCCTGCGACGACGACGGCGCGTTCTTCGATTTTGTGCAGGCCCAAGATCCCAACCTGCGGCGGGTTGAGGATCGGGGTGCTGAGCAGCGAGCCGAAGACGCCGCCATTGGTGATGGTAAAACTCCCCCCTTGCAAATCGTTGAGGGAGAGCGCACCTTCCTGGCTCTTTTTGCCCAACTCGCGGATCTTCGCTTCGATCTCGGCAAAGGACATGCGGTCGGCGTCGCGCAGCACGGGAACCACCAACCCCTCTTCTGCGCCGACGGCAATGCCAATGTCGTAATAATGCTTGAGGATCATTTCGTCGCCCTCAATCTCAGCGTTGATCTGCGGGAAGGCTTTGAGCGCGCCGATCACAGCTTTGGTGAAAAAGGACATGAAGCCCAGCCGCACGCCGAACTGCTCCTCAAAGGATTGGCGACGACGCTGACGCAGATCCATCACCGCGGACATGTCGATCTCGTTGAAGGTGGTGAGCATGGCCGCGGTCTGTTGCGCTTCCACCAACCGCGCCGCAATAGTACGCCGACGTCGGGACAACTTCACCCGTGTTTCGCGCTCGGCGTTGGGCCGTGCGAAGATGGCTTGCGCGGCCGCAGGGAAGGCGGACATCTGCGGCTGCGCCATTTGCACAGCGGGTTGAACGGGTTCATCCTCGCGGCCGCGCAAATGGCGCACCACATCCTCTTTGGTGACGCGACCGCCCGCGCCGCTGCCGCTGACCCCAGCCAGATCGACGCCTTCGTCCTGCGCCATGCGTTTCGCCACCGGCGTGACGCGCTCCGACGCGGCGGGCGTCTCTGATTTCTCCGTCGCAGGCTGTGCTTCCCGTTCGTCGCTCGTCCGTCGTCCGCGGTCGCCCGCAGGCTGCGCTTCCTCGCCGGCGCTGGCTGCCGTGTTGATGGTCCCCAACACGTCGCCGATCTGCACGTCTTGTCCTTCCTCGGCTACAATCGACGCCAGCACGCCATCCGTCGTCGCGGGGACCTCCAGATCTACCTTGTCGGTCTCCAGCGCCACCACGGCGTCCCCGGCCTTGACCACATCCCCTGCCTTGACCAGCCAGCGCGCCACCGTCGCTTCCACCACCGATTCCCCCAATTCGGGCACTTTAATTTCTACAGCCATAGATGATCTCCATCTGATATAGGAAGATGTATATCTATTGATCAAATTTAACGCAGAGGTGCAGAGATGCAGAGACGCAGGGTTAACAACACGGATTGCCAGGATTTTCAGGATTCGACAGCCAAACCACTCCCCCAATCGCCCAATTTCTCAATCCCTTCTTCTCTCCCCGCTCAGGAAATCTCCGCATCTGGCCTCGGTGCAGACGCGCCAACATCGAGCATGAGTGCCGTAAAAGCCTGCTCGATGAGCGCTGCCTGGTTGACATTGTGCCAGGTTGTGGACCCTTCCGCCGGGCTGGCGCGGCGCGGACGCCCGACGTAATGGAGTGGGCAGCGCTCCGCCAGCAATTTGAGCAGGCGCGGCAGCACAAATTCCCAGGCGCCCATGTTTTCGGGTTCCTCTTGGAGCCAGAGAGTTTCGCTCACGTTTGGGTACTGTTCAAGGATCGCCTCGATCTCCGCCGCAGGGAAGGGATAAAGCTGTTCGACGCGCACAATGGCGATTTCGGGATGCTCGGACCGTTGCGCACTGCTCACTAGATCCACATAGACCTTGCCGCTACACAGGATCAGCCGGGTGACGGCGTCGGCGCGGGCGTCGGCTTCGGCGTCATCGATCACTGGCTGCCAGCGTCCTTTGGTGAATTCGGTGAGCGAGGACGCGGTGAGACGTTGGCGCAGCAGACTCTTGGGCGTCATCACCACCAGCGGCAGCGGATCGGTCTTCAGCAGCAACGCCTGTCGTCGCAGCAGATGAAAATACTGAGCCGCCGTGGTTGGGTAGGCAATGCGCATGTTTGTTTCGGCGGCAAGCTGCAAGAAACGCTCCAGCCGTCCGCTCGAATGGTCCGGCCCGGCGCCCTCGTAGGCGTGGGGCAGTAAGAGGACCAGCGAGGGCGTCTGTCCCCATTTGGCGCGCCCGCTGACCAAAAACTGATCGATCATCGCCTGGGCCACGTTGATAAAGTCGCCGTATTGCGCTTCCCAGATCACCAGTCGTTCTGGGGCCTGGATGTTGTAACCATACTCGAAGCCAATCGTCGCCACTTCGCTGAGCGGGCTGTTGTGGATCTCAAAGGCCGCCCTGGCCTGGGGGATCGATTGCAGCGGCAGATATTGCTCGCCTGTCTCGGCGTCGTTGAGGACAGCGTGGCGGTGGCTGAAGGTCCCTCGCTCCACATCTTCGCCGGTGAGGCGAATGGCGATGCCGTCGGCCAGGATCGACGCCAACGCCAACCCCTCGGCCATAGACCAATCAATGTTCGCCTCGTCCGCATTGTCGAGCGCGTTGTGACGACGGCTCAAGATGCGTTGCAGCCGCGGATGGATGGTGAACCCTTCCGGCGTCGCCAACAGCGCCCGGTTGATCTCGCGCAGATGATCGGCATCCACCGTGGTGGCAATGTTGCGCGCTGCGCCCGACGGCGGCGGCGCCAGATCCGGTTCGAGCAGCGCTTCTTCGGCCACAAGGCGGTCGTAGGTCGATTGCAGTCCATCCATTTCCGCGTCGTAAAGCTGCTGCGGCAGAGCTGCGTCGACACTTCCCCGATCCACAAGATGATCGGCCCAGAGTTCGCGCACAGTCGGGTGCTGTTCGATAATGCGATAAAGGACCGGTTGGGTGAAGCGGGGTTCATCGCCCTCGTTGTGACCGTAGCGTCGATAGCCGATGAGGTCGATCAAAAAGTCCTTTTGGAAGCGGTGACGGTAAGCTGCGGCCAGCCGCGCCGCCTCGATACAGGCTACCGGGTCGTCGGCGTTGACATGCACAATTGGGATCTTGAATCCCTTGGCCAGATCGCTGGCATAGAGTGTACTGCGCACATCGTGGGGATCGGTGGTGAAGCCCAGTTGGTTATTGGCGATAATATGGATCGTGCCGCCGGTGCGGTAGCCATCCAATCGCGAGAGATTGAGCGTCTCGGCCACAACGCCCTGGCCGGGGAAGGCGGCGTCGCCGTGGATGAGTACGGGCAGCGAAACGATGTGATCGAAACGGGGCGCGCCCCGTTCTTCCACATAGGTGCCGGCCGCGCGAGCCATCCCCTCCACTACCGGGTTGACATGCTCCAGATGGCTAGGATTGGGGGCCATACTGATCTGAACATCGGGGGCATTATCGCCAGGGACGCCCCGATTGGCGCCAGCGTGATACTTTACGTCTCCCGTATAGCCAAGATAGTCGTTGGTGGTGAAGGTGTGGCTGCTCACCGGGTCTTTAAACTCCGCCAACATTTGCGCATAGGGTTTGTTGAGGACATGGGCCAGCACGTTGAGCCGCCCACGATGGGCCATCCCCAGCAACACCCAATGGATGTGCTGCTCTACCGCTGCGTCCACAATCTCATCGAGCATGGGAACCATCACATCCAGCCCCTCAATTGAAAAGCGGGTCTTGCCGGGGTAGGTGCGGTTGAGGAAATGCTCAAAGACTTCCACCTGGGTCAGCCGCTCCAAAATTCCGGTCTCGCTGATGGGCGTAGTGGGCGGACGGAACCGTCTCGATTCGGCGGCGTGGCGTAGCCATTCGCGTTCTTCGGGCAGGCGCAGATGGTCATAGTCGTAGCCAGTGGCGCCGGAATAGACGGCGCGCAGTTTTTGGATCGCCTCATGGGCGTTGGCGGATTGCTCCACCACAGGACCGCCCACAAGCGACGCAGGCAACCCGCGCAGATCCTCGTCGCTGACGCCGTGGGTCGCCGGGTCCAGGGCCGGATCGCCGGGTGGCGGGCTGCCCAGCGGATCAAGTTGGGCGGCAAGGTGTCCGTATTCGCGGATGGCCTGGGCCAGGTTTACTGCACCGCCGATCTTATCAAACGCAGGACTATCTGCCGTGGTCGCTGCCGTTGTGCCGTTGACCGGTGTTGTCACCGGCGACCACTGGGCAAAGAGCGCCCGCGCCGACGCATCCACCGATTGGGGATCTTGTTGATAGCGTTCGTAAAGCTCCTGCACATACCCGGCGTTGGGTCCGTGAAAGAGCGAAAGTAAATTGGCCTGGGTTAGATCGCTTGCCATAGGAGTCGCCTGACGAAACTAAGGATCAAATGTCGTTCTTGCAGGGTAATAGCTTACTCGTCGCATCACCGCAAGTCAATTCACAATTTAATTCTATCAGGACTTACGCAGTTGAAGCAGACCTGCCAGGTTTCAGAAAACCTGGCAGGTCTGCTTCAACTGCGTAAGTCCTATTTGTATCTTCAATTCTATCCTTCGGCTCCCTCTATTGTAGAGGAACTTGCAGCCGTGATTACGATCCTCTTTTTATAATGTCTGCAACGACTCATACTACCCACGAAAGTACAGGACAATGGAACACAACATTCGACCTGCTTTTTATACATTTCGCATTCTGCATTTCTCCATTTTGGGATGGGTGATCCTCTTGCTGGCGGGCGCTTGCAGCGCGCAGCCGGGACAACCCATCGGCGGACGTCCGCCCAGCCAGGTGGAGCAGGCCGGACCTACGCTGAACGTGAACCCGGCGGGCGGCTGGGCTGGTCAATATGTAGAGATCCGCGGCAGCGGTTGGCCCGCCAACCAGTTGATCATGGTCTATTTAGAGGATGAAGCCGGGCGCAGCGGATTCATGGCGGCGAGCAACAGCGACGCCAACGGCAATTTGAACACCGGCTTCACCTGGCCGTTGAGCGAGCGCTGGCTGCAACCTGGTCCTGTGCGGCTGGTGGCCCGCGGATCGAATGAGAGCATCACCGCCGGCGCGACCTTCCAGGTGGGGCGTCCTGGCGAAGAGGCGCCCACGCCGATCCCAACGGTTGAGGAAACACCCGAACCGGAGGCGACGCCAACCGAGGAAACCGCGCCGCCTACGCCAACCCCCGCGCCCGTCGTTCAGCCGCCCATCGCCACTGAAAATGTGGAAGCAATGCGCCTTGCCAGCCCGCCTGTGATCGACGGCAATTTAGAGGAATGGACGGGATTGCAAGGCTATCTCAGCCCATTTATTGTGGAACAACGACCCGAATGGGATGGCTCGATGGATGTAGAAGCGGTCTGGTGGTTGGGTTGGGATGACGACGCGCTCTACTTTGGCGTCGCCGTCACCGATGATATTATCGTGCAGGAGAATATTCCACAGTTTGCCTACTTTGGTGATAGTCTGGAGATTGAGCTGGCTACTGACATCGCCAATCGTGGGGATGTGGTCACCCGCCGCGATTTCCAATATATAATCTCGCCCGGCAATCTCAACGATCTGCCGCCCGCCGCCTACCGCTTCCAAGGGACGCCAGAGGGACGGCTGACCGATGCGCCGGGCACGCTGGCCCGTGTCGCCGTCCGCCGCACCGAAAGCGGCTACAACCTGGAGTTTTCCATTCCCTGGAGCGACATCAACGTAGCGCCTCACAGCGACTTCACGATGGGCGCCGCTCTCAGCGTCAACGACAACGACGTACCCGGCTCAGTGCGCATTCAATACCTGCTGCTTTCCAACGTCCCCGGCCGGCAGTGGAGTACGCCCAGTTCCTGGGGGACGCTAACTTTGCGGTGAATTCCTGACAGAACCGACGAATCAAACTCCACAAAGGCATATGAATTCAAGATGAATACCCTTCCCTTCGACAAACCCGGACGCTTTTGGCGGGGCAATCTCCACGCCCATTCCACCCTCTCCGATGGACGCATGACGCCAGAAGCGGTCTGCGAACTTTACCGCCGCGAGGGTTATGACTTTCTGGCGTTGACCGATCATTTTATGGAACGGTACAACTTCCCGCTGGTGGATACGCGGCCCTATCGCATGGCGGATTTTACCACCATCCTCGGCGCGGAGCTGCACACCGGGCGCACCGAGTTGGGCGAACTCTGGCACATCCTCGCTGTGGGGTTGCCGCTCGATTTTGCCCCCTATCCCGAAGGTGAAACTGGACCACAGGTGGCAGCGCGGGCGCTGGCTGCAGGCGCGTTCGTGGCGGCGGCCCATCCCAACTGGTATACGTTGACCGAGGCTGATATCCTCTCGCTGGGCAAGATCCACGCCATAGAGGTCTTCAACGGCATTGCCTGCGATCATAATGATCGAGGGGAAAGCTGGCACATCGCCGACATTTTACTGGGGCGAGGCAAATACTACACCGCCTGCGCCGCTGACGATTTCCACAACAATGCTGGCTCTCAGGATTTTGGCCGTGGCTGGGTCTGGGTCAAGAGCGAGTCGCTCGACCCGGATGCGCTGCTGACTGCGCTTAAGGCTGGTCATTACTATGCCAGCACCGGTCCCCGCATTCACGACATCGAGATCGATCCGGGCAATTCTATCACCGTCCGCTGCACACCGGCCCATCGTATCTGGATGACCGGGCTTTGTAGCCGCACTCGCCGCACTGATGGCAACGGAATCATGGAAGCGACCTTCAATCTTGAGGGGTTCAGCAGCCCCTATTGCCGTATCACCATCAGGGATGTCCACGGGCGGCAGGCGTGGTCCAACCCGATCTGGCTTGTATGATAACTAATCTCCAATCGCCGATCACTACCCCCACAGTTTGGTTCCACGTGGTAAATTTTCTATAATGTGGCGTGGTTTCACTGTAATTAGCGCTTGTGAACACGGATCAAAACAAACACGGATACGTCTCGCGCAGATCTGTGTTGGTTTTGATCCGTGTTTACAGTTTTTGGTTCCGTATATGTGGGATAGGATAAATGACTTTGACGCAACTTCTTTCTGCTGTGACGAATGACCAAATCGAACGCGAGGTGGCGAGGCGGCGTACCTTTGCGATTATTTCCCACCCCGACGCGGGGAAGACAACGCTGACCGAAAAGGTGCTGCTCTACGTCGGCGCCATCGACCAGGCCGGCGCCGTGCGCGCCCGCAAGAATCAGCGCGCCGTTGTCTCCGATTGGATGGCGATTGAGCAGGAGCGCGGCATCTCCATCACCTCAACGGTGTTGCAGTTCCAATACCAGGGTTGCCTCTTCAACCTGCTCGACACTCCCGGCCACCAGGATTTCAGCGAGGATACCTATCGCACGCTCATGGCGGTGGACAGCGCGATCATGGTACTCGACAGCGCCAAGGGCATCGAAGCGCAGACCAAAAAGCTCTTTGAGGTCTGCCGCCGCCAAAATTTGCCGATCCTGACCTTCATCAACAAGCTCGATCAACCGGGCCGCGATCCGCTGGAACTTCTGGACGAGATCGAAAATGTGTTGCAAATTCAGGCCGCGCCCATGAACTGGCCCATCGGCAACGGACCCGACTTTCAAGGCGTCTACGATCTGGAAGGATGCCAGGTCATGCGCTTTGAGCGAACTGTCCACGGCAAGCATCGCGCGCCGGTCACCGTCGCCGATCTCGACGATCCCAGGCTGGCCGATCTGCTGGGGCAACATGCCTGCGACAAGCTGCGCGAGGATGTGGAATTGCTGCAAATGGCTGGCTCCACCTTCGACCGCGACGCCTTTTTGGCCGGGGAGCTGACGCCGATCTACTTTGGCAGCGCGCTCAACAACTTCGGCATCGAGACCTTCCTCGACGCGCTGGCCGAACTTGCCCCGCCGCCGCAGACGCGTATGAGCAGCGCCGGCGCTGTCCACCCCGCTGAGGAGGAGTTTTCGGGTTTTGTTTTCAAAATTCAGGCCAACATGGATCCCAAACACCGGGATCGCATGGCCTTTCTGCGCGTCTGTTCGGGCCGCTTTGAAAAGGATATGGCCGTCTACCATCCCCGGCTGGGGCGCACCATCCGCATGAGTCGCCCGCACCGGCTCTTCGCCCAGGAACGCGAAACCGTTGCCGAAGCCTTCCCCGGCGATGTCATCGGGCTGAGCAACCCCGGCGTCTTTTCGATTGGCGACACCGTCTGCACAGGATCGCCGCGCCAGTTCGCGCCCATCCCGCCCTTTCAACCGGAGCATTTCGGCGTGCTGCGCAATCTGCAACTCGACAAATACAAACAGTTCAACAAGGGCATCGAGCAGCTTCAAGAAGAGGGCGTCATCCAGGTCTTCTACGACCCCGACGGTCTGCGCCGGGAACCGATCCTGGCGGCGGTGGGGGTACTCCAATTCGATGTAGTGGTCTCGCGGCTGGCCGCCGAGTACAACGTCGAAACAATGGTGCAGCCGGTCGAATACACCTCCGCTCGCTGGATCCTGGGCGACGAGGACGCCATCGAGGCTGTCACCTGGCCGTCGCAGAGCCTGCGCCTGCGCGATCAACGGGGGCAGCGCGTTGTCCTCTTCGCCTCAGAATGGCAGATGAACCAGTGCATCGACCGCAATCCCCACGTGGAGTTCCACAAGATCGGCGACGCGGTTGTGCGCATGAGCAAGATAGGGATTGGGGATTGGTGATTGGGGATAGAGGGGAGTCTTCAACGATGGCAACACAACAACGCATCTTGGTCACCGCGGCGGCGCGCGGTATTGGACGGGCGATGGTCGAGGGATTCCTCGCGCGCGGGGATCGGGTGCATATTTGCGATGTGGATGAGGCGGCATTAGCGGAGTTTCGGGCGGCGCATCCCGAAGTGGGCGCAACCCTGGCCGATGTCTCTGATCCCGCGCAGGTGGATCAGTTGTTCGACGCCGTGGAACGCGATCTGGGCGGGTTGGATGTATTGGTCGCCAACGCCGGGATCGCCGGCCCGACGGCGGCGGTGGAAGATGTGGAGATTGAGGCGTGGCAACGCACCATCGACATTAACCTCAGCGGCGCGTTTTACTGTGCGCGCCGCGCCGTCCCTTTGATCAAAGCTGCGGGCGGCGGCTCGATTGTGATCATCTCCTCGGCGGCGGGGCTTTTCGGCTATCCGCTACGTGCGCCCTATGCCGCTTCCAAATGGGCGCTGATCGGCTTCGCCAAGACGCTGGCCATGGAACTGGGCAGCTTCGGCATCCGTGTCAACGCCATCTGCCCAGGGCCAGTGGCGGGTCCGCGCATTGATGGGGTGATCGACGCCAAAGCCAGAGCGCGGGACATCCCCTTTGACGAGATGCGCGAAACCTATCTCAACACCCTCTCGCTGCACACCTTCATCGACCGCGAGGATATCGCCAACATGGCGCTCTTCCTCACTTCATCGGCTGGGGCGAAGATCTCAGGGCAGGCGCTGGCGGTGGATGGTCATACAGAGACGCTACGAACGTAATGAGTAATGAGTAAATTTTGTTAACGGAATAGGTTCTCCATTGGTGTCTCGCTCTCGACACGACCTTACTCATTACCCCTTACTCATTATTCTCACGCTGTCACTTCTGGGGCAGAGAGATCCTCAAGCTGCCCGTCGCGCAGACGCAGGATCTGATCAACGTAGTCGTCCACGAGGCTGTCATGGGTGACCATGAGCATGGTGACGTTCTGCTCGCGTACAATGGTGCGGAAGAGGCTGAGGATCTCGCGGGCGGTGTTGCTGTCCAATTCGCCGGTGGGCTCATCGGCGAGGATGACTTTGGGATGGTTGGCCAGGGATCGGGCAATGGCGACGCGCTGCTGCTGCCCACCCGATAGCTCAAATGGGCGGTGATCCATACGGTCACCCAGCCCCACCAACTCCAAACAATACTTCGTGCGGTGGTCCCGTTCCTTACGTTTCATCCCCCCCATACGCAGGATCAGCTCCACGTTTTCGTAGGCCGAGAGGCTAGGGAGCAGGCCAAACGATTGAAAGATGAAGCCGACCTGCTGCCGGCGCCATTTGGTCAGCTTGCTCTCGCTCCAGCCGCTGATCGACTCGCCGAAGATGCGGATATCGCCCTTGGTCGGCTGATCTAGCCCGCCTACGCAGTTGATCAACGTCGTCTTGCCGCTACCTGAGCGGCCTTTGAGGGCGATGAAGCGACCCTGTTCGATCTGCATATTGACGCCGCGCAATGCCGCTACTTCTTGATGGCCCAATTGGTAGACGCGCCAGAGATCTGCTGTTTCGATGGCGATAGAGCGGGGCGCCCGGCGGAGTTCCCGCGGTATTGCAAAAGTCTGTTCGATCATCAATCTATCCTTTGCGAGACGGTTCTACTTGCGGCGGAAACGCTGCCATGCGCCACGGATGCCGCCTTTGCGCGCTGGTTGCGATCCTGTCTCCAGGCTGCTCTTGCGGATCACCAATTCTGGCGCGTCGCGGTCCTGTGGGGCGGGGCGGATCAAGATCCCATCTTCGGTCACGTCAAGGATGGCGCGCCCGCGGATGTCGAACTGTTCCAAAAACTCCTTGGGGATCTGCAACCGTCCGGCTCGATCCAGCACCACCAACTCCTCGTAGGTCTCCTCGTGATGGCCGTTGGTTTCGGCGAGTGTGTCGCTGTAGTCCACATCATCGGGCTGCACCATGCGCATCTGGCGGCGCGTCTCGCTAGAGAGCATACCATCGCGGATCGAGACAACCCGATCCACATGGCGGGCGATCCCCGGATCATGGCTGACAAGGATCATCGTCAGTTTGAGTTCGGTGTTGAGATGGCGCAATGTGTCGTAGATCACCTGCGCTGTGTTGGAATCGACTTCGCCGGTCGGTTCATCGGCCAGCAACAGGCTCGGATTGTTAGCCAGCGAAACGGCAATCGAGACGCGCTGCTGTTCACCGCCGGAGAGTTCACCCACCATGTGGGACATGCGCGCTCCCAGCCCCACCATTTCGAGCAGGGTTTGGGCGCGTTGCCGTTTGGATTTACCCGCCGCGCCGGCCAATGTCATGGGCAGTTCCACATTTTCGACGGCGTTAAGATAAGGGACGAGGTTACGGGCGCTCTGCTGCCAGACAAACCCCACCTGTTCGCGACGATAGCGGGTGAGCATCCGCTCGGACATTTTGAGGAGATCATGATCCCCAACGCGGACTTTGCCTGCTGTCGGGCGATCCAGCCCACCGAGGATATTCATCAGCGTGGATTTGCCGCTGCCGCTGGCGCCAACGATCCCCATCAACTCGCCGGATTGCACCGAGAAATTCAGCCCTTGCAGCGCCACGACCTCCAACTCAGCTACCCGATAAATCTTCACCAATCCATCACAAAAGATAAAAGGTTCAGTCATGGTTATACCGTCTCGCCCAGTTTGATGGCCTGGAAGATCTTCATGCGCATGAGCAGGCTGACGAGTACTGCCAGCGCCGCCACGAAGAGCAGGCCAAAGAGTACGTAAATGCGGAAGATAGCCGGCCAGACAATGCCCACAATAAAGGGCGGCGTCAGGTCGATGGGCCGCGTGCCAACCTGAAGATAGGGGATGAAGAGGTCGCTCATCCAAACCCCTAGCAGCGTCCCAATGCCGATCCCCACGAGAACGAGGAAGGCCAACTCCCAGGCCAGCAACGCCGCCATCTGTCCGGTGGAAAGCCCAATTGCGCGCAATGTCCCCAGTTCGATGAACCGCCGCCGGAAGGAAAAGAGGGTATAGAGTAGAAAGCCCAGCACCGTCAAAATCGCCGCCGCCAGAAAACCCACCGACAACACGCCGAAGAGTCCCTGCCGTTCGGGCTGTTGCTGCGCCGTCTCAATCGCCGCCTGCGAAGATCGCCAATCGACGACTTGAATATCAAAGGCGCGCAGATCACGCGCCAACTGTGGGAAATCCACATTGGGGACTGTCTTCACCAGCACGTCATAGGGGAATTCGCCGCCCAACTGCTCGAAGAGATAATCCAGGTTCGCCACCAGGATCGGACCATCCTCACTGTACCAGGTGGGGAAATTGGAAAATTCGCCCATCACCTTCATGCTCATCTGGCTGCGCACCCCATAACGGGCCACCTGCACCTGGATTGTATCGCCCACAGTCAGTGCATTCTGGCGCATGACCGAACGCGGCAGCAACACAGCGTCATGGGAGAGCGCCAGGGAGTTCATCAACGATCCCAGCGTGGCTGGGGCAAAATCTCGCCGCCAGAAAGCGACTTTGGGGAAATCGAGCCGATCAATGCCAATGAAACGAATAGTGCGCCAATTGCCCTGAAGCTGAATACTGCCGTCAAAGTTGGCGAAGCGCGCTGCCGCCTCAATTTCAGGGGCGCGTAAATGTTCCGACACCGGGACAAAGGTCCAACTGATCTGCTGCTGCCCGGCGGCGCTTGGGGTAAGGCCAGTTGCCCCCGGTGTTGAGGATGTGTCCGGCGGCGCGGATCCCAATTCGATCAGCCGCGCATCCGCGCCGATTTGATAGTAGGTGCGGTCGCGCAGATGGTCGTCGAGCGTTTGTGCCAGAGAAGTGGTAAAGGCGACAAGGCTCAACGTGAGAACCAACAAGAGGAGCGGCGCAGTGTAGAGTCCACGGTTGCGCGCCAGGTAGCGGCTCGCCATCAACAGGCCGACGCTGTTGGTGCGCGCCGAAAGCCAGGCAAGCGCGTTCATGATCCCCGGCAAGAGGCGCAGGGTAAAGAGCGCCAGGGCAAAGATCCCCAAGGCCGGGACTAGAAAGAGCAGAGGGTTTTCAAAGATGGAATCCTGGCTGGTCACCATGCCGCCGACGGCAATGCTACCCTGTTGGCGCAAGAGGTAGAGGCCGTACCCGGCGGGGATGAGGAGGAGCAGGTCAAACCACATGCGCTGCCACCAGGGCGGATGCAAGGTGCGCGCCTGTTCCTGTTTGTAGGTGACAATGGTAAAGCGCGCTGCGCCAAAGGTGGGTAATACCTGGGCCAAAAAGGTGAGCCCGACTGCCAGAAGACCGGCGTTGAAGGCGGTTTCGTTGAAATTCAGGCGCAGATCCGCATCGCCGGTGAAGTTAAGAAAGCTACGCGTCGAGCCAATCAGCATGGCGATCAGGTAGCTCAAGGGGATGGCGATCAAGAGTGAAAGCAGCCCCAACATCAACGCCTCTAGCCCGGAGATCCCCACGATCTGGCCGACCGATGCGCCCCGGCTGCGGAGTACAGCGACTTCGTTGCGCTGACGGCTAACTGCCAATCCTACCACCAGGCCAATGAAGGCGATCAACAGGCCGAGGATGGGGATGCTAAACGCATAGAGCAACGTCGTCAGCAACCCCGCCGACCGCTGATAGCGGCGCAAGCCATCCACTGGGGAGACGCTGAGTTGTGTGTTGCTCAACAAGGTAGACGCCCGCTGTTCCACCTGGCTGATCCGGCGCAGCAGCCCGCCCACTTCTGCCGTGGTGACATCTGAACCATCCATCACCATGTACCAGAGGGCGAGATAGGTTTCCGTCACCATGGATGACGCTACGCGGTTGATATACGTTTCCTCTGGCACCAACAGGACATCGACTAATGCAGTTTCGTTGTAAAACCAGAAGTCGCTGGTTGGATCTGCTGCCCGCCAAATGCCAGCAATTCGGATTGGCATCTGAAAGGTGCTGCGGCCCGTCTCGGTTCGCGTGCTTTGGTAGACAACATACTCTTCACCGATCTGAAGACCCAGTTTATCCGCCATCCTCTCGCTGAACATGACTTCCATTGCGCTGTTCGCATCGGTGGAGACCGCCGGGAATGTACCTTCCACCAGGATAATCTGTTCTTCTAGATCCGAGATAAAGCCAATGTTCACCCATTCTAGCGGATCGGTCACATCGGCGTAGGCAACTGTTTCAGTGGGGAAGAGGCGTAGATTGTCGGTTTTGATATAGCGGACAATGCGCCTTCTGGGCAATCCCAGTTCCCTGGCAGCGGGTCCAGAGAGATAGGTATCGACCTGGCTGATATCTTCTAGCTCCAATGCACCGTGGAAAGCGCCAATATAGCGGAACATAAAGACAAAGGGAGGTCGTTTCACGTACTCACTGCTGTTGGCCGCGCTAAGCTGCTGCTCCAGGATGCGATAGTAAACCGCATCGGCATAGAGTGGAATGCTGATAACCAGCGCAACAGCAGCCACCAGACCTGCGACTGTAGCCAGCGCCAACCAGCGTTGCGCCAATAATCGTTTTGCAGCGACGACAACAATTGCCCAGGTCCGTAACAGTGCGCCCATAGTTTATTGTCCAACCACAACCTGATCTACTTCCAAACCCTCAACGATCTCAACCCGATCTGGGGTCTGGATTCCAACCCGCACGTCAACGCGTCGTTGCGCATCCTCATCCTGGATGACGACAAAGCGACGTCCGTCAAAAGTGCGAATCGCCTGGGGCGGCAGCCATAGTATGTTCTCTTTGCGATCCAATTCAACTTCTATCTGCATTAGATCGCCCAGAGAATAGCCGATCTCCTCAGCCGACTGCTCGACGGCGACACGCGTGGATCGATCCAGATCTTGGACGCTGGCGCCGCCGCCCGTGCCAAAGGGATAAGGCAGCCGGCGGATTGTGCCGGTCAGCGTCTGGCCCGGTCGCCCCACCATTCTCAGGACGACCGACATGCCCTCGGAGAGTTCCTGAAGTTGTGAAGAGGTGAGATCGCTGGTCACTTCGAGTTCTGATGTGTCGGCTACCACCACCACAGGCACAAACGGCTCCACCGGTCGCCCGACCGTCAGCGACACTGTCAGGAGGCGACCATCGATGGGCGCAATGACGCGAGCGTTATCGATTTCCGTGTTCAACTTTTCCAGAGCCAGCCGGGCGCGTTCGACATCATTTTCCAGCAGTGGATCAACGCCAGACGCCAAGCGTTCCAGCGCCAATTCGGCCAGTTCCACCTGTTTTTGTTGAATCGCCAGGCCAATGAGATTGTCAGGCTCGCGCCGCCGTAGATCGGTTAAGCGTAGTTTGATGATATCGAGGTTGATCTCGGCTGTACGTCGATCAAATTCGAGATTGGCCTCAGCTTCGGCCAGGCGCGATTCAGCCCGTTCCAGATTTAGCTGCGCTGAGATAAGTTCACGTTCCAGATCATCAATTTCCAGATCGGCAATCACATCCCCGGCCTTGACCATGTCATTGCGAGCGGCGTAAAGCGTGCGTACCCGTCCACCCGAACGGAAGAAGAGTTCGTGGGTGACCACAGGGGCGACACGTCCTGTGAACGAGGTTGCCCGCACAATTTCGCCATTTTGCACCCGATAGGTGGGTCTCATGGGCACAATTGCTGTTGGGATGGGCGTTGGCGTAGGTTCGTTCTGCTGTTGACCGGCAAAGGGGTTTTGAACGGGTGTGCTGCCGGTAGGCAGAAGGGCACAGCCCGCCAGGAACAGTGAAAGCACCAGGGCAGCGAGTTGGGTAAGGAAGCGCATCATAGGGTATCTCGACAAGTTCTAGATGGATACAGACAGGGAATCTCGGGGCGTAGCATACTGCTGCAACTATCGTACCAGATTCGGAGGAATCTTACTAAACTGCTACAGAACCAATTTTGATGGCAGGTTAGACCATGTTCTGCAACCAGGCCCGGTGAAGGCTCCAGGCATCGCCAGCCGGATCCCAGCGTATTTCGTAGGTGTCGCCGTTCACCGCTTTCACCAGGAATGCGCGTATACTTTTGCCTTCAATGCGCTCTTCCCATTGGCGGCCCACATCATTCACATATCGCGTTTGATCCCGCCAGACGAAGGAGGTCGGCGCAATCTTGCCCGAAGGCAACGTGCGCACCAAGATCTGGATCGGTTCATCAACAATCACTTCAACGGTCATGGATTCTCCTTGCTTGTGCATAACCAGGGCGGCTGACTCTAGTATACCAGCTTTGGTTCCAGTGCGCCTAGTGTCACTCAAGGTGGTGATAGGAAAGAAGAGTAACTCTAGCCTCCACAACGTGAAATTTACACAAGGCAGACAAATGTCTTATGTAGATGGGTACAGGAAAACCCCATAATCAAGGCGATCAGGCATTTCTCGACCAGGGACGATCATCGACCAAAATCACGCCGTCTTTGTGGGGCAAGAATCGACAAACGGCCCCATAGTTGAGGATCAGGCATCCAGCTTGCGGCGGATGGAGGGTGCAGCGAATGAATGAACTTTTCCAACCTAGGGACACAATCCTATGGTGAAGCCAGAAGAACCCATTGCCGAAGTGCTACAGGGTGAACAGGAGGAGATCCTGACCTTGTGGCGCGTGTATAAGGAAACACTCGCCGCCGATCTACACGAGAAGTTGGTCCTTCACTATGCGCCGCTCGTCAACAAGGTCGTTGGGGGGATGGGGTTGAACCCAGAAGGTCCTATCGAATGGGGAGATCTCATCAACTATGGCATTCTGGGGCTGATCGACGCCATCAACCGTTTTGAACCGGAGCGAGGATTCACGTTTCAGACCTACTCCAGTATGCGCATTCGTGGCGCAGTATTGGATGCGTTGCGCCAACTCGATCCGCTGGGGCGTCAGGCGCGACGCCGTGTGCGTGAAGCCAGGGATGTAATCCAGCGGCTCACCCGCGTGCCGGGTTGCATCCCCGACGATGAAGAAGTCGCCGCCGAGATGGATCTGACGCTGGAACAGTACCAAACTGTACTCTTGGATGCGAGTTTTGTTCTCTTGAGTCTGGATCAACCGATGCAGGGTGGTGAGGATGAGAAGTTGCGGCTGGCCGATTTACTCGAAGACCCCCAAGCCATGGATACACTGGCCGAGGTAGAAAAGGCGGAACTATACGAGCGCCTTGCTAAGGCCATCCGATCTTTGCCCTGCCGCGATCAGATCCTCCTCTCGCTCTACTATTACGAAGAATTGACCATGCGCGAGGTGGCAACCGCGATGGATATCAGCCAAACACGCGTCTGTCAGCTCCACGCCCGCATCATCTTGACCTTGAAGGCCATGATTGCGGAGAAGACGACAAAATCCAAAGAAGCCGCCAAAATTGAGCCAGAGGATGCCGACACCCCTGAGATCACATCAATTCACGGTTTACGCTCTCGCCGGGTCCGTGACCCGGTGAAAGGCCCGGTCACGGACCGGCCCAGGGCGCATAGAATCGTGAATTACTGAAATTCACAGTAACTGTACAGGTCACGTAGGGGCATGCGTGGGGCGGAAGTAACCATCGCCAATAAATCTGTATGTGCTTCCGACCCACGCATGCCCTTACCTGTACCGTTACAATGCACATCGCATAAAAGCGGACACCTTCGATTGTCGCCGCGCCCTGCCGTTGAGTATAGCGCAACTTTTGCAGGTATAAAGTGTTTCATCTACAAAGATTCCATCGGCTTTCGTGTGAGAAAGTCACAATAAAAATGACAATGAGCAATGAGAACGCGCGGCGTTCAAACCTGCGTGTTTGCTGCGTCGGTGTTAGAATAATCTGATATTGGACAGATAAGATCGGCAGGCGTCTTCGGCTTTCGGCCAACCCTGCCTCTGCATGAGGAAATCTATATGCCAGAGCAGCAAATGCAGCACACAGTCTCCCCCTTCGCCAACGGCAATGGGTATCAATATCCGCCGCGGGTTGTGATCACAGGGGTAGGCGCGGTAACACCCATCGGGCTGACAATGGATGAGACCTGGCAGGCGTTACTGGCCGGGAAATCGGGCATTGATCATTTTTCACGGTTTGATACTAGCGAGTTAAAGACAACCTTCGGCGGCGAGGTGAAAGGGTTTGATCCCGAAAAGTACCTCGATCGCAAAGAAGCGCGCCGGCTCGATCCTTATATCCAGTTTGCCATGGTAGCGACGGCGGAAGCGGTGCGCGATGCCGGCATCAATTTCAAAGATGAAGATCCAGAGCGGATCGGCGTCATCATTTCCAGCGGTGTGGGCGGCATCCAGACGATTTTAGAGAACCAGCATGTGATGGAGAGCCGCGGCATTCGCCGTATTAACCCGTTTATGATCCCCAATATGCTGGTGGATAGTGCGGCTGGCCGGATTGCCATTGAGTACAATGCGCTGGGCCCGAATTTCTCGGTGGTCAACGCCTGCGCCAGTGGAACGGCAGCCACCGGCGAAGCGTTCGAGTTGATCCGCAGAGGCGACGCCGATATGATGATTGTGGGCGCGTCCGAAGCAGGGCTTGTCCCGGTGATTATCGGTGGCTTTGATGTGACCAATGCCATGAGCCGCCACAACGAAAACCCGGCCGCGGCTTGCCGTCCCTTTGATGTGGATCGCGATGGCTTTGTGATGAGTGAAGGCAGCGCCGTGATGGTGATGGAATCATTAGAACACGCGCTGGCGCGCAAGGCGCGCATCTACGCTGAGGTGATCGGTTATGGCAACACCGCCGACGCCCAAAGCATGGTAGCGCCGCATACCGAGGCCGTTGGCGCTATCAACGCCATGCGTGTGGCGCTGCGCAAGGCTGCTCAGGTTGGGGTTTCGCCCAAAGATGTCGATTACATCAACGCTCACGGAACCAGCACACCGCTCAACGATCCGCTGGAGACATTGGCTATCAAAAATGTATTGGGAGAACACGCCTACAATGTCCACATCAGCAGCACCAAGAGTATGTTGGGCCATCTGCTCGGCGCAGCAGGAACCATCGAAGCAATTATCTGCGCCAAAGTGATCGAGACAGGGTGGATCCCGCCAACGATCAATCTGGACAACCCTGATCCTGCCTGCGATCTCGATTACACGCCCAATCATGCAGTACAGGCGAAAGTGCGGGTCACCATGAGCAATAGCTTCGGCTTTGGCGGTCACAACTCGTGTATTATGCTTCGAGAGTACAAGGATGAATCAAAATGAGTACCCAGAACGAGCAGCCCGAACAAGCCAATGAACCGCTGAATGGCGCTTATAATCCTGAACCAAATGGCCGCAACGGATATCACGGACACCAAGAGTTACGCCAGGTGAAGGATGGACCGGCATTCATTGCACCCACCCCGCCTCGTTATGCTCAAATTGTCGGTTGGGGATACCACGTTCCCAGCAAGGTGATCACCAATCGAGATTTGGAGCAGATCGTCGATACACAGGACGAGTGGATCCGCAGCCGCACGGGAATAGAAGAACGGCATGTGGCCGGCTCTCCTCAGGAGACCTCGGCAACTTTGGGGATCCAAGCTGCGCGCAAAGCGTTGGATCTGGCCGACATTCACCCCAACAAGATCGATCTGATCATCTGTGCTACCAGTTCACCGGAGCATATCTTCCCGGCTACGGCCAGCCTGATTCAGGATGGACTGGGCGCAAAGAATGCGGGTGCTTTTGATCTGAGTGCAGCCTGTTCGGGCTTTGTCTATGGGTTGAGCATGGCGCGTGGACACATCCTGGCGGGTGACGCCGAATACGTATTGGTGATTGGAGCCGAAACGCTGAGCCGCATTGTGGATTGGACCGACCGCGGCACATGTGTTCTCTTTGGGGATGGGGCGGGCGCTGTTTTAGTGGCTGCCAGCGATGTCCCTGGCGGTATTATGGCGTCGGTGTTGGGCAGTGACGGCTCCGGCGCGGACCTGCTCACTGTCCCCGCGGGGGGAAGCGCCATGCCCGCTACATTAGAGACGGTGAGCAATGGCAGCCACTATATTAAGATGGATGGACGCGCTGTCTTCCGTTTTGCTACGCGTGTCATGGCGGAAGCGACCACCAAAGTACTGGCCAAGGCTGGCCTCACAGTACAGGATGTAGATCTGGTGATTCCGCATCAGGCCAACGAGCGGATCATCCAGAATAGTGTACTCAAACAGTTGCAGATCCCATCCGAGAAAGTATTTGTCAATCTACAAAAATATGGGAATACCAGCACAGCCAGCATTCCCATTGCCCTGTGCGAGGCAATTGAGGCTGGCAAAGTGAAACCTGGCGATAAACTTGTCTTCGTGGGGTTTGGCGCAGGATTGACATGGGGGGCCTGCGCGATCGAATGGCGGACACCAGTGGAGAAGCAAGAGGCGACCTGGTGGCGCAATACCCAACGTCAAGCGACGTATCAGGCGGCAGCCGCCCGTAGCATGTGGAAGCGAGCGATCCGCCGGGTTTACAGCCAGGTACTCTCGACGCGTGAAGATGAGGCGACCTCGTAAAAGAAGTCAAAAAGCGTAATACTAAGCCCTGCTCTAGTCAGGTCCGTGACCTGGCGGCGGGTCACGGACCCGCCTGGAGCATGGGGCTTAGTAGTTACCAAAAAGCAAAGAGGTCGAACTTCTTCTGAGAAGTTCAACCTCTGCTGAAACGCCAGCGGTCACGCCGCTGGCGTTTTTATTTGAAGGAGTCATTCTCTACTGCCAGTTGTACGTTTCCTTGGCGTCTTGGGGGATGGCGTCAAAGCTCTGCATGGCCTGACCACGTTTGGCCTTGAGACCGGCGCGCTCGGCGATGAGCCTGGCGAGTTCGGGGTCGAAAACAATATCTTCTCGATCCAAGACCGTTGTGCCAGGAAGACTATGATAGACCTGGATAGTAGCATCTTCGGCGCGGGCTTCTGTGCGTGCGACCACCACATTCATACGGCTAATATTCGTCCAATGCCAGGTGCGTCTGGTGCGCCAGAAAACAAGCGGCGTGTGGATGATGAACGATTCGTCGGTGACTTCATAACGAGTCGTAAAATCCACCAAATGATTGAACATCAAAAGCGCGCCCCAGATTGCAAAGGTCCACGCCATGGCTTCCACAAAGAAGATGTGGGTGATCCCCAGCGAGAAGGTAAGGCCGCCAGCGATCAAGAGCGCCAACGCCGCAACAATGGGCTTGGGTTTGGAACGGAAAACCTGACGGTTCGTGGGGTATGCTTGAACAGTATCCGCCATGTGAACACCACCTTGTTTAGTCTCTACACAGGATACCCCATGCAGATGCTTGTGAAAAAGTTCGCGTATGCCTGCCTACAGTATAGCCGGAAGATGACCGATGCACAAGATTTGTGATCTTCTGGGGTGCGTTTAACATTAGGGGCGAAAGTGTCGGGGACTTTACAAAGGGCGTGGCGACGAAAGAAAAGATGCAGTCTCACGCAGCGATAAGTCCCCGGCGCTTGGCCTTCCCCTAAATTGAACTGCACCCGATCTTCTGGCTTCGTTTTCTCGATCCGCCTCTCACGTGAGAACAAGTCGGTAGCCGCGCCCGCGTACAGTCGTCACGAACCGTGGCGTACTGGGATCTGGCTCGACCTTCTGGCGGAGACGACTGACCAACTTCTCAATGCGAGCGTCATCCACTTCATCGATGTAGTCGTCGCCCCAGACACCGGAGACGATCTGATATTTGTCTACGATCTTCTCGGTGTTTTCAAAGAGCAGCCGCATCAATTGATATTCCAGCCGGGTGAGTGTATCCACGGCTTTGCCGTTAACCAAGACTTCGCCGCTATCCGTATCTACCCAAAGGCGTTCAACCCGCTCATTTACTTTTGTTTGTTTCTGTTGAAGATAGTCAGTAAAGAGCCGGCTGAAAGGAGTCAGTTCTCCTTCGATTTCGATCAAGAGGTGACTCTGCCGCAGCCGATCCAACATCACTGGATCAGCCGGGTTGCCAGAGGTCAGCGCCATTAGCGCCACCTGCTCCTCAGCTTCCAGCCCATGCCAGATTTTGTCGCTTTCATCGCGCAGTGTAGGCGCACGGCGCAGATTCGGAACAAGCGCCCGCTGCAAGGCCCAGCGATCGCGGGTCTCGGTCTCTTCTTTGCGCAGCGCGTCGCTCAAGAGATGGCAGACACCGCCGACCATGCCAGGGTGTCCGCCCGTCCACTGAAAGATGAAGTCAGCATCTGTCTGAATAAAGTTGATATTGTTCAGGCTGGCGTAGCTCTGTACGTACCTTTCCACGTCGGAGAATGTAAGCGGCGCCAGACGCCAGGGCTGGTGGACAAAGAGTTCGCAGAATTCACTACAATGATCGCCAGGGCGCAGTTCAGAGAGGGCGCGCACGGTGGCCGTCATGTAGACGAGGGTAGAGCCGTGGCGATCCTTTTTGGCGCGTAGGTTAAGGAAGACCCGCGAGTCGATTTGCTGAAAGGGTTCGTCGAACTCATCAAAGAAGAGTACTAATTTGGATTGACATGCGCTCAATGCGGCGGTCAAGCCCCGGCTGAAACTCAGGGGCACTTGAAATTCACTGGATGGCGCGATCAACGTATCGTAGGCGGAGACCAACTCTTGATCCTCGGCCAGGATGGCGCTGCTTTCTTGCAGACAACGCAAGACCAGTTCATAGAAGCCCTGATCGGTCATCTCTAACATGCGGTTACAATCGATGTAGACCGGCAAGAAGTCGCTGGCCGATTCCCCCAACTCGCGCAACCAGACATCAGGCTGAGCCAGGAGCCGCATCAACGAAGATTTGCCTAAGTTGCTGAAGCCTGTCATCTCGACACAACGCATGGCATAGAGGTAGCTCAAAATCCGTTGGACATCGGTATGGCGCATGTAACTGCCATCAGGCAGGCGAAGCGTAGGTGACATCAGATTTTCCTGTTCCTCAAAGGTTCACTTTCAGACAGGGTTAACTTTACAGAGCTTTGTACAGCGCGTCAAGAAGCAGAATGAATGAAGAGTGGCTGGAGATCACTCAGCCACTCTTCATTCATTCTGCTTACTCATGCGCCAGCAGATCGTACATGAGGACATGCAACGCTGCTTCTGCGTTGATCTGACCGATGGCGGCGGCGACAGGCAAGAGACGCTCTGGTTCTTGCCATGAAACATCCGGTCGCGGCCAAAGATCAGGCCAGGGACCGCTGACTAGCCGCAGCGGCGGCCATCGATCCAGAGGGGCAGGGCGGGTCTGAGGCGCTACAAAGCGGACGCGAACCCCTACTTCGTCCTCGCTGGACCAGACGTGCATCCAGTGATGGTGGCCGCAATAGAGCGCATGGAGGTGGGGCAGGTTGTGGATCTCGCGCCATAAACGCACGGCCTGGGCAAAACTCCATTGTTGGCTGCGCAATACAGCCGGTGGTGTGATCCATGCGGATATCTGTTGGAGGGTAGAGGTGGCTTTACAGCGCGACCAATACCATTGAGAGAGCGTCACAGCCAGCGAGGATGTCTGCATCTTTCCCAATTCGGGTAACACGTTGAGTACCGCTTGCGCTTCGATCTCCGGGATCTGTCTCCATAGATCGAGGGCTGCCGCCGCCGCCCAGCGATTCCCGGCAAAGCAGAGAATGGGCCGCTGCTCCGGGGGAAGACGGCGTACGGCGATGGCCGCCAACTCGCAGAGTGCAAGCACGGGCAGACGCGCTGCTTCGTCGGCTCGATCATAGCCGCCGGTGACAATGAGGACGTCAGGGTTGGCATTGGCCAATTCGACGCCCAGCGCCAGGGGATCTTCCTCCGCGCCCATGCGATAGAGTGCAACTGGTTCACATGGAGCCGCGGTGATCGCTTCTTGCGCAGCCGCCAGACTTTCCCCAACGCTGAGACCGGCAACCCAGGCGCGCAGGGGTGGCAGCGGATCGGCGACAGCTACCACATGGCCCAGGGCCAACCCCAACGCCGGTTCAGGATCGGTCAAGGTAGGCGTTGCCCTGGCGGCATCCCAAAGGGTGTGGCCCAATTGGCGTCCCAATTGTTGGCAAGCCTGCGTCAACCCTTCGATCAGCGTATAGCGGGGTTCCCTATCCACTGTCAGAGGCAGCAGATGCCAACCGGCCAGGCGATAGATTCCCTCTACTGGCTCAATGAGCAAGACAACCGCCTGGTCTCGATCCCCACCCAGGGCGAGGATCGAGGTGGCGCGGTCACCCGTAACAGGGATGCGTTCGCTCATGGTCCGCCTCCGACACGGGCGCTCAACCAGATCCAGAGTTCGCTGGCGCGCAGATCGAAGAGGAAATACTCAAGCCGGGCAATGAGCAGGGTAATGCGAGAGGTGAAGAGTTGGGCAAAGAGAAACCCAGCTGCCAGCCAGAGCGCACGTTCTCCGATCCACCTCCACCCGTTGAGGATCGAAAGCAGAAAATTCGGGAGCTTCCACTCCACCGCCGCCACTTTCCCCACCTGTAAATGAATCAATGCGCCAGTGGTGATCAGCAGCGTGAGCATCCCCATGATGAGGAACCCAGGTGGCCCGGCTGGCAAACCGAGATCCGCGCCGCGTAAAAACTGTGGCAGCAACGTCCCCTGAATGGCGCCGGCAATGCCGACGCCCACCGCAACCCCGGCCAGGATTCCCATGGGCAAAATCGCCAGCAGGCGCAATCCTCTGCGCAGCGGCGATGGCCGCCCTGCTATGGACCCGCGCAGGGCGTCGATCCCAGCCAGCCAGAGGATCAGCCCCAACCCTAGCGGCGCCCAATAGAGCCAGAGCGCGTCCATTGTGGGGGGAAACGTTGGCCGCGCGGCGTCCAATAGTGGGCGAAAGAGACGAAGCCAGAGTACGCTCTGCCAGGCGATCACAGCGGCGTAGCCAAGGCTGACACCTACCAAAAGGTATTGGGCAAGCCGCACCAACCAGGTGTCGCGTAGGATGAAGCTGAAGATGGCTAAAGAGAGGAGAAAGCCCACGACAACGCCCAGGTGATCCCAAAATGGCGGCAAAGGGCTGCTAAACGGCGTCATAGAGACCTCCTCTCCAGCGATAGCGCCAGGTTGCCAATCACAAGGACGATCAGCAAAACGATGAGCGCGCTGTTATGGCCGCGAATCTGCCGCCACAGGGGGATCTGCTCGGCGCGCGCCAAGGGACGCAGCAAGAGTTGCCGGTAACCGATGCCGCCATTGTAGCCGCTCACCAACCCTGCAAGCTGTCCACTATCCAGATAAGGGCGTAGCGGAGGAGCAGCGGCAGCGCTGGTAATCGCCAGGGTGGGCGTCTGGTTGAGCGGCTGCACTTGTTCGAGCCAGCGCTGCACCGGCTCGAACTGAGCTGAGATGACCAACGCCAGCGCCGGGCCATCTTCGGTCAATGTCTGCAACGGCGGGCGGATCTCTGCCGATCTGCCCTGGAGATCCACGGGGAGACCCAGAGCGGGCGCTTGCCCTAAGAGAGGCAGGGTCGCCGCGCCGCCGGGCAAGAATCCGCCTTCTACCAGGGTTGCATCAAGCCGCTGCGCAGTGATCTCACCCCAAACCGATGTCTCGGCGGCAGCAATCAGGCGTCGCGCGCTGGCCGGTCCTAACGGGAGCTGGCTAATGACGATGAGATCGGCGTTCTGGGCAATCAGATGCTCGATGACGGGCCGGGCGACTTGATCCATTTCGCCAGCAGTGGCAGGGTCGTATGCCCAGTCGATTAACACAGTCGAACCGGTGGGCAAGGTGTTGATCGCCGCGTACGCCCCCCCAACCCCAGGCCAGACATGGGGCAATGTCTCTGGCGCTTCATCTCCAAAGAGTAGCGCAAAGCCCAACACCGCCAATAGGAGCCAATAGATCCATGTCCGCCGCTGAAGTCCGCCCCCATCGCTGCGAGCCTCGTGCGGGAGTATTTCGGCGAGGGGTACTTCAGAGACAAAAAGTTGGCGCAATTGGCGGCGTGTCTCATCGCTCAGCATCGGCGTGGATAGTGGGTTCGGCTGTGGAAAGCGCTCCAGCCAGGCGGCAAGCTCAGCCGGGTCCACGTCATTGGGAACTTCGCTCGATGAAGGGATGGACAGATCGGCGCGATCCGTGGGTGTGGGCGCTGCGGATCGGACGGGATCCTCTGTTGAAGACGGAGGCTTTGAAAAGGAAGTATCCGCGCGCAGTGGCGGGCGGTGGAGACCGCTCGACCCTGGTTCGGGATCTGGGGGATCGTCTATCTTCCTTTCCTGGGGCGGCGAAGGGCGGGTGGCGTGACCTCGCAACCGTCGCGCCGGGCGCGGCGGCAGGATGGGCGCATCCTCCGGCAGATCTTCGTCTGCTGCCTCTCCACCTTGCTGATCTTGCTGCTCCCTCAAACTCGTCTCCACATCCTGCAAGCGGGTGCCGCAGAAGGCGCAGAAGAGGGCGTCGATAGGATTGCCCTTGCCACAATGGGGGCAGCCAAAGGTCGAGGTCATGGCCTGGGGTTGCCTCCGCGCGCCAATAGCCGCAGGCCAACAATCAGTACTGCCAGCGCCCCACCGAGCAATGCGCCGCGCAGTGCGGCCATCACCGGCCAGACGAGCAACCAATCCGTCAGGCCGGTGAAGATGGGCGGCAAAAGTTGTTGGGATAGGGGTGTTTGTATCAAGAGCGCCAACAGCGCGCCCACAAGGATCCAAATGGCGTCAGGGCGATCCACACGCAGATAGCGGTAAGCGGCTGCAACCACGAAGAAGCCGGTGAGGGCGAAGAGTGAAGCCTGCCCCGGCGCGATCAGTGCGTCGAAGACCCATTCGATCAGTGGGCTGTTGGCGCCCACCGGGCTAAGGATGCCAATGGCAAAGACACCCAACAGCCCAATCAATAAGATCAGGCTCAGTCCCCATTCGGCTTCGCCGCCTTGGATGTGCCCCAAATGAACCCAGGCCACGCTGGCGATCCCCAACAAGAGGGCGAAGGCCGCCAGTAGCAGAACCCAGGTGTAGAGGATAGTAGCCACCGGCTGCAAACCCGGCAGCAGATGAAAGCGGCTGGCGATGATCAACGCCGCGACCACGAAGATGATCACAAGGCCAAGTCGGTTGATCCATTGGGCGTGGGTAGAAAACATTGCCAGGGTGAATCCAGGGTTGGATGGTTAAAACAGGAGCGCAGCCAGCACTAAAGCCACAGCCAAAGCAACCACAGCCAGGGCCTCAAACCCATCGATCCACGAGGACGGGGCAGGCGGCGCGGCCACAGCCATAAACAACGGCTCATTGAGGAAGAAGGGCAGATGCTCTAAATCTGCGCGCCCGCTACCAGCCAGCGCCGTTGGCGTCAACATCCACGCCATGCCCGTTGGCAAGAATGGCTGCCCGAACTCCGCATTGGGGCGAGTATTTACCGTCAACGCCGCCGCGCGCGTTGCCACATCGCTGCCGGCGTAGAAGATATGATGTGTGCCTGCTACAGCCAGCGGATCCTGCCGGGATTGCCAGATCTGGCTTGCCATCAACCAGAGTTCCCCTTCGCCGCCCACCACCAGGCGGGGATCGAGCATCCCGGTGGATCGGCGAGCCAGTCGTCGCCATGCCAGGAGGAAGAGTAAACCCTCGGCGTGAAATGACCCCACCCCCACCCCAATAACCGGGAGGCGACCTTCCTCGGCGCCGATTTCGGCCACGCGCTGCCAGTGTGCAGATAATGCGTCAGGGTTAGGATGCTGATTCATTGTTGCGGAGAGGACGGGCGTGGAGCCGTCCTCATGGATGGGTTTGATGGATCAATGTGAGCGCGCAGATAACTTTCCAGACGATCTACGCCTTGAGGATGGCTGAGTAGATCCGCCCAGGGCCGCAACTGCCAGGCAGGGAAGAGCAATCCCAAAGGAAGCGCAAGCAGCAGACATTGGCCGACGACGAAACCAAATGGGCGGTGCCCGATCAAAAAGAGCAACGCCGGTCGTAACATCTGTCTTTGGGCAAGAGAGGCCGCCATCTCTTCTATAAATGGCGGCAACGGATCCTCATTCTTCATGGTCGGCATTGTACCACAATGCGGAGTAAAGAACCCGCGCGTCAAAATATCATCGTAGATTTGAATGAGAATGGGGTGAGATATGGTATACTACCCAGCGATTTATTTATCCACCTGTTTTTTGTTACTGTTCGAGATTGGAACTTATGGAGACCAGAACGCATACCCTCAGCAGGGTTGGATTCCGCTCGTCTGCCTTGTTTGTCTGTCTGTTTGCGTTTAGCCTGTTTTTATCTGCTTGTGGACCTGAAGCGTCTGCACCCACACCGACGCCGACAAAGACACCAGTCTCTGCGGCGGCTGAGATTCAAGTCAAAGCCACGGCGACACCCGAACCCCCGACGGCAACGCCAGAACCTACACCAGAGCCACCGACACCAACACCACAACCAGGCAACATTGCGCCCTTCACGGGGCTGCCGGTTGAGGACCCAGCCCGGCTTGAGCTGCACCCGATCTTCATCTGCATCAATAATGATGCGGCTGGGCGTAGCGCCCATTTTGGCCTGAACAGCGCCGATCTCGTCTACGAGTACATTGTAGACGGCTTTTCGCTCACACGCATTACGGCGATGTATCACAGCCAGGATGCAGCGCGGGTGGGGCCTGTACGCAGCGCACGCTTCCCCAATATTTGGATGACCTATATGTATGATGGCGCGTTGGCATGCTCTGGCAGCAGCGACGGTATCCGTTATTTGCTGAAAAACGAAGTCGGCTTCCCCTATTTAGATGCCGATATCGATGATCCGAGCAATGCCGTCTATTACACAAGCATTGGCAGCGATTATCGAACACGGATGCAGGCCAGTACGGCGGGTGTACGCCGCTGGCTCGCCGATATGGCCCAACGCTGTACCAACAACCCACAATTGCTCTATTGCCAGAAGGTGATCAACAACCTTCTGACGCCGGAGGGCGTTTACAAAACCTGGGATCGCCCAGGCTTCGAGTTCAGTGAAACCCCAGCCGACTTTAGCGCTGGCACAGCATCGACCATCCGCCTCACCTATCCTGGCGGCAATAGCGTGGAATGGCGCTACGACCCCAGCCGGAATGTTTACATCCGCTTTCAGGGAGGACAGCCCCACATTGACGATGCCATCGGCCAACAAATGGCAACAGACAATGTGATTGTGATCACTGCGGCCCATGAACTCACCAATATCGTGGAAGATAGTCTGGGGACCAAAGGCGTCGATGTGAAACTCTATGGCTTCGGCGATCTGCGTGTCTTCCGCGATGGACGGGTCTATGAAGGGACCTGGCGCGCCAGCGATCAGATCCCGCCGCGCTGGCTTGGCCCAGGTGACCAGCCTATCCCCTTGAAGCCGGGGCAGAGTTGGGTGCAGGTAATTCAGGATACATCAAGGATGAGCTACGAATAGTAGACTGACTTGAAAATAGCCGCTGTAGGTCGGACTGTTAGTCTGACCAGCGTTTTCATCCTTCATTGTGCCCAATAGGGTTTGGACGGATTACCAATCCGCCCCACAGCCTTTTGTTGGTCAGTAGATTCATTCCCGAAAACTGTTTGACTGCAATGGAAGGCAGGTGAATGACAGCAATGATGCTGAACTTCACCTGTCTTTTTTACGTTAAAGGCGTGCAAAGGTGCAAATGTGCAAACAGTAACTATTGGGCAAAGTCGATCTTTTGGGTTGACAAGAAAGCAAATATGCTAAAGGATAGGATGCAGTGGACTCTTTGCGACGCGCATCCTATTGACCATAGACAACAAACAGGGTTTGTTGCAGAGAGGATAAGGCGACCGGCGTTGTTCCCTGAAATGTTGTTGCGAAACAACATCAATGACGGTACGCCTGGAGGAGAAGTATATGCCACAAATTTATCATCAATCAGTCGCCCGCGAGCGTTACAATCGCAATGTCCGCAAGGCGCAGATGCAGGATCTGCTAGGGCTTGTCACCGGGACCAATACAAATCTAGTCAATTTTGAAGAACTTGCCAAACGATTGAAGATTCGCCAGGAGGTAGGTAGACGTCTTGAGGATGTGCCAGTTGAAAAGATCGTAGGCAGCCTGGGCCGTTATCACGATTTTACACGCGAGTTTTTGCCACGCGCCAGAGTCAACAGCGACCGCTGGGCGCGCCTCGACGCCGCGCTCAACGCGCTGGAACCGATCCCGCCGGTGGATCTGTACAAAATCGGTGAAGTCTACTTTGTTCAAGATGGCAATCACCGCGTCAGTGTGGCGCGCGCCAATCGGATCGATACCATTGAAGCCTATGTCACAGAACTGGCTTCGCCCATCCTCTTGACGTTAAGCGATTTCGAGCGCGAACGGTGGATCATCAAGATGGAGTATGTCGACTTTCTACAGGAGACCCGGCTGGATCTCCTGCGTCCTGGCGCGGATCTACTGCTGACTGTGCCAGGGCAATATCCGATTATCCTAAACCACATCCATGTACATGGATACTTGCAGAATATGGAATTGGATCGGCGCGGAGCGACACACCGGTTAGGGCCGAGCGACATTGTAATGAGCTGGTATGATACAATCTATGTGCCCGTTGTTGAGGCCATCCGCCGCTACAATCTGCTACATGAATTTCCCGATCGGTCAGAAGCCGATCTTTATCTGTGGATCACCAAACATCGGGAGCAATTAAGCGAAAGCTATGGCCTGGGGCCGCTCAGCCCGGAGACGGCGGTCAGCACATTTGCCGAACTTTACAGCGAAAAACCTGTGCAACGCACCCTCAAGGGGATCAAAGTAGGGCTACACCGTACACTGGGCGATGAAAAGCCCCTGGGCATGAGCGATGAAGAGTTCGCCGACGCCAGGGCGCGCCACGATGCGGGCGAGTTGACCCTGCTCGAAGCTGAAAAACTGCTGCAAGAGCAAGCGATGCTCCAGGCAGATGCGGAGAATTTTCATTAGCGATGGCGCGGAGATGCCGACGCCCAATTGCCAATCAAACGAAGGAAATCTTATGCGACGCGTCAAAATTGTCTGTACCATTGGGCCAACCAGTCGAGAACTAGATATCCTGACCCAATTGATTGAGGCAGGCATGAATGTGGCGCGCATGAATATGAGCCACGGCACGTATGAATATCATGCCGAGAACATCCGCCGCATTCGTGAGATTTCTAACTCCTTGAATCGCCCCGTCGCCATCCTTGTGGATCTGCAAGGTCCGAAACTACGTGTGGGCAAAATGCAAGAAGGGGGCGTCCCTCTAAAGGCTGGCGAAGATTTGCTGATGACCGTTGAATCTATGATCGGCGAGCCGGGGCGCGTCCCCATTCAGAATCAGGAATTGCCGCGCTTCGTCAAGCCCGGTGAGCGCATTCTGTTGGACGATGGTCTGTTGGAAGTCGAGGTGCGGAAGACCACAAAGACCGATATCACGACGCGTGTGATCGTAGGCGGTCAGCTTTACGACAACAAGGGGATGAATCTGCCCCACACCAAATTGGAGATCCCCTCGCTCACCGAAAAGGATCGGCAAGACGTTGAGTTCGCCCTGGAGCAACAGGCCGATTGGATCGCCCTGAGCTTTGTACGCACAGGCAAGGATGTGGAAGATCTGCGCACACTGATCCGCGGGCGCGCTGCCTTTGGCCGTACAACGCCGATCATCTCGAAGATTGAAAAGCCAGAGGCCGTGAAGAATATCGAAGAGATCATCGAAGCTTCCGACGGCATCATGGTGGCGCGCGGCGATTTGGGGATCGAGACCAGCCCCGAAGCCGTGCCGATGGTGCAGAAGATGATCATTGCCCATTGTGGGCAGACCGATAAACCTGTGATCACGGCCACGCAGATGCTCGATTCGATGATCCGCAATCCGCGCCCGACCCGCGCCGAAGCCAGCGATGTCGCCAACGCCGTCCTCGACGGCAGCGACGCCATTATGCTCTCCGGCGAAACTGCGTCTGGGGCGTATCCTGTGCGGGCGGTGCAGACGATGGTGAAAATTGCCGAAGAAGCGGAGCGTGTGCGTTTCCTCAACCGGCCTGCAGATCTGCAACATTTCGAGAATATTGATTCGATTGCCGGCGCAGTGAGCCACGCGGCTGTCGTCACCGCCCACGAAGTGAACGCGGCGGCCATCATTGCGCCGACGGTGAGCGGCGCTACAGCCAAGAAACTTTCGCGCTTTCGCCCGTCAATGCCCATTGTCGCTGTGACGCCCAGCCCGATTGTCTACCGGCAGCTTGCCCTCTATTGGGGCGTCAACACGTTGATGGGCGAACGCATGAACACGACCGACGAAGTTGTGGAAGATGCAGTGCGCCGCGCCCATCAGGCTGGCTATGTGGATCAAGGGGATATTGTGCTGGTGACCGGCGGCGTGGTCGGCGGTGTGCCCGGCGCCACCAACATTATGACGGTGCGCCGGATCTCTCGCATTATGGTCACCGGCACGGGGTTAGGCCATCGTCGCATTAGTGGGCGGGTGATCCGCTTGCAGTCGGGGCAATCTTGCAAAGGAATCAACGCCAGTATGCAGGATATTCTGATCGCCGAACGGCTTGACGCTTCGTGCGCCGATCTTGTCTACCAGGTGGGGGGATTGGTCACCGAAGAAGCAGGTATGGAGAGTTATGCAGCGTTGGCCGCCATCGAGTTAGGCATCCCCGCCATTGTGGGCGCACGCGGCCATTGGAACGAACTCGAAGATGGCCGCATGGTCGTGCTGGATGCAAATACGGGGAATGTGTATGATGGGGCGGCGTGAAAATAAGGGATTGGGGACTGGGGATCGGGGATCGGAAAGAGTTTCTGAAATCTCCTAATCGCTCGTTGACAGAGATTGCCGACGGCTGCGGTCGGCGCGATTAGGCGATTAGGGATTCTATACCCGATCCCCAGTCCCCTTCCTCACATATGCGACGGCGCTTCGTTCCCCGCTTCAATGGCCGCGCGGCGGATGTCCACGAAGAAGAGCAGCGCCAGCCCCGCGATGAAGAAGATCGCCACCGAGAGGATGCCCAGGCGGTAGCTCCCCGTGAATTGTAAAGCCAATCCAAAAACCAGTGGACCAATCCAACTGGTTCCGCGCTCGCTGATCTCATAGAGGCTGAAATACTCGGCCTCGCGCCCCGCAGGGATCATCAACGAAAAGGCCGAGCGGCTCAACGCCTGGCTGCCGCCGAGGACAAGCGCAATCGCCGCTGCCATCATAAAGAACTGCGCTTCGGTCTGTAAAAAGGGCGTATAAGCATAGACCACAGTCCCTGTCCAGATGAAGAGACTGACGATCAGGGCGCGCTTGGTGCCGATCCGTTGCGCCAGTTGACCAAAAGCCAGCGCTCCAAAGAAGGCGATAAATTGCACCATCAGGATCACAGCTACTAGCGAAGAGGTGTCGATACCCAGCTCCTGGCTGCCAAATTGAGTCGAGAGCGCGATCACCGTCTGAATACCATCATTGTAGAGCAGGTAGGCCACCAGAAAGAGCAGGGTCTGTGGATAGCGGGGCAGATTGCGCAGCGTATGTCGCAATTGGTTGAAGCCAACAGTGAGCATCCGCTCGCCAGGGGGTAAGTTCCTCACAGCATGGCGGCGTTTGATACTCAGCAAGGGGATGATGGTAAAGATCGCCCACCAGACGCCGGCCGATGTCATGCTAATACGGATGGCAAAACTGGTGGAAACACCCAACGCCTCGGCATTGAGGAAGAAGGCCAGGTTGAGCGCCAACAGAATTCCACCGCCCAAATAACCCAGCGCCCACCCTTCAGAGGAGACTTTGTCGCGCCGGTCGGGTGAAGCGATCTCGGGCAAAAAGGCGTTGTAGAAGACAATCGACGCCCCAAAGCTCAAGTTCGCAAAAAGGAAGAGCATCCCCCCCAGCAGGTAATTATCCCCTTGCAGAAAATAGAGGCCCATGGTGGCAAATGCGCCCAGATAGGCGCAGATCCCCAACATCTGCTTTTTGACGTTGGAATAGTCGGCGAAAGCCCCTAATAAAGGAAGGATGAAGACCTGCAACAGCACCGACAACGAAACCATATAGGGGAAGAACGAATCGGCGCGGATGGGGATGGCGCTCCCCAATGGATAGACGAAACCCGCTGCATCCGCCGCCGCCTGAGTGACTGACGTAAGATATGGGCCGAGGAAGACCGTCACCACGGTTGTAGAAAATGCAGAATTGGCCCAATCATAAAAGTACCAGCCCACCTGTTCGCGGCGATTGTCAATGGGCGGCGCAGACGGTGCAACTTGTGACATCTTCGAGAATCCTTTTTTAGATGTGGGTGAAGGGCTGGTACGGTAGGAGTTCTAACGCAAGCGGGGGGCGCAAGCAAAACTCCGCCACATTGTAGCACAACCCCGACATAATCAAAGCGTCGGCAATAGGAGATCTCCTGTTGCCGACGCTTTTGCACTTGATCAAGTTGATGGCGCTCTTTCAGGCGGGCACCGGGAAATCTTGCACCATTTCTAGCACTTCAAGGCGTACCCGTTCTTGGAGCGTTTCATCTTCGGGGTTGCGTGCGATCAGGGCGATCCAGCGGCCGATCTGCTGGAATTGTGCTTCCTTCATGCCGCGGGTGGTCGCCGCCGGGCTACCCAAACGGATGCCGCTGGTCACCATCGCCGGTCGCGGATCGAAGGGGATCATGTTCTTGTTACAGTGGATGGCGGCATTGTCCAGCGCCTTCTCCACCGCTTTGCCGGTGATCGCATCCGATCCCAGGCTGTTCAGATCCACGAGCAGCAGGTGATTGTCGGTGCCGCCGCTGACAATCCGTAATCCTTCAAATTCCAACGACTCGCCCAGCGCGCGCGCGTTGTTCAGTACTTGTTGCTGATACGCCCTAAAGGTTGGCTCTAACGCCAACTTAAAGCCCACAGCCTTGGCGGCGATGATGTGCATGAGCGGTCCACCCTGCATGCCGGGGAAAACAGACCTGTCGATGGCCTTGGCGTATTGCTCTTTACATAGGATCAACCCGCCGCGCGTCCCGCGCAGTGTCTTGTGGGTGGTGGTCGTCACCACATCACAATAGGGCACAGGATCAGGGTGGAGATCAGTGGCGATCAAACCTGCCACATGGGCCATATCCATCATCAGCAGACAGCCGACTTTGTCCGCGATCTGCCGCAAACGAGGATAATCGAAGTGGCGCGGGTAAGCGCTGGCCCCCACCAACAAGAGTTTAGGGTTCTGCGCCAGCGCCAGCCGCTCGATCTCATCGTAGTCCAGGCGCTCGGTTTCTGGGTTCAACCCATAATGGACAAAGTTATAGTAATGGCCCGAACTGTTCAAATGGAACCCGTGGCTCAGGTGGCCACCGTGATCCAACTTCATCGCCAGCACAGTATCCCCCGGCTGTAGCAGCGCCATATAGACAGCCGCGTTGGCCTGCGCGCCCGAATGGGGCTGCACATTGGCATGGTCGGCCTGGAAAAGTTCTTTGGCGCGTGCAATCGCGATCCTTTCGGCGACGTCGACATATTGGCAGCCGCCATAATAGCGACGACCGGGATACCCTTCAGCATACTTGTTGGTGAGTACGCTGCCCGCTGCCGCCAAGACCGCGGGGAAGACATAGTTCTCGCTGGCGATCAGCTCGATGCCATCCGCCTGGCGATGGCGTTCTAATTCGATTGCCTCGTAAATTTCGGGGTCAACTTCAGCCAGAATCCGCCGCGGATCAGGCTGATCGGCCCAGGCTACCCAATCGGGGGTCTCTTCCATTGATTCAACAGGGACCATCTGCGCCATAAATTGGATCCTCCTCTAAATAGAATTGCCAGCACCGCTTCGCTGTCACAGAGACAAGTGGCGCTGGCGAATATAACACGCTTGACAGGAGATGAAATCTATTCCTGTTTGCTGACACAACGGCTGGTAACATAGCACGGATCATTCCATTCGTCAACGTTGACCGGCAGAAAATAGGTGCATTTCGCGCTGGGAGCGAAAGTGCCGGGGACTTCACAAAGTGCGGCGATAAGTCCCCGACACTTGGGGGAGCGAAAGTGCCGGGGACTTCACAAAGTGCGGCGATAAGTCCCCGACACTTGGCCTGCCCCTAAATTGAACTGCATCCCAGCAGAATTTGAATTCCAACCCGCTACAAAGGGGGAATTTAGCCTTCGCTTCTCGAACCGTGGTAAAATTCGGGCAGGATGCACGCATCCTGCTCAGAACCGGTTCGTTTCTTGTAGATTCAGCAGGGAAATAGGACGCCCATAACGGTTATGATTCCTATCAACGAGGCGATCTTTGTTTTTACATCGGGGGTAACCTTCCGAGAATATCTGCTCGATTTAGATGTGGAACAGCGTCTATTTTTAGAGCGACGGTATGCGGCGGTGCGCATTTCGCCAGCCATCCAGAACCGCCTGGCGACGTATCCACTCTGGCTTTACTGGGTTTTGTTGGTCAACAACGAAACCCCAGACACGTGGATGGTCCTGCCCATTGTGCAACGACTGGCGGAACTCTGCCCACGCATTGATCTGCGCATCCTTTCGGACGAGGCCGATATGGCCGCGCTCAATGAACTTGTGGATGACGATATCAATTTAGAGGAGGATCTGGCCGAGATCGACATGCCTCATCTCTTTATCTTTGATGAAGAGTGGAATCAGCAGGCGCAGTGGGGTCCTCGGCCCCAGGCGGCTGAAGAGCGGTTGGATCAATGGCTCTCGGCCCATCCTGACTATGGACCGCTGTTGGCGGATGATGAAGGCGAGGACCCAGAGCGGCTAGAGGCGTTGATTACCGAGTTGACCGATCAGATGCGTCTTTGGTACAACGACGATCTCACAGCGGCCTGCGCCGCCGAAATTGCCGCCCTCCTTGAGGAATTGCTATCCGAGGAATTAGAGTGAAAAATTGTAAATCTTGTACTGATCAACGACATGGTGGAATCTGTAGGTGCGGGCCGACCGCTGCGGTCGGACTGTAACCGCACGTCTACAGGTGAACGTGCGGTTTGTAACCGCACCTACGTTTCATCATCTGTATAAATCGGTGAAATCTGTGGTTTGTTTTCACTCTTTACAATGAAACCGAGTGAAATGTAGTGACTTATGTTTAGATTATTCTCCCCCTTTTTTAGAACCTGTTGGCTACCCCTGTTGATCGTCCTGACTACGCTGATGGCTGGTTGCGCCCGCCACGAATACACAGGATTGGTCTTCGACGATCCACAGCCAGCCGCCGAGATCATGGGAACCGACCATGACGGCTCGACGTTTCGGTTAAGCGACTATCGAGGCAACCTGTCTTTGCTCTTTTTTGGCTACACCTATTGCCCGGACATCTGCCCGATGACGCTTGCCAATGTGTCTCAAGCCTACAAAGAGATGGAAGCAGAATCGCCCGATCTGGTGAAGGACCTCACCGTTGTCTTTGTTACCATCGATCCTGAACGGGATACGCCGGAGCGGTTGGCCGAATATGTACCGCTCTTCAACCCGAATTTCCACGGCGTCTACATAGCGCAGGATCAACTCGACCCGGTGAAATCTGCCTATGGCGTCTACGCGGAAAAGAGTCAGCTTCCCGAAGGACAAACCGAGGCCGGGTATTTGGTGGATCATACGGCTGGCGTTTATCTCATCGACCGTCAGGGGAATCTGCGAGCGCTCTTCAAGCACGATATCCCCAGTCAAGATCTCGTCCGTGATTTGAAGGCATTGCTAAAGTTACGTTGAAAGAACGACTACAGCCTGTGTTGAGTCTATCACTCTGCCGTGTACGCGCCCGTGGTCAAAGATGGCTTCTGCTCTTCTGCCTGATTGGGCTGAGCGTGAGCATGTCTACTCCGGTCTGGGCGGGTGTTGAACTTGCGCGGCTGGAGGTGATCGCCCTGGCAGATCGGGTGCAGATCATCTGGGAGACGGCAAGCGAATATGACACTGCCGCCTTTCAGCTCTTCTACAAACCGGAATTGGATCCGACGGCCACCTATCAGCCGATCACACAACTGATCCCGGCGCAGGGACAACTGGGGAGCGGCGCCATCTACGAGGCGTCCTTTTTGCAGTTGCAGCCTAACGTCAGCTACTGTTTCCGCCTCCAAGTGGTGACCAGCAACGACGAACCTGGCGATGTCTTTGAGCGCTGCGGTTATGGACCAGGCACCAGCCCGACCGCAACCTTTACCGTGACACCGACCATTACGCCCACCCCGACCGAAACGCCATTTGTGCCGCCGACGCCCTTCCCGGTGGAATGGGGAAATAGCCCATTGGCCACGCCGATCCCTGATTCGATCCCAGGGGGTGGGAATGAGGAGAATGGCACGAACGAAGGCGGGGTTACGGTGATCCTCCAAACGCCGGTACCGCTGGTCGAACAACCCCTCGACAGCGCGCCCACTTACATCGTGCAGACGGCAACCCCTACCTACACACCACTGGTCTTTGCGCCCACACCGACAGCGTTGCCCATGGCTACGCCCACACCGGCCCTGGCTATGTTCGGGCTGAATCGCTGGTTGGCTGACACGGGCGCTGCCCCGACCGCGATCAATGAGATCCTCGCCATGATGCTCTGTTTGGGCGGCATAGGCCTTGCCATGATCGGCGCCATGACCCTGTTGGGGACGGTCTTCTATCTGCGGTCTAGAATGTGAATCGGGACTGGTGACTGGGGATTAGGTATCCCACTCCCCAGTCGTCAGTCACCGACCTCTTCCTCTCGGAGCCAACCATGCGCACCTTTATCGCCATTGATCTACCCGAACTGTTGAAAAAGCAGATGGGAGCGTTACAAGTTGAGATCCAGGGTGCGTTGGGCGAGGATGGGGCGCTGAATTGGGCAAACCCGCAAAAGATGCATGTAACCCTGCGCTTCTTGGGCGAGACCGACGACCGACAGCGCGATCATCTTGCCCATCGTCTGAAGAAAATCGCCCAGGATCAATCGCCGTTTGACCTCCACCTGGTGGGCATCGGCGCATTCCCCAATTGGCCGCGGATGCGCGTCCTATGGACTGGGATTGAGGGAGATCTGACGCAGTTGAAGCAGCTTCAAGCAGAGGTAGAGAAAGCGGCGCAGGCGTGTGGCTTTGCCGCCGAGGAGAGGGCATTTTCCCCGCACATTACGCTGGCGCGAGTGGATCGCAATGCAGCTACGCGCCAGGTTCAACACATGGGCGAATTTTTGCGTGGGTGGGCGCAGACCTCAGGCAAGCGAAAATGGGGGTCCTGGCGCGCAGACGAGTTGATCCACATGCGCAGTCAGCTTCAACCCGATGGCGCCGTCTATACGCCATTACGCCATTTCCCCTTATAGAGAAACCACTTGAATAGCATACAATTTGGTACGGGTGCTGCTTGCCGCACCCGACAGGCGCAGCAAGCGGACGCTGCGTCCGCCAGCGCCCCTACGATTGTACGAACTCTATCTGTTTTCTCTATTAGGTCAAATTAAACCGAACTGTTAGGTGGAGGACTTCATACCGCCTATAACGGCAGGTAGACGCCCAAGTCATTCCATGCCCCACATCTTGAACCCGCACCAGTTCCAGATGTGGGCGGCGACGCAGCAACCCCCGCACGATATAGCAGTTGAAGTTCTCATCCGCCAAAAGATGCAACGTGGCTCAAGGGACTATTGATTTCTTGCGCGCCAGCAACCGCTGGCGCATCTCTGCCAGATCCCCTTGCTGACTCTTAATCCGTTCACGCACCTCTTCTGCCCGTCGCTCACGATCTGCCAGGTATGCCTCGACCTCGTGACGGTGACGCAGATAGTAGGCAATCGCGCCATAGATCTCAGCGAGTGTCGTCGTTGGATACTGTTGAACAATCGTCTCTGGCGTTGCCCCATCTTCGAAGGCATGGATCACCAACTCGAGCAAGGTACGGGAATTGCCGACGCGTAATGCTCCAAATTCATCTCGGTGTAGTGGCGGCGCCTCTGTTTGTAACACTATCTCCATTTTCTTTCTCTAGAACTCTTTGTGTCTCGTCGCAAGTCGCTCCCATCTTACAGGAGTACCTACCCCACGTCAAGAGCTTCACCAGTCTGAAACGCCCTCCGCGCTGCGCAATTCGCCTCAATCCGCAACGCTGTGACCCATCTGTGAGTCCGCTGTGAGCCGACGGTGAGCGCCGTTTGATAGTCTCACACACAGTCCCAACAGAGTACACAGTCCAGGCAATGCAGCGGACGAGCATCCGACGCACGGTTGGTTGCACCCGATTTCATGGAAAGTAGAGGGCCATTGAACTCCTTTCGGGAAACGACCCGCGCTTTTCTGATTCGGGTTTGGATCGAACCTCGCGAGATCGAGGATGGCCCTACGATCTGGCGCGGCGTGGTCAGGATCATCATCGATCCGCGCCAGGGGGAGCCGACGGTAGCGCTACCCGTGCAAGCCTACTTTGCTACTCTAGAGGAACTTCAACACTTTATGGTTGACCATCTGCTTGAATTTGGTATTCCGGAAGAGGAACTGCGCTCCCGGCGTTGAAAGATTGAAATCAGGCAACTCATGGCGAGCTATCGTGCAATTGTGGCGGTCTCCGAGGCGATCATCCACCTGTTGGAAAGCCAATATTCGCCCGTCGATTTCGACGGCAACGCGCTCCAATTTCGGGTCTACACGGCGCGCGACTTTATGACGCCTATGGACGCCGGGGTCTCCATCTTCCTCTACCGCATCTACCCCAACGGCGTCCACCGTACGCCGCCGGGCCGCATCGGATCGGATGGTCGTCGCCAACGGCCCATGCTGCCCCTCGATCTGCACTTTTTGATCACCGCCTGGGCCAAGGATGCCTCGCTGCAACACGCCATCGCCGGGTGGATGATGCGCATTTTGGAGGATACGCCCAGTCTGCCGCCGGGGCTGCTCAACCACCGCTACGCCGAGACCTTCCACCCCGATGAGTCGGTGGAATTCACCCTGACCGAGTTGACCACCGAGGAACTCTTCCATATCTGGGAGGTGATCGTGAGCAACGCCTATCAGATCTCCGTGCCCTATGTCGCCAGCAACGTGCGCATTGAGTCGATGCTGACCCGCTCTGACGGCGCGCCGGTGCAGGAGCGGGTGTTGGATTATCAGAAATTGATCAAACCTTGACCATGACGACGCTCCCTATCTTCGCCACGCTGCAACCTATGGAGACCATGGGCCTCTTCACGCCGTTGGGCATCCGCTTTTGGGACACAGCCACCGACACCCAGATCGTTGACGGTTTGGAGGTGACCGCCCGCCCGCTGGGGTCGCCAGGGCGAGGACAACGCGCCTTTCAGACCAGTTCCGGCATCTACGCCTTTCGCGCCCTGGCTGGTCTGCGCGGCGTGGAAGCGTCGGATCCAAGCCTGTCTGCGGGCGTCCATCCCGTCGAGAGCAGCCCGCCGCTGGCCGCGTCCTTTGTGATCGAAGTCTACGATCGGCGAGGACGCTTCCTCCCCGTCAGCTTTCGGGTGGATCTACCCTATCGCGGCGTCTACCCAACGGGGATGAACGGCAGCCCGCCCGGCGCGTCTATGCCGGGCTTCTTCCTCTTTTCCACGCCCAGTCGCCCGGCGCTCTCAGGATTGGCCGTGATCCGCGCCCAATTGACCGAGCGGCTGGCCGCGGATCGTTTCCGCCCGGCGGCATTGGCCATGATCGAAGTGGACGTGGACGATGATCTCACCTGGGTGGGCATCGCCGATGAGAGGGGCAACGTCGCCGTCCACTTTCCCTATCCGCCCTTTGCCGATGTTGTGAGTCCTCTGTCGCCGCCGCCTGGCCCAGCAGAGAGCCGTCTGCAGGGCTGGGATCTGGCGGTGCGCGTGCGCTATCAACCTTCCGCGCAGGACAAAGCCGACGCGTGGACGACGTGGCCCGATCTGGGATCGCTGCTCACCCAACCGCTGGCGAACTTTTGGCTCACACCCTTAGGACCGCCTCAGGCCCAACAGATCATGCGGCTGACCTTTGGGCAACCCTTGCTGCTGCAAACCGCAGGCCGCTCCGAATTGTGGATTCAACCCTAACTTTGTTCGAGAGGAGAAAAGGCTATGCCCGAATATTTGGCGCCTGGCGTCTATGTAGAAGAGGTCAGTTTTCGTCCCAAATCGATTGAAGGGGTCAGCACCAGCACCGCCGGTTTCGTCGGCCCCACCCGCTACGGCCCCACGGTGGGGGAACCGGAGTTGATCACCAATTTTGGCGAGTTTGAACGCTACTACGGCGGCATCGACGGGCTGCGCTTTGACGGCAGCGACGAGGAGACGATCAACTTTATGGCCCACGCCGTGCGCGCCTTCTTCGACAACGGCGGCAGCCGGCTCTACGTTTCGCGGGTCTACCAGCCGATCAACCCGGAGGTGGATTTTGACGGTCACGCTTCGTTTTCCGTCGACTCGCCGGAGGCGATCCTGCTGCGCGCCCGTTTCCCAGGACGATCCGGCAACATGCGCATCATCTTTGCGGTCAAAGCTGCGCCCAGCGCTCTTTCCGGCAGCGTTGCCGCTCCACAACTGCGCGGGCTGCGCCAACAAGATGTCGTCTACATCCACTCGGCTCCCGGCGCAGGGACGGCCATTGACGGTTTTTACGATGTAGTCGGATCGGGGAACAGCCTGACCTTCGAGCGACCGGGCGCAACGACCATCAACCAATCCCAACTTCAGCCCGGAGATCACAGCGTCCACGCTGTGACGGTGAGCGTGCGCGTCCTCAAACCCGGCCGCTTCGAGGACGAAGAGGTGTGGAGCGATCTCTCGCCCCATCCCGAACACCGCAATTCCATGCACCGGCTCTTCCAGCAGACGCCCGACGCGCGCAGCCGCTTTTTGACAGTCCCCTTTGCCATTGAATCAGAGTTCACGTCGGGCGCGGCCTTCGTCGCCAGCCTCCTAAGTCAGGATGTCCAGGATGCATTGGTGGAAAGCGTGATGAGCGACGACGAATTCCGCAATCTCACCTCGCCCCCCGGCGCACAGGAACGTCCACGCGCGGCGCAACTCGAAACCACCTACGTGCTGGCTGGCGGTAACGACGGCGAGATCCCCAATCCGCAGGCATACCGCGGCGAGGAAGCCAGCCGCGATCCCAACAGCGGCGTCTTCGTTGAGGCGAGCGGTCTGCGCGCCTTTGAAAGTCTTGAGGACATTTCCATGGTGGCTGCGCCCGGCCATTCGTTCCGTGCGCTGGACGATCTCGCCGCCGACCAGGCGCGCTGGAGCGCCATCGTTCAAGAGATGATCACCCACTGCCAGATCCGGATGCGCTACCGCGTGGCTATCCTCGATTCGCCGGATGACTTCGCCCTCTCCGAGATCCGCAACTTCCGCGGCCAGTTCGATTCCACCCACGCCGCCCTCTACTACCCGTGGATCACCGTCATCGATCCACTCGATCCTGATGGCCGCCGCCAGATCCACTTGCCGCCCAGCGGCTTCGTCGCCGGCATCTGCGCCCGCACCGATGTGCGCCACGGCGTCTTCAAGGCCCCGGCCAACGAAGTGGTCCTCGGCGCGATTTCCTTTGAAAAGCTGCTCAACAAAGCCCAACAGGACGTACTCAACCCAGAGGGGATCAACTGTTTCCGCTTTTTCGATGGCCGCGGCTACCGGCTGTGGGGGGCGCGCACCATCAGCTCTGACCCAGAGTGGAAGTATTTCAGCGTGCGCCGCTACTTCGCCTATCTCGAACACTCGGTGGATCGGGGCACCCAGTGGGCGGTCTTCGAGAACAACAACGAAGCGCTCTGGTCCAACATCCGCCGCACCGTCGAGGACTTCCTCTTCAACGAGTGGCGCAACGGCGCGCTCATGGGGACCAAACCTGAGCAGGCTTTCTTCGTGCGCTGTGATCGATCCACGATGTCGCAGAACGATCTCGACAATGGCCGTCTCATCTGCCTCATCGGCGTCGCCGTCGTCAAACCCGCCGAATTCGTCATCTTCCGCATTGGGCAGTGGACGGCGGATGCGCGGGATTGACCGTAGACGGCAGACATCTGACCGCAAGTGACCATCGCCAATGGTTCACGCACTACGGATTTCGGATTACGCATCACGTTTCACATAAGGAGGATCCATGGCCGTCGAACGCAATACCCCCTATCATGGCTTTAATTTCCGGGTTACCGTTGACCGGTTTGGGGACGCCGGAGCCTTTTCTGCTGGGTTTCAGGAGATCAGCGGGCTGGGCGACGAGATCACCCTGGCCGAGTATCGCAACGGCAACGAACCCGAAAACCATGTACGCAAAGTGCCCGGCATGTACAAACCCACCGACGTCACCCTCAAACGGGGCGTCATCGGTTCGCTCAACATCTTCGCGTGGATCAAAGAGACGCGCGAAGGATCACAGACCGTGCGCCGCACCGTCACCATCGAACTGATGGACGAGGCCCACACGTCGCCGGTGATGACGTGGAAGCTGACCAACGCTGTGCCCATGAAGTACACAGCGCCTACCCTCAACGCCAAAGGTGGCACTGACGTGGCGATGGAAGAACTCGTGCTGGCCTGCGAAAAGATCGACGTAGAGTAACCCAAGGAATCGCCCAGGTATGATACGCTCGCTGGATTTTCGCTTCCCAGGCATCCTCTTTTTGCCTGCCCAACCCGAACCGCAACTGCCCCTGCCCCGGCTGGATGTAGCCGCCTTCGTCGGTTTTGCCGAACGCGGGCCGCTGCATCTCCCTGTGGCTGTGGAGGATATCAACACCTACACGGCGGTCTTTGGCGGCGATCTGCCCCTGGCCCAGGAAACGGGCGGGCGCACGGTCTACGCCAATCTGCCGCGCACGGTGGCCTCCTTCTTTGCCAACGGTGGACGACGCTGCTACGTGGTGCGGGTGGCCGGTCGAGAGGCGACGGCGGCGCGCTTCCGCCTGCCAGGGATGGCGGCGCTGGGCGGCAATGATCCACGGCTGGCCGCGATCTCGGCCTCGTCGCCAGGCGCATGGGGAAACCAGGTGCGGCTGGCGACCCGGCTGAACGTCACCCCGCTGTCGGCGGCGGCATTTGATCTCACCTCAGCAACGGTTGACTCTGCCATCCTGCGCCGCGGGGATCTGCCCGATCTGGCTTCCGGCGATCTGTTGCGCCTGGCCTTTGACGACGGTAGCCGCTGGCTGGCCCGGATCGAAATCGATGATCCCGGCGCGGCAACATCACCCATCCCCGGTTTGCCAGCGCCGCCGCTTGATCTTCATTTGACCCAGATCCACCGGTTGCTGGATGACTTTGCCGTGAGTCCGCCCGCCGTGGTCGAACGGCTGGAACGGGTCGCCATTGACGGGATCTCGCCGCTGGCCTCTGTCGGTCCCCTGGTTGCGGATGGGGAGGCGACGATCCTGCCCCTCGATCCTGCGGATCAGGGACGGGTGCGCGCCGGCGAGATGGTGCGCTTCTTTTTGGCGGACGGCCCGGCTGAGGATCGAGGCTATCTGGCGCGCATTGCCGAGATACGCGCCGTCAATCCGCCCGATTCGCCGCCCGCGCCTGCTTTCGAGATCCGCTTCGGCGACGCGCTCCACCTGACGCCCGCATCACTGCCTACGGGGTTGCAAACTGTCGAACTCCTACGCATGGATATGGCCGTACGCCTGGGCAATGACCGGTTGCCGGTAATGACAGATCTGGCCTTCGGCGCGCCCCACCCGCGTTTTTGGGGGGACGCCGTGCTGCTGGGATCGAGCCGGTTGCACCGCCGTTCGGCCCGCCGCCGTCACGGGGAGGATCTCGACCCGGTGGCCGACGCCGCGAACTGGTTCCGCACACTGATCGACGATCCCTACGACGTGACGCCCTTCCCCGGTGAGCGACCAGCACAGCGCCAACCGTCCACGCCGACTTTTGCGCCCGCAGACGCGCTGGCCGGGCTGCTGGCCCCAGTCGGGAGCAGCCTGGGCCTTTCGCCTACGGACGCAACCGACGGCGATCCCTTTGTCCGCGCCGCGGCAGAACTCGACAGCACCTTTTGGCCGGTGGGCATGGCGGAACAGTTCGACCTCGTCGATCCCACCCAGTTCCGCCCGCCCGAACGTGACGGCAGCGACGATCTGGGCGCGTTCGACGCCTCGAACTTCTACGATCCTTATCTGGCCCCGCCGGGCGCGCCGGGTCGCCTCGGCCCCGGCGAAAGCCAGCGCACGCTGATGCAGACGGCCTTCGATCTGCACTATCTGCGCGGACGGCGGCTGCGCGGCCTGCACAGCCTTTTGTTCATCGATGAGGTAGCGTTGATCAGCGCGCCCGACGCCGTCCATCATCCGTGGGAAGGGGCGACGCCGTCGCCTTCCACACCGCCGCCGCTGCCCGCGCTGCAACCGCAACCCGACTGCCCGCCTCAGGATGATTTCAGCCTTTGCGCCAGCCCGCCTTCGATCCACGCCGTCGATCCCCATTACGGCCAGATCGACGCCGAGACGTCGGTGACCATTCACGGCGAGGGGTTTACGGAGCCGTCGGAAATGCGCGTGCTTTTTGGCGCGCGTCCGACGGCGCAGGTTCAAGTCCAGAGCAGCACCCAACTCACCGCCCTTGCTCCCACCGGCATGCGCCTGGGTCCTATCGATGTGACCGTGGAAAATACCCACGGCAGCGCAGTCCTCGTCGACGGATTCACCTACACCCGCGCCGCCACAGCGCCATCCCTGCCCGTGGTGATGGAACCGGGGATCTTCGATCTCGTCGAGGATGAACCCTTTCTTGCCATCCACCAGACGCTGATCTATTTCTGCCAGGCCCGCGGGGACGTGATGACCATCCTTTCGTTGCCGCTCGATTACACCCGCACGCGTGCATTGGAATGGCAGCAAGCCCTGCGCCGCCGGCTGGGACTTCCTTCACTGAATCGCGGTTTTGTCCCCGCAGAACCGACCGAGATCGCGGATCTCAGCTTTGCGGCCATCTACCACCCCTGGCCGTTGGTGGCGGATGCGACGAGCAGCGACAGTGTGCGTCCGATCCCTCCCGATGGCGCGATCTGCGGGCTGATCGCAACGCGTGAACGTCGGCGGCAGGTCTGGGTGGCGCCGGCCAATCTGCCGCTTGTCGATGGGGTGGGGCTGCACACCGATCTTTCCGACGACGACTGGGCCGATCTCTTCGCTCGCGGTTTCAATCTTCTGCGCGCCGAGGCCAACGACTTCCGCCCCATGAGCGCACACACCCTGAGTAGGGAGCGCAGCTTGATGCAGATCTCAGTGCGGCGGCTGCTGATTTTGGTGCGCAAAGCGGCCATCCGCCTGGGGCTTGACTTTGTCTTCGAGAGCAACCACGAGATCTTCCGCGAGGGGGTGCGGGTGACGCTGGAAGAGATGCTGCGCTTCCTCTACGAACGGGGCGCGTTCGCCGGCCGCACCGAGGAACAATCTTTCCGCGTCACCACCGATGCCAGCGTCAACCCGCCGCAGAGTGTGGACGCCGGGCGCTTCATCGCCGTCATCCAGGTAGCGCCATCGCAGCCGATGGAATTTATCAGCGTGCAGCTTACCCGCCGCGGCGAGGGTGAACTCTCGGCCACGGAGATTTGATCCATGCCCAACCAGGAATATCCTTTCAACACCTTTAATTTTTACGTACAGTTGACCATTGCCAACGCCTCTGGTTTGGGATTGAGCAACCCGCTCTGCAACATGGAATTTTCCGAATTGGACGGGCTGGAGATGAGCATGGAACCAAAGACGGTGAGCGAGGGGGGGAACAATTCACAGCAGGTCAATTTGGTGGGGCGCGTCACCTACAGCAACGTCACGCTGAAACGGGGTATGACCTCGAACCTCGATCTGTGGAAGTGGTTCGCGGCGGCCAGCGGCAACGCCAACCGCAGCACCCGCGCCAGCGGCGTCATCCTCATGCGTGACAACGCCGGTCAAAATCGGGTGCGCTTCAAACTCTTTGGCTGTCTGCCCATCAAGATCAAAGCGCCCGCGCTCAACGCCAAGGATGGCGCCATTGCCATCGAAGAGATGCAGATCGCCGTCAATTCGTTCAGCGTTGAGGCAGCGTAGGAGCAAAAATGGTCGCCAAAGCCAAACTTGTCGAAATCGAATTCGACGCCAACCAACAGCAGTTCAACCCCGTCTCTGGCGGCAAAACGGTGACGGTCCACTTCAACCCGGAATCGCTCAAGGTCTCGTTTTCTAACCAGAACCGGGGCGGCAACCAACCGGGTGGCGGCGGCGGTCAGTTTGTGGGCAGCGGCACGTCCAAGATGAGCATTGAACTGCTTTTCGACACCACCGAGTCCACGGCGGATCTGGCGCAGCGCGATGTGCGGCGGATCACCGAGCAGGTGGCCTATTTTGTGCAGGCCAAGCCGCCGGGCGGGAACAGTCGCAACACCAGCAGCAACCGCGTGCCGCCGGGAATCAGCTTCGAGTGGGGGACCTTCATCTTCCGCGGCGTTGTCGATTCTATGGACGAGACGCTGGACTATTTTTCTGAAGAGGGCGTGCCCATGCGCGCCACGGTTTCGTTGAACATTACCCGCCAGGAGATCAAGTTTGAATTTGGCGCGCCCGGCCAGGCGGGAGATAGCGCATCCACGGGGGCGGCTGCGCCGGGGACGCAACCGCTGGCCCCAGCGCAACAGGGCGAGAGCGTACAGCAGATGGCCGGTCGCCAGGGGCGCAGCAGCGATTGGAAGGCCATTGCCGCCGCCAACAACATTGATGATCCCCTGCGGCTGCAAGCGGGCGCGATGCTCAACCTCAACGCCGGCGCGTCGATTGGCGCAGGCGCGGGGATATCCGTGGGCGCAGGTGTGAGCGCAGGAGCGTCGGCAGGGTTCGGCGCGGGGGCCGGTGCGTCGATTGGCTTTGGCGCAAGTGCAGGCGCGGGCGGACAGGCCGGCTTCTCCGCTGGATTGGGCGGCGGCGTGGGCTTTGCTGCCGGCGCATCGGCGGGGGGCGGCGCATCCGCTGGCATTGGGACGTCGGCAGGGGCGTCCGCCGGTTTTGGCGCAGGGGCGTCGGCAGGCATCGGCGCATCCGCCGGTTTTGGCGTAGGCGCGTCCTTCGGCGGCTCGGCGGGCATTGGCGGCAGCATCGGCGCTTCTGCGGGTGGAAGCGCATCCGCCGGTGGATCGATAGGGTTTGGCGGCGGCGCATCCGCCGGCGCGAGCGTTTCGTTGTTGGAGGAGTAACGCAGGTTGGGCGGATTGGGCCCGCCGGTTGAAACCGGCGTCTGAGATGGCAAACCTGCTGAAGCAGGTTGGGCATGGGGGATGATCTGAGTCACGGGCAGCGGTAGGCGTCAAGTAATCGTAGCCGCTGCTTGTAGTAGCTGCGGTTCTGCTCTGCAGACAGCCCAACGTTCGTCTTCTGCCCGCGGTCCGCCGTCTGCGGTCCATCATCAAAAGGAGCTGCCATGAGCATCATCATCAACGATTTTGAGGTGGTTGCGCCGCCGAGTGCGGATCAACGCCCGGCCAACGCCCAATCACCAGAGGAGCGCGAACAGGACGTCGCTCCTTTGCAGCCCGAAGACATCGAGCGCATCATCGCCCGCTTTGTACAGCGTCGTCGGCGTCTGTGGGCCGACTGAGGTGTATCCATGACCCAAAACGGCAGCGCCCTTTTCTACGCTTCGCGGCCTCGTCTGCGCATTGACGGCAACCTGTTAGGGGATCTGGGCGATTCCCTGCTTCAATCGCTGCTCATTGAGGAGACGACGCTGGGCCTCTTCCGCTGTGAAGCGACCTTTGTCAACTGGGGACCGCAGGGGCGTGAGGTCGGCTTTCTCTTCTTCGACCGCAACGTCCTTGATTTCGGCAAGACTTTTTCGGTGGAGTTCGGCCCGCCGGGCGAAGCGGGGCCGGTCTTCGCTGGGCGGATCAGCGGTCTCGAAGCCAGCTATCCGCAGTCGCGGCAGCCGGAATTGACAATCCTGGCCGAGGATCGCTTTCAGGATCTGCGCATGGAACGGCGCACGCGCACCTTTGAAGATATGACCGACGCCGACGCCATCCGCCAGATCATCTCGCAGCAGGGGATGACGGCGCAGATCGATGTGGACGGCCCTACTCACCGCTTGCTGGCTCAGGTGAACCAGAGCGATCTAGCCTTTCTGCGCGAACGCGCCGCCGCCGTTGACGCCGAATTGTGGATCGACAACCGCACGGTCTATGTGCAGGCGCGCAGTCGGCGCAGCCACGGCTCGGTGACCTTCACCTATGGCGACGATCTGCTAGAGTTCACTGTCCTCGCCGATCTGGCCCATCAGCGCACAGCGGTCCGCATCAGCGGCTGGGATGTGGCCGAGAAGGAGGCCATTGACGTAGAAGCGGGCCGCAACGCCATCAGCGCCGAGGTCAACGGCTATCGGGGGGGCAGTCAGGTCTTGGAGGCATTGGCCCCGCGCACCGAGCGCATCGCCCTGTCCACGCCACTTTCGCAACAAGAAGCCCAATCCTTGGCCGATGCCCGCTATCGGGCGCGGGCGCGCAGTTTTGTACAGGGCAGGGGCGCTGTCAACGGCAACGCCCAGTTGCGCGTCGGCGCAACAGTGGAACTGGCTAACATCGGGCCACTCTTCGACGGCCCTTACTACGTGACGCTGGCCCGCCACACCTTCGATCAGATCTACGGCTACCGCACCCTCTTCCACGCCGAGCGGCCAGGCATAGGAGGCTGAGTTGAACCATCTACTGGCATTGGACGATTTCGAGGGGGCGCTGTTGGCCCAGGCCCAGGAGCGGCGACGCCTCTACGGCGTCTACCCGGCGCTGGTGCAGAGCGTCACCGACCCCGATCAACAGGGACGGGTGCGCGTGCGGCTGCCCTGGTCGCCCGATGGCAACGGCGCTGGTTACGAAGCGTGGGCGCGGCTGGCGACGCTCATGGCCGGCGCGGATCGGGGAAGCTGGTTCATCCCCGATGTGGACGACGAAGTGCTGGTCATCTTTGAGGGCGGCGATCCGCGGCGACCCTACGTCATCGGCTCCCTGTGGAACGGCCAGGATGCGCCGCCGGAGCAGATGGACGGCGGCGGCGAGAACAACAAAAAGGTGATCGTCTCGCGCAACAACATCCGCATTACATTGGACGACACGCAGGGCCAGGAGACCGTCACCGTGGAGACGCCCGGCGGCCAACGTATGATCCTTGAGGATGGGCCGGGGCGCGTCCAACTGGAAGACAGCAACGGCAACAGCCTAACGATGGAGAGCGCAGGCATCACCTTGAACACCGGGGGCAAGTTGACCATCCAGGCCAGCACCATCAGCGTCAGCGCCGGCATGGTCTCTGTCGATGCCGGTATGTCCAAATTCAGCGGCGTCGTCAAATCCGACACCGTCATCACCAACGCCGTGATCAGCTCGTCCTATACACCTGGGGCGGGGAACGTGTGGTGAGAAGAGAGCAGGTAGCGGGTAGCAGGTAGCAGATAGCCCAGAAAAAGACAAAGAAGGCAAAAGGCAAGTAACTATACAGCCATATACCGTAGGGGCACGGGTGGGGGCGGGAAGCATGTTCGCTATAAACCTAATGTTTGAGTCCGCCCCCACCCGTGCCCTTACCTGACCTGTATAGTTACAAAGGCAAAGGGCAAAAGGCAAAAGTGGTGCAGGTGGCAAGTTTGAGGTTGCAAGTTGCAGATGGCAATCGTTCACGAATTACGAATTACGAATTACGCACTACGCAATATTAATCTGAGAGATCCGATCCATGACCCTCGAACACGATTGGTTGATTCCGTCGCCGTTTTGGAGCGCGAATGGCTACCGGCAGGTGGAGTTTTTCCGCCCGGCGCTGTTTGAGTTCCACAGCGACGACTTTATGGAAGAATTTTTGGCGGCGGCGGCCTCGCCGAAGTTGACGGGGTTGCAGACGGCGCGCCTGCAGCCGTCCGCGGGCAATCAGCCGAGCAAACTTTTCCAACCGGTGCATGGATGTTTCTACCTGGCCGCGGCCTCGCTCTGTTGCCGCCAGCCCGGCTTCCCTGACCGGCAGGTGCGCCGCAATGAAGGAGAGCGCGCTGCTTTCGTCCTGCGCAAACTGGTGGACGGCAAAGAGTACGCCTGGGTAGTCGAGGACGAACAGCCGGGTTGGAAGCCGCTCAACGGCGCGGGTCGCGCCCTGCTCACCGGTGAAGAACAGTTGCCGGTCTTCCCGGTACCGCTCGCCGATGGACGCCAACTCTTCTGCGGCTACATCCCCGCGGCGAGCAGCGAAACCTACAAAGTGCCGCCGGGCGAACTGGCCGTGGACGGTGAAGATCTGGACGCACCCATTCAAGAGTTGGGTTCACGCTTTACCTCCCCGTTGACGCGCGAACCGCTGCCAGACAATAACCCGCCGGGTAACTTCTCTTTGGTGGATCGATTGCCCGACGATGTGGCCTGGACAACTTCGGTCTATCTGCTGGTTGAACTTTGGGAGTTCCTACAAACCTATCTAAAGGATGCAACTGAAGCCATCGCGGCGCTGCCAGCCTCAGCCAACTTCCATGGGGACAAAGCCGGCGAAAAGAGAGCGCTGCTCTCCTTTTTGCAGACGCAGGCGTACAAGGGCAGTTTGAGCCTGGCCGAGGCGCTGCAAACTGTCGCCCAAAACTACGAAGCGCTCAACGCGCCCGGCGGCGGCGATCTGGATGCGCTTGGCCTCAGCCAGGACGATTACTCGCTCAGGGGCAACCATGATCTCAGCAATACAGCTTTGCAAACGCTGCTGGATCGCGTCGCTGCTGCTCTGCCCGACGAGCGCCCGCCGGTAGCCGTACCCAAGTTGGATGTATCCACATCGGTGCGCTATGTGCTGCGCTTCGTCTACGAGCGTCCTCAGTGTGAGCCGACGATTGTCGAGGTGAGCCAGCCCAGCCAGCCCTTCACCTTTGCGCCCTTTTTCGATCCCGACGCGCCGGCGCGCCCCATCCGCATTCCGCTGCCGTCGGATGTGAGCATCGCCGGCATGCGCAAATTCAAGAAGAACGTCACCTTTATGATGTCCGACGCCATGCGCAAGAAGATGAACCAGGTGCTGGGCCGAGAAGAGAGCCTGCTGAGCGATGATCCCAAAGTGAACGCCGAGGATAGTGGCGCTGCCTTCGCCTTCATCTGTTCGTTCTCGATCCAGATCATCTTCATCATCGCCTTTATGCTGCTGCTGATCTTTGCCTTCGTCTTCAACATCATCTTCTGGTGGATGGCCTTCTTCCGCATCTGTTTGCCCGTGCCGAAGAGTCTGCTGCCGGAGTGAGCGAGGAACGCGGATGGATACAGTTTTCGCTCATGGAATGAATAATGAGTAATGAGTAGACGTATCCACCGCTCCTCTTACTCATCACTCATTATTCATTACTCATTACGAGGGTCAGATGGCTAACTCTACAACATCGCATCGTCTTCCCCCTTCGCTCTTCGGCCAGGGATTGGCCTTTCCGCCCCAGGTGGGGGTGGATGGTCGTTTGGCCTGGGCGGTGGGCGAAGAGCATGTGCGCCAGTCGATCCGCATTTTGTTGTTGACCGAGCCGGGCGAACGGCTCATGCGCGAGGAATTTGGCGCGGGGTTGCGTCAATTTCTCTTTGAGCCGAACACCGCCACCACGCGCCAGTTGATCCGTGAGCGCATCAGCCAGGCCATCCGCCGCTGGGAACCGCGCGCCGCCGTGGAAGCTGTCGAAGTCGAGGCCGCCCCCGACGACGCCCGCGTTGTGCATATTCAGATCCTGTTTCGGCTGGTCGCCACCCAATCGCTGCAACGTCTGGGCCTGAGCCTGCGCCTGGAGGAATGAGGAAGCAATGCCGATCACGCTGCCCGTTTTGGATGACCGCAATTACGAAGAGATCCTCGAAGAAGCCGTCCGCCGCATCCCCGTTTACACGCCGGAGTGGACCAACTTCGAGAGCGATCCGGGGCTGACCGTCGTCCAATTGTTCGCCTTTTTAACCGAAAATTTGCTCTATCGCGCCAACCGCATCCCTGAGCGCAACCGGCTCAAATTCCTGCAACTGCTCAATGTTCCCTTGCTGCCAGCTTCGTCCGCGCAAGGATTGGTCGCCATCCAAAACGAACGGGGGCCGGTGGAGCCGCTGCTGCTCGAACAGGGGGTGGTGCTGGCCGCGGGCAATGTGCAGTTCATCACCCGCGACCCCATCAATGTGATGCCGGTGCAGGCCCAGGTCTATTACAAGCGGCCCATCGCCAGCACGGATCCGACCTACGGAACCTATCGAGAGAAGTATGAAGCCGTCCTCGCTGCGCATCTGGCGGCGCAGGCGGACGCCGAGGGTCTGCCCTTCCCCGGCAGTGAGGCGTTCGAGGCGTTGGGGATCACGCCGCAGTTCTACGAACCAGCGCTGCTGCCTATGCCTAAACGGGGCGAGCCGCTGCCCGCCTTTGATTTAGAAAGCAGCGGCGACCGCTCGCTCTACCTGGCCTTGCTCGCCCCGCAGCCTGAATGGGTGGACGCAGCGCGGCGGGCGATGGCTAACGGCGTCCTCTCCATTGGCCTGGCCCCGGCCGCCGAGGGGAGTGTACCGCCGCTGCAACCGTTGCAAACAGGATCGCGCCGTCCGCAGCCGCCGGGGTTGATCTTCGAGATACCTGATCTCTCGTCGTCATTGCTGGTCCCGACGGCGCGCTATCGTCGGCTCAAGGTCATCCAGCAAATGGATGTCTTCAACAGCCCCGGCCTGATTTCGGTAGAACTGCCCGACGCCAACGGGTTGATCCCCTGGAGCTTTGACGAACCGCTCGAAGAGGGGACCGGCGACTTCCCGCCCCGGCTCGAAGATGACAAGGTGCGCCAGCGGCTGGTGACCTGGCTGCGCATCCGGCTGCCCGCCAACGGCGAGGAGAGCGGCGAGATCGACCGCCGCATAGCCTGGGTGGGGATCAACGCCGCCCGCGTCGTGCAGGCCATCCCCGTCGTCAACGAGAACCTGGGGCTGGGGACCGGTGAACCGGATCAGATCTTCGCCCTTGCCAATGTACCGGTTCTCCTTGCCTCACTGACCGTGGCCGTGGAAGAGACAACCGGCTGGCAGATCTGGCGGCGCGTCGACGATCTCTATGCCGCTGGGCCAGATGACCGTGTCTTCACCTGCGACGCCGAGTCGGGCGTGCTGCGCTGCGGCGATGGTCTGCGCGGACGGCGTCCACGCGGGCGCGTCCTTGCCAGCTATGAATATGGCGGTGGACCGCAGGGCAACGTCTCCGTCGGCGCGCTCAACGCCAGTCCCGATCCCCGCTTGCAGGGCGGCTACAAGATCAGTAACCCGATCCCCATGACGGGCGGGGCGCTAGGCGAGACCGCCGCCGACGGCGAACGGCGCATTCCGCTCTTCATCCGTCATCACGACCGGCTGGTGACGCTGCAAGATTTTCGCGACGTCACCCGGCGCACACCGGGCGTCAATGTAGGCCGTGTTGAGGTGCTGCCCCTCTTTATGCCCGCCGAGCCGGATTTGGATGCGCCCGGCGTGGTGACGGTGATGGTGATCCCCCAATTCGACCGCTTGAACCCGCTGTGGCCGACCCCGGATCGTCTCTTTTTGCGCCGGGTCTGCGAGCATCTGGACGTGCGCCGCCTGGTGACGACAGAGATCTACGTGCGCGGTCCCCAATATCTGCCGGTCTACATCTCGGTGGGGGTGCTGGTGCGCGCCGGTTTCTTCATCGATCAGGTCAAACAGGACGCCGAGCGGCAGTTGCAGATCTATCTCTCGTCGTTGCCGCCGGGTGGGCCGGATGGGACGGGATGGCCGCTCAACAAGGGGTTGGTGCGCAAGGAATTGGAGGCCGTGGTGACCCGCGTCCCTGGCGTCGATTATGTGGAATCGTTGCAGATGGGCGTCGCCAGCGCCGTGGACATCCCCGATTATGTGATGCGCGGGCTGCAACTGCCCCGTGTGGCGGGCATCAGCGTGCGCCAGGGCAGCGCCGAACCGCTGGCCTCTCTCTTTGCGCCGCCCGGCAGCGAGCCATCTTTGACCGAAACCGTGCCCATCCCCGTCAGCCGGGCCAAGTGCTGACGACCTGCCAGGTTTTCTGTAACCTGGCAGATTCAAGACCGTGAGGAGCTAAATCGGTTGGACGCCAACAACACCCGTTTTCACCTGATCGCCAGCGCCGAGGATTGGGCCTCGACGAAGGATAGCAGCCCCGCTGGCGGTGAATCCTATTACGACGCCGAACGAGGATGGCTGGGTCTTCAGCCCCAACTCAAACTCTTCCCAGGCGGGCGGCGCGCGTTACCCCTCGATCCGGCGGATCGGCGCGGCGCGGCCAGCGACCGCTTTGGCTCCTGGTATTGGATCGGCCACGACCGCCGCACGATCTTTCGCGCCCCCGCAGGCACAAAGCGCGCCGTGATCTATTGGCAGCAGCGGACGCCCCCACCCTCGCCGCGGGCCGGCGACTTTGTCTCGCAAACGCCGCCGCCCGTCCCCGTGGAGTTAGCCGGGCTAACGGTGACGACGCACCACTACCTCGTCGTGGGGACGCTTGACCCGGCGGGGCTGCTCATCTTCGATCTGCACGATGGCGGCGACCCCGTCGCCATCCACTTCCCGGCGGACATGCCCTTTGTCCCCTTCGACATGGCGGCAGGGCCGGATGCGCTCACCTGGGTGCTGGATCGAGAGAACCGTCGCCTGTGGGGGCTGGATCGTTACTTCCGCCTGCTGCCGCTGGGGGATCTGACGCCGGGGCAGCCCGATGCCGGCGGCTTTGTCCCCGCCGATGGGGATCAATTGCCGCTGACGCCGCCGACGGCGACGCTCTCTGGCGGCATCGCGCTGCCCGCCCAAGATCCCATTGCCGTGGAAGCGCTGCCCGACGGCAGCGTCCTCATCCTCGATTCGATGGGAATAGGCGTTGGCTCGCATCTTTATCACTACCCACCTGGTTTTACGCCCGGCTCGCTGCTCAACTCGCCCGCGCATCTGCCCTTGCCGGGGCTGGCCGAGGTCACCGCTGGCGGCGTCGATCACCCGATGGCAGCCTATGACATGGCGCTCGATCCCGACCCCACGCTGCTCCACCTGGTCGAGGAGGACGGCAACCAGGCCATCGCCTACCGGCTGAATTTCGACGAAGCCACCGCCTTGCTGATCAGCGCCGAGCCGCAGGCGATCTTCCTGCCCATGCACTATTTCGGCGGACGATCCCTGGCGCGTGGACGGCGACCGCACGGCAACGAGGCCATCTTCTACGACGTGACGCCATCGCCCACCCAAGACGAGGCAGTGCGCTGGATCCGACTGCACGAGATCGATCAGCCGCTCTTCGCCCGCTTCGCCTGGGTCGAGACCGAACCGTTCGATAGCCGTCAACGCGGCGCGGTCTGGCATCGTCTCTTTGTGGATGGCTGCATCCCGCCGGAGACTGCCGTGGAGGTGTGGACGCGCGCCGGCAATGATCCCGATCTGCTGCAAAGCCAGCCATTTGTGCGCGAACCCGATCTCTATCTGCGCGGGCGCGGCGCCGAGATCCCCTATTGGGATGGCTGGCAGAGGAGCGAGCAGACGCCATCCCAGGCCGCCCACACCGGCGTTTGGGAGCTTCTCTTTCAGGCCGCGCGGGGACAGTACCTTCAGATCCGGCTGATCCTATCGGGCAATGGACGGGCCAGCCCGCAGATCGCCCGGCTGCGCGTCTACTCCCCGCGCTTCTCATACGTGAAGAACTATCTGCCCGCCGCCTATCAAGAAGATCCCGGATCTGCTGATTTTTTGGAACGATTTCTGGCCAATATAGAAGGCTTTATCACCGACCTGGAGGGCAAGATCGCCAACAGCAGCCTGCTCTTCGATCCATCATCGGCCCCAGCGGAAGCGCTGGATTGGCTGGCGACCTGGTTGGGTCTCGTCCTCGATCCGCTCTGGTCTAAACTCTGGGACGAAGATCGGCGGCGGCTGTTGATCCGCTTTGCGCCGCGGCTCTACGCGCAGCGGGGCACGCCAGAGGGGGTGCGTTTTGCGCTCTTGCTGTTGCTCGATCCCTGTCTCGAACGCACGTTGAAAGCGTTGGAGCAGGCCGCGTCCATTCCCAACCCGGCGCTGCGCCAGGAATTGGAGAGCCTGGGGCTGGCCTACCCTACCCTCGCCAGCGGCGAGGCCGTAATCGAAGATCTACTTTGGAACTACGTCCTCGCCGCGCCAGGACGTACCTCGGTGCGCATTGTCGAAGCCTGGCAGGCCCGGCAGGGGATGGCGCTCCAGGCGGGCGATCCCACCGAAGAGGCGGATGGCGATCCCGGCCTCAGCCTGAAAGAGGCGCTGGATGAGGCCAAACACCGCTTTTCAGTCCTCGTGCCGGAGGATCTTTCGGATGAACACCGGGCCATGGTGGAAAAGATCATTCGCCTGGAGAAACCCGCCCACACCCGTTATGACGTGCGCCGTTTTTGGGATCTCTTCTTGGTGGGGCAGGTGCGGCTGGGCATCGACACCATCCTGGGCGAAGAAGGCCGCTTCCTACCCATCATCCTGGGCCGCGACTACCTGGCCGAAGGCTATCTGGAATCAGTGGGGTAAGACTTTGTATATCCCGTTTCGGGTACGTCAGAAATAAGGAGTAACGAGTAATGAGTAACCAGAGAGCGGTGTCGATACCCTTACTCATTACTCATTAGCTCATTACTCACCACTGGGAGGAACTATGTTAAGAGACTGTATGCCTGCGCCGACGACGAGCGCCGCCCTGCATCCCAACCGGCGGGTCAACTATGAATTTGGTATGGTCCTGGGCGTGAACGACTTCCGCCAGGAGCAGAGACACCTGGCGTGGAAAGGCCAGTTGAGCAACCGACTCCTCCACGGCTACGGCACGGTTGCCGGGCTGCACGTCTCCGTCGAAGGGGGACAAAACCCCAACCGCGTCGATATCCGCGTCTCTGCCGGGTACGCCGTCAGCCCACAGGGGCGCTGGATCTGGATCGAAAGCGATCTCTGCGCGCGGCTGAACGATTGGATCGAAGCCAATCTCGACATACTCAGCCCGCCCGCCGGCCCAGGACCGCAGCGCGCTTATGTGGTCCTCTGCTACGACGAATGCCCCACCGAATTGGTGCCGGTGGCGGGTAAAGCCTGCGCCTCGGATCAGGATACGCGGGTGCCAGGCCGCATCCACGAAGCCTACCGCGTGCAGATCCGCTGGGAGAAGCCGGCTCAACAGGCCGAGAATAGTATGCGCCGCTTTGGAGAACTCATGCGGCGGATCGTGCTGCAACCGCCGTCATCGCCGCCTATCCCCGACGACAGCCAACTGCTGCTCAATGCTATCCTCGATCTGGCTTCCCCAAGCGAATCCCTGCCGGGCAGCCCACCGGGGAGCGCGATCTTTGTGCTGGACGAAGATGGCGCCTGCGAGACGATCCGCCAGGCGTTGGCGCTGTGGACCACCCGCGTCCACCCGGCGTTGTTGCCCGTGGGCGGCTTCCGTCCTCACCGCGCCGACCAGCCCGACTGTCTGCTGTTGGCCTGTATCGAATTTGAATTAGACGCGACGGGAAATCTCATCTTCTCGGTGGCCGCCGATGGTACGCTGGCCCCCGACGATGTGATCGTCGACGACTGTGATCGTCCCATCCTGCTGCCGGATCGCCTGAAACAGGAACTCTTCTGCACCGTCGGCGGGCAACTATGGGAAGTAGAATCGCCTCCGTCCGGCGGCGGGGATGGCGCAACCGGCCCCATCGGCCCTACGGGGCCAACAGGACCCGTGGGTCCCACAGGGCCGACGGGGCCAACGGGGTCGGGCGGTTCACCAGGCCCCACCGGTCCCACAGGGCCTACGGGACCCACGGGACCGACCGGCCTGCGCGGGGAGAGCGGCGCTCCTGGGCAAAGAGGCCCGACTGGTCCCACCGGCCCGGCTGGCGCAGGGATCAACTTCAATCGCGATGAGGTGCGCTTCGGTCAAATCACGTTGGCGCCCAGCCAGTCTGTCTTTTCCGACAACCTGGACAACGGCTTCGGCGAGCTGACACCCATCACCCTGGCTGTCCTGCCCAGCGACGATATTTTGGAAAGGTTTGGGTCAATCGAGCCAAACACGCCTTTTGGCCGCTTCGGTTTGGCCCTCACCGCCTATCACATGGACGACCGCGGAACCTTCCGCATCAGCGTCACCAACATCTGTCAGACGGCGTTGAACTTTGTCGATCTGCGCGTGATTTGGTGGACGTTCTTGGGGTAATTCGTAATGCGTAATCCGTGATTCGTGTTGCGTGAACGGATGACCCAGTCACCAATCCCTAAATCGCCTAATCGCTCAATCGCAGTATTCTGTACTAACAAGGAATTTACATGTCCATCTCCCTCGCTTTAATTGTGCGCGATGAAGAAGATACGCTGGGGCGCTGCCTCGACAGTCTGGCCGCGGCGGTGGACGAGATCATTGTGGTGGATACTGGCTCGCAGGATGGCACTGTGGATGTGGCGCGGCGCTACACGGATCAGATCCACTATTTCACCTGGATGCAGGACTTTGCGGCGGCGCGCCAGTTCGCCTTTGACAAGGCCCACGGCGATTGGATCGGTTGGATCGACGCCGACGACATTGTAATCGGGGCGGAGGCCATGCGCCGGTTGGTCGCCAGTGCGCCCGCCGAAGTCGGCGCCATCCACTGTCCCTACGTTATCAGTTGGGATGGCTATGGCAACCCCACCTGCCAGTTCTGGCGAGAGCGGCTGGTGCGCAACGATGGCTCCTACCGCTGGCAAGGACGGGTCCACGAGGTGCTGGTCAGCAACCATCCCTGGCAGGTGCAGAACAGCGATGAGGTGGTGGTTGAGCATCACCCGGCGATCCACGGCGAGGATTCGACGCAGCGCAATCTGGCGATCCTTGAGTCGGAACTCGCCGAATGCGAGGATGCGCCGCCGGCGCGCCTGCTCTTTTACCTGGGCCGCGAGTACGCCGACGCCGGTCAGCCCGAACGGGCGCTGGCGATCTTCGCCCGTCACTTGCAGTGCTGCACCTGGGACGACGAACGGTATCAGGCGTTGCTGCACGTAGCCGAGATCCAACTGCGCCTGGGGAAACTAGAAGAGGCCGCGGATACGCTCTGGCAGGCGCTCAAACTATGTCCCCACTGGCCGGGTGCGTACTTTGCGCTGGCGCGGATCTACTACTTCCGCCAGGAGTGGCACAAAGTCATACATTGGACGGAGATCGGGCGCGCCATGCCCTGGCCGCAGACGCCGCTTTTCATCAACCCCATGGATCTGTGCGCCAATTGGATCATCTATTACACCAATGCGCTCTACCGGTTGGGGGATCTATCCGCGGCGCTGGCGTGGACGCGTCAGGCCCTGTCGATCTATCCCGGCGATGCGGCGCACCAGCACAACCTGGCCTTTTTCCAGCAAGCGTTCACAGAGGTCTCTCGCCAAAAGAGGCAAGGTGCCGGGGACTTTGACAGCGTGGGGTCTATGATGGCGAAGAATTCAAAGTCCCCGGCACCTGCAGAAATGAGCGGGAGCCGTTCACAGAGAGGTAGCTGATGGCCGAAACAATCGTGCGCAAGGAATTGAGAGAGGCCTTTTTAGAGCAGGGCATCCAGGATATCAATTTTTTCAACGGGCGTCTGTTGACTGCGGGCGATCTTGTCACCCTGCAGGATGCCGCGCGCCGGCGCGATCATCAATTGGGACAGGCCGCCGGTGAAGGGATCGTCAGTGGGTTGGAGGCGCGTCTGGTCGCCGACGGCTCCGACGGCAACCCGCCTGTGGTCGCTGTCAGCAAAGGATTGGCGGTCAACCGGCTGGGGCAGACGGTGGCGCTCGCCCAGGATGTGGAGGTGAAGCTGGCCAAAGAGAAACCGGAGCGATCCATCAACGGCGGTCTCTTCCAGTACTGTCTGCCGCCGCAAGAGAACGGTAAACCCATCCCCGGCAAGGGCGCGTATCTGCTTGTGGCTCGCCCAATCACCGAATACAAAGGATTGGCCCCGCGTCGCGGTCTGGGACAGGACGCCAGGGTGGAAGGCTGCGACCGCGATCTGCTACAAGAGGGCGCCCAATTCCGGCTGGTCTCAATGGATGTGACAACGCTGGCGAAGTTATCGGTGGCCACGCGCCAGGAGCTGGCCCAACTGCTGCAAAGCGCCGACGCGGGCGGTACGGCGGGGACGCGCACGCGCAATAAGCTACGCAACTGGCTGGCCCATGTTTGCTTTGGCACAGAGGAATTATCCGCCTGGCCTCGCGATCCCCTGGCGCGAGTGGCCGGGGAGTTCTTCACGGCGGCGGTCCACTCGCCGCTGGCAACCTACGGCGCTGTGGACGCACTGCGGGATCAGGGGCTGATCGACGACTGCGATGTGCCGCTGGCGCTGATCCTGTGGACAGCGACCGGGGTGAAATGGGTGGATCGGTGGGCTGTGCGCCGTCGTCTGCGCCAACGCCCCATCACCCGCCGCTTTCCGCTGCTGGCTTCGGATCAGTTGACCGCCGAGATGGAAGCGTTGATGCAACAGTTTCAGGAGCAGGTGCAGGAGATGCAGATCAATCTCAGCCTCGGCCTGGCGAACTTTAATGCGGGCGAACACTTCAAATATCTGCCCCCAGCAGGGCTGCTGCCCCTGGCTGGCAGCGGAGGGGCGCGAGGCTTCAACTATGACGCCTTCTTCGTAGGGATGACAACGCGCCAACCGATTTTTATCGAGGGGGCGCAACTGCGTTCTTTGCTGCGCGAGGCGCTCGACTATCCACCTATTGATACGACAGGCGAGGTGGTTGTCTGGCTTTATATCGTGCGCGAAAACGCGCAGGCGTCGCTTTCGTCGGCGCCGCTGTCCTCAGCGCCGCTGTCCTCAGCGCCGCCGCCACAGGGGTATATGGTCTTTGCCAGCGGTCACATGCCTTACCGCGGCGAGGCTCGGTACGACGTCAACCGCTGGGATTTCGGCAATTTTTCGTAAGGGAGGATGCTATGGCGGATTTGCTCAAACGGGTACAACCCGGCGATGTAATCACAGCGGAGATGTGGAATCTGGCCGTGGATACGATCAATGAATTGCTGCAAGCCGGGCAGACAGGCGGCATCCAGATCACGGCGCTGCTGCCCGCAGGCACACAGGCCGATCCCATCCGTGTGGGTACGGTGCAACAGATCAGCGGGCAGAGCTTCGGCTATTCCATCGGCCAGACGACGGTGACCTTTCAGGGACCGGCGGGGCCGGTAGTGGTTCGCCGCGCCGATATGCTGGTTGGCTCGACCGATACGCGGCTGCTCTTCACCGTGCCGCCGATCCCAAACCTGCCCCAGGGCGGCGCGTCCATGACCATGCGCGTGGAAAACGGCGTGGCCCACGACATCCGCACCGTCTTTGTAAGGCCGGTGATCTTCACCGTGTCGGGCGATGTCTTCGTCAACTGGCGCGCCAACGTTTCGCCCAATCCCAACCCCAATCCACTGCAAGCGGATGCGTCGGCGCAGTTTCTATACCGGGTGCAGTCGGCGACCAACATCCCTGCTTCGTTCACCTTGAGCGCGCAGATCATCAACGCGTCTGCGCCGATCCCGCCACAGTTGGCGTCGTCGATCCAATTGCGCGATCAGAGCGGCAACTTGATCCCTAATAACCGCTTCGACCTGGGGACTGCCGAGACGCGCGACTTCATCGTGCGCATCCCGCAGATCCCGGCCAGCTTTGCCAATCAGAGCTTTACGCTGGAGGTACGCGCGCTGTCGGGCAATGTGGAAGGTGCGGACGCGCGCTCGTTCACAGTCGGGCAGACGGTGACACCCGCCGATCCCAATATCAGCGTCGAACAGAGCGGCTTCGAGGTGATCAACGTGACAACCGGGAATTCGGATGCAGGCGGCGGCAGCCTGGTTGGTTCGACCATCCGCCTGCAACCGGATCGATTGATGGTCCTCTTTCTCAACGTCCAACTCCTGGCCGCGGGGACCTATGATCTCACGATTGCACCCGCGCCAGGGACAAACCTCAACGGGTGGACGCTTGATCTGCTCAATCCATCCTCACCCATCTCGGTGACGACAAACAACGATACAAGCCTGCGCAACGTAAATTTCGGCGTCACGCGCGCGGGCGCTGCCAGTGCGGGCGGCGCGATCCTTTTGCGCATCCAACGCCGGGGCGAGGCAAGCGACTGGCAAAGACAATTTACTTTGGAGGCAATGAGTTAAATCCAAACCAGCCTGTAAACACGGGCTGTAGGGGCATGGGTGGGGCGGGAAGAAGGCTCGCCAATGGACCGACATTTGCTTCCGCCCCACCCATGCCCCTACTACGATATGTGTTTACATAAATCAAAGAAGGAGAGATCTTATGAGCGTTACCATTCCACGAGCCGGGGGCGTCCCTGGCATTAGCGGCCCCCCCAACTGGTTCAGCGCGCCGCCCGGCGGCAGCTTCCGGCTGGACGATGTCAACTGGCGCGGCGCTGTCAAACGCACTTTTGGCGGCGGTGGATCGTTGAGCATTAGCTTTCGTGGACTCCACCAATCCACGGGATCCCCGGCTTTCATCTATCTATCCTTTTGGGCGGCCTTTGTGCAGGAACTGGCCGACGAGCGCGATTCTGTCTTTTTGGGGTTGCAGCCGGGGAGCGGTGGCACGGCCCTGGTGATCCACCTGCGCGCACATCCATCCACGCCAGCGCAGGCCGGTCCCCCGCCCGATACCCATGCCCCGATCAACCTTCCGCTCATCGAAGCGTGGACGCGCGCCTCTGGTGCCACCTCGTGGACACCCCTCGGCTCGCCGCCTGCCTGGGTCAGCACTCACGCCCGCGGCTGGGTGCAGGACGCGACCCACGTGGGCGGCGACCCCAATCACCGCTGGGCGGTGCAACTGCGCGTGCCCCTCTCCACAACTGGGGACGTGACCAACGCCAGCGGTCCCAATCTGGGAACAAATTTTAAGATGTGGTACTACATCCGCGGGTCGGCGGCGGGCAGTTCGGTGGAACTGGCCGATTCGCGCACGTCTGGCGTAACCACAGCGCTGGACCTGCTCCAATTCAACAAGAATTTCCCAGCCCCTACGGTTTGGGAAGATGTTGAGCTGGCGACGGGGGCAGCGGCCTTCGGCGGTATCGCGCTTCAGGCGACCGATGTTGTGGTCCAAAATGCCGTTCACGGCACGGGGACGAAGATCGCCAACGGCACCAGCAACACCTTCATCGCCCGCCCGCGCAACTATCAGGCCGCCGGCAACGACATCGCCGCCGGCGCTATCAACGCTACCTTCCGCATTGCCAACTGGGGATCCGTGGCTGGCAACCCGCATCAGATCGACTTTTCCAGTGGAGCCTGGGATTATGTGCCCGGCAACGGTCCGCTGCAACCGGTCGCCAGCACTCTGATCATCCCCACATTGCCCGCGGGGAGCAATCCACCGGCGACTTCGCCCATCGCCCATTCGGTTGTCATGAACCTGCCGCCGGGGAAGAGCCTCCACCAATGTGTGTTGGTCACCCTGTCGGGCAACAACCAGATTTTCCTCAACGATAGCGTCTTCCGCAACATGGACTACGACACGGCGTCGCTGTTGGCGCGTGAGGCGGAGATCAACATCGTGGATCTGGACCCGATTTCAGAGCAACCGCGCGATGTCTACCTGGCCGTCGAGAAGATAAACCTGCTCGCCACCCTGCCCGGCGAATACAGCGAGGGAACCTTCCTCGAAGCCAGCATGAGACGGTTGATCGAACAGGGCGGCCCGCTGGCCGAGAAATTAAAACAGGCCCTGGCGATCCTCTCTAAGCAAGGAGGGGATAATTCTGACGTCCGCCTTGACGATCTATTGGAAGGGCTGCGCAGGGCGCTGGCTGATCTGCCCTATTTGGAAATCGAAGTTGCATCAACAGGGATGTTGCCCAACTTGATTTCGTCCCTGCGGAACTGGCTGGTGGCCGTGCGGCGCGAACAAACCGGGGCAACGCGTCTGGCGGATCTCTTCAACGCATCTGCCGACTGGCTCGAAGCTACCCCAACCGATGCGCTGAACAACCTAAACGCATTGGTGGATCAGTTCAACCGTTGGATGGCCGGCCTGGGCAACGATCCGTCCTTGCGACAGTTGTCCGCCATGCTGGCCGCACTGCGCGGATGGCTGTTTGGGCTTGTCGATGGCGAGCGCTTCCGAGGTTTCGTCGAGCAATTGCTCCGTTGGTTCGAGGCAGGACAGCCGGCCAGTCAACTGCCGGATGTCAACAATGCACTGCGCGAAATGCTCAGATCGTTGTCCACAGACGGAGACTTCGCCGCCGAGTTGACAACATTCACACGGGGCGTGGCCGGCTGGCTCAGTGGAGAAGACCGCCTCTTAACCCTGATCGAGGTGTTAGAGCAGGTCGGGCTGACCCCCGAAGAGATCGATCAACTCTTCCCCACGTTGCGCATTCACGTCTACATCGATACGGGCGAGCGTATCATCGGGTCGGATGGCGTCGAGCGGCCCGCGCTGAGGATACAACCAACCTTTGGCCTCCATGCCTATCATGAGGGCAGTGTGGTAGGCTGGCAGACGAGCCTTCAGGGCGCGCAACGTGTCGCTGACAATCTCTATCTGCTGGCTGCCCCCAACAAAGGGACCGCCAAAGTGACGGTCAACGTGCAGGCGGTGGAACCCGGCGAAGAGCGCATCCCCGAAGACCCGATCAGGCCCATTGACCGTCCCAGACCTGAGGGTTGCTTGCCCCGTCTGCTCCGCGTATTGCGCACGCTCCTAGGCGGAAAGTAGGGATCGTCCATGATAGAGCGTGTGGACGCCAAAGCCGTCCGTTTGGCGATGGGGCGGCTGCTCGCCAGCGCCGATCTGCGCCCGCCGGCCATGCCGCCCTCCACAGTGCTGGTAGTGCGGCGGATGGTCGATCCTGAGCCGGGGCGGATGGCGGCAGGGTTGCGGGCGACGACGGTACACCGTGAATGGGAACGACGCGCCCGCGAGCAATTGGCGGATCTCTATCGTCGCGCCGCCCACCCTGCGTTGGGATTTGTCCCCGACAGCGTCGAGGCGGTCTGCTTTGCCGATGAAAGCGAACTGCTGGCCTGCCTGGCCTGCGACATCCACAGCGGTGTGGTGGGGCAACGCTGGTGGTGGCGTGCGATCCTGCTCGCAAGGGGATCTCTCGCTTCACCCGCCGATCTGTTGGTGGATCGGTTGATCGCACGCGCCGAACTCCTCCCCGCGGTGGCGGCGCAGTTGGAGTCGTGGGGAGAGGCAGGCGGGATCGTCGAACGCTTCACCCCGGCGCAGGCGGGCCGTATCCTGGCGGCGATGTTGATCGCCCACCAGTTGCCCCATCTCATCCCCAGCGACGACGCCACAGGAAGATCCCCGCGTTCGTGGGGGGCGGCTCCCTGGGCTGGGCTATCGGCATCCATTCCTTTGGGTCGGGAACAGACAGCGCTGCTGGGGATAGCGCTTGATCTGCACCGTCGCCCCTATCGAGTCCACGCGCCCGATTACGCGCCGCGGCTGCGCGCATGGTGGCGCGCCGTGACCCGATCATCGGCGGAAAGTTTGCCCACCGGGAAGCTTCCCGTATCGCCGCGGGTTCTGCACAGCCCGCACTGGCAAAGAGATGCGATCAGCGATCCATCCTCGCAGATAGAGTCGGCGGCAACCACGCCAATTGCGGAATTGTCGTCGCGCGTGGTCGAGGCCGATCCCCTTGCCCCGGCAGCCGATGCACTGGCGTCGAACGCGGATGAACCATCTGCGTCCGTTGCCCATCCGCTGCAACCGACGGAACGCGCGTACGCCGATCCGACTGGAAGCGCGGCGAAGACTGCGCCGTCCCAACGTTACGTGCAGCCCGGCGCGGCGAATGATCCACTGCCGAGTGCAGGCAGATCTACGGTTGCGCCAGCGTCGCCAAACCATCCGCTCATGCAAGAATCAACGGCGGAGGCCGCGCCAGCGTCGATCCCCACAGCGCGTGCCTGGGCAGAGGAGGGGCTTCCCACGCGCGTCGGCGGCGTTCTCTATTTGATCAACTTGATGATCACACTTGATCTACCCGAATCTTTCGAGAATGGCTGGCGGCTATCCAGCGGCGTCGGTCCGTGGGGATTGTTGGAGGCGCTGGGGCGTGAACTGCTCGGCGATGGTTTCGCCGCCGTGGAGACGGATCCACTCTGGCTGGCGCTTGCTCGACTTGATGGCCGCCCGCCAGGGGATCTGCCCGGTTGCCGGCTCCCACGCCGCCGGCCGCGGCGCTGGCCGGCGTTTCAAATTCCGGCTGCCTGGCTGCGCTTCGGCCTAGTGGAAGATGGGGGGCGTATAAAGCTCAGGCAGAAGTACCACCCACTGCTCGCCCGTTGGCTGAGGCTGGCTCTCCCTCTGATCGAGTGGCGTCTGCGTCTGGCCTTGAGGCTAGAGCCTGAAATGCATCTGGCCGAGGAATTGCTTTTGCTGCCGGGGCAGTTGTACATCACCGCGTCTCAGGTTGATTTGGTGGCATCGCTCGACAGCATATCATTGCCCATACGCCTGACCGGCCTGGATCGAGATCCCGGCTGGCTGCCCGGCTGGGGGCGGGCGGTCTACTTTCATTTTGGATGAGAGAGCGCCAGGGCATGAGAGAGCCAGGGCATGAGAGAGCCAGGGCATGAGAGAGCCAGGGCATGAATGCCCCGGCTAAAAAGACGCAGGCTAAAGTCTGCTGGGAGACACAACAGGCAGCCCCCTTGAGGGGGCGTCTGGTTAGCCAGCCCATTCATGGTCCGGCGAGCATCAGGGCATGAATGCCCCTAAGCCTGCTGGGAGACACAACAGGCAGCCCCCTTGAGGGGGCGTCTGGTTAGCCGGACCATTCATGGTCCGGCGAGTCTGGGAGACACAACCAGGCAGCCCCCTTAAGGGGGCGTTTCGGTAGGCCCGGTGGCTATTGCGAGTTTTTCCACGAGAGGATCGACCATGCCCAATGCCTTTGCATCCCTCCAACCGACGCCGCGCAGCCATTTTCTGCTCCATTACTATGGCGCGGTCCTGCGGCTGCTGCGCTACGTGGAGCAGAGCGAACCAGTGGACGGCGAAGGAGTGGCCCACCGTTACCCATTTCTGGCGCGCTACCGCGACGAGTTCGAGCGCTTTCTGCCCCAGGACGCGCCGCCCGCTGACGCTGTGGATTGGTGGGAAGCGGAGATCCGCGACTGGCAGCGGGACACTGAAACCCACTTGCCACTGGTTGCGCTGGAAAGTTTGGCGGCAGTGGGCGGCCAGGGGCGGGCTGTCCTCATGCTGGCCGGTCTGGTGCAGGAAGATTCACGCTTTGGCACCCTCTATGCCCATCTCCAGGAACCCCTGCCCTCGCGGCGGCTGACATTGGGAGTAGTGAGCCAGTTGCTGGCGCGCAACGGCATGGCCGCCGAGATTGACAGTTGGGAGACCTGCCGGGGTCTCTTTGACCTGGGCGCGATGACAGCGGCCAACCCTACAGCGCCCCGCGCCGAGTGGATGTTGCACGTCCCCGCCGCGGTTTGGGATGCCGCCCGCGGCTCGCTCGACCACGCGCCGGGCGGTTGGTGTATGATTCATCCTCAAACCGAATACCCCGCGCTCGATGCGTTGATCCTGCCTGACGATTTTTTGCAGCGGCTGGGGCAGACGCCCGCCATCCTGGCCGAGGGGAAGGCCAGCGCGTTCATCCTGCGCGGCACGCCGGGCAGCGACCGGCTTCTTGTAGCCGGGGCGATGGCGCGTGCGCTCGGACGCGCTGTGATCGAAGTGAACCCGCCGCCGTCCCCATCGCCCGAGAACCCAGATCCGCTGCATCCTGAGGAAGGGCGCGAACGGCCAGTGGCGGCGCTTGCCATCCTTGCCAATGCCATCCCCGTCTATTCCTTCGAGTTGGGACCGGGCGAGACGGCGACCCTGCCCGACCTGCTGGGCTACGCCGGGCCGGTTTTGGTGTTGATGGGGACCGAGGGGGGACTGCGCGGCAGCCGCGCCGAGCAGGCGTTGACGCTCACCCTGCCGCCGCCGGATCTCTCCTTGCGGTTGCGTTTCTGGCAATCCGCGCTCAACGGCGCACCTGTGCAGGATCTTGAGGGGATCAGCGCCCGTTTCATCCTGCCCGACCGCTACATCCGCCAGACAGCGGCGATGGCGGTGACACAGGCGCGGCTCGATCACCGCGAGACCGTAGAACTCAACGATGTGCGCCAGGCGGCGCGCGCCCTCAACCGGCAGATGCTCGATACCCTGGCCGACCGCATCGAGAGCGGCGGCGCGTGGCATCAATTGGTGGTGGGGACGACGACGCTGGGCAAACTCCACGAATTGCAACAGCGCTGTCTCTTCCGTGAGCGGCTGCTCGATCACCTGGGATCGGCCTTTGGCAGTAGCGCCAATCGCGGCGTGCGCGCCCTCTTCAGCGGCGCGAGCGGCACGGGCAAGACATTGGCGGCGCGCATCCTCGCCGCGGAACTGGGGATGGATCTCTACCGCGTGGACCTGGCCTCGGTGATCAACAAATACATCGGCGAAACCGAGAAGAACCTGCATCAGGTTCTCTCGCGCGCCGAGGAACTGGACATCATCCTGCTCCTCGACGAGGGCGACGCCCTGCTCGGCCAGCGCACCGACGTCAAATCGTCCAACGACCGCTACGCCAATCTGGAGACTAATTACCTGTTGCAACGGTTGGAACACTACCAGGGCATCGTGTTGGTGACGACCAACGCTGCGCAGAACATCGACACCGCCTTTCAACGCCGTATGGATGTGGTTGTCCAGTTTGTGCCGCCGCAGGTCGACGAGCGCTGGGCCATCTGGCAACTGCATCTGCCCAACGATCATAGCATCGGCTCCGATCTGCTGGGGCGTGTGGCTGCATCCTGTGATCTGACGGGCGGACAGATCCGCAACGCTGCCCAGCTCGCCACGCTGCTGGCCGTGAGCGAAGGGAATCGTCCGCTGGGCAATCGTCACTTGATCGAAGCCCTGCGCGCCGAATATCGCAAGGCCGGCGCCATCTGCCCGCTAGAGGAAGCGCGCCTGCCGGCCCTGCCGCGCTTCCAATTGCATGAGTTCATCCGGTTGCTGACGTGAGTCGAACATGAGCATTGCCCAGGTCAGGCCGAAACCGTCGACGCGACGCCATCACCCCTCCACCCGCAGCCCGCACACATCTACGGGCGGATTTACCGCGCCCACCGCCGAGCGCTCCACATCGCTAGGCGCGTTCTACGGGGCTGGTCCAATGCTGAGTTTGAGCGCGGGGATGGGCAGTGTGCAGATGAAGTTGGCGATGGGCCGTCCTGACGATCCCTTTGAGCGCGAAGCCGATTTGGCCGCCGACAGCATCACGAATGGAGGCGTTGCACCCGCCATCACCCCGCTGGGACCCGGCGCGCTCAGCCAGATGGCCTCGGTTCAAACGCAGTTTGAGGAAGAAGAGAACGAAGATACCGTTGAAGAGGAGGCTGTCCAGTCCTGTGCCTGTGAGGAGCAACAGGGCAGCATAGAACCGCCACGGGTGCAGCGGCAGGCCGAGGATGAAACCGAAACCGATGAAACTTCTGTGCAGCCTCTTTTGATCCAACGCCAGACTGAGGACGAAGAAGATCCCGCCAACTCAGAACCATCAACCACCATCGCTCAAACCCAAATTCAGGCGCAATGTGCAGACTGTGAGGCTGAAGATCAGATCCAGGCCAAGGTGAACTTTGCTCCGCTTCCCGATACAGAAAAAGAGTCGTCTGCACTCGATGCCGAAGGGAAGGAAGTTGAGTCGTCATCCGCAAAGGAGGCTGAGGATAGCGAAGGCGCTGATGCCCAGGTCAGCCTGCCTGAGATCGAACCCTACATTTCAGAAGAAGAAGCGCCGCCGATCCAGACTCAGTCGAGACTTGGGAATCAGACCTGGCGTAGATCGCATAAAGAACCGACCGCGCTACAGGATCGCCTGCATCAAAGCAAAGGGAGCGGCGCTCCCCTCTCACCTGCTACAAAAGCAGAGATGGGACGACAGTTTGGCGCGGATCTCAGCCAGGTGCGCGTTCATACGGACAGCACCTCTGCACAGATGAATCGGGACCTTCAAGCCCGCGCGTTTACCCATGAGCGGGATATTTATTTTAATGCGGGCGAATACGCGCCAACGTCACAAAGCGGGAAGCACCTGCTCGCCCATGAACTGACGCACACCATTCAGCAATCTGCGGTTGGCGGCACGGTGCAACGCTATTCCGCGCCGCCGCAGGATACTACGACAGATCCCAAGCCCGAACGGCCCAACGATGGGGCTGAGGTCACGGGCCGCATGAATGAAAAGATCGACAATGATCCGAATGTAAAGGACCCACAGGATCTAAGCGAGGAAGAGCGCCAGGAGGCGCAAAATCTAAACCGGGGAGAAGTCAGGCAGGAAGCTGGCGAAATCTCCAGTTCAGGGGAATCGAGCCCTGCTGTAGATCGGGGCGCAGAAGCGCAAGAAAAGACCGAAGCTCAGCAAGAAGAGATCGCTCAAGAGCTTCAGGAGCAGCCATCTGAGGCTACTGAAGAGCAGACCGGTGAAGGAGAGGAGACAAGCGCCGAACTATCCGCTGCCGATGCAGCAGCCCAGCGCGCCGATGCTGCTCAACAGCAGGCGCAAGCCGTTGTGATTCCTGAGCAACCAGAAGACTTCCGCCAGCCGCGCATCGAAGCTCCGGTGGACAGTGCGGGTGAAGCGCTGCCCCGCAACAGCCAGATTGACACCCAGGTCCGCGGGCTGGGTTATATCGGGCAGATGCTGCGTGAACAAGGCTACGCCATGAAGCGTCATGCCGCTGAGCAGCAGATCGGTTCCTATGGATTGGATGCCGTATTGGAACGCCAACGTGAAGATCTGGCCAACGCCGAAGAGGGTACATCCACCATGGAGACCCATAATGAGGCGCGTCAGGAAATTGCCCAACAGTCGCGAGAAGCTCACGGCGAGAGCGTAGAACGGCAGCAGTTCGTCGCCGAAAAAGCGCCTGATCTGGCGAGCAAAGCCGCGGAAGGTCAGGAAGATTCGGGCGCGCTGGCCGGCGAAGCTCAGGACAAAGCCAGCCGCAGCCAGAGTGAAATCCCTGATGATGAGGATGCCCGCGCCGACGCCGAAGAACAGAGCGGGGACATGCAGAATGCCGCCGAAGGCGCCCAATCCATGGATCAGGCGATCCGTCAAACTGGCGAACGCGCCCGCCAGTACCAGCAGGAGGCGGAATCCGCAGCAGAGCAAAACCAGCAGTCAGAAGCCCAGATCGGCGAGACAGAGGATCTCATCGCGCAGACCGATGCCCGCGTTGCCGAAATGCACGCCACCAACCAGGCCAGTCAAGCTCAGATTGAAGAAGCCGGTCCTGGACCGGCCCTGATCCGTCAGCACGCCCAGCAAACCGCTCAATCTGGTGATGATCTGATCGCTGCCACCATCGTCATGGAGGATGAACTCAACGCACTCCAGGATCAGTACCTGGCCGACATGGCCAGGATCGAGAGTCGAGAGGCGGCCATCGAGCGTCAACAGCGTGAACAAGAACGCGCCACACAGATAGAAATGTCGCCTGAAGAAGAACTGCTCTTTGAACTGGCAGGCATGAGCGAAGGGGAACAGGAAGCACGTGTTGCTGAGATGCCACAAGCCCAACGCGACGGATTGCTGGCTACCCTAGAGCGGATGATCCAAAGCGCCCCTGATCAGGGGACAGATGCCACTGAGGGCGCTCGCTTGAGGGTGGATACGGGTCTTTCTCAGTCCATCATGGGCGAACAACCCGCTGATCCACGCGCCGAACAGATCCAGGAAGTCGAAAACCGACGTATCCAGCGGGTTGGGGGCGTGCTGGACATTGCCGACCAGAACATGAATTTCTTGACGGCAGAACAGCAGCGTATGTTGGCTAACCGTCTGGTAGCCGAGTCAATCACAGATTCGATCAAGAATATCAACATCTTGCAAATGGGCAAAGAGATGCTCATCGGCATGATCGATCCCCGCCAAAGCCTGGTCAGCATTGTGGGCGGCTTTGAAAAGATGCTGACCGGCTTCGCTAATATTGGCAATTGGGAAGCCTGGCAGCGTGATCCGTTGGGAAATCTGCTGCAAATCGCAGCCGATATCACGACCGGGCTGGCCATGATCTTCTCCTCTGTCCTGGGCATCGCAGCCATCATCACGGCGCTGATGGTGGTGTTGACCATCCTATCGTGGGGGTTCTTGTCGCCTGTCACCGGTCCTGTCATCGCCTGGATGGGAACCATCATGACCTACGCCGGTTGGGGGGCCATCATTTCGGGTGGATTGGCGGTCTACTTCAATTATCTGGCCTATATTAAGAACCTGCACGACGCCGGCAGCGCAGAGACCGCGCGCGAACTCTTTGGCAATACCGAGCAGATGAAGCAAAACGCCACCGACGGTTTCCAGGGAGCGATGGCTGTGGTCGAGGGGATTGGCGCCGTCAAGATGGGACCCAGGCTGAGTTCTGGCGAATTTTTCCGCCAGGTGCCCCGATCTCCTGGGCAGTGGGCCAGCCAGACCCTGCAAGGAGCCAGACAGGGGATCAGCGCGATTGCCGGCGCACCGGCTGCCATTGCCAGAGGCGCTCAGCGGTTGTTCGCTGGCGGCAGGCAAGGGTTGATCCAATTTAGAAACAAGATTCGAGGCTTTTTCTCCAGGCGGCGAGGACGCCCCAGCGATCTGGATCTGGATACACCGCAGGCAAGACAGCGCCATCAGGCCCATCTCGATGATGCGCGGGGTAAGCGCGCAAGTGACATGGATGCAAACCAGCTTAGGGCGGAAGTGCGCGAGGCGGGCAATAATCGGCCGAAGCGGGTCGAACCTGATTCCGTACATTACCGCGACTATGATGTCGAGATTAAAGCAGGTGAGCATACGTATCGACGCCGAAGAGACGGTAAAGGATGGTGTCGGTTCTCCGCAGAAGAGTGCTTTGTCGACCTGCCGCCTTCCACGCGCAGAGAATTGGGGATCGACGAGCGGTTTGGCGATGATCTCTTTGATGATTACTTAGTCTACGATCCTGATCTGGAGCGAGCGGCAACTCGCCGCGCCAGGAAGCAATCAGGCGGTCGTCAAGCCCAACAAGAAGCGCTTTCAGATATTCGTAAGACAGGAGAAACACCCATATCTCCGCTGCGAGAGGGTGTAGATCCGAAACGAGCTTTGTACTTGGGCAGCACGCCTGGCAAGGGAAGCCGAACGGGCCGCGATGTTATCGCTCGAATGCGCAGCGAAACTCCTCCTCGGATTCGTGGTACTGGAGCAAGCACCGAAGTCTTCACCGTCGGTCCCGATGGCGTGAAGAGGTGGTATCCGATTCGCGAAACAGAAATGGGCCATATTCATGATGCTGTTACATACTGGAACAACACGGGTAGACATCTAGGGGCGAAACACCCTCAGGTGAGAAGATGGATGCTAGATCCTGCAAACTATGAATTAGAACATCATATCGTCAATGCCCAGAAAGGGTCTGTGCTTGGCCAGACTCAACAATATCTCCCTCCGACCATTTAGGCATTTTGAGGTTTAGTATGAAAACATTGGATGACGATATCCATTTTCAGATTGTATCGCTTTCAAAACAAGGTGATTCACTATTAGAACAAGGACATACAAAGGAGGCCATCGCCGAGTATGTTCGCGCCCTTAGCCTGTTGCCAAAGCCTGCCCATGAATGGGATGCTGCTACATGGTTATTCGCAGCCATCGGCGACGCTTATTGGAAAATTCAAGACCACGAGAGAGCGCATCGGGCGCTCCAGAGTGCATTCCTCAGCCCCGGCGGGATTGGTAATCCATTTATCCATTTGAGGATGGGCCAGGTTCAATATGAACTGGGTAATCATGAAAAAGCTGTGGATGAGCTTCTCAGAGCCTATATGGGCGCTGGCGAAGAGATATTCCAGGGAGAAGAACCTAAGTATTTCCAAGCAATTGGGGAATTCATATAGGCGCAGTCTTCCATTGCAGGTGATTTGACTATGTTCACCATTCAACTCGGCCATCCTAAAATTAAGACTGGACCTTTTCCTACTCTGGAAAAGGTGAAAGATGCTTTCTTCTTCCTGTTTCGGCCCGAGGAAGAATCGATCTACCTGTTCTGGCATGCCATTCCCTTGCGGATGCGCTACCGAGAAGATCTGCACCGTAACTTTGATGCGATCCTGGCGATGGCGTGGCTGGTGCTGCGAGATGAACGGGGCGCGACGAGAGTGGACCTTATCAATCAACTCATCACCGCCCAGTGGGAAATCCATTGGGATGAGCGCAACTTGACCATTGCTGCCGCTTTCTCTGCTCTTGATGATCTCTATGCGCCGTACGCCCATGCGCTCAACCGGTGGGCGGAAATGACAATGCCCAAACAGGCATTCTTGAACGAATGGAAACCCCTGTTGCGTCAGATCATCGTCGCTTTTCAGTCGGGGCAAATAGAAATAGAGGACGGCACTGAACGCCGTAAATGGGAGATGCTCCAACGTGTAGAGGAGCAAATTCCATGCTACGGCCAACTTTACAGGCGATCTGTATGAATCATAGGCAAGGCGATTACACCCTTATCGGCGCCGACCTTGACGGTCTCTGGCTGCAACCCGGCTTCGTGGAAGGAATTGTGGCCGATGGCAAGCGTTTTGCTTCGCTGGAGGCTGCATACCGTCACCTATTCAGGCATAATCGGGAATACGCCATTCTACTCTGGAACGGTCTCCCACTTCGGCTCAGCTATCAGGAGGACCTGCCTGGCATGGTGAATCACATCATCGCACTGCTTTATTTCGTGCAAGACTGTTCTACGCCAGCGAGGAGATCTTTCAGATTCCAGACCGTCAATATTAAGAGTCTGTGGCAGCTAGAAGTCGATTCGACAACCGTTAGCATAGAAGGATTCTGGAAACAAGTTCCTGGCCGCTACGAGACGGCGCTCAACCAGCTAGGCACAATCCGTATGGCCCGGCTTGCCTTCCTCTGCGAGTGGAAGCTGCTGGTAGAGCAGCTTATCCAGGCCCTTGTCCATGGGGAAGTCATCCTGACTCGGCCAGAGGCTCAAAAGCGTTTGCAAATATTGCACGCCTTAAAAGAGAAGATCCCCTCACGCGGCCGTTTTTATCACTATTAACTGTGGCAGGCTTTCTGCGCCTGGCATAGATGTCAGCATAAGACCCACGAAGATTCATGCGGGTTAGAGAGGGCAAGATGAAATCACAGGCTATACGCCCAAGACGACGTCGGCGGGGTCGTCGCCCAGAGGAACAGGACGCCGAAGCTCCCCATGCGTCTGCGCGATCTGCCCAACCTTTCAGCCGTTTAGGACCCCATTACAACGCAGGACCAGTCCACGAGTTGTCGGCGCGTCCTTTCGCTGACGAGACGATCTCGGCTGATGAAGAGCAGACGCAGTCGGGCGCTCATTCAATTGACACCAGTGAGGATCTCCAAAAACGGCCAGGGATAATGCCGCATTCAGCTTTGGATCAACAGCAGATACCCACAATGGAAGGCGAGGGTGAACCCGTCCACGAGGTGGCGTTCAATCGCAGCGGTCCACTACGGCTGCATGGACGCACCGACGCCACTTACGACGGCGGCGCTTTCCGCACGGAAAATGTGACCCAAGAAGCTGCTACCGGCTGCGCGGGCTGCGAGGAGCGTCAGTGTGTCCATGTCACAGGGACGCTCGTTGCCACCTACAGCGTGCAGACACGGGTGACGTTGCCCAGCGTCTCCGACTTCCCCGATCTGACGCCCTGCCAGCAGCGCCGGGTGCAGGATGCCATCAACAATGTGCTGGTGCCGCATGAGCAGGAGCATGTCCGCGCCTTTGAGGGGTACAACGGCGTCACCCGCCGCGCCTTCGACCTGACCCTCTGCCGCAGCGCATTTGCAGCCGCCATCCAACAGATGTTCGAGGCCGAGGAACGGGCGCGCCGCGCCGCCGCCCAAGCCGCCTCTGACGCGCTCGATCCCTTCAACTTTGACGTGGATCTGGATTGTGAGGAGCCGACGGCAGATGATGAGTAATGAGTAAGGAGTAATGAGTAGGTAGACGAGATTTGAGCCATTTGAGCAGCCAACGTGTCGACTTACTCATTGCTCCTTACTCCTTTAGATCAGTGCAGGAGGATCGAGGATGAGAACCCACATCGTCTACCAATCCCCCGCCGGGGAAGCGCACCGCGTCGCCGTCGTCGTCAGGGATCGACGTGAGAAGATCCAATCCACGTGGGCGCAAGGGCGCTTCTACGAAACCCAGCGCCACGGCATGTTGAACGTGGTCTATCAGCGCTTTCAAGGCGGGACCTTCATTGACATCGGCGCGGCGATTGGCAACCACAGCCTCTTCTTTGCCGGATGTTGTCGCGCAGAGCGGGTCTATGCCTTCGAGCCGGTGCCCGCGCTCTATGAGCATTTGCGCCAGAACATCGCTGTCAACCCGATGAAGACGATCCACGCCTACAACCTGGCGTTGGGGGAACATTCGCGCCAGGTGGGGATGACGCCATCCTCTAAGCCGTCTGCGCAGGGCGGTATGCTCATGTCCAAAGTGGATGAGTTGGGATCAGGCGTCCCCATGCAGCGGCTGGATGATGTGCTGCGCGGGGAGGCCATCGGCGATCTGCGTTGTATCAAGATCGACGTGGAAGGCTACAACCTGCCCGTACTCAAAGGGGCGACAGAGACGATCCTGGCCCATCGACCGGCTATCTTCTGTGAATGTGAGACGCCGAAGCAGTATCAGGCAGTGAATGACTATCTGGAAGCGCTGGGTTACCGGGTGTGGACCGTGGACGGTCAACCCTTTGTGATGAACCACACAGCAACCTATTTGTGGGAATGGGCCGGGGAGATTGACTTTCATGTGACCGTGACGACCTACAACCGCCCTCAGGAATTGCGCCGCTTTTTGACGACGCTAATGGCCGACGCCGAGGATCGGAGCGTGATCTGCAGGGTCTACAACGATGGCTCAGACCTGCCCTACACGGATTTGCCGCAGAGTACTGAACGCTTCTGCATCAAGTACATCGACGCAAATCCGCGCCACGGCAAGGAGCGCTACTGGCAGTTGATCAACCGCACCTTTGACGCTGTGCGCGCCACCAAAGCCCGCTTCTACCTTCAACTCCCCGACGATGTGGATGTGCTGCCTGGCTTCTTCGACAACGCCGAGCGCAGCTACTGCGCCATCGATGACCCAGCCAAGATCGCCATGAACCTCTACCTCGATCACTCGCGCATCGGCAAGGCGTGTTGGACCAAAGACCTGCCGCGCATCTGCCGCTTTGGCGAGGTCTCCGTCTTCAAGAGCGGTTGGATCGACATGATCTTTATGGCCGAGCGGCGTTTTTTCGAGCAGTTGGGCTACCGGATCGAACCGATCCCGCTGGCGCGCTGGCGACGCAATCCACGGCTCAGTTCGGGCGTGGGGATGCAGATCTCGCAGCGACTGCGCAGTTTGTCCATCTATCAGGTGCGCGACTGCTTTCTGCGCTCGATCCCCATCCCGTCGCTTATGCACCCGGATCGCCCCGCCCATGAGGATCTCTCCACCGCCCAACTCGATCCCATCCACTGCGGGGTGGCGTCGATCCCAGAGCGGGCGCAGAGTCTCAAAGGCGCGGTGGCGTCGATCCTGCCCTTTGTGGATGCACTGCATGTCTACCTCAACAACTACGATCACGTCCCCGATTTTTTGGATCAACCCAAGATTTTGGTCTATCGCAGCCAGGAATTTGGGGATCGGGGCGACGCGGGCAAATTTTTCACTGTGGGGCGCACGCAGGGCTTCTACCTTGCCATCGACGACGACATCCTCTACCCGGAAGATTACGTGTGGCGGATGGTCAACAGCCTGCGCGAGAACCGTCGCCGCGGACAGCGAGTGGCCGTGGGGTTGCACGGCAAGATCATGGGGGCGCAGGTACACCATTTTTACCGCGACCATGTGCGCCAGTTTCACTACAGCGCGGCCCTGGACGAAGCGCGCGGCGTCCATGTACTCGGCACCGGCACTGTGGCGTTCCACACCGCGGATCTGCCCATCACCATCGCTGATTTCGAGGGACCGCGCAACCTGGCCGATATTCACTTCAGCCTGGCCTGTCAAAAGCACGGCGTCGGCTGTCTTGTGCTGCCCCGCCCCAAGAATCATGCCCGCACGCAGAAGATGGCGCACGATAGCAGTATCTGGCGCACCTATCGGCGCAATGATCTCGTCCCTACCGAGCTTTACAACAGTTGGCCCGATTGGCGCATCCGCGTCTGAACCAGTCACAATCCGTTTTGATCCGCTCCATCCGCCCGATCTGTGTTCTATGAGAGAGGAGCTGTCATGGAATCGAATCTTCCGTTGGTGAGCTGTCTCTGTGTCACCGAGAATCGAGCGGCGTTTATGCCCTGGCTGCTTTGGGGATATGATCGGCAGCGCTGGCCGCGTCGTGAATTGGTGATCGTGGACAGTTCCACAACGCCATTTGCGGTGGATGGGCGCGATGACATCCGGGTAATCTCCGCTCCAGCGGGGATGGGGGTGGCGGCAAAACGCAATTGGGCGCTGCGGGAGGCCCGCGGCGAGCTGATCGCCTGGTTCGACGACGACGACTGGCAGCACCCGGACCGGCTTGCGCTCCTGGTGGAAGCATTGGGCGTTGGCGCCATCTGCGCGGGGACGCGCCAGGGTTGGTTTGTGGATCTGGAAAGTCGCTGCGCTGCGCCGTATCGCGGCTTCCAGGGGCGGATCGTCTTTAACAGCGCCCTCTTTCATCGCGCCGCGGTGACGGGCATCCCCTTCCCCGAAAGCGTGAAGAGCGCCAGCGACACCCCGTGGATGGCCGCAGTCATGGCCCGTTACCCGGCCGGCGCGGTGACGCTGCCCCGCCAGGACCTCTTCTTCTGGCTCTGCCACGACGAAAACCTGAGCAACCCGGCCCGCCGCCGCGCCTTCCCCGAACCCCTCAGCCGCTTCGTAGATCGCTGTGGGGTTGAGGCCTGGGGTGATACCGACGAGGCATTGGATGCATTGAAATCTCGGCTGCACAAGACCGCCCACAGCGCTCCGATCCCGGCGCAGGTTGCCCGACGGATCGAACCCCAGACGCCGCCCGATGAACCCACTGGGGATCTCCCCATCGGCGTGATGATCAAAGCGACGGTCCTCGATGCGCCCTATCTGGAGACGATGGCGCGCCATATGATCGCCCAGGCCCGCTATCCCTTCGGCGAGCGGGTGATCGTAGTGGATCGCACGTTGAATTTCGGCGGCAAATACCGCAATCGTCCACGCCTGAGCATGGACGCGCTGGACGCCATCCTCGACCGGCTGCTGGCCGAGGATGTCATCAACGCTGTGCGCGATGTAGACCCAAGCTCGGCGTGCGTCCATGCGGTGATGGAACGCTACTTCGGCGCGCAGGGCCGCCAAACCCCTACCCACGCTGCCACGGGAGGACCGATCTACGCCACACTCTTTGGCCTCGAATCAATGGGCAACGATTATGTGCTACAAATGGACGCCGACATATTCTTCCACAGAGGCGAGGCGAGTTGGGTGCGCCAGGCCGCGGCGCTGCTCCACCGAGATCCGCGCCTCTGGCTGATGATGACCCATCCCGGCCCGCCCGCCGGTCCACCGGGGCAGAGCCTGAGCGGGCGCAACGCCCGCACCGCGGTCTGGGACGCGCATCGGCGGCTGTGGCGCTTCCGCCATGCTACCACGCGCTACTTCCTGTGCGACCGCAGACGATTGCACGGTCGGCTGCGTCCCATCGCGCAGATGGGCGGGGTTGCGCCGCTGGAGCAGATGATCAGCGCGGCGATGGCGCGGCATGGCGCGTTCCGCGGCGCGTTGGGGGATCTGGAAAGCTGGCATCTCCACGCCTGGCACCACGGCGAGCCCTTTCCGCAGTGGGCGCCGGCCTTGACCCAGTTGATCGAAGATGGACGCTTCCCCGAGTTCCAGCGTGGGGAGTACGATCTGCGGCTGGATCAACCGATTCCCCGCCGCGAGTGGGGGAAGTTGGTTGCCGGTAGTCAGTCAGCGTCCATCGAACGGGCGCGCCCACGACCGGTCGAGGAGCGCCGCACCCAGCCGACCATCGTCACCCCCATCCTTGACGTTCGGCAGAATTCAGTTGCGCCCATTGCTGTGGTTATCCCCATCCGCAATCGCGCCGGGCAGCGGTTGCGCAATACATTGGCTGGCCTGAGATGGCAGAGCGCAGGCATCCCCGCGCAGATTCTCGTTGTCAGCCACGGCAGCCGCCCGGAGATCGACAGCGAACTGCGCGCCATCTGCGCCGAAAACTGCGCCACGCTCATCCCCATTGGCGCCCCCTCTGAGCCATGGAACAAACCGTTGGCGCTCAACGCGGGCATCCGCGCCAGCGCCGCCGATCTACCCTTTGTAATGACGATGGATGCAGACATGATCCTGGCCCCTAATTTCTTGGAGGTGGTGCTACGCCGCTTGCAACAGTCGCCGCCAGCGCTGGCGCTCTGCCGCATCTCCGATCTGCCCCAGGACGCTCACCTGCCCACAGATCCGGCCGAACTCAGACGCGCCTTCGAGCATCTACGTCGGCGTACGCACCTGCGCCGCCAAACCGGATCGGGGGGCATCCAGGCGGCGGCGCGCTCCTTCTTCTTCGAGATCCGCGGCTACGATGAGGATCTGCTCTGGTGGGGAGCCATGGACGGCGATATGTTGATCCGCGCCCGCGCCATGAAGTTGGAACACGCCTGGCTCGAAGAGCAGACCGCGATGTTGCACCAATGGCATCCGCGCAAACACGCCGTGTTGAGCGATCCCCGTGAGATTGCGCAGGCGCGCCGCCATTGGCAGATCAACCACGATCTAATCCAGCGGCGTTCGCGCCAACCCGTGCGCAATTCACAAGCATGGGGAAGAGTGAAGAGTGAAGAGTGAAACGGGATTTACTGGCCTCACGTTTCGCTTTTCACCCTTCAAACTTATAGAGAACACACATAAAGTTCGTACAATCGTAGGG
>JAHBVG010000020.1 GCA_019637695.1 Caldilineaceae bacterium | reverse complement strand
ATGCCTCCTCTTGAAAAGAAGAGACTTTCTTGTAAACACGGATTGGATGGAATACGGATTTTTTGATCTCTGTATAGTTTTTCGTCACGACCGCGAATGACCGCGAATGGGAGAAAAACGCGAATGGCCGGTGTAGAGAAACCGAGGATTCACGCGGCGGAGGGCGCCTGGCAAGCTCGCCATACGCGGTCTTCTCAGATTCGCGGTCATCTTAGATTCGCGGTCATCTTCGCCTTAGAACTCTCGTGCTTCCACCAGCACGGCATCCATGATTGCCTGGCGGATGCTGAATCCCTGTCGATGCAATCGTTCGACATCAGGCCGGATCGCCGATAGGAGTCCGGTCTGTTTGGCTTTGAGGAGCAGGCCCAGCGTTCCGATCTTGGCAATGCCTAGTTGATCCAACTTACGCCGCCCTTTCTTCTCATCCATCAACACCCAGTCGGCCTTCAATTCATGGGCCAGGACAATCGTCTCCGCCTCCCCCAAGTCGAGTTCATCCAACAGGACATCCACGGCTAGTTGGTCTTGGATAGGCAAGGTCTTGATCCAGGTAGCCGTCGAGACTTCCTGTTTAGCCCCGCCCTCCTCTCGCCCAGCCACTACTGCTTCATCATAGAGCGCCTGTGCGATATGGATCTCGCCAAACATCTGTTGTAGTAGATGAAATCGTTCAATCGAAGCCAACCCAATCAGCGGCGTCGTGTTGGAAACAACTATCATAATCCTACCCTGACCGGAAGCGACTTGACGGCCGCCAGTTCGTCAGCAAGTTCTGTCGGCGTATAATCGATATAGGCCACGCCGCGCCGCTGCAGTAAGGATAGGAATTCTATTCGGGTCAGCTTCAGCAGCCGGGCAGCCTTCCCCGACGAGATCCGCCCATCCTTGAACAGCGAGAACACAAGCCACTCGCTCACCTGACGCTGAATATCATCTGGCTGGAAACCATACTCCAACAGTTCCGCTGGAATACGAACTTCGAATGTGGCTTCGCCCATACCATTCCTCCATCAAGTTAGACAGTTCACAGCGCTATCATACTGTAAGGCGTGGGAGATGTCTACCCGTGAGGGAGATCCTCAACCTTTGCAGGTCTCCGTTCCATACCACGCTTGGGGGGTGTACTGTTCAGCGATCCTCAATCCGGTAGCGGATCCTCTCCTCAGGCGTAAAATCGGGCGGGTTGCGCTGAACATTAGAAAGAGCGACTTCGAGCAGCAATTCCATATCCAACCAGATCCGGGCCGTTGCATCAGTACTGCCAGTGATGATCCGTTGCCCGCCAGGAGCCCAGGCAACAGAGGTGATCTCGCCTTTGTGACCTATCAGTGCGAAAAGCGCAGCGCCGCTGGTCGCATCCCAGATCCGTGCTGTGCCATCAGAACTGCCAGTCAGAATCCGCTGACCATCGGATGCCCAGGCAGTGGAGGTGACGAGGTTCGTGTGTCCTCTTAAAACTCTCAATCGTTCACCCGTTTCTGTATTCCATACTTCAACTTCAGAGGTTTGCCAGTTCCCCGCGACAATGAATTTGCTATCCGGTGACCATGAGATCGATGTTGCCCCCCGCCCCAATGCGGCTACCTGTAGTGTACTGATTGCATCCCAGATACGGATGAGATCACCGCCACCAGTCGCGATTTTCGTGCTATCAGGCGACCAACTAACAGCGTAAATTGCATCTGTATGTTCGTTGAATTGATGAAGTTGATCGCCGCTTTCCACATCCCATATGCGCGCGGTCTTATCCACGCTGACGGTGACGATGTAACGTCCGTCAGGAGACCACGCTACGTCGCGTATATTCCCTTGATGACCTCTGATCTCTCGTAGTTGTCTTCCCGTCCTCCCATCCCAGATTCGCGCGGTGTCATCATTGCCCGCAGTTAGCACAAATTGACCATTGGGTGACCATTCTACAGCCCGCACCCAGTCTTGATGATCTTGTAGGGTAAGAAGATCCGTTCCGTTGAGGCTATCCCATACCTTTGCTTCTCCATCAGCGCTGCCTGTCAGAATGCGGTCTCCCTCTGGCGACCAGGCTACATCCATCACTTGTCCATCATGGGCAACTAATGTTACCAGTTCCGATGGCTCATTCAGACGCCAGAATCGAATAAACCCGTCATCGCTGCCAGTCAGAAAGTGAGTACCCTCAGGGTTCCATGCCACTGAGCGTACCCAATCTCGGTGTCCAGAAAAGACTCTCTCCTGGCTGCCACTCTCTGAATCCCAGATCCGGGCTGTTCCATCAGAACTGCCTGTGAGTATGAACTTGCCGTCCATAGACCATGCCACGGCGGTTAGCCCACCGCTATGACCTGTCAATGTCACCAGTTCTGTTCCCGTCACAGCATCCCAGATCTTGGCACTATTGCCGCTGCTGCCAGTTACCACCCGTCGTCCATCAGGGGACCAATCCACAGAGGTCAAGCCGCTCAGGTGTCCACTGAGCCTGCGCATAGGAGTCCCAGAAGATACTTCCCAAATGATGGCTATTAAGTCACCGCTTGCCGTAACAATTTGTCGGTTATCTGGAGACCATGCTACACCACGAACCCAGTCTGTGTGACCACGTAATAGCCGAATGAATGAACCATCGGTAGCATCCCAAACAATGGCAATGCTATCAGAACCTCCGGTCACGATGCGTGCCCCATCAGGTGACCAGTCTACTGAAATAACGTTGCCCCGATGTCCATTTTCACTGCTGAGATCGAGAAGGAGTCGCCCGCTTTCTACACTCCAAACGCGTGCGCTACCATCATGGCTGCCTGTAAGAATACGACTGCTATCAGGTGACCAGGCAACAGCGCGTATCTGGTCGCTATGTGCATCAATGCGAAGCAGGACTTTCCCGCTACGGGCATCCCAAATTTGTGCGGCTCCATCGGATGATCCTGATAAAACCCAATTCCCATCAGGAGACCATGCCAACGCATTGATTCGATTGGCTGAGGGATGGTCGGGGGCGATTCTGTACCAACGGGGCGCATTCTTTACGGCGAGGTTAAGCACTAGAGATGCGGCGTCGGTTGCCGTGCCTTCGGTGCGCCAGGTGGTCAGTACTGCCTCACGCGCAAGAAGCAGCGCGAGACTACCACTCGGATCAGAGGCCAGATCCAGTTCGGCCAGCGCCTGTCCGGCCAGTTCGCCGGCGCGGGCGGCCTGGCGGGCGGCTTCAGCGGTGGCGCGCGCCAGGCCGGCGGCCTGGGCAGCATCCTCCGCTCCCCTACGCGCCGAAGCCTCGGCGGTGGCGGCTGCCGCAATCGTTGCGTTGGCAATCGCCTGCTCTTGAGAGCGTTCGCGGCTCTCCTGGGCCAACTGGCGCTGGCTCAGTCCAAAGGTTGCCAGCGCTGCGAGGATGGCGATGAAAACAACGGCAAGGGCAGCCCATTGCAGCCTGCGATTGCGTTGGGCGCGGCGTTGGGCGCGTGTTTCGGCCTCATGGCTGGCGGCGACGAAGCGCTGCTCTTGGGGCGTCAGATCAACATGCGCGGCTGCTTCCGCCAACTGGCTGCCGCGCCAGAGCAGGCTGTCGTCCGGCTGTAAGGCCCACCGTTCGGCCGCGTCGGTGAGGCGGCGGCGATGGCGCAACGTCTCCCGCTCCTCCTCGATCCAATCCACCAGCGTGGGCCAGTTGCGGATCAGGGCTTCGTGGGCCACCTCCACCTGGCGGTCGGCGGCCACATCGCCCTCGCTCTCTTTGAGCAGCCGCGCCGCCAGCAGCCGATCCAGCACGCGGCCTACGCGGCCAGGATCCTCGCCCAGGGCCAGCAGATCGGCCACGGGGATGCGGTTGCTGGTCACCTCCAGCCCTGCGCCAGGGCGCACCATGCGCAACAGGATGCGCCGCGCCGTCCGCTGCTCTTCGGGGATCAGGCCGTGGTAGAGACGGTCGGCAGCGCGCGCCAGCGCTGTGCGCCCGCCCCCCACGCGATTGTAGACCTCCCAGGTAATGCGGTTGCGCTGTCGCTCGTCCCAGAGCGCGGCCAGGGTGAATTGGAGCAGGGGCAAGGCCGCCGGTTCGCCCAGCACCTCGGAGACCAGCGTCTCCACGATCCCCTGTTGAAAGCGCAGCCCCACCAGCGCGGCGGGTTCCTCAATCGCCCGGCGCACTTCCTCGGCGCTGAGCGGCGTCGCCTGTACACGTCCCTGTGTAAAGACGGCTTCTAACAGGGGGAAGCGACCCACCCAGCTTTCAAAGTCGCTGCGCATGGTCAAGATCACACGGTGGGGAGGATCGTCCACGGCGACCACACCCAGCAGATTGGCCACAAAGGCCGTCCGCTCCGCGTCGTCGGCGCAGAGGGTGAACGCCTCCTCGAACTGGTCGATCACCAGGGTCGCGGGCCGACCATCCCCGTTCCCCGCGCCCAGCAGCCGCGCCAGCGTGCCCGCATCCGCCAACATCTGGCTGATCATTCCACTCAATCCGCGTTCATCTGTGTCGCTCTGTGAACCATCTCTCTCCGCCAGCAGCCGCGCCAGGTTGGCCAGCGGATGCGAACCGGGGACCACGCGCGGCAGGATGCGCCATCCCTCGCTGCCGGGGAGGATGCCCCGCCGCAGGGCCGGGATCAGCCCAGCCAGCACCGCCGAGGATTTGCCGCTGCCCGATGGTCCGACCACGGCCACCAGCCGCACCTCGGCCAGCTTTTCCGCCATCTGCACCACCAGCCGCTCGCGGCCAAAGAAGAAGCGCCCGTCGTGGAAGGCCGCCAACCCCACATAGGGCGCCGGCTCGTCGGGCAGTTGGGGGGCCAGTTCCGGGTCGAAGTCGTCGAGGGTGGTGTCCACATCCCAGCGGTCGGCCTGCGTCATCACCGTGGACCAGTAATCAAGCAGGCTCTGGGCTGTTTCGCGCTCGGCGTCGTTGTCGAGGATGGCGCCGGCGGCGCGGCCAGCCTGGATCATCCCTTCCACCTCTTCTAAAAAGGCGGGCGTCTCGCCTTCACTGCGCCGGCGACGGAGCATCTCGGTGTGGGCGGCGCGCAGCGCGCTCAACGATGGGATCGGGATCGACTCGTTCATGGATATTACCCCAGCAAGCGTAGGATGGAATCGAGCGGCGCAGCGATGCGCGCCACTTCTCCGCACAGATTTTTGAGTTCGGCGTCCACCTGATAGAAGCGGATGCCAGCCTGGCGGCGGAAGCGGAAGAAGCAGCGGCGCACCAGCGCCAGGTTCAGGGATTGGAGGGCGGCATCCAGCTGTTCCTCTTCGCGGGCCAGCGTTTCGGCCCAGGGCGCGACTGTGTCTCGGCGCAGATCCGCGGCCATACGCCGCACGTCGGGCCAGGAGAAGATCAACTCGTCCAGATCGTGGACCAGCACCGCGTCCACGCGGCGCAGTTCTACATCCAGATTCTGCCATAGATTGTGGTCGCGCACTGTCTGGGCCAGGGTCTGCGCCAGACGACCCAGCGCCTCCACGCCTGCGGCCAACTGGCGCAGCGCCTCTGGATCGACGCTGGCCTCCACCGTTGTCAACTGCTCGGCTACAATCGTCAATGTACTTTCGATAGGTCCCAGGCGCAGGCTGCCGGCGGTGCGGTTGAGCCGTTCGTTGATGCGTGAGGGTTCTTTGGTCAAGATCCGCCGCAGCAGACGCATACAGCCGGCCAGCGACTGGGGATCTTTACCTTGCAGAGCAGCCCGCAGCAGGCGGCGCGCCTCGGCCAGATCGTTGATCCAGGCGCGCGTATCCTGGCTCAGCACGGCGCGGTCGGCGCTCTGCCGCACTTTCTCCACAAGATCTTGCAGGGTCAGTTCGTTGTCGAGCAGATTTTCCACGGCCAGGTCGTCGGCGGGGAAGCGGGCCATCTCCCCCTCGATCATGCGATAGCACTGGAATTCGACGTTGTGCAGATGGTCGTGCAGATCCTTGAGGCCGGCCAGCAATTCGATCTGCTGACCCGTCGCCTCCAGATCGGTCTGGAAGGCGACCACGGCGTCGCGCACGATTGGTTTCTGCATCAAGGCGGCCAGGGCGTTGAGTCCTGCGCGGGTGCGGTCGGCGTCGGCGCTGGCCTCTTCCACCCGCTGTGCGGTCTCATCCATACGCCAGAGGACGCCGTCGGCGGCGTGCATAAAGAGCCGCGGCGTGGCCCATTCGCTGCTGCCGTGGCGGGTGTAGATGGCGAGGCGAGCGCCGGTCAAGGCGCGATCCAGTGGGTGGCCGTCGGCCAGGCTGGCGTAGAATTCATGGGAAAAGGTGAGCGACGCCGTGTCGCTGATGGGGAACTGCATGGCGATCACCGCGGGGATGCCCTGGCGCAGCAGGGTCTGCGCTACGCCAGCAAAGGGATCGCTGGCCGATGTGCGTCCGCCTTCGCAGGCGTTGAGGACAGCCAGACGTAAGTTGCGCACATTGGCCAGGAGTCGCCCCAGCCGCTCGGCTTCCACCAGAGCAGGATCTCCCCGCTCATCCTCAAAGAGGAGCATGCCGCCGCCTGCTTCGTCCTCAAAGAGACCGTGGCCCACAAAATGGAGGATGTGCGGCTCCTGGCGGCTGAGCGCGCGTTGCAGCGCGGGCAGGGTGGGGGCGGCCAGCCGTTCCACAACCACGCGCTGGCCCAGATCGGCCAGGCTCTCCTGCAAGATCTGCCACTCTGCTTCTACATTGAGGGGCGGCCCAGCCCCAGGCGGGTTGCTGAAGATGGCAAGGATGCGCAGGGGCGGGGCGATGGCGATGGGGGAGACGGCCTCGGCCAGTTCCAGGCTATGGACCAGCGGGGTGTCCATGTCCAAGACCAGGAATTTGTCGCGGCTGGCGTGGTAGAGGAATTCCCAGGGGAGCGCGGCCAGCTCGGGCGCTTCGTGCAAGCGTAATTTGATGCGCAGGGGAACGCCCTGGGCGCGGGCTTCGTCCAGACAGCGGCCCAGGCTCACACGCAGTTCGCCGGTGAAGAGGGCGTCGTAGAGCTTGCCGCCGAAGCTCTTCACCCTCCCCTGGAAGAGGCTGCTCTGACGGTTGGGGGCAACCAATAGCTGATCCACAAACGCGGTCATCTCTGCCTGGCTGAAGGGTAGAACGAAGGGCTGGCCGGGCAGCGATCCCCTGCTCGAATTGACCAGACGCACGCTATAGCCATCCGCGCTGGCGCTAAACTGTAAATCGAAATCGAGCATGGTCGATGACATGCATCACCCGCGAGGCTGGGAATTGTGCAATTCCAGGTATACTAAGTCTCACGCTCCTGGCGGGTCCGTGATCCGTAGCCAGGTCACGGACCTGTCTAGAGCAGAGGTAAGTAGTTCAATTCCCGGGGGAAGGAAGGCAGATCTCACAAAAATCTGTCACCAGTATAGTGGGGTGCAGAAAGAAGATCAAGGGGCGAAACAGGGCATGTTGACTTCATTTGCACCCCACATCTCTCTATGCTATATTCCTGCTAAGTTAGCAAGCAACGATCTTGACCATCCTAATCAATACCCAATATCGAATACCCAATACCCAGCCATGTTAACCACCGCTCGATTGGTCGGACTTAAAGAATACCTTGCCGAACATGACGCCCATTCGGTTTTTGAGGATCTGTTGGCTTCGGGCGAAGTGCGGAATTTTCATCTCTATTCGGGCCGGGTGATCAGCGCCCGCGTGACCGGCGTCGAGACTTATCTTGTGACATTGACGCCCGAAGATGGCCAACCCGAGAGCGTGTCCAAGCACGACATTCACTTTCTCTATACTGTTGAGGATGCGGCAAGTGTGGCGAAACTTGTGAAAATTGACAAAAACGTGCAAGTCCAGGGGTTGACGCCTTCTTTATCCTATCGGGATCGCCACCTCATCAAGAACAAGACCCTCTTCCCGCTGATGGAGGAGCGTGTGGTTCTCTTCTTTACCCTGCGCGACGGTTCGATCATCCGCGGTTTGGTTGTCGGTTTTAGCCGCTATGAGATCCGTGTGAGCATGAAGGGAGGCGTCGTTGTTACCCTTCTTCGGCATGGCGTCTACGATGTGCGCGACAAAGATGGCATCTGTTATTTGAAAAGCGTGCAGGAAAAGCGCAAAGATTGGCGCAAGAGTTCGCTCTTTGTAACGGCGTAGGATTGGTGACAGCGATTCTCGGGCGAGGTCGCTACTATCGGCTGCGATGACCAGTTGTTCCCTCCCTGTGGGTGGGGAAGTTTGGGTGCATTTCACCTAAATTGCAATAATTCACTCTCTTATTCCCTCACTCCGCGTTCCACGGCTACAGCAGTGGATGCGGCGCTTCGCCCTCGATAAAGGCTGCGCCTGAGCAGCCAGCCCAGGCCGGCGACGAGAAGAACGCCAAGCAGAAAGCCACCAATATCGCCCAGGAGATCCGCCAGATCCTGAATGCGATCGCTGAAGAGGCGCCCAACCAGGCTGTAGCTGACAACCCAGACCAACTCGCCGGAAATGTCGTAGATCGTAAAGCGGCGTAAATCATAGCGAGCAAGGCCGCTTGTCAGGTTGAGAGCGGGGCCGAGGGCGGTGATCAGCCAGCGACTCAGGAAGATGCCGATTCCACTGTAGCGCGTTGCCATCACCTCGGCCTGTTCGATCTGTTGCTCGCCGCCGAACCAACTGCTCATGCGCAACACCAACTTGCGACCGCCCCATCTGCCCACCCCATAGCCAATGTGATCTCCTAAAACAGCGGCTGTCACGGCGACGGCGACAACTGCCCAATAGTTCAGTTGCCCATCCTCAGCCAGTGCGCCGGCGGCGATGAGCAGAAGGCTGGAGGGGACAGGAAGCCCTGCCGCTGCAACGAAGATCACCACAAAAAGCACCGGTAGCCCATAGAGAAGGAGCGCGCTCAAAATTTCCTGGCTGAGGTTCATGATCTACCCTCCCCAGGGGATGGAGGCGAGGGGGCATCTGGCGGCGGCGCTCGCATTTGCGAAAACTCCTCGATGGCCTGAGTGAGATCAGCGATCACAGCGCCAACTTCGCGTCCCTGCGCTCTGGCAATGGCCGCCAGCGGGCGCGTCTCTGTAGGCGGTAGATCCAAAGCATCGTAGAGGATCTGCGGCGGTACGTGGTACATGCGCGCCACATGGGGGATGTTCATCCACGGCGCGATAGGAGGCGGCCCACCACCACGGCGAAAGTCCTCTACACGACGACCCACGCGCAGCGCAAAAATACTGGTGATGACCAGGGCAACCACAAACGCGCCAATTAAGAGGATCCGCCAGCGGTTATTCTCTAACATCGATCCAATCACCAGTTTCCTGGGCGTGCCAACGCCGGTGCTTTCCCAACGTTGACGGATGGTAAGGTTCAGGCTAACATAAGCCAGCCCGAATTCTAAGGAATATTACAACCAACCATTTCAGGAGGGAAACCCCATGACGCTTGTTACGCATCTCCACATTGATACGGACACCCTGCTCGCCGCGCTGGAGGGCGTGACGACGATCCCGGTGGTGCCCTATCGCGGTGGACAAATCGACTACGAAGGGCACAAGAAGAACATAGGCTACTTGATGAGCAACAATGTGCTGGACAACAATCGTCCGCGTGTGATCTCGATTGCGGGGACAAGCCCGATCCACCACATGACCGTTGAGGAACAGGTCAAGTTGGTGGATGTGACCACGCAGACGATGGGGGGCGACGGCGTCTACGTAGCAGGGGTGGTGCCCAATCCACTGGGCGACGCCAAACGATTGATCGAGCAACTGTCCAGCTTGCAACGTCCCCCCGACGCTTATCTGCTCATGCCGCTGAGCGGGGTCTACGATCCCGATGGGCTTTACCTTACCTTCCGCGAGTTCGCCGATGAGATGGCCGACGTCCACGGCGCGCGCTTTATCTACTACTTCAAACAGTCGCGCGATCTGGATGCCGTGGCCCGTCTCTTTGCCGATTCGGAACACTTTATCGGCGTCAAAGTCGGCACTGGCGAAGAGGATGTGCGTCCGCTCGTGCGCGAGATCGGCGACAATGGCCTCATCATCTGGGGGATCGGCGACCGCAGCACCCGCGCCTCGGAACTGGGCGCAAAGGGACACACCTCCGGCATTGCCGTGGCCTATGCCAAAATCTCCGACGAGATCAACAACGCCCAGCGCCGCGGAGACTACCGCACCTCGTCGCAGTTGCAGGCCAAAGTCGACGCGTTGGAGACGATCCGCTTCCGCAATGGGCGCATCTACAACTACTCTGCCGTGGTCGAAGCTATGATCCTCAGCGGCTTCGAGGACATTGACGGCGGCGAAGGCGCGCCCTTCAACCCCCGCGTCCCCGAGGACATCGCCTTTGAGGTCGGCGAAGCGATCCGCGGGCTGGCGGAGTTCCACTAGAAAGGTGACTGGTGATTCGGGATAGGGGACTGCGGCAGAGGCTTCTGCTTCCCAGTCACTTATCACCAGTCACCAATCCCCAATCGCCATGAACCTATACAACTCTCTCACCCGCCAAATTGAGGAATTCTCGCCGCGTGGATCTGAAGTCACGGTCTACGTCTGCGGGATCACGCCCTATGATACGACCCATCTGGGCCACGCCTTCACCTATGTGATCTTTGATGTGTTGATTCGCTATCTGGAGGCGCAGGGCCACACTGTTCGTTATACGCAGAATGTGACGGACATCGACGACGATATTCTGCGCAAGGCAAAGGAAGTCAGCGAGGATTGGCAGCAACTCGCCAATCGGTGGACGGCGCACTTCATCCGCGATCTGATTGCGCTCAACGTGCGTCCGCCCGATCATTATCCGCGCGCCACGACGTTTATCGAGGAAATTATCACGACGGTGCAACAGTTGCTCGACGCTGGTGTGGGCTATACGGCGGGCGGCAGCGTCTATTTCGATCTGGATCGCTGGGAAGATTTTGGCAAGTTAAGCGGTCTGGACCGGCCCACGATGTTGGAGACAGCCAACGAACGGGGCAACAACCCCGACGATCCTCACAAACGCGCTCCGCTGGATTTTGTACTCTGGCAGGCCAAAGCGCCCGGCGAGCCATCCTGGCCCAGCCCGTGGGGAGAAGGACGCCCTGGCTGGCATATCGAGTGTTCCACAATGGCGACGCAGTTGATGGGTCAGACCATCGACATCCACGGCGGCGGGAGCGATCTCGAATTTCCACACCACGAGTGCGAGATCGCCCAATCCGAGTGCGCCACCGGTCAACGTCCGTTTGCCCGTTTTTGGGTCCACACGGCCATGGTCCACCACGAAGGCGAAAAGATGAGCAAATCGCTGGGGAATCTGATCATGGCCGCGGATCTGCTGCAAATTTACTCAGCGGACGCGATACGCGTCTATCTGGCCGGCCATCACTATCGCACACCGTGGGAGTATGCGGAGGGCGATCTGCAAAAGGCCCAGAGCCGTGCGGATCGGTTGTGCGCAGCCGTCTCGGCCCTGAGCGCGGACGGCGATGCTGTGGACGCGACCGGCTTTGCCGAAGGCTTTACCCAGGCGATGGATGACGATCTGAACACACCCGCCGCCCTGCGCACGTTGGATCAACTGGCCGATCAGATCTTGGCGGCAAGCGAAAGGGCGCAAAATGTGGATGAAGCCCAAACACTCTTGCGCCAGTCGGCTTCGATCCTGGGGCTACGGCTGGATCACTCAGAGCCAGAGCAGCATGTCACAGAAGGGTGGAATCGTCATCTTGTCGAATTCGACGGCAAAAAAAGGACATAACATGCCTTCAAAATTCTGTACACAGTGTGGAGCGAAAATAGAGACCGGGCAGCGCTTTTGCCCGGAATGTGGAACGGCTGTGGAAACGCCAGTGGAGACAACTCCGCCGGCGCAGACGAGAACAAACCCCGCGGCGGCGTCAAGGCGCAATCGCACGTTGATGGCGCTCTTGTTGGGGATCGGCGCGCTGGCGGTTGTCCTTGTGGTGGTGGTGATCTATTGGGCCACCGCCCGCCCGCCTGCCATTGTCGGCAACTTCCCTCCGGTACACACGGCGGACGGCTACCCCTTCCCCGATGTGCCGCGCATTTCGGTGCAAGAAGCCAAAGCCCGTCTTGACGCTGGCAGCGCTATCTTCGTTGACGTGCGCAGCCGAGGACAGTTCAACCTATCACGCATCCCCGGCGCTGTCTCAATCCCGATAGATGAATTTGAGGCGCGCTATGGCGAAGTGCCACGCAACGTCGAAGTCATCACCTATTGCACCTGACCAAGCGAAGAAACAAGCGCCCGTGCGGCGCACATCCTCATGCAGACTGGCTACCCGAGTGCAAGCGCTATCCAGGGTGGGTTTGAAGCGTGGCTACGGGCAGAGTTCCCTACCGTATCCGGCGAGCCGATGTAAGAGAAAAGGAGGATGGGATGAGGTTGTCGAGGTCCATCATCCCGTCATCCCCCAGTCACCAATCACCAATCCCTTTTCTCGGAGATAACATGCTCACACCGCACCAGGGTCAGATGGCGGGGACCGAATGGAATCCAGCGCAGTATCTGAAATTTGCCGATCACCGGCTGCGACCCGCGCTCGAACTGCTGGGCCGTGTGCCGCTTCTCGATCCTCGTGTGATCTATGACCTGGGCTGCGGACCCGGCGAGATCACACGCATGATCGCGGATCAATGGCCCCAGGCCGCGGTCTACGGTCTCGACAACTCGAAGGAGATGCTCGCCAAAGCCGCGGCGCAACCCGGCCAGATCCAGTGGATCGAGGCGGATGTAGAGGGTTGGTCGCCGCCGCAGCCGGTTGATCTGATCTATTCTAACGCGACCTTGCATTGGGTGCCCGGCCATCACGAACTCTTTGCGCGGCTTGTCACCTTCCTAAAACCGGGCGGCTGTCTGGCCGTACAGATGCCCATGAGTTGGGGGATGCCATCGCACCGGCTCATGCGTGAGACATTGGCGGACGGCGGCGCTGGCGGATCATCCCTGGGCAGCGAAGATCTGCACATGGCGGTGGCGCGCAAGTGGGTGGAGGACGCCGAGGTCTACTACGATCTGCTGGTGGATCGGACTGCCAGCCTCGACATCTGGGAGACCGAATATTTACAGGTCCTCGAAGGCCACGATCCTGTGTTGGAATGGGTCAAGGGTACAGGGTTGCGCCCCATCCTCAACGCGCTCGACGACGCCGAACGCGCGATCTTCCTGGCGGCGTATGGAGAGCGCTTGCGCCAGAACTATCCGATGCGGGCGAATGGGCGCACGCTATACCCCTTCCGCCGTCTCTTCATCGTCGCCACAGCTTAAAGCAAAGGTTGTCATAGTCAACGGGAGATTGAAATATTAACGAGAGAAAGGCTTAACGCAGAGGCGCAGAGAGGCAGAGGCGCAGAGGGGAGAAAGGCTTAACGCAAAGGCGCAAAGATGCAAAGATGCGAAGCATTGGCAGGTCTATCCGCCCTCTCTCCCTCCCTTCTTCTCTCTCTTTCTCCGCGCCTCTGCGCCTCTGCGTCAAATTCTTGCTTCTTTGCGTTAGATGTCTGTGTGCAGTTCATAGCGGTGGGGCTGTGCGGTGGTTGTGATCGCCGTCGGCGGCGCTGCGGGGCAGGTTCCGCTCTGGCGACAGATGCCACAGCCGCCGACGTTACAGGCGTCGCGCAGGCGTCCTTTGCGCACCCAAAATTGGATCATATCCTCTAGCACGGCAGGATCGACATCATAGCGCCGTGACATTTCACTCAACGACATCGAACCGCCCTGCTCAAACGCTCTCAATACTTCTCGTAGTTGCATCTCAGCTTCCCCAACCCAACAGCGCGCCGATCTGGAAGACGAGCGTTGCCGCCAACCAGGCCACCCCTAACGTGTAACCGATCTGCGCCAGCGTCCACTTGTTGCCGAATTCGTGGCGCATGGCCGCGGTCGCCGCCATACATGGCAGATAGAGCAGAATAAAGACGCAGAAAGCCACGGCGCTCAACGGTGTAAAGCTGGACGCCAGCGCGCTCTGCAATGTCGTCAGCGATTCCTCCTCCGTGGCGATACCCAGGAAATTGGCTTCGGGCAGCGCCGCGCCAGGGATGACGCCGAGGAGAAGATTCGCTGTGCGCGGCGCAATGTTGATTACCTCTTGCACTGTCAGCACCAGCGCACGGCCAAACGAGACGGCGATATCCAGCACATCCGAGACGAAAGTCGGCGCAGGATCGGCGTCTTCAGGGCTTTCAACGTTGGCCTCACCCATGTAGACCTGGCTCATCGTCGCCACCACCACTTCCTTGGCGAGGAAGCCCGTCACCAGCGCGCCGCTGGCCTGCCATGTTCCAAACCCCGCCGGGGCAAAGAGGGGCGCGGCGGCCTTGCTCACTGCGCCGAAGATGCTATCCTCAGGGGAGACCTGCGTAAAACTGCCCACGCCGCCCCGCGCCGGAACCGAGAGGAGCAGCCAAACCGCCATCGACGCCAACAGGATCACCGTCCCCGCTTTACGCACAAAGGAAATGGTGCGCTCGGTCATGCTGTTGAAGACGGTTTTGAGATTGGGGGCGCGATAAGGCGGCAGTTCCATCACAAAGGGCGGCACTGGCTTGTTGCGGAAGATCACGCGAGTAAAGAGCAGGCTGGTGAGGACGGCGACGCCGATGCCGGTCATGTACATGGCGAAAATCAGGTTGCCGCCAGCAGCGCCAAAGAGCGCGCTGCCGAAGATCACATAGACGGGCAGACGCGCGCCGCAGCTCATAAAGGTGGCGAGGAAGCCGGTGATCTTGCGGTCGCGCTCATTTTCCAACGTGCGGGTGGCGTAGATGGCGGGGACGGTACAGCCGAAGCCCACCAACAAGGGCAAGAAACTCTTGCCGTGCAGCCCCAACCGGCTCATGAGTCGATCCATGACAAAGGCGGCGCGCGCCATGTAGCCCGTATCCTCAAGGATGGCGATGGCGAGATAGAGCGTCATCAACACCGGCACAAAAACGAGGACGCCGCCCACGCCAGCAATGATGCCGTCGAGCAGCAACGCCTCGGCCCATGTGCCACCCAGCCGCAGCGTCGCCAAAAGCAGCCCCGCCCAGCGCGCCAGCGGCCCGTTGATCACCCCATCGACAAAATCGACAAACGGGGCGCTGACATTGGCCGTCAACTGAAAGACCAGCCACATCAGGCCCAAAAAGATGGGGACGCCCCAGATCCGGTGGGTCATCACCCCATCGAGCCTATCCGAAGCGGTGACCAGATCCTGGCGAGGACGGCGCACAGCGTCACGCACCAGCGCGGCGATGGCGCTGTAGCGCGCTTCGGCGATCAGCGTGTCGGGATCGTCTCCCATCTGCGCCGTGATGCGCGCGCTGGCCGTGATTGCCGCCGTCGCCAGCGCGTCATTATGGCGGATCTGGGGGATCATCTCGGCGTCGCTTTCCAGCAATTTGATCGCCAACCACTGCGCCGGATAGCGTTGAAGGGCTGGATCTTGTTGGATCAGGGCGGATAGCCCATCGATTTCGCGATCAAGGGCAGGCCCAAAGGTCAAGGAATGGGGAGAAGCCTGGCGCTGTTGGCCCACCGCTTCGAGGAGAACGCTCTTGAGCGCATCAATGCCAAGATCGCGATTGCCCACGGTTTCGATCACGGGCGCGCCGCCCAAATTCGCAGAAAGCTTCGCCCCGTCAATCTGTATGCCGCGGCTGGCGGCTACATCGCTCATGTTGAGGGCGACGATCACAGGCACGCCCATTTCCAAAATCTGCATCACCAGGTAGAGGTTGCGCTCTAGATTGGCGGCGTCCACCACACAGATCACCGCATCGGGATGACCGTTGACGATGAAATCGCGGGCGATGATCTCCTCCAACGAAAAGGCGCTGAGGCTGTAAGTGCCGGGCAGATCGACGACGATCACCTCCTGCCCGTTGACGCGCAGGCGACCTTCCTTTTTCTCAACCGTCTTGCCCGGCCAGTTGCCCACATGCTGCCGTGAACCGGTCAACGCGTTGAAGATCGTACTCTTGCCCGCGTTGGGGTTACCCGCCAATCCGATGGTCACCATACGGAGGAATCCTTTACTAGACGTTCTTCTTTTCGCAACTCGCAACTCGCTTCATCAATACCCGCGCTGCGGCGTCACTATGATCTTGAGCGCCACGCCGCGCCCCACGGCCAGGCGGGCGTCATCCTTAAAGGCCAGGATCATCGGCCCGGCGCCATCCCCTTGCACGACGCGCACGCGTGTCCCCGTGGTCAGCCCCATATCGGTCAACCGGCGATGGACTTCATGGCTGCCCTGGATGGCAACCACTTCGACAATTTCGCCAGGGCGCGCCATGCCCAGCGGCAGGGTTGCTCCGGCGCGGTTCGGTTCTCGTGTCATCGTTTGCCACAACCTGGGGAAGGAATCAGAGAATGCTGTCATGGTTTAACCTCGATCTGTTGGGCTTCGGCCTTGCGCAAGGAAAGGTGATAGCCTCGCAATTTATACTCCAGCGGATCGCCCATGGGCGCAGCCCGTAGGACTTCGATCTCGACGCCGGGGAGAATGCCCATGTCCATGAGACGGCGTCGCAACGCGCCAGCCCCGCTGACTCTGGAGACACACGCGCGTTGGCCGGGTGCAATTTGATCCAATGTGTTGGGCATCCGTTTCCTCCTGAACCTGAAGATGGGTCAATTTCAATACAGCTGATGCTACCGGTTCACAAGCGGGATCGAGCAAGCCACCGGGCTAACGGTCATCCTGGGCAAGTGGCTAGCTATGAATTGTCGTTCACGCAAATGGGGTGAAAGGAGAATGTTAATGGCGGTGATGGCTTGAATTAAGCGTGGTTAACATTCAGTCAACTCTCCTGGTCGCCAGAGCAGGTCCTCATGGTCCACAAAGAGATTTTGCCGGGCAGCTAAGCGGCCAGTCGCACTTCGGCCCGATAATGCCAGTTGAGCCAGAAGAGCAGCCCGAGCATAAAGGGCAATCCTGACATCATCAGGTAGACGGACAGCGGGAAGCCGCTGGTCATGACGAGGTATGCAATCGCCCAGGCTGTCAACAAAAACGTGCCCACCCACTCCCATCGCCAGGCCAGCACAACCACGATCAGCAGCACACCCGTGGGGATCAAGTGCATCAACAGGGCGAGGAGCGTTTCCCAGAACCCTGCACCCTGCCCAAAGACATCCAATGCAAAGAGGCTGAGCAGCAGCGCAAAGAGCAAAAGCGCAAGCCTGGGCGTCCAAAAGAGCAGACGCCGCACCCGTTCCTTCATACGCCCCAACTCGAATTCTTCCTCAAGGACCACGATGAAGAGGCCAAAGGCAAAGGTCAATAGCACAACGGGGATAAGCCGCAGCCCAAAGTTGAGGGACATCTCCGCCAGACCGAGCCCCTCCCGACCTTCTTGAGCGGTAAAGTAGACAGTCTCACCCAGCGCGTAAAGACCGACGGCCGCCAATATGCCCCACAGCAACCAGAACATCCAACGTCGTCCCCCTGTCATCGCACACCTCCTTGGTGGAACTACGACAATGCAAAACGACCCTGATCCTATTATCGCGCCGAATTGGGGCGGGGGGAAGAGATATTGGGTATTGGATATTGGATATTAGATATTGGGTGTTGCGCCTACGTTCGTCTGCCGTCTGCGGTCTGTCGTTACTTGCGCCTGACCAGCGGCAGATACCAGATCAGCGCGAGGAAGCTCCCCGCAGCGGTGAAGAGCAGCGCCGCCGTGTACGCCTGCGGGGGATAGTGGCCGACAGCGTCCACCGGCCATAGACCGATGATCAGCCCCATCCACCATTGGAGCAAAAACGTGCCGCCAATCGCAAAGAGGTTGACCGCGCTGATCGCTTTGCCGGTCATGGAGAGGGGGAAGAGCAGGCGGCTCTGGGCCAGGAGCATGACATTGAACGCGCCGGTGAAGCCAAAAAGCGCATAGAGCAGAGCGACAACCATCAGCGGCGGATGGAAAGCCAGCCCCAATTGACAGACGACAAAGAGAGTGCTGCTGGCGATGATCACCCGCGGCAATCCGAACCGATCCGCCAGCCAGCCGGAAAGGGTATATCCCGCCGTTGCCCCGATCCCCAGGATCAACAGCAGGTTCCCAGTTTGGATATCGTTCAGCCCCAGCACATGGAAGAGATAGGGACCACCCCATAAGCCCTGAAAGCCGAGGATGCCCCCGGCCAAAAAGAAGACCAGCGGGGCCACCCGCCAGAAGCGCAGATCCTTGAATACATCACCGACGCGCCCGCCCGCCGATCCGCCCGTCCACGCTACGCCGGGCGGCGTGTTGCGCGTCCACAGTAGGATGGAAATGGCGATCAGCGCCGTGATCGCCGCGCCGATCCCAAAGACGCTGCGCCAGCCTGTGAGGTTGTTGAGCCAGGCCAGCGGGGTGGCTGCGCCCAGCGCGCCCAGGCTGCCGATCCCCACCAGCAGCCCCGAAACCGTGGCAAAGCGCTCAGCGGAAAACCACTGGCTGAAGATCTTCAACGAGCCCATGAGGATGCCGGCCATGCCCACGCCGATCAAGGCGCGTCCCAGCGCGAGGGCGGGAAAGGAGGTCGCTGCGGCGAAGATCAGGCTGCCGACGACGCCGATCAGCATCAACCCTGGCGTCACCCAGCGCGGTCCCCAGCGATCCAAGCCCACCCCCAACGGGATCTGCACCAGGGCAAAGGTCGCAAAGAAGAGGCTGGTCATCAAACCCAGCCGCGCCGCGCTCAACCCCAACTCCGCGGCCAGATCCGGCGCGATCACGGCGTTGGCCGAACGGTAAAAATAGGAGATGAAATAGGCAGCCGTAAAGAGGACAAAAACCGTGAGGCGGCGAGACATCGGCGTCTTTCCAGGGTGGAGTGTGGCAAGTGGAGACGATGAAAAAACGATAGCATAGGGGGTAAAGCATGTCAAAGGAAAGAGTCCTCTGCCAGTTGACAATCTTCGGTGAACCGCCATAATACGACTAGTGTTGCGTCAAACATAAATTGAGGGGTAGGGGCGCTGCTTGCTGCGCCCTCTGCACACAAGGCGCAGCAAGCAGCGCCCCTACGAAGCATCCGATAATATAACTTTGGCGGTCTACTGGCATCAACGGATCTAGATTTGTCTATATTCCCCCTACTGCAACCGTCACCCAGTTTTCACTGCTGAGAAAGATAGCGATGATGAGTACACGCCTGCTTTTGTCAGGCATCCGAGATAACCACACACGAGGATCGGTTGGCGCGTTTTTGCAGGAGTCGATCCAGCCGGGATCTGAACTCTCGGTCGTCTCTGCCTATTTCACCATCTATGCCTACGCGGCGCTGCGCGACCAGCTAAATGCTGTGGCGCAGATGAACTTCCTCTTTGGCGAACCACGCTTTATCAACAATCTGGACCCTAACAAGACGGAAAAGAAGAGTTTCGTCATCGATGAAAGCGGGCTACACCTGACCAATGTCTTGCAGCAGCGGCAGATTGCCCGTGACTGCGCGGCGTGGATCCGGGAGAAGGTGGCGATCCGCTCTGTGCGCAAGGCGAATTTCCTGCATGGCAAAATGTACCATGTAAGCCACCACGGTGTGGCCCATGCGATCCTGGGCAGTTCTAATTTTACTGCCCACGGGCTGGGGCTTTCCGAGACAAACAACAATATTGAGTTGAACCTGGTAGTGGACAGTGACAGGGATCGTCAGGATCTGATGGGATGGTTCCAGGAACTATGGAACGATCAATCGCTGGTAGCGGATGTGAAAGAGGATGTGCTGGACTATCTGGCGCGGGTCTATGCCAACTATGACCCTGAGTTTATCTACTACAAGACGCTCTACCACATCTTTGATCGCTATCTGGACGAAAGCGGCCGGGTAGAGTTCGACCTGGGGCGCACCACGCTCTTTGATACGGAGATCTGGCGCACGCTCTTCGATTTTCAAAAAGATGGCGTCAAAGGCGCGATTAATAAAATCCTGAGCCACAATGGCTGCGTGCTGGCAGACAGTGTCGGTTTGGGCAAGACCTACTCGGCGCTGGCGGTGATCAAGTTTTTCGAGTTGCGCAACGAACGAGTGCTGGTACTCTGCCCCAAGAAGCTGCGCGAGAACTGGACAGTCTACCGGCAGAACGATCAGCTAAACCCATTTGTCGCCGACCGCTTTCGCTATGATGTACTCAGCCATACGGATCTGAGCCGTGAAGGTGGATTCTCTGGCGATATCAATCTGGCGACGATCAACTGGGGCAACTACGATCTGGTGGTGATCGACGAGTCGCACAACTTCCGCAACAACACGCCTGGCAGACGAGACGAGAATGGCGAAATCGTGCGCCGCAGCCGCTACGCCCGGCTGATGGAGGAGATTATCCAGAGCGGCGTCCATACCAAAGTGCTGCTGCTTTCGGCGACGCCGGTGAACAACGATCTCAAGGATCTGCGCAACCAGCTTTATTTCATCACCGCGGGCAAAGATGACGCTTTCCGCGCTGACATCGGCATTGAAAGTTTGAAAGAGACACTGCGCCAGGCGCAAGCGCAGTTTACGACCTGGGCCAAACAGCCCGCTGATCAACGCCGCACACGAGATCTGCTCAACCGGCTTGGCTCGGATTTCTTCAAACTGCTCGATCAGTTGACCATTGCGCGTGCGCGCAAACATGTGCAGAATTATTACCAACATGAAATGGAGCGGCTGGGCGGCTTTCCCAAACGCAAGCGCCCCATCGCCAAATCGCCCGACATCGACCTGCGCGGCCGCTTTATGTCCTATGACAAGCTGAGCGAAGAGATCGAGGGCTATACGCTCTCGCTCTTCAACCCCTCGCGCTTTGTGCTGCCACAATATTTGGGCCTCTACGACCGCAAGGTGGGCAACTTCTCGCAGGCGCAACGCGAGAACTTCCTGATCGGCATGATGAAGGTGAACTTTTTGAAGCGGCTGGAAAGTTCGGTCCACGCCTTTGCCCTGACCATGGAGCGCACCATTGAGAAGATCGAGGCGCTGGAAGCGCGGCTGCACACCTTCCAGCATGTACGCGAACAGTTGCCCGAACTGGATCTTGAGGCTGTGGATCTGACCGACGTGGAAGACGAAGAGCTACGCGATGCGCTGGAAGTCGGCAAGAAGCTAACCTTCCGCACGGCCCATCTGGATGTGGATCGCTGGCTGGAGGCGCTGCACCACGATAAACAGCAGCTCAATGGACTTCACCTTCAGGCGCAGGCGGTGACGCCTGCGCGAGACGCCAAACTGGCCGAGTTGAAGGCGCTGATCGCGGAGAAGGTGCAACACCCAGCCGCCGATAAAGAGGGACGCCCCAACCGCAAGGTCATCGTCTTCACCGCCTTTTCGGATACGGCCCACTATCTCTACGAGCATCTGCATCGCTGGGCGCAGGATGAACTCCAGATCCACGCTGCCCTTGTCACCGGCAGCGGAGAGAATCGCGCCACCTACCAGCCTGCTGGCTACCGGCAGATGACCCACTTCAACGCCATTCTCACCAACTTTTCGCCCCGCTCCAAAAATCGTCAGCGCATGGGCAACATGCCGCAGAGCGGAGAGATCGATCTGTTGATCGCCACCGATTGCATCTCTGAGGGGCAGAACCTCCAGGATTGTGACACGCTGATCAACTATGACATCCACTGGAACCCGGTGCGCGTGATCCAACGTTTTGGCCGCATCGACCGTATTGGCAGCCGCAACCAGAGCGTGCAGATGATCAATTTCTGGCCGACGCCCGACCTTGATCGCTATATCAGCCTCAAACATCGGGTGGAGGCGCGCATGGCGTTGGTGGATATTTCGGCTACCTTTGAAGAGAGCCTGCTACAGCCCGATGAGTTAGAGGAGCTGATCAAGAACGATCTCAAGTATCGAGATCGCCAACTGCTGCGCCTGAAGGATGAGGTACTCGATCTGGAAGATCTGGATGATGCGGTGCCGCTGACAGAATTTACCCTGGACGATTTTCGCGTGGATCTGCTCAACTATCTGGCCGCCAATCGCAAGAAGCTGGAAGACGCGCCCACTGGCATCTATACTGTTGTGCCGCCGCTCGCAGGCAGCCGCGCGGTTACACCGGGTGTACTCTTCTGTCTGCGCCAGCGCAGCGAGGACGATGGCCGCCAGAAATCCACGCGTGAGATCAACCCATTGCAGCCCTACTATCTGGTCTATGTGCTGGACGATGGCAATGTGCGGCTGGGCTTTGCGCAGCCCAAACAGACGCTGGCCCTGCTGCGCGAACTCTGCGCCGGAATGACCACGGCCTACGACGATCTCTGCGCTCTCTTCGACAACGCCACAGGGGATGGACAGGCCATGCAGCACTACACCACTCTATTGGAGCGGGCGACCGCCTCAATTGTCGCCACCTTCCAGCGGCGGATGGCAACCACCTTGCAGAGTGGACGCAGCGCACAGTTGCCCACGCGCCAGGAACAGGTCCACAACAGCAGCGATTTTGATCTCATAACCTGGTTGGTGATCGGGCTGGAAACGTGACGGTAATAACACAGAGGGGCATGGCCTTTAAATTGAGAATGTGGAGTAGGCACGCCTCGCGCCGGTTCGAGTCGAGTTCAAGCCGCACGTAGGCGTGCTCCCTCCGCCGGAATTTGTAAAGATGAGCGCGCTTCGAAGTGAACCATGCCCACAGAGGGTACAACCAGAAATGGCGCGTAGACAGCTTGCGCCCTGCCTTTTATTTGGCTACAATTCAGGCCATGCCCCAGCAACTACGCTTTGAGATCCTATTCGATAGCGCAGTATCAGCGCATTTTGCGTCACTTGACAGCAAGGATCGAACGCTGATCCTCGACGCGATCGAAGAACAGTTGGGGTTTGAACCTGCTGTATCGACGCGTAATCGCAAAGTCCTGCGCATTCCGAATAGGTTGAACGCAACCTGGGAGTTGCGATGCGGGGCGGATAATCGCTACCGGGTCTTCTATGATGTAGACGTTGACGCCCAAATCGTCGTTGTGCTGGCGATTGGCAGGAAGATTCGCAACAAACTGTTGATTGGTAATGAGGAGTTTACCTTATGAAGATTGCACCCTTGGCCGAAGTTAAGGATCGGTTCAGCGCCTATATCGATGAAAGTCAGGAGTCACCGATCATTGTGACGAGGAATGGCCGCCCTGTTGCGATGCTCATCGCCATCAAAGATGAAGATGACCTTGATAGTCTGCTGTTAGCGCACGACCAACGCTTTCTGCGCCTGCTAGAGGAAGCGCGGCAACGCGTGCGCGCAACAGGCGGTCTATCCCTGGCAGAGATGCGTCAGCAAGTGGAATAACGATTCTGCCGCTACGGCGACAAGCTGGCGCATGGCGGCTACCTTGCAGAGTGGACGCAGCGCACAGTTGCTCACGCGCCAGGAACAGGTCCACAACAGCAGCGATTTTGATCTCATAACCTGGTTGGTGATCCACCATGAGCAAAGTTGATCTACGCCAGACAATTGACGAACGGTTGCGCGTCTTTGTCCAAAAGGATCTGGCCGGCGCGGCGCTGGGGCTGCTGGATGCCTTGGGCTATCGCAGCGAACGGCAGATTACCGGCAGCCCCATGAGTGCCGAGGCGTTCGCGGCCACCTACGCCGCCGACCGTCCCTTCAACGAGGATGTGGCGCTGGCGGGCGAATGGAAGTCGATTGACCTGCTCTTTCAGTTGACCGACGCGGAAGTGCGCCAGGCCGTACAGATGCCCATGGCCTTCGACAGCCGCCAACGCTACGACGGCGCCATCATCGAGTCGTTCCTCTTTGCGGCCATCGACCTGCAAGCGGAATCCTATCCCCGCCAGAAGTTGGCCGCCGCCACCCGCGCCCTCAATCGCCTCTTCCCCATGCCGCTGATCATCCTCTTCCGCCACGGAGGGGCGATTACCCTCTCCATCATCCGCCGTCGTCTGCACAGGCGCGAAGAGAGCAAGGACGTGCTGGAGAAGGTTACGTTGATCAAGGATATCCGCTACGCCGATCCCCTGCGCGCGCATATTGATATCCTGGCGGATCTGGCGCTGCCGGCGCTGCAAGCCGAGACCGGCTTCCACAACTTTGTCGGGTTGCACAGGGCCTGGGAAAAGGCGCTCGACAGCTACGCGCTGACAAGACGTTTCTATCAAGATGTGGCGAATTGGTATCACTGGGCGGTGGCGACGGTCCAATTCCCGCCTGGCGACGGCCGCGAGGAAGAAGAGACGCGCCACGCTGTCGCCGTCATCCGCATGATCACGCGGCTGATCTTTGTCTGGTTCATCAAGGAGAAAGGGCTGGTTCCCGCCGCGCTCTTCGACCGTCGCCGGCTGCACGAACTGCTGACCTGGGACGACCCGCAGGGGAGCAATTATTACAAGGCGATCTTGCAAAATCTCTTTTTCGCCACGCTCAACACCGAGATGGAGCGGGACAGGCCCGGCAACCGCCGCTTTCGCAGCAAGCCCAAGGCGCTCAATGCCCACTACGGCGTGCCTTCGCTCTATCGCTATCAGGCGCTCTTCACCGACCCCGCCGCCGGCCTGCGTCTCTTCGCCGAGATTCCCTTCCTGAACGGCGGTCTTTTTGAATGTCTCGACCGCCCCGAACAGGATGTGCGCGTTGATGGCTTCTCCGACCGCGGCGACAATCCGCTGCATGTGCCGGATGATCTCTTCTTTGGCGAGGAACGTTTGGTCGATCTCAACCAGGTTTTCGGCACGCGCAACAAACAGTACAAGGTGCGCGGGCTGCTCAACATCTTCGCCCGCTATAAGTTTACCGTCGAAGAGAACACACCCATTGAAGAGGAGGTGGCGCTCGACCCGGAACTGCTGGGGCAGGTCTTCGAAAATCTGCTCGCCGCCTATAATCCAGAGACGCGTACCACCGCGCGCAAGCAGACCGGCTCCTTCTACACCCCACGCCAGATCGTCGATTATATGGTCGATGAAGCGTTGATCGCGGCGCTGTGGGAGAAATTGCCAGGGGCAAGTGCCGGGGACTTTTCTGTGAAGTCCCCGGCACTTTCGCAGGCTCATAACTCAGCGCTTATGGGGGCGAGGGGTGAGGTGGAGGCGCGGCTGAGGCAACTTTTTGCTTACACCGACGAAGCGCATCTCTTTTCCCCCGCCGAGGTCGACGCGCTGATCGACGCCATCGACGCCATCAAAATTCTCGACCCGGCCTGCGGCTCTGGCGCGTTTCCCATGGGCATTTTGCACAAGCTGGTCTTCATCTTGCGCAAACTTGACCCCAACAATGTACGCTGGAAGCAGCAGCAACTTGCCCGCGCCCAACGCGATCGTGAGCTTGCCGAGCAGATGGAAGACGAAAAGATCCGCGAGAACGCGGCCCGTGAGGCCGACGCCCGCATTGTGGAGATCGAACGCTCCTTCGACCAGCAGGATCACGAACTCGACTACACGCGCAAGCTCTACCTGATCGAGAACTGTATCTACGGCGTGGACATCCAGCCCATCGCCGTGCAGATCGCCAAACTGCGCTTCTTCATTTCGTTGGTGGCCGACCAGCGCGTGGACGACGCCGCGCCCAACCGCAATGTACGCGCCCTGCCCAACCTGGAGACCAAGTTTGTGGCGGCGAATTCGTTGATCGGCATTGCGCGGCCCGCCGAACAGACCACTCCCGTGGCTGTGACCGCCGCCAGCGCCGAAGTCAACCAGAAGGTCAACGAACTTGTCGATGTCTTTGCCCAGTACAGCAAGGTGACGGGCGCAGCGCTCAAGGCCAAATGGCTGGGGATCGGGCGCGAAGTCTGCGCCGAGTTGAACGCGCTGCTGGCCCACGATCCATCGTTTACACCGCTCAACGCCGATTGGCTCTTCCCCACCGCGCCGGATGCACAGGCGCTGCGCGCCCTGCTGCCCGGCGACCAGCCGATGGCGGCCATTGCCACCCTGCCCATGCGCAACCCGGCCATTGAACAGTTGGAAGCGGAACTGCGCCGTGTGCGCAAGAGCCATTTCACGGCCAAGACGACGCAGACCAAACGCAAACACCGCGAGGCCGACGCCCGCCTGCGCCAGCAGTTGAGCGAACTGCTGGAACGGGACGGCTGGGACCATGACACCACGGCTATGCTGGCGCAGTGGAACCCCTACGATTTGAACAGACACGCCGAATTCTTTGACCCAGAGTGGATGTTTGGGGTGACGGATGGATTCGACGTGGTGATCGGCAACCCGCCCTATGTGCGCCAGGAGCAGTTAGGCGCGCTCAAGCCCTTGCTGCAAGCGCAGTACGAGTGCTATACCGGCACCGCCGATCTCTACGTCTACTTCTACGAACGGGGGCTGCGTCTGCTGCACGAGCAGGGCGTCTTGACCTATATTTCGTCCAACAAATATTTCCGCGCTGGCTACGGCGCCAGGTTGCGCGGCTATTTGGGTAGCCAGACGCGCATTGTGCAATTGACCGATTTTGGCGATGCGCCGGTTTTCACGGCGATTGCCTATCCCAGCATCATCGTAGCGCAGCGGACGGCGGCGGCGGATCACCAACTGCGGGCGTTGACCTGGCCAACCGGCGCGCCATTGGAAGAATTCGCCGACACCTTCCGCATAAGCAGCTTTCTCATCGCCCAACGCGAGTTGACGGCGGACGGCTGGCGGTTGGGCATGCCTTCGGTACTGCGGTTGATGGAGAAACTGCGCGCGGCGGGGAAACCGTTGGGGGAGTATGTTGACGGCAGGATTTTTATGGGAATAAAGACCGGTTTGAATGATGTGCTGGTTGTAGATCTTGCCACTCGCGACCAATTGATTTTTGAACACCCATCATCCGCTGACCTGCTGAAGCCTTTCTTGCGCGGTAGAGATGTGAAACGATGGTGTGTCCAGTTTGCCGATCAGTATTTGATCAGGATTGAGTCCTCGGAAAATAAACACCATCCCTGGTCGGGTAAATCTGAAAGGGATGCAGAGACGATTTTTGGGGCTACCTATCCAGCAATTTACCAGCACGTACTGCCGTTTCGCGATGCCTTAATTCGGCGACAAGATCAGGGTCGCTATTATTGGGAATTGCGTTCGTGTGCGTACTGGGAGGAATTCAGCAAACCCAAAATCATCTACCCGGACATTTTTGAGCATCAGAGCTTCGCCTGGGATAGCGCCGGTTTCTTATCTGGAAATACCTGCTACTTCATCCCGGATGGCAATCTTTGGCTTTGCGGTTTGTTGAATTCGTCGCTGATTGAATGGTTTTACGCGCAGGTATCGAACCGCATTCGAGGCGGCTATCTACGCTCATTCACAGACTACATACGTCAAATCCCAATTGCGCCTCCATCACACGTCGCAGACATACAGAACATTGTAGAGTCGATCCTCGCCCACAAAGCGCAAGATCCCGCCGCCGACGTCAGCGCGCTGGAAGCGGAGATCGACCAGCGGGTCTACCGTCTCTACGGGCTGACGGCAGAGGAGATCCAGATTGTGGAGGGGGGATGATTTCAATTTTATTGACGCTAAGACGCCAGAACAGTTACAATCGAAAGTAGATGAATGTGCAAAAGCGCTGGCTGCAAGGAGGGAAAGAGTTGAACGAGATTCGCCTGACGGTTCATTTGTCCACTGATCTGCACAGCCGCGCCCGGCAGATTGCTGCCCAACGCAACACAACCCTGTCCGAGGTAATGCGGACTGCACTGGAAAATTATCTTGAGGAAACTGAACCTGCTGAAGCCATTGCACAGGAGAGGGTTGAAAATCCTGACGATGAAAAGATGCGGCGCGAAAAGGCATTCTTTGCTGCGCAGCAGCCAGTATTGCAGCGACTTTATCCAGGGGAATTTGTGGCCGTCCATGAAGGTCAGGTGATCGACCACGATCCGAATCTGGCTGCATTGCATCGACGCGTGGTGTCGGTCATAGGTGCAACGACTGTGCTGCTGAAACATGTCGACGAGCCTGTCAATCGCGAATTTGTCCTACGTCGCCCGCGCCTGGAGCGCTCGGTATGATATTCGACTATGACTCCAGCTATGCCCCGCCTGCGCCCACGCTTGAACTTGCGTTCACGTCAGCAGTTACCGACCGCTCCACCTCCCCTCTACGCGCCTTTGTGGATAGCGGCGCAGACGCCACCAATGCATTGATTTGATCAGACTCGGCAGTAATCTGCTTGAGACCCGCCAGGTTTCAGAAAACCTGGCGGGTCTACGCTCATTCACCGCCGCAAGGACGGCAAAAAGAGCAGCCATCCTCGCTCTACAGCGCCGACATCGCAACCTGCGCCAATCGGGCGGGGAAAACCGCGCTGATCCGTGGCCGGGCAGTTCTGGGCGTAGTCGATGGCCGGGCTGCCCGCCATCAACATAAAGGTGCGCGTCGGGCCGCCGTTGTCGCCAATGAAAGTAGGATTCTCCAACATCGCATCCGTGCTGTGGAGATCGCCCACACTGCTGGGGTTGGGCGTACACGAGTTGTCGCTAATGATGTTGCGCCCACCGGAGTTAATCGTTGGGCCGTCGCAGTTGAGGCTCTCCGCGCTGTCATTGCTGTTGCGAGGGTTGGCAAAGATCGTATTCCTGACCGTCGTCTGTCCCGCCGCCTGCCAGAGCGCGCTGCCCGTATCGGCGCGATTGCGATTGAAGGTGACGTTGGTCAGCGTTAGCGAATTGGCCCGTGTGTAGATCGCTCCGCCACCGTTGGCGCGGTTGTCGAAGAAGGTGCTGTTGACGACCGTAACCGTCCCCACGTCAATGTGAATGCCGCCGCCCTGATTTCCGCTCGCCGGATTCGATCCTTCGGCGCGGTTGGAGCGGATGGCGCTGTTGGTGATCTGCACCGTCCCCTCGCTGTGGAAGATCGCCCCACCCTGGCGCGCGCTGTTGTTGATCAACGTGGAATTGGTGATGGTGACATTGCCGCCGTTGTTGAAGATAGCGCCGCCATAGCCGTTGCTGCTGTTGGCGCCCAGGTTGCTGCCGTCGATCACCAGTGTGCCCACGTTGAAGATCGCGCCGCCGTGGTTGCCTTCTGAATTGTGGCTGGTGAGGAAGCTGTTGTAGATGTAGGCGCTGGCGTTTGGGCTATCGATGCGGATCGCCGCGCCGCCGAAACCCTGTCCATCGATCAAAATCAGGTTGCGCACGGTCAGGCTGCCGCTACCGTTGACGATAAAGAGCTGGCGCAGGTTGTCGCCGCTCAGCGCGACCCGATTTTCGCCGTCGATAATCACAGTTTTATCGGTGACGCTGGTATTCACCTCAATGGTCACCAGCTCCGCGCCACAGTTGAAGGTGATGGTTCCGCCAGCGGTGACGGCATTGCCGAAGGCATTGGCTGCGGCTTCAGATTGGCAACTGGCCGCCGTTCCGCTGCCGATGACCACGAGCGGCGCGTTCGGGCTGTCCGGAGCGGCGGATGCTGGCGCAATCAAGAGGAGTAGATAGACAAAAACGCCAAAGATCAGAATAAACGTGCGTGACATTGAAGAATCCTCCTGTCGTGGTGGGGGAAAGACGAACACTCCAAAGACTATACCATGTGTGCGTCCGCTGTGCATCCGAAACGCGTCCGAGGGTGAATTTCAGTTTAGGGGCGCTTCGGTTGGGTCCATGACCCGACCGCCGCCGGTCACGGACCGGTGCAGAGCGTTCTTGTCCTCTTCAGTTTGGGGCGCTCCGGTTGGGTCCGTGACCCGACCGCCGCAAAGCATTCTCGCCCCCGATTTGAACTACACCCCACCTACCCCATAAAATCACCATTTGAACAAATCGTTGATGCAAAACTCCTTTTTCTTGATGCAAAGAAGATAGGAAAGAAAGTTATACTTGAATTGAAGATTCGATGGTACTATGATATCCTATCCAGGTTTTCTAAGGTTTCAATAGATTTCTATAGATTTATGGAGCTTTTCGACCCGACAACCGATGGTGACTAGTGCTGGTCAGTTGGCTAGTGAGTACGCTCACCATAGGTCTATGGATACGGACAGTTGATTCACCTATGCTTGTGTAGACGGATCCCGATCCCATTCACAGAATCTACGAAGAACCATGCCCATTATCACAGTAGGACTAAGCCACCGCACTGCACCTGTTGATCTGCGCGAAAGTGTATCAATAGACGAAACAGAGCTATCAGCCGTTCTGTGTCATATCCACGCATTGGACGCCATTAAGGAAGTTGCGCTGCTTTCGACCTGTAACCGTCTAGAGATCTATGCGGTTGCCCAGGATGTTGAAGAGGGCTGGCGCGCCATTGAGCGCTTTCTACAGGATCGTGTCGGGAGTCGCGCCCGTGATCTCGCCCCGCATCTCTATTTCTACGCCGAACGCGCATCCGCACATCAGCTCATGCAGGTCGCCTGCGGGCTAGATTCGCTGATCCTCGGCGAACCGCAAATTTTAGGCCAGGTCAGCTATACGTTGATCGCTGCACAGCGGGCGGGCACAGTGGGCGCAGTGCTGCACCGCTTTTTCACCGGCGCGATCCACACCGGGAAGCGCGCTCGCGCCGAGACGGCCATCAGCCGCTATACCACCTCCACCAGCCATGCCGCTGTCCTCCTGGCCGAGTCAAAGATCAAGGATCTGAGCAAGGCCAAAGTGTTGGTCGTTGGGGCCGGTGAGATGGCGCATCTTGCCATCAAGGCGCTGCGCGACCATAACGTCGAGCAGATCGGGTGTGTCAACCGCACCTATTGCCGGGCTGCGATCATGGTTCAATCGATCAAGGGACAGACCTTCAACTGGTTTAATTTGGATAATGCACTGATCTGGGCCGATGTGGTGATCACCGCAACCGGCGCGCCCCACACGGTGATCCACCGCGAGGAGGTGGCAGAGATCCACGCCCAACGGCAGGGACGCCCGCTGATCTTCGTGGACATTGCCCTGCCCCGCGATGTGGAAGAAAGTGTGGAAAATCTACCTGGCGTCTTCCGCTTTGACATTGACGATCTGCGGGCGGCGCTGGATGCCAATCTATCTCAGCGCGAAGCCGCCCGTCCCCACGTGGAGGAGATCATCGGCCAGGAGATCGCCGAATTTATTGGTTGGTACAACAGCCGCCAGGCCATCCCCACATTGGTGGACATGCGACGAAAGGTGGGTGACATCGCTCAGGATGAACTTGACGAAGCGCTGACCCAACTCCCTGATCTCACCGAACGCGAGGAAGAAGTCATCCGGCGCATGGTCCACCGGCTGGTCAACAAAGTGCTGCACGAGCCAACCGTGCAACTAAAGACAGCTGCAGCCGAATCCCCCGAAGTTGGGCATGGCTACGCCGAAGCGGTGCGGATGCTCTTTGATTTGAAGCCCGCGACGCCAGAGGTCACTACGCCCCCGACCCCAAAACGCCAAATCCCTGCTCCCCGTTTACATCGTTCCGCGCAGAGGCCGCCACGTACAGGTCAACTTTCCGAATGCGCGATGGCAGGCGCAGTCAATAGTTCTTCCCAATCCTGGCCGAGGAACGGATCGTAAGATGGCGTCCGATCCGCAACCCCTACGCCTGGGAACGCGCGCCTCAGCGCTGGCGCGCTGGCAGACCGATTTTGTGATTGCGCTGTTGCAGAGCGCCCACCCCCACCGCTATTTTGAGAGCCAATTGATCTCCACGCGCGGCGACCGTGTGCTGGATACGCCGCTCCCGCTGATCGGCGGCAAGGGACTTTTTACGTTGGAACTTGAGCAAGCCTTGCACGCCGGCGAGATCGATTTTGCCGTCCACAGCCTTAAGGATCTGCCCACCGAGGACGCAGGCGGACTGGTCGTCGGGGCGATTCCACAGCGGGCCAACCCAGCCGATGCCCTGGTCAGCCAGGCGGGCTACACCATCGACACGCTGCCCAACGGCGCGGTGATCGGCACCAGCAGCCGTCGCCGTGCGGCGCAACTGTTACACTATCGCCCCGATCTGCGCATCCATGATATCCGCGGCAACGTGGAGACACGCATCCGCAAAGCGCTCGACCCCAATGGACCCTACACAGCCACCATCCTTGCCTGCGCCGGATTGGAACGGCTGAATTTGATGGATGTGGTGACGCAGATCCTGCCTTTTGAGGTGATGCTGCCCGCCCCCGGCCAGGGCGCGCTCGCCGTCCAATGCCGGGACGAAGCCACGTCCCTTTCCATTTTGGACGCCGTCCGTGATCCCTTCACCGCAGCCGCAGTCGCCGCAGAACGCGCTTTCCTCGCCGCATTGGAAGGGGGATGCAGCCTGCCCGTTGCCGCCCACGCCACCCGCCACCGGGATCGTCTCCACTTTTGGGGCCGCGTCTCGGCAGTGGATGGAACGCAACAGATCGAAATCCACGCAGAGGGTAGCCTGGACGAGGCCGCCGATCTCGGCAGCCGCATGGCAAGCGAAGCACTCGCCCACGGCGCAGATAAAATTCTGCAAGGACTTCCCCAACATGGCTGAGCGTCCACTTCAAGGCGTGCGGATTGTCAATACCCGCGCCCTGCATCAAGCCCAGGAGTTAACCGATCTGCTCGAAGGGCAGGGCGCGGAGGTACTCTCGTACCCTGCGATTTCCATCGAGCCGCTGCGCGATAACAGCGCATTGGATGAGACGATCCGCGCCGCTGTGGATGGAGCTTATGATTGGCTCGTCCTCACCAGCAGCAACACCGTCCACGCCCTGGTGGATCGGTTGGGCGCGTTGGGTTTTGAGCCCAAAGCGCTGGGCGAGATCAAAGTCGCCGCCGTGGGATCGGCTACGGCTGAAGCTATTGACCATGAACTGGGACTAAAGGTTAACGCCATCCCTGAGGAATTTGTGGCCGAAGCGCTGGCCGACGCCATTCCCGTCAAAAAGGGGGAGCAAATCTTGCTGCCCCAATCGGTCCTCGCCCGCCCGGTGCTGGCCGAGATGTTGAGACAGGCTGGGGCCGAGGTCACGGCGGTGGACGCCTATGGCACAGGGATCGGGCGCGGCGGTGTTCCTCTGGGCGAGTATTTCTGGCGCGGCGACGTTGACGCTGTCACCTTTACCAGCGCCTCGACTGTCCACAATTTTATGCGCCGGCTCAAGCGCGAAAATGGATCAGCCGGGATGCTCATCGATGTGGTCGTCGCCTGTATCGGACCGGTCACCGCCGAGGCAGCGCGCGCCCATGATCTGCCTGTGAGAATTGTCCCTGCCGAGCATACACTCGAAGGTCTCGTCGCCGGGCTGGTCGAACATTTCCAAAAACGCGCCCGCTGATCGCCGCTGGCCGATTCACTTTTACGAGGCTGTCCCATGACCATCTACACACTTGAACCAACAACACCCACCATCCTCAAAACGCAGCCACTGCGCCCGCTCGTGTTGCGGCCGCGCCGTCTGCGGCTTTCCGGTGGACTGCGCAGGCTGGTGCGTGAGACAACTCTGGCGCCAGACGATTTCATCTATCCGCTCTTTGTGCGCACCGGGAACGGTATCCGCAACCCGATTGGCTCGATGCCGGGGCAGTTCCAGCTTTCCGTGGATCAACTGGCAGGCGAGGCCGAAGCGATTGCCAATCTGGGCATTCCCGCCGTGATCCTCTTTGGCATCCCCGCGACGAAGGACAGTTGCGGCAGCGACAATTTCAACGAAAATGGCATTGTGCCGCAGGCGATCCGCGCCATCAAAGAGGCCGCGCCGGAGTTGATTGTCATCTCCGACATGTGTTTTTGTGAGTACACCAGCCACGGTCATTGTGGCATCATCAACCTGCCCGGCGAGGATCACTACGACCCACACCTGCCTGAAGGCTACCTGCTCAACGATCCCACATTGGAATTGTTGGGGCGGGCCTCTACGGTCCACGCTGAGGCAGGCGCAGACATTATCGCCCCCTCCGGCATGATCGACGGCATGATCGACGCCATCCGCAGCGCGCTGGATGCGGGCGGATTTCAGCACGTCTCGGTGATGAGCTACGCCGCCAAATACGCCAGCGGATTTTATGGTCCATTCCGCGACGCGGCGGAGTCGCCGCCGTCCTTTGGGGACCGCAGCCAATACCAGATGGACCCGGCCAACCGGCGTGAAGCGCTCAAAGAAGTTGCCATCGACGTAGCCGAAGGCGCGGACATGCTCATGGTCAAACCGGCCATGCCCTATCTCGACATCCTCGCCGACATGCGCCGCGACTTCAACCTGCCGCTGGCTGCGTATCAAGTCAGCGGCGAATATGCCATGATCCACGCCGCCGCCGCCAACGGCTGGCTCGATCTTCAACGTTGCGCACTGGAAAGTCTGATCGGCATCAAACGCGCCGGCGCCGATATGATCATCACCTATTTTGCCAAAGACGCGGCGCGCTGGCTGCGGTGAGATCGACGGCGGACGACAGACCGCAGACCGCAGACCGCAGATGAAGATAGCGCCAATACTCAATCTCGAATATCCAATCTCTAATATCCACAAGTGAGCGCCATGACCCGACCTTCCCGCTTTTTGAATGCTTGCCGCCGACAGCCGGTGGATGCTACGCCGATCTGGCTCATGCGCCAGGCCGGGCGCTATATGATCGAATATCGCACGCTGCGCGAGAAGTATTCGATCCTTGAGATCATCAAGACGCCCGAACTGGCCGTGGAAGTGACCATGCAGCCGATCAACGCCTTCGATCTCGACGCCGCCATTATCTTCGCCGACATCCTGCCCCCGCTCGAAGGAATGGGGCTGGATCTGGAGTTCGTCAAGGGCGAGGGACCGCTGATCCACAACCCCGTGCGCACCCCCGCGGATGTGGACGCGCTGCGCACGCCCGCGCCCGAAGAAGCGCTCTGGTTCACCCTCGACGCCATCCGCCTCGCCCGCAAGGAACTGGACCTACGCGACATCCCCTTGATTGGCTTCAGCGGCGCGCCCTTTACCGTAGCATCCTATGCCATCGAAGGGGGCAGCAGCCGCAACTATGTCCATGCCAAGGGAATGATGATGGGCGATCCTGAGACGTGGCACAAATTAATGGATAAGCTGGCGACGGTGGTGGGCGACTATCTGCGGGCGCAGGCGGCGGCCGGCGCGCAGGTGCTTCAGCTCTTTGACTCGTGGATCGGCGCGCTCTCGCCCGCCGATTACCGCGAGCATGTATTGCCCTATAGCCGCCGCGCCATTGAGATCGCCAGTGAGGCCGGCGTCCCCATCATCCACTTTGGCACTGAGACCGCGGGTATACTGGAGTTGATCGCAGAGACCGGCGGCGATGTGATCGGCGTGGATTGGCGCATCGATCTCGACACAGCCTGGCAACGGCTGGGCGATACTGTGGCAATTCAGGGCAACCTCGATCCAATCGCTCTCTTCGCGCCCTGGCCCGAACTCAAAAAGCGCGCCGGGCGCGTCCTTGACCAGGCGGGTGGACGCCCCGGCCATATTTTCAACCTGGGCCACGGTATCCTACCGCAGACGCCGGTGGACAATGTAAAACGGCTTGTCGATTTTGTACACGAGTACACGCTGAAAGGTGAGGATTGAAGCGTGATATGGAGACAATCGCTCACGTTTCACGCTTCAATCCTCACGTTGCCATTGTCGGCGGCGGCGTCAGCGGATTGGCGGCAGCCTGGTATCTTCAAAAACTTGCGCCAGAGCTAACCGTTACCCTCCTTGAGGCGTCGGATCGCGTTGGCGGCAAGATTATCACCCATTTTGTGGACAGCGGCGAGGATCAGCCCTTTGTCCTTGAAGCCGGGGCAGACGCCTTCCTCATCCAACAGAAGCCCTGGGCCTACGATCTGGCGTTGGCGTTAGGATTGGCCGACCGCCTGCTCCCCACAGATCCGGACCACAGCGGCGTCTCAGTCGTCAACAATGCCCACTTAATCCCCCTCCCCAAAGGACTCAACCTCATCCTCCCCACAGATTGGGAGGCGTTTGAGCGGTCGCCGTTGCTATCGGCGGTGGGCAAGGCGCGCATGGCCCAGGAGCGGCAGATCCCCGCGCGCGGGGATGGCGCGGGCTCGCCCGCGGACGAATCCGTAGCCGATTTCGTCCTTCGCCGATTCGGCGCGGAAGCGCTGGAAAAGCTGGGCGAGCCGCTGCTATCCGGTATTTATAGCGCTCACCCCGAGGAGCAGTCGATCCTTGCGACTTTTCCACGCTTCCGCGAGATGGAAGAGCGACATGGGAGTTTGCTGCGCGCCGTAGAGGCGGGGAAAACCAGAGGAAGTGAAGAAGGAAAGAAGGGAGGGAGAGAGGAGGTGAGGACGGCGTTTGCTTCGTTCACCGCGGGGATGGAGGAACTGCCGCGTGCGCTGGCGGCTCAGGTCCGGGCGAAAATGCGGCTTTCCACAGGGGTAGACTCGATAGAGCGGGTCGGGAATGGCTATCTTTTGCGTTTGAGCGACGGCGAAGCTCTCCAGGCGGATGCAGTGGTGTTGGCGATCCCAGCGGCGGCGGCAGAGAAGTTGTTGCGTCCGCTTGTGCCAGCGGCGGCGAGTGCATTGGGTCAATTGCGGACGGTCAGCAGCGGGGTCGTCTATCTGGCCTATGCGCGCCAACAAATTCGCCACCCGCTACAGGGGTATGGCGCGGTGATCCCTCGCGCGGAAAGGCGTGATTTCAACGCTTTCACCTGGGTAACGAACAAATTCGCCCATCGCGCGCCGGCGGATCGAGTGTTGATCCGCCTCTTTTTTGGCGGAGCGCGGTCGCCCCACATGATGGAGCGCGACGACACCGAAATTGCGCTGGCTGCCCAACAGGAGCTACGCGACCTGATTGGGATCGACTCTGCGCCCACCTTCCATCGGGTCTTCCGCTGGTGGCAGGCCCAACCCCAATATGACGTCGGCCATTTGGATCGCATGGCGGCGATTGATGCATCCTTGCCGGCCGGGCTGAATCTTATCGGCACTGCCTATCGCGGCGTAGGCATCCCCGACTGTGTGCATCAGGGCAAGGAAGCGGCTGAAGGTGTTTTCGCCTATCTCCGTAGCCTTTTTTAAGGATTCGTTGCCATTTTGGTGGCAAAAATAACCCAAAATCTCGTTCCAGGGACTAGACAAAACTCAAAATTTAGTGCATACTTAGAGCCATAGCCGTATGTTCGCTTGCCCACTTCAGCGCTTTGCAGCGTGGGCTCCCATTTCAAGTTCAGGAGAAGGTTCAAGTTGGCCAAAAGGATCTACGTAGGCAACCTGCCGTTTTCGGCAAATGAGGATTCGATTCGAGAAATGTTCGAACCGTATGGCGAAGTTGTTTCTATCGCCATGATCAATGACCGGGAAACCGGTCGGTTTCGTGGGTTTTGCTTTGTTGAAATGGCTGATGCAGATGCAGATGCGGCAATTCAAGCACTGAACGATAAGGATGTGGGAGGTCGTACGCTGCGAGTGAACGAAGCCCAGCCTCGTGAGGATCGACGCGGCGGCGGTGGAGGGAATGGTGGTATGCGTCGCAGTGATGGCGGAGATCGACCTCGACGTGACGACCGCGGTGGCGACCGCGATCGAGACCGAGACCGCAGACGATTCTAATTCACCAGGCAGCCATCAACTTAGCTAGCAAAAAGACCGCTTCTACAGCAGAAGCGGTCTTTTTATTGTGTCTTGGGTCAATCGGGTAAGGAAACGACGCACATCTGTGGGCGATTCCAGGTTGAAGCGCGCCAGCGAAGGTTTGAGCCCAACTCGAATTGAGTAGGCCGATTCGGGCAGGACGCTAAAGGTATCTTCGTCTGTCCAGGCGTCGCCCAGCGCGAGAATGAAGCTCCACGGTTTTTCGTTAAGCCAATACCCTGCGGCCTTCCCTTTGTTGATGCCCACATTTTTTACCTCGATCACCATATCCCCTTCGAGGACGTCAAGGTGTAGATTGGCGGTAAGTTGGAGCAGGGTCTCTTTGAGTTCTTGGGCGCGCACCGTGGCGAGATCCTCGTTGACGCGGCGGTAGTGCCAGGCCAGCGCAAAAGTTTTTTCTTCCATCAGCGAGCCTGGCGTGCGCTCGACAAATCGATCCAAGATGGGACGAATGCTTGCCTTCCAATTGTCGTCTAGCGGTTCAATGGTCTGCCACTCGCCACCTTGAGGACGGATCCAAACGCCGTGTTCGGCAACCAACCCCAGATCAAGCCGCTCCAACCACTCGCTCAGTTGATCTTTGCCGCGGCCGCTGAGCAATAAGACTTGATTTCGTTTATCGCCAACCAGGGTGGTCAGCAGATGATAGAGATCCTCATCAGGGGTGGCATCGTGAGGATAGTCTGTCAACGAAACGAGCGTGCCATCATAGTCGAGGATGATCAGCCTGTCTTCAGCGCGCCGGTACGCCTCGATCAACGCTGCCTCGCTCTCGCGATTGAGGATCTGCACAGACAGGGACATCCCTGCACTGTGTACTTCGGCCAGACTTTCAAGAAAATCTTCGGCCCACCGGCGCACGTCATAGCGCTCTAGTCGGGCCTGCATGGCGCGGTTGCGGCGGATCTGCTCCTGGCGCGACATACTCAAAGCCAGGTGCAGGGCGTCGGCGATCTGCTGTTTGTTGTTTGGATTTACGATTAAGGATTCGACCAGTTCGCTGGCAGCCCCTGTCATTTCGCTAATCACCAGCACGCCGCGACCCTGAGTCTTGCTGGCTACATATTCTTTGGCGACAAGATTCATGCCATCGCGCAAGGGTGTTAGCAACGCCACATCGGCGATCTCATAGAGCGCGCGCAGCGGGTGGAAGCCCTGGGATTGATAGAGATACCAGACCGGCATCCAACCCAGGAAGGCGTGACGTCCGTTGATGTCTCCAACTAATTCGTCGATCTGCTTCTTTAGCTGTTGATATTGTTCGACGCCGGTACGCGACGGCGCCGTCACCTGGATCAGCGTGACCCTACCCTTATACTCAGGGTATTGGGTCAGGAAGTGATCATAGGCCACCAGCCGTTCAGGGATGCCCTTGCTGTAATCCAACCGATCCACAGAGAAGATTACCTGGCGATCAATCACCTCTGCGCGCAGCCTTTCCACCTCGGCGCGTACTTCGGGCAGATCACCGGCGTCAGCAAAGCGACGATAGTCAATGCCCATGGGGAAGGCGTCAGCCTTGATCAGCCGATCCTCAGCCTGGATGACACCCAATTTGTTGTCATACCCCAGGATACGGCGCACACTGTCGAGGAAGTGCTGGGCATAGCTGAAGGTATGGAAGCCGTTGAGATCCGCACCCATCAGCCCGCGTAGCAACTCGGCGCGCCAGGGCAGCAAGCGAAAGATCTCATACGACGGGAACGGAATGTGCAGAAAAAAGCCAATCGAGGCTTCGGGCACACGCTCTCGCACCAACTGCGGCAACAGCAGAAAGTGATAATCCTGGATCCAGATGGTATCTCCCGGCTCAGCGATCTGACCGATGGCGTCGGCAAAGAGGGTGTTGACCTTTTGGTAGCTCTGCCAATAGTCCTCGTTGAACTGGGTGTAGAGATGAAAATAATGGAACAACGGCCAGATTGTATCGTTGCAAAAGCCGTAATAGAAGTTTTGCTGCTCTTCTTCTGAGAGAAAGAGAGGATGATAATCCCGCTGACGCAGATGATCCTCGATCTGGCCTCGTTCATCTTCATTTGTATCGTCCGAAGTGATACCAGGCCATCCGATCCACAGGCTGTCGCCGCTCTCGAAAAAGGAACTTAGCCCGGTAGTTAGACCGCCAATGCTCTCAGCATAATGGAGACCCTCTTCATCTTTGCTGACGCTGATCGGCAGCCGGTTTGAGACAATGATCAGCTTTGCCATGATGGATTTGCCCCGTTGCTTAGTAGATGGCACACTGTTAACACGTCCTTCCGTTGATGCTTGAGTAGAGGTACCCCAGTTTACCAAATTGTCAAGTCCTGCGGCGTAACAGGTTATCCATTCGATATAGAATCCGCCCATAACCCTCAGCAGAAAGGCTCATCATGCAGACCACCCGCTCCGAAGAACTCTTTGCGATTGCGAAAGATTTGATCCCCGGCGGCGTCAACAGCCCGGTGCGCGCGTTCAAAAGCGTCGGCGGCACCCCTCGCTTTATCGACCGCGGCGAAGGCGCGACGATTTGGGACGCCGATGGTAACAGCTATATTGATTATGTCCTCTCGTGGGGACCGCTGGTATTGGGTCACGCCCATCCTCAAGTTGTGAAAGCGCTGATCGCGGCAGCAGGGCGCGGAACGAGCTATGGTGCGCCGACTGCGCTGGAAAATGAACTGGCCCAACTGGTCATCGACACAGTGCCCTCTGTGGAAATGATCCGCTTTGTCAACAGCGGCACCGAAGCGTGCATGAGTGCGCTGCGCCTTGCCCGCGCTTACACCGGTCGCGATAAGATCATCAAGTTTTCGGGCTGCTATCATGGACACGCCGACATGTTGCTGGTGCAGGCAGGCAGCGGCGTCGCCACGTTGGGTCTGCCCGATTCACCCGGCGTCCCCGCCAGCACAACCTCTAACACCTTAACTGCCGTTTACAACGATCTGGATGCAGTGCGCGCGCTCTTTGAAAGCAACCCCGGTAGCATTGCCGGGTTGATTATCGAACCCATCGCGGCCAATATCGGGTTTGTCATGCCCCACGAAGGGTATCTCCAGGGCTTGCAGGATCTCTGCCACCAATATGGCGCGCTTTTCATCCTCGACGAGGTGATGACCGGCTTCCGCGTAGCCCCCGGCGGCGCGCAGGAAAAGTGGGGACTCGACCCAGATCTGACGACGCTGGGCAAGGTGATCGGCGGCGGTCTGCCGGTGGGCGCATATGCAGGCAAGCGCAAGATTATGGAAACGGTGGCGCCGGCGGGTCCCATGTACCAGGCGGGGACGCTCTCTGGCAATCCGCTGGCGATCACGGCGGGACTGACGACGCTGCGGGAATTGTTGAAACCAGGTGTCTTTGAGGGCATCGCCGCGCGCACCGCCGATCTTGTGCGCGGGTTGGAAAGTGTGGCCGCCGAGGCGGGCATCCCCGTGCAGGCGGGCTACGCTGGCTCAATGTTCGGCGTCTATTTCCTCAAAGAGCAGGGCGCGCCCCTCATCGACAGCTACGAAGCAGCCAAACTCTACGCCGATCCGCCCCGCTATGGGCAATTCTTCCACGCCATGTTGGCCGAAGGCGTCTACCTTGCGCCGAGCCAGTTCGAGGCTGGTTTCGTCAGCAGCGCCCATGGCGAAGAAAAGATCGAGCAGACAGTTGCGGCGGCAAAGTCGGTGATGGTGGGGATTGGAAAATAGTGATCGGTGACTGGTGACTGGGAGGGACTGTAGCTGTGCCCAGTCACCTATCACCAGTCATCTACGCCAAATTTGCCAGAAATTCACTTTCGCGCTATACTACACTTCGCTTTGGAGAGGTCGCATAGTCTGGCCTAGTGCGCGGGCCTGGAAAGCTCGTAACCCAAAAGGTTCGTGGGTTCAAATCCCACCCTCTCCGCCATTACCAACTGAGTCGTGTGTTTTCATCGCTTCGTCAACGGCTGGGTCCTGTGCGGCGGGACACTGTGAACTCCGTCAGGGTCGGAAGGCAGCAGCGGTAAACGGATTGTGCCGGGTGCCACAGGGTCGCCTGGTGGTTGGCGAAGCGGTGAAAGCACACGACTCGCTTTTTTCGAGTGAAGAGGGCTGTCCAGAGATGGGCGGCTCTTTTTGATTGGATATTTGATATTGGGCGTAGTGCGTGATACGTAAACGATTGTCACTTGCCACCTGCCACCTGCAACTTGCAAACCTACAACTTGCCACCTGCAACCCTGCCCAGTTTGTCTGCGGTCTGCCGTCCGCCGTCCTCTGGCCCCAGTTCTTCGAGATCCTCTTTTCTGGTATACTACACTGGCTGTTTGTGAATAAACGCAAAAGATATCGAGTTTCGCTGTGAGCCGTCTATTCAGCCATATCCACACTTTTGTGAAACGAGAAGGAGCAGAGCAGTTTCTGCTGTACAGCCTGTTAAGCTTTGCAGCCTCGGTGGGCCTGACCCGCCTCTTTTTGGAACTGACCGGTTACCCCCAGTTGGGCAACAGCGAACTGCACATTGCCCATGTCCTTTGGGGAGGGCTGCTGCTCTTTGTGGCTTCGCTGCTGCCGTTGGTGTTGACCAACCGCTGGGTCTACCCCGTGGGCGGGATCCTCAGTGGGGCGGGGGTCGGCCTTTTTATCGACGAGGTGGGCAAATTTATCACCCAAACCAATGACTACTTTTATCCGCCAGCGGCGCCGATTATTTACGCCTTCTTTCTGCTTGTGGTGCTCTTTTACCTGCGTGTGCGGCGTCCGGCGGCAGAGGAACCACGTGCGGAGCTCTATCGCACCTTTGACGCCTTGCAGGATGTATTAGATCATGATCTGGATCATCATGAACGAGCCGAGTTGGTCACTCGCCTTCAGCGTATTCGTCAGACAGCAGACCATCCGAATTACGTGGCGTTGGCCGATGCCCTGCTCGATTTTGTCACCGCCGATTCTCTGGAACTGGCGCCAGTGAACCCGTCCATTGAGGAGCGGCTGCAAGCCTTTGGCAATAGGTTGTTGGATCGCTATCTGCCTCGGCCTTTGCTGCGGTCGATCCTCGCCCTGGCGCTGCTGATCATGGGCGGGGGGATGTTCGCGGATCTGGCGCTGCTCTTGACCAGCAATGAGGCATTCAATACCAATCTGCTTTCGCTGTTGGGGCGGGGCGACGAAGTGAGCGCCAATCTGATCTTCCTCTCGTTGGCGCGGCTAGTGCTAGAGACCGCCATCGGTACGCTGTTGATGGTGGGCGCGCTGCTGTTGCTGGCGCGACGTGAGCGCTTGGGCGTCTTTCTCGGCTACTTTGGCCTGCTCCTCTCGTTGACGATTCTCAACTTACTAGTCTTCTATTTCGACCAATTTTCCGCCATCCTCGTAGCGTTGGTCCAATTTAATCTACTCATGGGGCTGATCATCTATAGACAACGATACCTGGCGCCCCCGGTGGACGAGGTTGCCCAGGCGCTCAACGACGAAACAGAGGGAATGAAATCATGACCCATCACGCACTCAAGATCCTTCTCATCGGCGGCAGCGGCTTTGTTAGCGGTACCCTGGCGCAAAAAGCACTCGAAGCTGGACATCAGCTCTGGGCGGTGACCCGCGGCCAGCGCGCGCTGACGGATGGGGTGAAAGCAATCACGTTGGATCGCAATGACCGCGCCGCGTTTGCGCGCGCCATCGAAACAGAGAATACCAACTGGGATCTAGTGGTCGATTGCATCGGTTACAGCGCCGACGACGCCATGCAGGATCTAACCCTCTTTCGCCAGCGGGCGCGCCATTTGGTCTTTATCTCCACCGATTTTGTCTATGATCCGGCGCGACGGATGTTTCCCCAGAGTGAACAGGCAGCTCACTACCTTACTGATGGCTATGGCGGCAAGAAGCGCCAGGCCGAGTTGATCTTTGTGAACGGCGACGCCGATCCTATGCGGTGGACGATTGTGCGCCCATGCCACATTTACGGGGCCGGCTCGCTGCTGGGCTGTCTGCCCGAACATGGCCGCGATGCCAGGTTGATCGAACGCATCTGCGGCGGGGAGAGGTTGCGGTTGGTGGGCGGCGGTCATTTTTTGCAGCAGCCAATCTTTGCCGCCGACCTGGCTGAGACGATCCTGAGTTGTGCAGATAACGCCGCAGCCCACGGCGGCATCTTCAACGTGGCCGGGCCGGACATTGTCGAATCTCGGCGCTACTACGAGATTATCGGCGAAATCTTGGGCAAAGCGGTTGAGATCGAAGAGATCCCCGTTGACAGCTACCGCGCCGCTCACCCCGATCGGGTATCCTTCCTATGCCACCGCATCTACGATCTGAGCGGTCTTGAGCGCAGCAGACTGGCCGTTCCCGCTACGTCGCTTGAGAAAGGTCTGCGCGCGCAGGTCGAAAGTCTGCTGTGATAGAATAACCTGACAGTTATCCATTCCTCACCCGCCGAAAGAGAAGGCAATGCGCAGGGCTACGATTGAACGAAAGACCAAAGAGACGCAAATTGAGCTATCCTTTACCGTAGATGGCACTGGGCGCGTCGACATCGACACGGGGATTGGATTCCTCGACCACATGCTGACCCTCTTCGCCGGTCATGGTCTTTTTGATCTGACGGTGAAGGCTACTGGGGATCTGCACATCGACGAACACCACACCGCCGAGGATGTCTTCATTTGCCTGGGGCGCGCGCTGGATCAAGCGCTGGGCGACCGCCGCGGGATCGTGCGCACCGCGCACAGCTACGTTCCAATGGATGAGGCGCTGGCTCTGGTGGCTGTAGATCTGGGCGGGAGACCTTACAGCGTCTTTGATGCAGATTTTGTCACCCCCAAACTCGGCCAACTGGGCGCGGATCTGCTCTTTCATCTTTTCGAGAGCCTGGCTATCCACGGGCGCATGAATTTGCATGCGAAGGTACTCTACGGTCGCAACGATCATCACAAGGCCGAAGCGCTCTTCAAAGCCCTGGCGCGCGCCCTCGACGCCGCTACCCAACTCGATCCCCGCCGCGCCGATGTCCCAAGCACAAAAGGGACGTTGATTGCGTGAGAGAAGCGGGCAGCAGATAGCAGATAGCAGTTGGCAGTGGGGGCGGGCTCAAACATTAGGTTGATAGCGAACATGCTGCCCGCCCCCACCCGTGCCCCTACGGTATATGGCTGTATAGTTACAAATCAAAAGGCAAAAGTGGTGGTAGGTTGCAAGTTCGCAACTCGCAATTCGCAATTCGCTTGTCACCTCTGCCCAGTCACCAACCACCAGCCACCAATCCCCTTCGAGGACCGATGATGAATTTAACAATCGACATCCCCACACTCGACGAAATCAGCGAGGCGCGGCGGATGATGGACGCATATGTGGTAGAGACGCCCGTCTGGCGCTGGCAGGAACGGGAGATCGACGCGCTTGTGGGCGAAGGTAGCGAGATTTTCATCAAACTCGAACTCTTGCAGCGGACGGGAACCTTCAAAGCCCGCGGCGCGGTGAACAATCTGCTGCGTTTGGATGAGGAGGCGCGGCGTCGCGGCGTCACGGCTGTCAGCGCAGGGAACCACGCCATCGCCGTGGCCTGGGCGGCGGGTCTGATGGGATCAACAGCCAGGCTGGTCATGCCGCAGTCCGCGCCTCCAGGCCGGGTGCAAAAAGTACGCGATTACGGCGGCGACGTGGTACTGGTGGACAATGTCCACGCCGCCTTTGACGAGGTCCGCCGGATTGAACGCGAGGAGGGGCGCACCTTTGTTCACCCGTTTGAGGGCAAGCAGACGATCCTCGGCACGGCGACTGTGGGGATGGAGTTCTGCCAGCAGGCGGCGGATCTCGACGTGGTCATCATCCCCATTGGCGGGGGTGGTCTGGCTGCGGGGATGGCAACGGCGATCAAGCAGATGCAGCCCCATTGCCAGATCTACGGCGTCGAACCGGAGGGCGCCAACACCATGTGGCTCAGCTTCCAGGCAGGATCGCCGCAAGCCATTGATAAAGTTTCCACGATTGCGGACAGTCTCGGCGCGCCCACAGCGGCCCGTTACAGCTTTGCGCTCTGCCATCACTTTATCGAAGAAATCGTGTTGGTGAGCGATGACGCGCTCAAAGAGAGTATGCGTCTGCTCTTCCGCAGCCTCAAACTGGTCTGCGAACCCGCTTGCGCCGCTGCCGCTGCCGCTATGATCGGCCCTCTGCGCCAGAAGATCCTCGGCAAGCGCGTGGGGATCATTGCCTGCGGCTCGAATATCGATGTGGCGACCTATTGCAGGATAATGAGTGATGAGTAATGAGTAGGTAGAGATACGGATATTACTCATTACTCTTTACTCATTTCGATGACCACCTCACCACAAAAGGTACTTTTTATGATCTACTTCGGCTGTGATTATTACCCAGAACAGTGGAGCCAATGGTTGGCAGAAGGGGAAGCCCGCTGGGAGACCGACGCAGCGCTGATGGCAGAAGCTGGATTCAACACGGTGCGGTTGGCCGAATTCGCCTGGGGATTGCTTGAACCGGCTCAGGGTCAATTCGATTTCGGCTGGCTGGATCGAGCCATCGACGTGTTGGGGCGCCACGGGCTGAAAATCGTCCTCTGCACGCCCACGCCGGCGCCGCCGCCCTGGCTGCTCGCCGCTCACCCCGAAATCATGCAGGTGGACGCCTATGGACGCCACTTGGGTCCTGGTACACGGCGCGAGGCGTGCGCCAATCAACCGGCTTATCGGGAACGAAGCCGCATCATCGTCGAGAAGATCGCCGCCCGCTATGCCGACAACCCGCATGTGATCGGCTGGCAGACCGACAATGAGTTCGGCTGTCACGACACGGCGCGCTGCCATTGCGAGATCTGCACAGACCGCTTCCACCACTGGCTGCAGGAGCGCCACGGCGATCTCGAACTGCTCAACCAGAATTGGGGCACGGCCTTCTGGGGTGAGTTCTATTTGGACTGGAATCAGATCCCCACGCCGAATGCATCTGCCGCCGAGCGCAATCCCAGCCATATCCTTGATTTTTACCGGTTCAGCAGCGACACCTGGCGCGCATATCACAACGAGCAGATCGCGATCCTGCGCCGTCTCTGCCCGAACCATTTTGTGACTCACAATTTAATGTTTTTCTTCCCAGATTTGGACGCCTATGATCTGAGCGAAAATCTCGACTTCGCCAGTTGGGACAATTACCACTTCCACGGCGCTACGCCTGCCCTGGTCGCGGCGGCCCACGATCACATTTGGGGCGTGATGGAGCGGAACTTCTGGGTGATGGAGCAGCAGGCAGGCCAGATCAATTGGAGCGTCTACAATCCTTTGCCCGAACCCAACTTTGTGCGGCTCAAGACCTATCAGGGTATCGGTCACGGCGCAGACGGCATCATCTACTTCCGCTGGCGGCAGGCGTTGGGCGGCAGCGAGCAATACCATAGCGGGGTCCTCGACTACGCTGGCCGCAAAACCCAGAGCTACGCCGAAATTGCCCAAATCGGTCAGGAACTGAAAGAACTCGCGCCCAAATTAGAAGGCACAGTGCCTTCGGCGGAGGTTGCGATCTTGTTGGACTTTGACAGCCGTTGGGTGCTGCAAAACCAGCCTCACAACAGCCTGCTCCGCATGGATCACGCCAACGATTTCACGCTCGAAAACCCAGCCGTACGCATGGATCGCGAGGATGAACCGGATGAACGCTACATGACCGGGCGCGCCTGGATCGCCTGGCCTTATCTCGCCGCATACATCGCCCTGTGGGAAGCCAATGTACCCGCGGCCATTGTCGCCCCCAATACAGATCTCAGCCGCTACAAAATCGTCTGCGCGCCCTTCCTCAACCTGTTGAGACCCGATGTGGTGGAAAACTTGCGCCGCTTTGTGAAAAACGGCGGCACACTGATCCTCGGTCCGCGCGCTGGCGTAAAGGATCAAGACAACAAACTCTTCCCCATACCCCAGCCCGGTCCACTGGCAGATCTGGCAGGGACGACTGTACGCTATATGGATTCATTGGCGCCGGAACGACGCAACGAATTGCGCTGGTCGCGCGCCGTCACACGGATGGGCCGCCAATCACCCATAGGGCTGTGGGCTGAGATCCTCGAACCAGAGGAAGGCACACAGGTGATCGCCACCTATACGGAAGGCTGGTACAGCGGCAAAGCTGGGATCACCTATAAATTTCACGAAGAGGGGGGCAAAGTGATCTACGTTGGGTGCATGGGTGGACCCATGCTCTACCATGCGCTCTTCGGCTGGCTGCTGCCCGAACATGGCATTTATGCGCTGATGCCATCTATGCCGGGCGTGGAAATCTGCGCTCGCGTCCACCAAGACGGGCGTAGAATCCTCTTTTTGCTCAACCACACGAGTAAAACCCAATACCTTTCCCTGTCTGCGCCGACCACAGACATCCTCAGCGGCGAACAATTTGATCGCAGCATCATCCTCCAGCCAGGGGAAGTACGGGTAATCGAGGAGAAGAACAGATAACGTTGCGATGCCTATGTAGAGTGAGCGGCCGATTTTCGCTCCTTGATGTGGGCAAACGTCTGCGCTAATAACAGGGGCGCTCTGTGCTTCTCAATACAGGCCACTGCCCCTTGCTTAAGGAGTTGCTCAAAGTAAGCGTCAGGATGACCAGTCAGGATGATGACAGAGACTGAGGATTCTTGCGCGTGTAAATGTTGGAGGACTGCATAGCCATCCATCCTGGGCATACTCAGGTCAAGGAGAAGAACATCCGGCGACAGCCGGTTCACCATTTCGAGGGCTTGAATCCCATCTTCAGCTTCGCCAAGGACGGTAACAGATTTTAGAGAGCTTAGGTACTGGCAGAGTGCAGAACGGAAGACAGCACTATCGTCGGCTACAATAAGCCGCAGCGGTGAAGACATAGAGACCTCGTAGGTCCAGTATCAGCTTATATCGATCTAAGTACTGTATAGTATTCGTCGAACCTTGCAAAAGCAAGTAGGGATTTCCCGTAGGAAATCCAAAGATAGGAGCGTTATAAGAATCAACCAAAATATGGTATCCTAAAGATACATGCCTTCGGGTATACCGTTTGCTGTATCATACAGAAAGGAATTTCGTTGTGTCGTTAAATGACAGTGTCTCGTATGAAGAATTCCGAGACGACTTTCTCCGTTGGTTGACGAGTAATCGCAGGATCATCTACTTTGCGGTTATCCCCGTCCTTTTTATCCTCTGGCTAAGCACTGGGATCTATATTGTTCAGCCAGGTGAAGAAGGCGTTGTGCGTACCTTTGGCAGATTCTCCACTGTCACAGGATCGGGCCTGAACTACCACCTTCCCTCGCCCATTCAGAGTGTAAATGTTGTGGATGTCCAGAGCATCCGTCGCGCCGAGATTGGCTTCCGCACAGGGATCGGCGACCGCAAAGAAGAGGTCCTCAACGAGGCGCTCATGTTGACCCGCGACGAAAACATTGTGCAGGTAGAATTGTTGATCCAATATCGGGTGGGTAGTTCGCGCGACTTTGTCTTCAATGTGCAGCAGCCTGAGACTGTCCTTGTGACCAGCGCCGAGGTTGCCTTGCGCAGCGCCGTGGGTCAGATGGGCATCGATGCGGTGATCACCGAGGAACGCGCTCGCGTCCAGGATCAGACTCGCATCTTCCTCACACGGTTGATGGAGGACTATGGCACGGGCATTTTGGTAACGGATGTGCGCCTGCAGGTCGCTGATCCGCCGGCGGAGGTGCGCGATGCCTTCCAAGAAGTTGTGCGCGCCCAGGCCGACAAAGAGCGACGCATCAACGAGGCAGAAGCCTACCAGAACGATATTGTTCCGCGTGCGCGCGGTGAACGACAGCGCCTGATCGAAGAGGCCACCGGCTTCAGAGATCGGGAGATCCTGCGTGCTACCGGTGAAGCCGAACGTTTCATCGCCGTCCTCAAGGCTTACCAACTGGCGCCAGAGGTAACGCGAGAGCGGCTGCACATTGAATCTTTAGAACGAGTACTCAACCATGTGGATCTGATTTTGTTGGACAAAGATGCAATGGGGAGCAGCCAGATCTTGCCTTTCCTGCCGTTAACCGAAACCAGACCTGTTGAGCAGGCGACGGTAAGCCCGGCAGTGACGACGGAGGGTGAATAAGATGAGAAGTTATATTTTCACAACCATTGTGATGCTTGCCATTGTAGCCGCCATCGTGATTAGCCAGAGTGTATTCGTCGTCCAGGAGACGCAACAGGCGATTATCCTTCAGTTTGGCGATCCGGTGGCGACCATCCGCGAGCCGGGCCTGGCTTTCAAACGGCCGTTCATTCAGAATGTGATCACCTTTGACAAGCGAGTGTTGTCGAGCGATGCCTCACCCCAAGAATATTTGACTGCCGACAAGAAACGGCTGGTGGTGGATCATGTTACACGGTGGCGGATCAACGATCCTCTGGTCTTCTTCAAAGCTGTACGCACCGAATCTGGCGCTCGCGCCCGCCTGGACGATATCATCTTTTCGGAACTGCGCCGCGAACTGGCGACCGTAGAATTTATGGATGTCATCTCCAATCAGCGCGAGGCAATCGAGGAACGGGTAGCCGCATCTGCCGTGGGCAAGGCCGCCGAGTTCGGCATTCTTGTGCTGGATGTGCGCACCAAGCGCGCGGATCTGCCCAGAGAGGTAGAGCAGAGTGTCTTTGATCGGATGCGCGCCGAGCGGCAGCGAGAGTCCTCGCTGTTGCGGGCCGAGGGGGAAGAGTTGGGCAATATTATTCGAGCGCAGGCCGATCGCAACAGCGCCGTGATTGTGGCAGAAGGCGAACAGCAGGCCCAACGGCTACGCGGCGAAGGTGAAGCCGAGGCCATCGGTATCTACGCCGAAGCGCTGGCGCAGGATCCCGAGTTCTATGCCTTCATCCGCCGTCTTCAGGCCTATGACACCATCTTGAAAAGAGGGGATCGGATGATCATCCCATCCGACACAGAGTTCTTCCGTTTTCTGCTGAACAACAGCGCCGAGCGGCCTGAACTTCTGCCCATGCCCGCCGCAGTCACCCCCTAACAGCCTTTAGCAAACACACAAAAGCCGATTGGATCTATAAGCCAATCGGCTTTTTCGATCTGCTGACATCTTGGAAATCCTGCAAATCCGTGTCCTACGTGGATGCCGCGGTTAGAAATTGATGATGGCAAACCCCACAAAACTAATGATCCCCAGGAGAAAACTCGCCATTGTCACAAAGAAGAAAGTCTTCTCTGTCCGATTCGTACTCTCCTTCAGGACCAGGACAGCGCCAGCCTGGAAGAACATCATCAGCACCGAGCTGACAATGCAGATGATGAAACTGACCAAAGAGACAACAACCAAACCTTTCCACTGGGGAGCGGTGAAGAACAGCTCTAACAATGAGACCAGGATCAAGATCGAGCCAGTACTCAGCGTGGTCAGATGTTTGAAGGCATCGTAGAAGAGCTTGTTGGCTTCTTCGTTGGCCTTTTCTTTGACAGTGTAGTGTTGTCGTTCGTCCACGATGGGCATCTTCTCATCCTTTGTGGACGATTTTGTATTGGTCAACAAGACAGTGAAATCTGTAGGCGCGGGCCGACCGCGCCTACAGATTTCACCCGGTCTTCGACCAGTACATTTCTTGCACAAAAAACAAGAATTCTGCTGATCAGCGCTTAAATCTCCAACAGCGAAACCCGATTGCGATTCACCCAATCCCAGTCGATCTCCACGCCCAGCCCTGGCCCTTGTGGAATGGGGACGTGACCGTTTTCATCCACAGCCTCCAGATCGTCGTGATAGTCGATGTAGAGGTTGGGATCGTGGCTGGCCGGCGCTTTGGGATGGAGCAGCCCCATCTCGTAGTAGTTGGTGTTGCGGATGGCGGCCATACATTGGCGCTGGGCTGGGCCGGGCCCGTGGAACTCAATATCGACGCCCAATCCTTCGCAAGCATGGGCGATCTTCATGACGCCGGTGATGCCGTCGTAGCCCACATCGCCGCGCACATAATCGGTGGCCTCATTCACGAGGAAATCGATGTGCGGTTCGACAGAGCGTACATGTTCGGTCATCAGCAGCGGCGTGCGGATCAATTGTCGCATTTTGCGGTGGGCAAACTGGGATGTACCACCATCGCGATAGGGGTCCTCGTACCAGAAATAGCGGTTCTCGTCGCAGGCCCAGCCCACCTTGAGCGCCTCGCCAAAGGTGATGTACTCACAGGCCGGATCGAGCATAAGATCCATCTTGCCGCCCACCCGTTTGCCCACAGCGTGGACAGTATCGATCTCCTGCTTGATCGGCGCCCGTCCCCAGCCGTGGATCTTAAAGGCGGGATAGCCCAGTTCCAGACACTGCTCGGCAAAATCGGCGTAGGCTTCCGGCGTGGACATGCCATCGGGCTGGTGATCGCCGTGATAGGTGCTGGCGTAGCAGGGCACGCTGCTCTTGTAGCCGCCCAGCAGTCGGTATATGGGCACGCCGAAGAACTTCCCGGCAATGTCCCACAGGGCGATATCGATGGGGGCCAGCCCGATCCGCGCCACCTGGCGCTGGGCGCGGTTGATATCGGTGAAAAACCGTTCGCGCTCTAACGCGTTCTTGCCTTTGAGGTAGGCCGCCAGCCGCGGCAGCGCAGCATAATCCAGCGCGCTGCCCCCGCCGTACTCGCCCACGATCCCCTGATCGGTGAAGACGCGCAGCACATAGCCGCCGCGCGTGATCGTGTTCCCCGGCTCGTAAACGAGGTTGAACCCGTTGTAATCCGTACCGAGATCTTTGGTTGTGAACTGGTACTCATGAACCTCAAATTTGGTGATGATGGGGTCTGCCATACTCTCCTCATTTCGTGTGGGTGATGGGGTGGGGTATGATGAAAAAAAAGATATCGGGTATTGGGTATTAGATATTGGGTATTGGTGATAGTCTATAAGAGCGACTCAATATCCAATACCTAATATCCAATATCAGAACCTCTTCCCTCGACAAGGATAATCCATTGACAGCCAGAAAGATCGAAATCGTTTCGCACCGAGGCGCCAATCAAATTGCTCCTGAGAATACGTTTGCAGCGGCGCAGGCCTGCCTAGACCTGGGACTCGACTATATTGAGGTCGATGTGTGGACCAGCCGCGATCATATCTTTTATGTCATGCACGATGCCACCGTGGATCGCACTACGAATGGCGCGGGCCACTTGCTGGCGCTCTCCTCCGTCGAGATCGACCGCCTCGACGCTGGGAGCTGGTTTGCGCCCCAGTTCGCCCGGGAACGAGTGCCGCGGCTCGAAGATTTCCTGCGTTGGGTAAAGGGGAAGGCCAGGGTCTTCTTCGACGTGAAATTCGCCCATCCCTACCACTTGATTGAGCTGATCTACGCCATGCAACTGCAAGAGGAATGCTTCCTCTGGTCAGGTAGCAGTGGATGGATGTCGCTGCTTCACGAGATGGCCCCAGATCTTCCCCTGAAAGTGAACGTTTCTGACGCGGCCGGTGCGCGTCGCGCCCATGAACGCTTCAACGCCCGCATCATCGAAGTCGGCCCTAAAAATCTCAGCACCGAACTCATTGATACCTGCCGCAGCCTGGGGATCAAAGTCATGGTTCTCACCCACGACGAGACCGCCGAGATGTTTCGCGATCTCCTGCGCTGGGAGATCGATATGATCAACCTCGACCGTCCGCATCTCTTTCTCGACGTGTTGCACGGTCGTCAACCATAGGTGCGATTCCAAATCGCACTTCTTCGTCTTCAGAGAAGAACCGCAGCTAGAAGTAGTGGCTACGGTTATCTGCACGGTCGTCAACCGTAGGTGCGATTTGCAATCGCACATCTTCGTCTTCAGAGAAGAACCGCAACTAGAAGCAGCGGCTACGGTTATCTGCACGGTCGTCAACCGCAGGTGCGATTTGCAATCGCACATCTTCGTCTTCAGAGAAGAACCGCAGCTAAAAGCAGCGGCTACGGTTGCCTCTCTCACGCATGTAAGATCACCCAACCATCCTCAACCGTGACAGGGAAGGTCTCGACCCGTTCGTCATCTTCGGCGAGGGCGAGGGCCGGACCCACTGGCTCCACAGTAACGGTGTACTTTTTGACGCGCATCTTATGCGGGTTGAAGATCGACCGCCCAGTGGTGATGTCGAACTCCCAACCGTGCCACGGGCAGCGGAGGATCTCGCCGTCCTTAGCCCAGATGTATTCTCCAGGTTGACTGGGCAGCGTGGTGCCGGTGATGATCCCCTTGCAGAGGGGCGCGCCCTCATGCGGACAGAGGTTGCGAATGGCGTAATAGTCGCCGTGAACGTTGAAAACGCCAATCGAGCGCTTGCTCACCTCGATGATCTTGCGTTCGCCAGGCGGCAACTCACTCACGCGGCAGACTGTGTGTTTTGGCATAGAACTCCTCCTATCGTTTGTCACCACACTGTGTTAATGATGTTGTTCTGAATTTTATGATCGTGGGTGATGAGCGGTACGTTGAGGTAGAGTGCCGTGGCAGCAATAATACGATCTGGTATCTCAGGGATTTCTTGCTTCGGAATCAACAGCAATTTGCCGACTATATGCTTATTGAGCGGGATTTCTACCAAAAGCGGATTGGGCATATCAATCATGGCAAGCGTACCCTGAAGCGTGCCGATGGGAATCCGGCCTTTTTCCTCCAAATAGGCAATCTCGACCAGCGAAATCGAGGAAATTGCAGATTGACCCCTATTTTGAGAAGTCAACTCGATGTGTCGCCGAGCTGCAGACGATAGACGTTCATCGCCATGTAATAGCCAAATCAGGGTGTGAGTGTCTAAAAGCAGCTCAATCACTCTTCTTCGCCCTTGTCCCAGGTAGCCCACACTTCTCGAATCGTCTCGTCGAGAAGATCTGTTGATGCAACTGCTCCTCCGAGGTGTTTCAATGCGCCAAACAGCGTTGGTTGGACTGAGAACGGGGTCTCCTCAACAGATTGGATAAGTGCCTCGTACTCCTCAATGGGGAGGATGATGCCAATTGGGGCGCCTTGCTCATTCAGAATATACTGCTTTGTCAGTAGCGAAGTAGTCATAGATCCCACCTTGTTTACAAGTGCCATGCCTGCCCATATTATAGATGGTCGGGTATGCTCCTTCAAACTGCCTGTACATGTTGGGATTACTCTAGATCCATCTCTTCTAGCTCGGACGCGCCCACCTCGTAGAGACCGGCGCCGCGGCGACGTCCCCAAGGGCTGGCACCGGTGGGTTTCGAGGGTTTCTCGATGGCGAATTGGGCCAGCTTCGCCTCGTCAAAGAGGATGCCGTTGCCAGGGCGATCCCCCAGCACGATCCAGCCGTCCTCGATGTAGGTGTCCACCTGCAGCGCCTGATCCCAACCGGGTTCCACCACTTCCATCATCATGTGGTTGGGCAGCACCGCGGCCACATTCGCCATAAAGTGGGCCGGGCAATTCATCATCGAAATGGGCAACTCGAAGGCATAGGCTAGACCCGCCACTTGCAGCGCGCCGGTGATCCCCGAACATCCCCAGCCGACTTCGACAATGTCCACCGCTTCGTGGAGGATCAGCGGTGTGAACTCACTCACATGATCCAGATTTTCTCCCGTCGCCACCGCCGCCTTGATCCCCTGTGAGACCTTGCGCAATCCACGATAATCCCAGCGTCGCGCCGGTTCCTCGGCCCAGGTGATGTCGAAATGTTGCTCGTAGGCGCGGATGTGGCGGATCGCCTGTTTGGGCGACCAATACTCGTTGGAATCGACCAGCAGCACCGGCTTTTTCCCCGATCTTGCCAGCGCGTCACTCATAATCTGGATGCGGCGCAGATCGTGTTCAAAATCCAGTCCCACCTTGAGCTTGCCCGCGCTGATCCCACGCGCGGCCATACCTGCATAGAAGTCGCCGATCTCTTGATCCGAGAGGGGTAGATCGATGCCGCTGGCGTAGGCTTTGACCCGGCGGCTGGCTGCGCCCAGCGTCTTCCACAGTGGCTCATCGTTGGCCTTGGCTTTGATGTCCCACAGCGCCACGTCAATGGAGGAGATGGCGTCGGTGACCATCCCCCGGTTGTTGCCCTTGAAAACTGCATCTACCAGCCGCTGCCATAGCCCCTTCACCCCGCGCGGATCAAGGCCGATCAGCAGGTTCTCCACCATACTGTGGATCTGACCACGCGCGCCCGGCGCGCCCAGCGCCATGCCGGTGATCCCTTCATCGGTATCAATGAAGACGGCGAGGGTTGTGTTAAGCTGGCGACCTTGTGGGCTATTGGCGTCGCCAATCGGGCGATCCATCTCAAATTCGTAGAGTTGGGTACGCACACCGGTGATCTTCATGGTCTCTCCTGTGGGGTGGGTAAAGTTTAGGATGCCGTGGACTCGGCGGGATTGGGGAAGCCCACGCGCGCGTAGATCTCGCGCAGCGCGATCTGACATTCCAATACGGGCAGGCTGAGTGAATCGTCCAGCGCGCTGAATTCGGTGAGCAGCCATTGCTGCCCGCGGCGCTCGTAATGTTCCACGTGGACGTGATCCTGGGCGATCAGAATATACTCGCGCAGCGAATCCAAGCGGCGGTAATGGGCAAACTTGCCGCCGCGGTCGTAGGCTTCGGTGGAGGGCGAGAGTACTTCGATCAACACGGTGGGGTTCAGCAAATTTTCGCCCTGGTCTTGCTCAAAGCGCGGCGCTCCGCAGACAACGACCACATCGGGGTAGGCGTAGAGCCGCGTTTGGGACACTTTCACGCGCATGTCGCTCATGTAGGTCTCACAGGGCCGACCTCTCAGCAGTGAATGTAGTTCACTTGCCGTATTCAAGGTGATCAAGTTGTGCGCGCGGCTGGCGCCAACCATCGCGTACGTATTGCCATCGCTATACTCGCTTCTTGCTTCTGCCATCGCTTCCCGCGCCAGATACTCTTCGGGCGTACAAGAAGCTGTATCCTTGACAATGGTCATCGTTCACCTCCCATTTTCCCATTATCCGAAATGTCAGTTTATCATTTCTAGGCCACAACTGCATCCACGATCAGCCTCACCAATCCGCTGTCATTCTCGCGTTGATCCTCATAGAGGCCAGGGCTCTGCACGATGACCAGATCGAGATCGGGCGAGACCCAGATGTGCTGCCGACCCGCGCCCGACGCCGCGTAGGAGTCGCGGGGCAAGTTCGGCCAAAGTCGCCCGAATTCGTTGGTCCAAAAGCCGTAGCCGTAGACCCATTCCGCCTCGGCGCAGTGACGGCGGATGTCGGGGGCGACCTTCGTCGCTTCACGCAGCCACGCTTCGGGGATCAACTGCTGATCGCGCCATCGTCCCCAATGCCGCCACAACCAGCCCAGCCTCGCCATATCCAGCGCCGAGGAGGCGACGCCTTCATAGTAGCCGAAGATGGACAGCCGCGCCTGCGCGTGCAGATCAAAGTTAGCCAGATAGTAGCCCCAATGCGCGCCGATGGGCTGGCGAATACGGCTGTCGATTAATTCCTTGACGCCGGGCGATCCCTCTGGATCGGCGGCATTGTAGAGTCCATAGCTCTTGGCGATGGCATGGGTAAGGATGTTCATGCCGTAGGTCTGATAGTTGAATACCCGCCCCGGTTCCTCGCCCGGCTTCATATAACCGGACGTGTTTGAGATGAGCTGGCGAAAGGTGATGGCGCGATCCTTCTCGAAGGCATAGCGCCCGGCTTTGGGTCCTGCGCCGTTGGGGACATCCATCATTTCGGGGTAGAAGTCGACCACGCGCGCATCGGGCGAAGGGATCACCCCTTCGTCGACGGCGACGGCGAGCAGCGATGAGAAGATCGACTTGGTCGCCGACGCCAGTCGCAACGCTTCCTCGCCGCCGACGCCATGATTCCATTCTGCGATCAGCCGTCCGCCGCGCACGACTGCCACGCGATAACGGCCATCCTCGCGGCGAGTGGACTGCTCCTCCAGCCAGCGCCGCGCCGTATCCAATTTGGCAGCGTCAAAGCCAGCGTCCTCAGCGGCGCACTGTTCCCACCGTTCCCCCGGAAATATGGTCTGCATCGTCATTGTTCCTTTGTCATTGGTCATTTGTCTGCGATCCGCCGTCTGTGGTCGGTCGTCTGCGGTCGTACTACGCACTACTCTGTGTATCGCTCCCGCGCCACCGCCAACCGATCCACTACGCGCTGATCCACCTCGATCCCAAGCCCCGGTCCCGTGGGAACGGTGACATAGCCGCCGATCTGCTCAAACGGCCGGCGGCACAATTCCTCGCGGATGGGGCTGGGCGTGCGGTCGAATTCCATCGTCGGCTCCTGAAGAAAAGGCTGTGGATCGCGCGCCGGTGGGCAGGGCGGGATCACGGCGGCCACATGCAGGGTGGCGGCGATCATAATGGGCGATGCCCACACATGCGGGTTCACCTGCACGCCGAAGGCGTTTGCCATCTCCGCCACGCGGCGCATCTCGGTGATGCCGCCCACATGGGCTACGTCGGGCTGGGCAATGTCAAAGGCGCGGCGCGCAAGGAAGTCTTTGAACTCGTAGCGCATACGCAGCACCTCGCCGCCAGCAATCGCCATTGGCAACGCTGCCTTCACCTGAAGATAGGCGTCGATATCGCGGGCGTTAACCGGCTCCTCGAACCAGAGGATGTCATAATCGGCCAGCCGTTCACCCAGATGGATGGCCGTAGCGGCGTTGTAAGCCTGATTGGCGTCCACCGATAGATAGACATCCGGCCCGATGGCGTCGCGCAGGGCGGCCACCCGTTCCACATCCTTTTGCAACGGCAAGCCCCCGACTTTGGTTTTCATGCCCAGAAACCCCATCTCCACATAAGTGCGCGCCTCTTGCAACAGCCGGTCGGGGAACTCGCCGTCGGTGTAGTAGAGACCCGTGGCGTAGACGGGAACGCGGTCGCGGATACGCCCACCTAACAGATCCGAGACGGAAAGCCCGGCGGCCTGGCCGGCAATGTCCCACAGGGCGATGTCCACAGCGCTGAGGGCGCTGCCGCCGATCCCGCTCGTGGTTCCGCTGTTGTAGAGTTGGCAGAACATTTTATGCCAGAGACCGACGCGATTGGTTGGGTCCTGACCGAGGAGGAGAGGGGCAAAGGCTCTGCCAACGATGGTGGCCGCCGCGCCGTCGCATCCTTCGCCCCAGCCGACAACGCCTTCGTCGGTGATGATCTTGACCAATCCTGTGCTGCGGGTGTCGATCCAGCCCTGCGACCAGCCGAACGGACGCTCCAACGGGCTTTGCAAAATATAGGTCTCAATAGCACTGATGCGCATCTTGGTTCCTCTTGTGAACGATTACAGCAAAAGTATGAGATTTGATCCAACCACGGATCTTGTATTCAGGCTAAATCGGCGTACAATGAAGCTATGGACTCCGGTTGCCAGCGTATTTTACATTTGCGCATGGCTTGGGGCCCTTATCTTGTCAACTCTTCACGAGGAGCAGGTTAGCTTTCCATGCGTGCTATGCTTCAAAAGCGATTGCTCTGGTCTTTGGATCAGTTGATGATTGCTTACATTGCCCTGCTTATTCTAACCCTATTCATGTCGACGACGGCGGCTATCTATTTTGTCCGCGACCGCTTGACCGTTCCCATCCCAATGGCTGTTGAAGAAGATCCGATCCTGTGTGATGTGCGGGAATATGTGGTATCGGGTTCGGCACAGACCCAATACTATTACAGCCCAAACTATGGATGGTTTGACTCGTCGCACTTTTTCACTGGCAACCCCGCCCGGATCATCCAGGATGTGCGCGATGTCGTTGCGAATGGCAGTAGTGTGATTACCGTTACGCAGGGGGTTCGTGATGGGATCACGGGATATTCTGCTCACTACCTGGTATCAGGTGAGATCCCCGACGAGAAGATCCTCGGTGTCGCGCTAGGCATCTATCAGGACTGGAGCCGTCGTTTTGAAGCCTGGGAAGCCAAACCGCCGCACGGTCTTTTTGGCCCGTTTACATCGTTCGCCATTGAGGATCTACCCTCGCACTATGTTGGCTTTTTTGCGACCGTCCATCATGTGGATCCATTCTATGTACTGGCCTGTTACTTAGGCGGCGTCGAATCTGTCGAAAATGCGCCTCCACGTCTGGCCTACCCTGAGAATTTGCCCGGTTCAACAGCGCAGGGAGAGCTTCCTGTACAGCATTTGGTTAACAAGACCTTTGCGCCCATGGTGTGGGGACCGGGCGGCTGGCGGAACATCCCCTGGCCGAAGAATATGCGTATGGAAGCCATCAGTACATCGAGCAAACTGTGGCGCTTTGAAGCAGAAGAAACCTGGTACTTCGGCCAACAACTCACGATGGAAGGGCCCTGAAAGGGTGATTCGTGATTCGTGATTGGTGACTGCGGAATGAGATTCTTCCCAGTCACCAATCCACAGTCACGAATCACTACCTCACAGCGGCAACGCCACGGCCCGCCCCGACTCGGCAGACTGATAGATGGCGCGGATGATCTCGACCGAGCGGCGCGCCTCTGCACCCTGGATGGCTGGCGGGCGCCCATCGCGGATGGCTTCGATCAGGTCCACGATCTGGCGGCGATGCATTTCAAAGCCAATTGCCATTGGATCGGTGGCGCCGCTGCCTTCCTGTTTTTCCAGATTGAGCATCGCCTTTTTCTCCTCTGGCGAGGCGTCTTGGAGTTCCCACCTGGCAATCTGCCCTTCCTCGATTACAATCGTGCCGCGGTCGCCGTGAAGCTCCACACGGGCAGGATCGCCAGGCCAGCAACTCGTCGCCCCTTGGATCACGCCCAACGCGCCGTTCTCAAAGGTGACAAGGGCGCTGGCCGTGTCCTCGGTCTGCATCTCATGGGCCAGGGTGGCTGTGCGCCCAATAACGCTTTTCACCGGCCCAGCGAGCCATCGGAGCAGATCGATGTTGTGGATCGCCTGGTTCATCAACGCGCCGCCGCCGTCCAATGCCCAGGTGCCACGCCAACTGCCATCGTAATAACTCTGCGGACGATACCATTTCACATAACAATCGGCCAGGGTGAGCCGTCCCAGCCTCCCAGCGTCCAGCGCTTGCTTGGCCTTGTGGACGCCCGCAGCGAAGCGTAGCGGAAAGACGCAGGCCAGGATCACGCCGGCGCGCTCAGCGGCCTCGATAATCGAATCCACGCGGGGCAGGGTGATGTCAATGGGCTTTTCCACGAGCAGATGTTTGCCCGCTTCGGCAGCGACGGCGGCGATCTCGGCGTGGCTTCCGCTGGGTGTGGCGATCACCACGGCATCTACATCCGCACGGGTGACGGCGTCGGCGTAGCTGGCTGTCCAATCTGCGCCGGCTTTTTGGGCCAACGTGCGCCCTGTGGACTCGGTGCGGTTGCTGATCACCGTGATCCGCGCCTGGGGGATGTGAGCGAAGGCGTCAACGTAGATCTTGGCGATGTTGCCAGCCCCAATCAGGGCAAAGTTGATCGGTTGCATGGGGGTGTCCGTGGTGTGGCGGTAAGAATTGGGTTATTTGCCGAACTGAAATGGGTAGCGACCTGTATTGAGTAACTCTCTGCGTAGCAGAATACGATCGATCTGATTCAGTTGTAAAAGCCGTTCAGTTGCGCGTCCATTTTGAGTAAGTGGCATAATAACGGGGCCATCCAGTGTAAAGTGTTCAGACCAGTTGTCTGTCCGCAGGTTGAAAAGGGGAACAATCTTTCCAGATCTGGGATCTATCGAAGCAAGATCACTGCCCTTAAAACGATTGCACTGGGCGCATGAGTAGGCTAAATTTGCTTCCTCGCTACTTCCGCCGTGCTTTTCGGCAACAATGTGATCAACTTCATGCGTGAGCGCCGCGTAGTTCGAGTGTATGAGGCAATATTCACAACTTGCCTTTGCTCGCGCGATCACATGTGTTTGGGTACCGGTGGGAATATAGGATGTCACCCTTCTTCCTTGTCCAAGCGGCTGTAGGCTTTGGCTTTTAGCAAGGAAACCATCCGCTCGATTTGGATGTAGTGATTGATCTCTTCTTCCTCTTGTGCGCTCAAGATCCGCTCACGATTGGCCTGTAATAACTCACTAAATCGCTCTTGAGCCGACTGCGGTGGGCGGAATGCAATGATCTCCTGGGCCGAAGGACTCCCTGCCAGAAACTCAAGCACATCTTCATAGTAGGGTAAAGAGTATTCTATAACACTCATCCGCTTCCCTCACTGAGGTTGATAACACCATCACCTGCTGGCGAATTGTGGGTGGCTTTCCCCTATTATAACCCCGCCGCGGATGAGCGCAAAGCGAGGAGTATGCTCTGGGCTTTGCGCCTGCCAATTGACGAAAGCCGCCGGGTCGGGTACGATCCTCAACATTGCAACGCTCCACACCTCAGTTCAACATCACGAATCAACGTCAATCCACTGCCCCTATCCCAATGGAGGAGACTCTATGAACGCATCGTCGAATGGACGACACGGCCTGCGCAGCGCTAACTGGTTTGGACGCACCGATCTGGCTGGTTTTGCCGCCCGCGGATGGACCAAAAATCAGGGCTACCCCGATCATCTCTTTGACGGGCGGCCTGTGATCGGTATCTGCAACACCTGGTCGGATCTCACCCCCTGCAACGGACACTTCCGCATTATCGCCGAGATGGTCAAGCGCGGCGTCTACGAAGCGGGCGGCTTCCCCGTGGAATTCCCGGTGATGTCGCTGGGCGAGACGCTGATGCAGCCCACAACGATGCTCTATCGCAACCTCGCCAGCATGGATGTGGAAGAGTCGATCCGCGCCAATCCGCTGGATGGCGTGGTGCTGCTCACCGGCTGCGACAAGACGACGCCCTCTACGATCATGGGCGCGGCCAGCGTGGATCTGCCCACCATCGTCGTCTCCGGCGGGCCGATGCTCAACGGCAAATACCGCGGCACGGACATTGGATCAGGCACCGACGCCTACAAATTCACCGAGGAGATGCGCGCCGGCAACATGTCCGCTGCCGAATATCTGGAAGCGGAAGGCTCGATCTCGCGCAGTGAAGGACACTGTATGACCATGGGCACGGCGTCGACCATGGCCTGTATGGTGGAATCGCTGGGGTTAACCCTGGCCGGCGGCGCAGCCATCCCCGCCGTGGACTCGCGGCGCAAACGTACAGCCCATCTTGTGGGCAACCGTATTGTGGAGATGGTAGGGGAGGATCTGCGTCTTTCCAAAATTTTGACGCGACAGGCTTTCGAGAACGCCATCATGATCAACGCTGCCATCGGCGGTTCGACCAACTTCATCATCCACCTGTTGGCGATTGCCGGGCGCATCGGCGTTCCGCTGGAATTGGAGGATTTCAACCGCTTTGGCAGCAATCAACCCCTGCTCGTCAACTTGATGCCGTCGGGCAAATATCTGATGGAAGATTTCTTCTACGCCGGTGGGCTGCCCGTGGTGATCCAGGAATTGAAGGATCGGCTGCACATGGACGCGCTCACCGTCACCGGTCAGACGGTGGCGGAAAACACGGCCGGCGCGCTCTGTTACAACCGCGACGTCATCGCCTCGGTTGACAAGCCGTGGGCCGAGAGCAGCGGCACCACCGTCCTCTACGGCAATCTTTGCCCCGACGGCGCGGTGATCAAACCATCCGCGGCCACGCCGGAACTGCTGCAACACCGCGGCCAGGCCCTTGTCTTCGAGAGCATCGAGGACTATTACGAACGTATCGACGATCCCGATCTCGATGTCACCGCCGATAGCGTGCTGATACTCAAAGGGATTGGGCCGAGGGGCTTCCCTGGTATGCCCGAGGAAGGGAAGATGGGACTGCCCAAGAAACTCCTCGAACAGGGCGTGCGTGATATGGTTCGCATCTCCGACGGGCGTATGAGCGGCACGGCCTACGGCGCGGTCGTCCTCCATGTCGCGCCGGAGTCCGCTGTGGGCGGTCCGCTGGCGCTGGTGCAGACCGGCGATTGGATCGAACTCGATGTGGCCGGTCGCCGTCTTCACCTCGACATCTCAGACGCAGAGATGATCAGCCGCCGCGCCGCCTGGGTTCCTCCGGTTCCCCATCAGGATCGCGGCTACGTGCGCCTCTACACCGAGCATGTCATGCAGGCCAACACCGGCTGCGATCTCGACTTCCTCGTGGGCGGTTCCGGCTCCGAACCGGCGCGCCAGCAGATGGGGCGCCGGTTGAAGGTGGTGGAACAGGCGTAAGCAAGGACGTGGAGGCGAAGAGGCGACGTGTCGGAAGTCTCTTCGCTTCCACGCTGACTTTTGTTAAAATGGGTATAGCGTGATCTCTTGTGAAGGAGGACCAACATGGCTTTAACCATCACTCTGGCGCTATCGCCTGAAGAAGAACAACCACTTTTGCGCGCTACAGCCCAGAGCAGATCATCGCCGTAGCCCCCATTCAGCCAGAGGGTTAGTGAGATGGCAACAAAAATCACCAAAATCAAGACCTTCCTCGTGGATGGCGGTTTCCGCCCGTGGACCTTTGTCAAAGTGGAAACGAATGAGCCAGGGCTGGTGGGCTGGGGCGATTGCACCGACTGGGGATCGCCGGGACCGGTGGCGGCAACGGTGAATCGCTACGCCGAATGGGTGATCGGGCGCGATCCCATGGGGGCGGAGGCGATCTGGTGGGATCTGCACACGGCGTCGGTGCGCCACACCGGCGGCATCGCTTACAAAGCGATGGCGGGCATTGACTCGGCCTTGTGGGACATCCGCGGCAAGGTCTTGGGCGCGCCGATCTGGCAGCTCCTCGGCGGCAAGATGCGCGACAAGTTGCGCCTTTATTGGTCCCACTGTGGATCGGTGCGGGCGCGCCACGCTGAAGCGTTGGGTCTGCCGCCGGTGGAGACCGTCGACGATCTGCGCCGCCTGGCCGAAGAAGTCGTAGAGCGGGGCTACACCGCCATCAAGACCAACCTCTTTGCCCTCAAGGATCGACCCGACGCCACGCCGCTGCTCAACCGCTTCACCAACCACGCCGGCGACGCGCACCCCTCGGTCATCCGCAACGCCGAACTGATCGTGGGGACTTTCCGCGAGGCGTTCGGCCCGGATGTGGGCATCGCCCTCGATGTGGCTTTCACCTTCAAACTGGGTGGGGCCATCAAACTGGCGCAGGCGCTGGAACCCTTCAACCTCATGTGGCTGGAGACTGAAACTTTTGATCCTGACGCGCTGGCCTTGATCCGACAATCCACGCGCACGACCATCTGCACCGGCGAAAGTCTCTTTGGCCTGCATGGCTACCGTCCATATTTGGAACGCCACGCCCAGGACGTGATCATGCCCGACTTCGCATGGAACGGTATCACGCTGGGCAAGAAGATCTGCGATCTGGCCCACGCCTACGACACGCTCATCGCTCCGCACAATTGCCACAGCCCCATAAACACGCTGGTCTCGGCCAACGTCTGCGCCACCGTGCCCAACTTCTTCATCCACGAACTCGACGTGGACGACGCGCCCTGGCGCGATGATCTCATGACCCATCCGCTGGAAATCGAGGACGGCTACCTCAAGATCCCCACGCGCCCCGGCCTGGGATCGGATCTGATCGAAGAGGCATTGTTAAAACATCCGGCGGGCCACTATCCCCATGCTCGATAGCTCTGCCATGATGCGGTTATGGTATAATCATCACCAAACCGAAGGAGACAAACATGGCGCTGACTCCGAGTCAACTACAATCTATCATCGACTTGGTCCGTCGCGATCCAGAGGCGCGGCGTCAGCTTCAAGCTGCCTTACAGATGGATTCACTGCTCGCTCTCCCTAGTCGCGTAGATCGACTGGATGAAAAGCTGGAACGTGTAGCAGAAATGCTGGCGGAATTGACCGCTGCCCATCTCCGCGCCGAGGCGCGGCTGGAAGGCGTCGAGGAACGGCTTGCGCGCGCCGAGGCGCGGCTGGAAGGCGTCGAGGAACGGCTTGCGCGCGTCGAAACGCGGCTGGAAGGCGTCGAGGAACGGCTTGCGCGCGCCGAGGCGCGGCTGGAAGGCGTCGAGGAACGGCTCACGCGCCTGGAGCAGACTGTCCAAAAATTGGCAGATGCACAGATGGCAATGCACGAAACGGTACAACGGATAGAGCGCTGGCAATTCGGCGATGAAGGTCGCCGCAAAGGCGAACAGTACCAGCGCAAGGTCGAACTCCAGTCCCTTGGGTTGCTGGGCGAAGGTCAGGGCGGCGGTCTGGCGCGTGACCGGGTCTTTGAGCGCGTCAATGAATTGCTGGCCCGTTTACCCGATCTTGATTCGCTCGACGACGAAAACGACCCCACTCTGGCCGACATCATCTGGTGGAAAGGCGACTACTACGCCGTGGTCGAGGTCTCCCTGCGCGTGGACCGGCTGGATGTGCTGCGCGCCGCTCGCCGCGCCGAGACGCTGCGCCAGAGCGGCGTGGATACGCTGGGCGTGGTCATCGGTGAGGAGTGGATCACCGACGATACCGAGTTTTTGGCCCGTGAAAACGGCGTCGCCTGGAAGGTGGGCAGTTCGATCTCACCTACGTTGGTCACTTTTCGGCAGAAGACGACATCAGATCATGGGGGCCAACTGCCATGAGTCTTGTCCTCGAAGGCTTGATAACGGCTGAAGAGTTTTGGCGCTTGCCAGATCTCAAAAATCAGCGCGAACTTGTATTGGGGGAGATTGTAGAAACCATGCCGCCAGGGGGACAACACGGCGCAATTGCCGTTATGCTTGCGATGCTGCTATGCTTGTGGGCAAAAGAGGGCGCAGGCGGCTACGTGGGTGTGGAAGCTGGCTATATCCTCGCTCGCGATCCTGACACGGTGCGCGGCCCTGACATTTCTTATGTGCGCGCAGACAGGATACCGACGGACGGTATTCCCGAAGGGTTTTGGGATCTTGCCCCCGATCTGGCCGTTGAAGTTGTCTCCCCGCATGAAAGCGCCGACGAAGTGCGCGCAAAAGTCCGAGATTTCCTCAATGCAGGCACTCCAATGGTCTGGACGATCTATCCACGCGGCCGAGAGGTTGTTGTACACACATCAGACGGATTAGCGCGCACGTACACCAGCACAATGACGTTGGCATTCTCCGAAATTCTACCCGACTTTGTTTGCCCCGTTGCCGAACTTTTTGAGTAAAGCTGCTCACTCCGGTATCACCGCGGCGATGGCTTTCACGGCCATGTCGATCTCCGCTTCGCTGATGATCAGCGGCGGCAGCAGGCGCAGGACGGTCGTCCCCGCGGGTAGGGCGATGACGTTGTGCTCTTCCATTAGCGCTTTGAGGAAGGGGGCGACTTTACTGCGCAGATCGATGCCGATCATCAACCCCAGGCCGCGGATCTCGCGCACCATGCGCCGTCCACTCAGGGCGTTCTCCAACTTCTCGCGCAGCAGTTGACCCATCTGCGCGGCGCGCTCCATCAAATTCTCATTTTGATACGTTTCCAGCGCGGCGAGACCGGCGGCGCAGGCCAGCGGGTTGCCCCCAAATGTGCTGCCATGCGCGCCGCTGAAGAGCGATTCCTGGATCTGACCGGTGTAAACAATCGCCGCCATGGGGAAGCCGCCGCCCAATCCCTTCGCAACGGTGATGATATCGGGATGCAGACCAAAGTGCTGGTGCGCAAACCACTTTCCGGTGCGGAAGCCGGTCTGCACTTCGTCGAAGACGAGCAGCGCGCCGTATTCGCGGCAGATGCGTTGCACGCCAGCCCAGTAGTCGGGCGTCGCCACGTTGACGCCGCCCTCGCCCTGCACCGCTTCGATAAAGAGCGCCGCGGTCTGTTCGTCCACGGCGGCTTCGAGTTCCTCCAAATTGCCGTAGGCCACATGCGACACATCGGGCAGCAGCGGGCCAAACTGCTCGCGATATTTGGGATTCCACGTCAGCGAGACCGCGCCCACTGTGCGCCCGTGGAAACTGTTCTTGGTGGCGATGATCTTGGTGCGTCCTGTGGCGAGGCGGACGAATTTGATAGCGCCATCGTTGGCCTCCGCGCCGCTGTTGGCGAGGAAGGCATGGCCCAGATGTTCCGGCGTCACCTCGATCAACTTCTCCAAAAAGCGGGCGCGCACATCGTTGTAGAAAAAGCTGGGGCAGGCGTGCAGCGTTCCTGCCTGTTCCGCAATCGCCGCCGTCAGCGCTGGGTGACCATAGCCCAGCATCGCCACCCCCTGCGCCGCCGTCATATCCAAATAGCGCTTCCCCTCGACGTCGATCATCCAACAGCCTTCGCCCCTCACCATCACCGTCTCCCCGCGGCGGGGAACAACGCCGGATTCGAGGGAGGATTCAAGGGTAGGAGCGTTGATTTCGTGATTGCTGATGTGGTTGGTACGAAATGAGTAAGGAGTAATGAGTAGGTTAAGGGCATTTCCGCGTTGCATGGAAGACTCCTCAAAAGGTTCGAATATAGGCGTTGTGACATAGTCTACGCTGGACTCGTTTGTTTGATTTCTTTGGTTTGGGATCATGTGGATCAGGAGACGGCAGATCTCGGCTAGAAGTTGACTTCGGTGTTCGATAACCTCTTCACTCAGGATGGCGCTGCCCAGATGATACCAATGCCGTGACTCACGCGCCGAACCCAGCGCGTACTCGTAGAATTGGGCTTTGGCACGCCCAGAATTGCGCGAATAGCCTTCGGCGATATTCGCACCAATCGATCCAATTGCCCGAAACATCTGCTCAGCTACCTTCGCTGTTCTCATATCCTTGGCCAATTTGGATACATCCGACCAGGCAATGTCGGCCAGGAACAAAGCAAGTTGATACACCCGGATCTTCCACAGAGGATCAGAAGAAATCGCTTGTGGTACCAGTTCAAGCCATGTTTGAAACGTCACAACCGCCGCTCCTTTGTCCATTGTTGGCGACTCCTTTTCCGCCCTAAGCAAGCCTCCGCTTGAAAAGACCTTATCCTCGACCTACTCATTACTCCTTACTCATTTGATCTGCGTCCCTTCCCCCGCCAGCGCGCGCGACACCGGACGCTCTACGCGCCCGTCCGCAAAGATGACGGTTTGCACGCCTTCGGCGATGGCTTCGACCGCGCCCATGACCTTCTTTTTCATGCGGCCTTCGGCATACTGCATAAAGTCGTCGGCCCGCCCGCGAGGAATTTCGCGGATCAGGCTCGATTCGTCGGGATAGGCGCGCAGCAACCCCGGCACGTTGGAAAGGATGATCAGCGCTTCAGCGTTGAAGGCGGCGGCGACCATAGCGGCGGCGCGGTCACCGTCCACGTTGATGGCCTCGCCTTTGTCCGATGCACCCGGCGGGGTGAGGACGGGCAAGTAGCCGCCGCCGAGGAGCAGGCGCAGCAGGTCGGTGTTGATGCGATCCACTGTGCCGGTCCAATCATCGCGCAGGACAAGGCGGCGTCCGTTGTGGCGGATGCGCAGCATCTCCTTGCGCGTCCCCTCAAAGATGCGTCCGTCGAGACCACTCAGCCCCACAGCGTTGACGCCTGCGCTCTGGAATTTCTCCACCCACATCTTGTTGAGTTGACCGCAGTAGACCATCTCGAAGATTTCGAGTGTGCGTCGATCCGTGCGACGACTGACATAGCCGCTCTCGCTGGTGACAAATTCGGGGGGATGGCCCAACGCCTCGGCCACTTCATTGGTCGTTTCCGCCCCGCCGTGGACGAGGATCAACTCCTGCCCATTGCGGATTAACTCGACAATATCAGCTACGACGGCGTTGATGTTCAGATCCTTGCCGCCGCCGACTTTGATGACGATCATGGGATGCTCCTCTGGCATGGTGACTTGTCGCGAATTTTGATGTCGTCTTGTTAAGTAATGCGTAGTGCGTGGGCAGAGAATCTTGTCGCGCCCCTTGAACCTAGCCTCGTAAAGAACGGATAATCCATTGACGCGCCACGCACTACGCACTACGCACTACTTCCTCAATCCAACTCTGTATTTTCATTTCATCCTCCCTCCCCTTCCGCTGCTGCCAGCGCAGGATGAGCCAGCCGATCAGGGGCAGCAGCGCGGGGATGAGATAGGGCAGGGCGTCAAGAGCGCTGCTTTCGGGGGTAGCGCGCAAGGCCCCACCGATCAAGAAGATGGCGGCCATGACCGCTGTTCCTCCAAACCAGACGAGCAAAAAAAGGCGCATGACAGGGTTGAGCTGAAAATGGCCCTCAATGCGGCTGCCCTCCCCATCGGCGCGGACGACGCCATAGAGGATGGGCGCAAAGGTGTTGCGACTCTGCGCGTAGCGACGACTGCGCCAGAGCTTGAATCCATAATTGACTACCTTGCCGAGGAACTCGTCGTTCGATTGCAAGGCACAAGATAGGCGTTGTACCACAATTTCCGGCGGATCGGAGAAGGTCAATGCAACGGCGGTGGGGCTGGAACTCCAAAGGAAGCGCGCCAGATCAGCCATGACTCGACTTCCCGGCGATGAGACGACCCTGGAAAATCGTGTGCAGATGACGACGGAAGGCCCACAGCATAAGGACGACGAGGGCAATCAGCGCGCTGATCTCGGCTGCGCTGCCGCCGAGGAACCAGGCCAACGGAGGCGTAATCAACAGTGCAATCGCTCCCGCCACAGAACGTTTGCGCGTAGTCAAATAAAAGAGTAGGGCGACGCCGCTGACGATTCCCACCAACAGCGGATGGTAGACCAGCACCGCGCCGAAGGCCGAAGCGAAACCCTCCCCGCCGCGGAAGCCCAGTTGGATCGGCCAGATATGGCCCATCACCACCGCCGGGATCGCCCACGCCATCGCCCATTCGCCGCCGCCCAGCCAGCGGACAAACCAGATTGCCAGCGCAGCCTTGCCCACGTCCCCAATCACGGCCATGATGAATCCCCACTTGCCCAGCACCCGCCCGGCATTGGTCGCGCCGGCGTTGCCGCTGCCCAACCTGCGCACATCCTCTCCCGTGCGCCAGCGCACGAGATAGTAAGCTGTGCTGAAACAGCCGAGGATATAGGCGAGGAGCAGTAGAATGAAATCGATCATAATTTTGAGAATGAGTAAGGAGTAATGAGTAGGTGGAGTGTACTCTGCCTACTCCTTACTCCTTACTCATTATTCCCTAAATCGGATGCAATCCGGGGAAGCCCAACGCCGTCGTCTCGTCCCAATTCATCATCAAATTCATACATTGGACGGCCGTGCCCGCCGCGCCTTTCATCAGGTTGTCGATGGCGCAGAGAGCGACGACGCGACCCGTGCGTTCGTCGAACTCGAAACCCACATCGGCGTAGTTGCTGCCCGACAGGATCTTGGGTTCGGGATAGCGATAGGTACCGGTCTTCTCCTTGACGATGCGCACGAAGGGTTCATCTTTGTAAACGCGACGATAGGCGCGCCAGAGATCCTTTTCGGTGACGCCGGGCTTGACGAAAAGATGAGCCGTAGCGAGGACGCCGCGCACATTGTCCACCGCCGTGGCGCTGAGATGGACCTCCGTTGTGCTGCCCGTGCGCCGGATCGCCTGCAACACTTCCGCTGTGTGGCGGTGACCGGTGGGGGCGAAGCTGCGCATGACGCCCGACCGCTCCGGGTGATGGGTGGCGTCGCTCGATTTGTTGCCGCCTTCGCTGCTGCCTACCTTCACCTCGCAGATGACGCCACGGCTGTCGTCTATCAACCCTTCGGCGAAGAGCGGCCAGATCGCCAGATTGGTGGCGGTGGCGTTGCAGCCCACCCCGCTCACATAGGACGCGCCGCGGATCTGATCTCGGTGCAGTTCGGGCAGCCCGTAGACGAATTTCTCCAGCCAGGCGGGATTGGTGTGTGGCTTGCCATACCAGGTCACATAGCTCGCCGGGTCGCGCAAGCGGAAGTCGGCGCTCATGTCCACAATGCGTTCGGCCAGCTTCGCGAATTGATCGATGCGCTCCATGGCGCTGCCGTGAGGCAAGCCCGTCACCAACAGATCGCATGGTTCCAAATCCGAGGCGCTGACGAACTGCAACTTCGTCCGTCCGCGCAGATTGGGATGGGTAAAGTGGACATACGACCCGGCGTTGCGTTCACTCGTCGTCTGCGCTACCTCCACATGGGGGTGGTCCAACAGCAGACGCAGCAATTCCCCGCCGGCGTAGCCCGACGCGCCCAGGATGGAAACGGAAGTTTTTTCGGTCATGAGCCCCACTCTAAGATTGAGATCTTTTTTCGGTCAAAAACGAGTAATGAGTAAGAGTAGGTAGGGCGTACTCTACCTACTCATTACTCATTACTTATCACTCCCCCACCAACGTCACCCGGCTCACCGGCCGTTCGTGGGATGTATCCCAGCCGTTGGCCGCGTCCCAGCCCTCTTTGGCGACGCGCAGGGTGAAGTCGGCCATGCGACCGGGAATGTCCACGCCGGTGGGCATGACGCTGTTGCGGAACTCCATCGTATAGTTGACCTCATTGATTAGCAGCCCGCGCTGGGGATCTTCCAAAACGTCGATGGCGACAACGCCGCCGCCGCAGGCTGTGGCCGCGCGCACGCAGAGATCGTTGAGTTCGGGCGTCACTTCGCAGACGGTCGCCTTGCCGCCGCGCGCCGTGTTGGTGATCCAATGGGGCGAGGTGCGGTAGATGGCGCAGATCGTCTCGTTGCCCACCACAAAGGCGCGGATGTCGCGCATGGGCTTGTCGATATATTCCTGAATGTAATGGATCGAGTGATGATAGGTCCCCAGCACTTCTTTGTGTTCGAGGATCGCCTCGGCGGACTCACGGTCGTTGATCTTGCTCAGCAACCGCCCCCACGAACCGACGGCGGGCTTGAGGACAACGGGATAGCCCAATGTCTCGATGGCCTCCAATGCGCTCTCGGCGGTGAAGGCCACCAGTGTGCGCGGGGAAGGGATCCCCGCGGCGGCCAGCGCGCTGGTCGTCTGCAATTTGTTGCCGCAGATGTCCGCCACCCGCGCTGTATTGACTGTCTTCAACCCACGGTCGTTGAGGATGCGCAGACTGTAGAGCGCGCGCCCGTGGCTAATACAGCGCTCGACGATCACATCGAAATCATCGTACTGCGACGCATACTTTCCCCCGTTGGCAATGTCGAAGATCAACTTGCCGTCGTCCAACAGTTCCAAATTCACCCCGCGCTTGTCGAACGCCTCAAAAAGCAACTTCTCTTCCGCGCGCACGCGGCTGTAGAGAATACCGACTTTGATTTTCATAGTGGGTTGTCCTTTCATGGATGGTGACTGGTGATTAGTGACTGGGCCTCGTCGACCGAAATGATTTGTCAGTCGGAGTTAATTTCGATGAAGAAGCCCAATCACCAGTTACTAATCACCAATCCCTATTCTCCCCAATCCTCTTCTTCTTCGGGGGCCAACGCCAGTTCCACGGGTTCGATGCTGACAACTTCCAGATCGGTGCCGCATTCAGGGCATTGGACGATTTCATGCTGCATAACATTGACGAGTTCCACATCGGCGAAGCACTCCGGGCATTCGGCGGTGGCGGATACGGTTTGTAAAGCCATGATGGTCTCCCTCAGATAAAATGGATGGTCACGTAGAATTTTCTTGTAAAAAGAGATTAGGCGATTGGGCGATTAGGAGATTCAGATTCTGCACACGATCTCAAATCTCCTAATCGCCCAATCCCTTAATCTCCAATCTCTAATCTCTTAATCACTGCTGCCGTCACCCCTTCCGTCGTCGCTCCTCCACCCAGATCCGGCGTGTGTGGACCTTCGGCCAGGACGCTGTGGACGGCGGTTTCAATGCGGCGGGCGGCGGCGTCCTCGCCCAGATGACGGAGCAGCATGGCGGCAGATAGGATGGCGCCGATGGGATTGGCGACGCCTTTGCCTGCAATATCCGGCGCGCTGCCGTGGACGGGTTCGACCAACACAAAAGTATCGCCCACATTGGCGCTGGGCGCCAAACCCAGTCCGCCCACAAGCGCGGCGGCGGCGTCGCTGAGCAGATCGCCGTAGAGATTGGGCGCCACCACCACATCATAGCGTTGTGGCTCGCGGATCAGCCGGTAGAGCATGGAATCGACCAACTGATCCTCGACCGCCACATCGGGATAGTCCGCCGCAACAGCCAGCGCGCTTTCTCGAAACAGCCCATCACTGATGGAAAGCACATTCGCTTTATGGACGATGGTGACCAACCCCTTTTGCCTTTTGGTTTTTGCCTTTTGCCTCGCCTGCCTGAAGGCCATCCTCGCAATGCGCGTGGACGCCGCCCGCGTGATGATCCGCTCGGCGATGGCGGTGTCGCCGTCATCTTCCAGCCGTTCGCGCTTGACGTAGAGACACTCGGTGTTCTCGCGCACGATGAGCAGATCGATCCCCAGTTGACTGCCCTTCATCGGCGCGGAGAGCGAAGGGCGCAGATTGGCGTAGAGATCCAATTCTTTGCGCATAGCCACAATCGGGCTGGCATAACCGGGCACGCGATGGCTGGGTGAACTCACCGCGCCGAAGATGGCCCCATTGCAACTGCGTAGCGCGGCCAATGTGGATGGGGGCAGCGCCGTCCCCGTGCGTTGGAAGCATTCCCAGCCTGCGTCCAACACCACAAAGTGGAAGGGTAGGCCGGTCGCCTCCAATACCTGCTGCGCCGCGGGGACCACTTCTTTTCCAATCCCGTCGCCGGGGATCACTGCAATCTGATACGCTTTTGGCTGGTTCGACATGGTGATTTCCAGAGATTAGAACGCAGATGACGCAGATGCACGCAGATTTACACAGATCTGCGCAATAGTTGCTTGCGATGATTATCAAATGCTTTGCGCATCACTTTGGGGTTGCGACCAAAGTTGAGGATCAAACCAACCTCATACTTTGTAGCTTTGAGATAATTAATCAGTTGTGCTTCATGCTCCTCGGTAATCTCCTTCGCCGCTTTTAACTCAAGGATTACAGCGTCTTCGACCAGTAGATCTGCAAAAAATTCGCCCACAATAACCCCATCAAAATAAACAGAGATGGGGTGCTGCTGCACTACGGTCATTCCTGCTTTGCGAAGACGGAGTGCCAGCGCATTCTCGTAGACTTTTTCCAAGAAGCCAAACCCCAAAGAGTTATAGACCTCATAAAAAATCCCGATAATCGGTTCTGTTAAATCCTGGTGTTTATACTCAGGGCCACCCGTACTCATGACCATGATATATCCTTTCAGATCGGCGAAAATCTGCGTGCATCTGCGTCATCTGCGTTCTATCATCCCGCGTCGCGCTCATCAAATATCCGCAAACTTGATAGCCGATGCGCCTATAGACACGGCTGGCGATTGGCGAGGCTGCCACGAGAAAGGTCAGCGATGCCCCGAAGTTGAAGGTGTAATTCGTCATGTATGCAGTGAGCGCTGAGGCAATACCGCGCCGACGAAAGGGTTTGAGCGTGGCAATGCCCATTAATTCGGTGACGCCCTCGTGCAGATCGATGAACATGCCTGCCCCCACGCCGATCCCGTCGAGCCGGGCGGTGAAGGCTCGACAATGGGCCAGACTCCGCCGGAACTCCTCTATCTCATCGGGCGTCCCCAAAGCCGAGTCGGGATCAAACCCGCGGGCGTTGACATTCCACCCTTCCTCCACCTCTTCTAGTGAGGATTCCGCCGAGAGGACGACATACTCGAGCAATGGCGCATTGTGAGGCGGGTTGATCTGTTCAGGCAGACAGAAGAGCACGGGCTGCCGTTCGCCTACAGTGTAACCGGCGTTGAGCAGATCGTCGGCCAGCGTCGGCGCCTGACAATCGATCCATTGGATGCTCGGCCTACGTTCCCGATTGGCAAAGATCTGTTCGAGCCGGGGCAATGCGCGTTGCAAATCATCGCCCGGAGCGGAATTCAGCAGCGCGACGCTGTTCTCCAAATCCTGGCTAGTGAGATGTAAATAGAGCGTGAAGGGCGCCACTTCGATCACCTCGCGCTGCGGGCGGGTTTTGGCATGGAAGTAGCGCACAATGCGGTCAATCTGCATAGGGTCACTCGGTAGACAAAAGTGAAAATTAAATCATTCGTCAGATGTGCGTGATCCGTAATCTGCGTTTGACATACTCGATCAAGCCACCTGCCTCAACAATCTGGCGCACACTCCCGCTCATGGGCGGGAAGGGGAAAGTACCGGCCGCGCAGGTGATGGTGTGGCTCTCCAGATCGACGGTGATCTCATCGCCAGTGTGGATCGCCTTCACCGCTGCCGGGCAGGTGATGGTCAGCAGCCCATTGTTAATGGCGTTGCGATAGAAGATGCGGCTGAAACTCTCGGCGATAACCGCGGCCACGCCATTGTAGACAAGGCAGGTCGCTGCCTGCTCGCGGCTCGATCCACAGCCCCAATTGCGCCCCGCCACGATCACATCCCCCGGACGCACGCCGCCCACAAACGCAGGATCGAGATCCTCTAGCGCGTGGCGGGCGATCTCCTCGCGTCCACTGGCGGTATAGGTATACTTGCCGGGGAAGATCACATCTGTATTCACATTGTCGCCGTACTTCCACGCTCGACCGGTGGGCATAGAATCTGTCCTTGTGTATGGTTAGAAAATATGTAAGGCGTAATGAGTAATGAGTAGGCAGAGCATGTCTCGCCTACTCATTACTCATTACGCCTTGCTCCTTACCCATTATTTCCCTCGGTTCCGCAATCATCCCCGCGATCGCACTCGCCGCCACCACCGCCGGGCTGCTGAGATAGATCTCGGCGTCGCGCGTGCCCATACGCCCCTGGAAGTTCCGATTGGCGCTAGAAATCGTCACCTCACCCGGCGCGGGGATGCCCATGTGGTTGCCCATACACGGCCCGCAACCGGGGACGCCAATCACGGCGCCCGCCTCGACGAACGTTTGGATGTAGCCCAGCCGCAGCGCCTCTTGCAACACCTTGCTCGACGCCGGGATCACCAGCAACCGTGTCCCCGCGGCGACGCGCTGACCCCCGATGACCGCCGCCGCCGCCAGATCTTCCAGCCGTCCATTCGTGCAGGTGCCAATGAATGCCTGCTGCACCCGCGTCCCCGCAATGGCGGACAACGGCACGACATTATCCACCGAATGGGGACAGGCCACGTACGGCTCCAGTTCCGCGGCATTGTAGATGTGCGTCGACGCATAGACAGCGTCGGCGTCGGGGAAGAGGGCGAGATCGGAGAGTAGAGATTGGAGATTAGGGATTCCGTTGACCCCGTTGTCTCCATCATTGGCGGCAACGTTGTTTACCCAATCTTCAATCTCCAATCTCCAATCTCGTTTCGCCAGTCGCTCCGCTAAGTATGCAAAGGTCTTCGCGTCCGGCGCTATATACGCTGTCTTCGCTCCGAACTCCGCCATCATGTTGGGGAGGACCATGCGCGATTCCAGCGAAAGACGCTCGATGCCCGATCCGGCGAACTCGACCGAGGCGTAAAGACCGCCATCTGCGCCCAGATCGCCGATAATGCGCAGTGCGAAATCCTTGGCGGTGACGCCGGGCGGCAGATCGCCTTCAAGCACGATCTTCATCGATTCGGGCACGCGCAGCCAGAGTTCGCCGGTTGCCCAGAGGGTCGCCACCTCGCTGCGCCCGATCCCTGCGCCAAACGCGCCCATCCACCCAAAGTGGGGCATATGTGAATCCGCGCCGAGGATCATCTGTCCCGGCAGCACAATCGCTTCTTCGCTGAGGACCTGATGGCAGATGCCGCGTCCCACTTCAAAAAAGTGACGGATGCTCTGCTCCGCCACAAACTTGCGGATCTCGGCGTGGTTCTGCGCGTGCTTCGTCGTCGGCGCAGGGACAGCATGATCGAGTGTGATCGCCATTCGCTCAGGGATCGCTACCCGATCCTGGCCGAACTCCAACCAAGTCTGGCGGATGGCCGCAGTGTTATCATGGCTCAACACCCAATCCGGCCGCGCGTCTATGACCTGGCCCACTCCCACAAAATCGAGGCCGGCGGCGCGCGCAATCGCCTTTTGCGCGAAAGATTGGGGGACTGGGGACTGGGGACTGGGGACTGGGGATTGGGTGATTGCGCTCATTGCGAGATCCTATAGAATTGCGAACGTAATTATACAGTGAGTATCGAAAGTCCCCGGCACTTGACGAAGGTTTTGGTCACCCTTGAGAGACATCACCTCTACCAGAGGAAGTACCGGGGACTTTGCAATACATATACAGTTTGCTGCGGTCTGCGGTCTGCCATCTGCGGTCATCTGTCGTTTAGAGCCATCCGTTGAGCATAAGCCACGTCACAGCGGTAATCACCACGCGGTCTTGGATTTCGCCAGAGCGCACGGCTTCCTTGAGCCATTCGGGCGAGACCCAATGCAGGGTGACAAATTCCGCCGGATCGTGGCGACTTTCGGTGAGTTGGATCAACCCCCATGCCGCGAAGATGTGGCTGTGCATGGGACCGAAGGCCGGGTTGTCCCAAACCTGTCCCAGATAGCGCACCGTTTCGTCGCTGGTTGCGGCGGGCATGTAACCGGTCTCCTCGCGTAGCTCGCGCAGCGCGCCCGTGCGCAGATCCTCATTGGGATCGGCCAATCCGCCGGGGATCTGCCAGATCGCCTGGCGCACGCCGTGACGATATTCGCGTTCGAGCAGGATCAGCCCATCCTCGTTGAAACCGATCACGGCCACGCCCGCCGCACGCGGCACGAGGCGAGTGTACTCGTAGCGAGCGCCATTGGGGAGTTCAACGTCGTCGATCTCAACGGCGAGCCACTTGTTTGAGAAAGCGGCACGAGTGCTATGGGTTGTCCACGGCTGCGGATCTGGCATCGCTCCCTCAATCCCCATGCAAGTGTACCATTTCCTGAGCATCGACGGCCTTGGAATGGTATTCGCGCAAAAGAACATCTACATCATCCAGGCTGAGCGGACGTTGATCGGCCAGCGCTTTGATATGGGCCGTGGCTTCCTTTATGGCCTCATCCGAAATGACCAATTGAAGCTGTTCTGCGCGCTGTTTGATGGCGTTCCAGCCGGTGAGACGGTGAGCGATGTGCAAGTAGCGGCTCAGCCCGAAATCCGCCGGGTCAAGGATCTCGTAGGTGCTGGGGTTGTTGAGGATCGCTTTGGCGTGGATGCCCGCCTTGTGGGTGAAAGCGGTGTAACCGGTGATATAGTTGTTGAAGGGCACGTCCACGCTGACCAGGCCGGCCACGTAATTTTCCACCTCGCGCAACATGGGCAGATTGTACTTCTGCCGAACGAGTTCGGGGTTGAATGCGTACATGCGCGCCACGAATCCGCCCAGCGGTGTAATGCCGTTGCGTTCACCGATCCCCAACACAGAGGTATCGATGTGGGTGGCGCCGGCCTCCAATGCGCAATAAGAATTGGCGATGGCGCATCCTGTGTCGTTGTGCCCGTGGAATTCAATGTCACAGCGGACCACACCGCGCAGCGTTCGCACCAGATCATAGACCTGGCGCGGGTTGGCGACGCCCACGGTGTCGGCGATGCCGACGCGGTTGACGCCGATCTGATCCACGGCGCGGTAGACTGTGAGCAGATCGACAAGGTCGCTGCGGAAGCTGTCCTCGCTGCTAAAGCGGACTTCCAGCCCCTGGCTCTTGATAAACTCGATGACCTCAATGGCGTTTTCGATGATCTGCGGGATGTTCTTGCCGTGGGAGAACTCGCGCAAAAAACTGCTTGTGCCGAAAAGCACGTCAATGCCATCCACGCCCGTATCGATGGCAAGTTTGGCGTCGTCCATATGACAGCGGGTATGGGTGAGGATCTTCGCCCTTAGCCCCAGGCGGGCGATCCGCTCACAGTCGGCCCGGCTTTGGGGGCTGGCCGCCGGCGAGGTCAACTCCAAATATTCCACGCCGAACGCATCGAGCAGTTGCGCGATCTCCACCTTTTGATCGCTGCTAAAAAAAGCGTTGGCGAACTGTTCACCCTCGCGTAATGTCGATTCAATGATTGCGAAATTGTCGAGCGACATAGATGGCCTCCGAAAGAATAGGGATTGAGGACTGGTGACTGGTGATTGGGGATCGTGTCGAGTGGTTGGTTTCGATGTCGAACGCGTTGTTGTTGACGAAGCCCAATCCCCAGTCACTTATCCCCAGTCACTTTGTATTCGGGCCATCATTGGCTTGACTGTTTGCGCATCCGCGCGCAAAGACGGCAACAAAAAACCGGCCCATCCTGTCTGGATAGCCGGTCGCTTCGCTTACGTGAATCGAGCAAGCACAAAATCCCAGACAGATCAGTCCGGCTGCTGCTTCTTGCTCTTTTTCTTGGTATCGGCGATAAGCGATTGAATGTGCATACGTTTCACTGCATTGGATCTCTTCATGGCAATTTGCTGCTTCGACGCAACTACTAAGCCCGATGCCCCAGGCGGGTCCGTGACCTGGCTAGAGCGAAGGTAAGTAGTACGTTTCGACAGAGAATAACAGGGGGATCTTTGAAAGTCAAATCTTGTCGTTATCTGAGATCGGGTTATCACTACTTGACGATAACCATCGCCCCCGCTACTATTGGGATAGTAGACTTATCCTCGATCCACAGGCATTTTGACATGAAGTTGAATTAGCGGAATGGAAATCGCGGCGGTTAGTCGGTGGCAGCACTCTTACTGTTCGGCGCCATCGTCCGTACGTAGACCTCGTAGATGCGCTGGACGGCAGTAATATTGGTAAGGATGCCTAAGATCCAGAGCGCGGGCAGAACCCACCCCAGGATCAACCCAGCGATCAGGATTGTAAGCCGTTCGGGGCGTTGTAAAAAGCCGCTCTTGCATTCGATCTGTAGACCTTCGGCGCGGGCCCGTGTGTAGCTGACCATCCACGAGCCAATGAGGGCGAGGAAGATAAGCAAAAGGTGGATTTGACTCTCGCTACGGCCTGCATAGTAAAATGCCAGCCCTAGCAGCGTGATGCTCTCTGAGTAGCGGTCGAGTGTACTGTCTAAAAAGGCGCCAAACTTGCTTACCTGATTGGTAAAGCGAGCCACTGCGCCATCCAACATGTCAAAAAGCGAAGCCAAAAGCAGTACGATCCCGCCCCAGCGTAATTCACCAATTGCCAGGAGCGTAGAGGCGACAACAGTTAACAAAAAGCCGATGAGGGTGACACCGTTAGGAGTGACGCCCAATGCATGCAGACGGCGGGCAGTGGCGTTCACAGGGACAGCCAGGAGCGAACGTCCATACTTGGATATCATCGATACCATTCCCTTCTGCACAGATGATGAGGATCGAGGTGAAACGGGATAGCTCAGTGAAAGATATGTTCAGTATACCATTCGATTGGGGCGGTACAAATCACGGATCGTAAGAAATGCTCATGGGCTGGGCCGGTGTTGTAACCTTTTGGGGGGATCATGCTAGGTACAATTTTAAGCGGCTTGCGACAGCGGAGCCGTTCTGGTGTAGCGGAGGCGATCTATGAACAAGTGTGTGATCTCCTGCTCGCTTCGCGCCGTACAGTGGTTTTGACCGGCGCGGGGATCAGCACCCGCTCAGGGATTCCTGATTTCCGGTCGCCCGAATCCGGGATCTGGAAACATGCCGATCCGTTTGATGTGGCCTCGATTTGGGGATTTCGCGAACATCCCGAACGCTTCTATAACTGGATCCGCCCGTTGGCGCGCAAAATGGCAACGGCGCAGCCGAACCCGGCCCATCGCGCGCTGGCTGTGCTTGAAGCCTCGGGTCTATTGGATCTGATCATCACGCAGAATATTGATGATCTTCATCAGCGCGCCGGATCGAGCCGGGTTGTGCATGTACATGGCTCAACCGAAGGGGCAACCTGTCTCGCTTGCCATTATCGTGAACGTGATCCCCACTTTTGGGATCTACTTCTGCAGGGCGAGAACGCGTCTGAACTGCCCCATTGCCCCCAGTGCGGCGCCATCCTCAAGCCCAATGTCGTTCTCTTTGGCGAGGACCTGCCCCATGAGGATCTGGTCCACGCCCAGCAAGCGGCGCTGCACTGTGATCTCATGCTGGCTATCGGCACCAGTTTGGAGGTGATGCCCGCCGCCGATCTACCACTATTGGCCAAACGGCGTGGCGCTCGCCTGGTGATCTTAAATTTGAGCGGGACGCTGGCCGATCACAAAGCGGATCTCATCTTGCGCGAGGATCTGGTGGTTTCCTTGCCGCGCATTGTTGAACTCTGTCGTGCGAGAAAGAAGTGATTGGGGATTTATGACTCGGGATTGGGTCTTGTCACTTTTAACGTAGTTAAAGAGAGGGCCGCCCATGAGGCGGCCCTCTTTGCTTCCTGCTATCTGCTACCTGCTTCTTTACCTGAAGATCGTCGGCATATAGACAAAGTTCGTCACATCCTTCAGCGCTGTTACCCGGACAACGGCGATGTTGTTGGGGTAGACACCGGCGCGTTCATCGGCGACGATGAGCAAAATCGCATGTTCAACCTGTTGCGCCATCTGCTGTGGAGCCGCTGTGATGGTGATGGTATCATCCATGATGTTTCTTGTCGATTCTACCGTCGCCCACGGCACCGACGGCCATGTAGCCGCCGCCGAGACGCCCTCTGTCTGCTCTAGGGCAATGCGGTACTCTTCCCCATCCTCGCTAAAGAGGACAATGTCGCCCTCTTCGGTGAGATAGCCGCTGCGCGGCGTCTCGCCCAGGGCTTCAATTGCTTCCCTAAACGCAGGCGCTGGGATCAACGCTGCCGAATAAGTAAGCCCAGGAAAGGGGCTGCTAACAACCACAGTCTGCACCTGCTGAGTCGGATTCTGCGCAGGGAACGCGAAACCGATTTCGTTGCGCGAAACGTTGAAACTCACCTCGGTGACAGTTAGCGTAATCGGCACATAGAAGGGCTGATTCAACACAGTCGCGGTGGAGCGAATCACCAACCGATCGGTGTAGACGCCTGGTTTGAGTTGGGTGGCGTTGAAGCCGGTGATGAAGAGATTCGCCGGCGTGGTATTGGAATCCGAGGCGGAGATGGTGAACCAGGTCGAGCCTCGTTCCTTTTCTACGGTGAAAGGAATATTGGTTTGGTTGCCAATACTCGTCAACCGGATGGTACGGATGGCATCGCTGAGAGAACCCGAAGTCAACGAAACATTGATGGCGCTGACGTCGACGCTGAACCGGTTGCCAGCGACGAAGCCGTTGCCGTCCACATTGGCGGTGGCGAGGCTGCGGCTGTTGGTACTCACATCCCAATGGCGCGTGGCTGCGCCTGAACCAACCTCAGGATTCTCGAAGAGGAGAATGCGATTGTTGCGCATGATCACGACCTCTTCCCGTCCATCGCCGTCTACATCGCCGCCAGCGCCAACTCGATAGCCATTGTCGGCGTCCAGCGCGAGTTCAAAGGCGGGGAGGTTGTCGCTGCCGCGGTTCACCATCACCATGCGGATACCGCTTCCTTGTGTGTCACGCATCCAGAAGAGTTCATCGTCGCCGCTGCCGTTGATATCGGCAAAGAAGACGAAATGCGGATGGGGGAAATTCCTTAGCTCATCCGCTTGATCGACAACCCAGTTGTTGTTGACAAAGCGGTAGATGATCACTGAAGCTGCTTCGGTTGTGCCCCCGAAGGTGCGAGTAAGCGCCACTTCACGGGTAGCGCCGCCGTAGAGACGTCCAATAGCGGCAGATGTGTAGAGGAAGCCGGTTCGATCCCGGCTGAAGATCCCTTGCCAGTTGTTGTCGATCTGCACCGCCTCAACTGCAGAGATATCCGCATCGCGCAGACGGACGATGTCGTCTGAGCCAGTGCCGGTGATGTTGCCAACCTCAACCACCTTCCAGGGCATGCCAAAACCGGCGTTCACATGATCTATCCAGTTATGTCCTTGCGCATCGGTGCGCTTGATCACCCGCAGCCGGTAATTGATGTTGTTTGGCTCGTTGACAGGGTAACCGACGATGATCTCATCGCCCGGCACGCCTTGATCCAGGTTGCCAGCGCCGATCCGCTGCAAAGTCACGTCGCCGGGCAGCGGCATTTCAAAGAGACGCACCCAAGGCACCAGATTGTATTCTCCATGTGGGGTGACGCCGCTGTTGGGTTGCACCACTGGATCAAAGATGGTCAATTTGCCGTTGCCAATCGCCGCGATTTCAGCATCGCCGTCGCCGTTAAAGTCGCCCGTGGCAAAATCATACCAACCCCCTTCAGGGCTTACCCAACGGATCTCTTGGGTTCCCGGCGCTACATTGGGATCAATAATCCTGATATATCCTGCGGCGTCGATGTAGATGATCTCCTCATCAGGGGTAGCTGCTGTCTCTGCCTGAACAACCGGCGTCCTACCCTGCGGCAAGAGAAGCGACAGCAAGATGAAAATGGACGCTGCGCGCGCCACAAAACGTTTGAGCATATTGACTCTCCTTGTACAGAGGAATGAAGTAGACTGACCAGCCCACACACTGTTGTGGAACTGGTGACAGTAACGCTGGAATGTGAAAAAAGGTTTCACTGGGAAGGAGTCCAACCGCTCCGTCACCGAAATCGGATTATAGCATACACACCTTGACCCCTCGAATCCCGTTGCAGATTTATCACTGTGGGTAACCAATGCCATCCTCGCAACAATCCCTGCAAGATTGACGATCCGGCGGATTGGCGGTATCCTCACGCTAGTACTCAGTTTTCATCCATTGCGAAAGGAAGAATGAACTATGGCTGCTCCGATTCGTGTAGCTGTCACCGGCGCTGCCGGCAACATTGGCTACGCGCTCCTTTATCGAATCGCCAATGGGGATCTCTTTGGCCCCGATCAACCGGTGATCCTGCAATTGTTGGAAATTACCCCGGCTATAAAGGCGCTGGAAGGCGTTGTAATGGAGCTGGACGACTGCGCCTTTCCGCTGCTCCATGGGGTGGTGACAAGTGATGACGCGGCCACAGCCTTTAACGGCGTCAACTGGGCGCTGCTGGTGGGTGCGCGTCCGCGCAGCCAGGGCATGGAACGCAAGGACCTGCTCAGCGCCAACGGTCAGATCTTTATTGGGCAGGGGCAGGCGCTGAATGCCAACGCTGCGGATGATATCCGTGTGGTAGTGGTGGGCAACCCTGCCAATACCAACTGCCTCATCGCCATGCACAACGCGCCGGACATCCCCAAAGAACGCTTCACCGCCATGACCCGCCTTGATCACAACCGCGCCGTGAGCCAACTTGCCCAAAAGGCCGGCGTCCCCGTGACTGCTGTCAAAAAGGTGAGCATTTGGGGCAACCACAGCGCCACCCAATACCCCGATGCCTTCCACGCTGAGATCGACGGTAAACCCGCGCCCCAGGTGATCAACGACGACAATTGGATCAAGAATAATTTCATCCCCACCGTGCAGAAGCGCGGCGCCACCGTGATCGAAGCCCGCGGCCAGAGCAGCGCAGCCAGCGCCGCCAATGCCTGTATCAACCATGTGCAGACCTGGTACAATGGGACGCCCGCCGGTAATTGGACCAGCATGGCTATCCCCAGCACGGGCGAGTACGGCTCGCCAGAGGGTGTGATTTTCAGCTATCCGGTCATCGTCAAGGATGGAAAATTCGAGATTGTGCAGGGTCTCGATTTGAGTGCCTTCGACCGCGAACGCATCAAAATCACCGGCGATGAATTGCTCGAAGAGCGCGCCGCGGTGTTGTAGAAAATAGGGAGTGGGGATTGGTGACTGGTGACTGGGAAGAGTACCCTTCCCAGTCACCAGTCACCAATCAAAAGACCGACCGCGCTGGATCAAGGCAGTTGGGGCAAAGCCGCATCTGCGCTGTATCTTGATCCACAGCGCGGATCTGACCGCAGAAGGGGCAGGCGATGCGGTCCGGTGGAACGGAAATCGAGCGACTTTCGGCTGAGACCATCGACCCTTTTTCATCCATGGGTAAAGCCATCCCACGTTCGAGCAACAATTCGTTAAGGTTGAAAACAGTCCCCGATTCGTCTTCCACGAGGATTTCCCCCAACATACGCCCAAACTTTTCCGTCTGATCCACGCCCCGTTTATCCAAAATCGTGCGCAGCAGGATCTGCTTGTCCAATATTTGGGAGCGCACAAAATCGCGCACCTTCAATCCCTGCTCTCGTTCCGCGCCGCGCACCTCGGGCGCGTTGATCTTCCATAGGCGGATGCTTTGATTGTGCCGCCAGACGCCCAGACCCAGATCTACATCAACGGTGATCGTATCCCCATCGTAGACGCTGGTGACGTGGGCGGCGTAATAGTACAAACGCGATCTCAGCCGCACCGGTTGGCCTGGGATCAACGCTGAATCCTCGTTTTCTTCCTCTTCAGCCTCAGCCGTGCGGACGCTGCTCATTGTGGGTTTTATGCCCTGATTGGGGCGCGTTGCCCAGCCAACCGAGATAAGGATCACCACGCCGAAGCCCACCAGCAGCAGAATGGTGACGAGAACTCGCAGCAGTTGAGAGACGATTTCTGCATCCATAGGGCCTACGCTTGTGTGAGGGTATGTTGGATTTGTTCCACAGCCTGTTGGAAGATAGCCGCCCTTTCCTCATGGGCGAAGATGTCGGCGCCGCCAAAAAGCTGAATGCCCCAACTGGGCGATTCCGCCTGCGCTGCCGCCTGCAAACTTACGGGGAAGTCCAGCGCATCGAGGATCAATTGGGTCTGTCTATCAGCGGGGATAAAGGTTGGCGATGCTTCCAACCATTGTCGCCCCCAATCAGCATCGCGTCCGCTCTTTTGTGCATAGATCAACGGCGTGAAGATATCGATGGATGGGGCGAGCAGCGTGTAATCCTGCGCGAAGATACGGGTGAGCGCGTCGTCGAACTCCTGCGGCGTCCACGGGCACATGTACGCGCCGATAATACAACTGGGCAGCGCGCTGCGGATGATCTCGGCGTAGCGATGACCGAACTGGGCGATTCGCTCGCATTTGTGGCGCGTCCATGCTTCGCTGTGCTGGCTCAGGATCTGATTGGGCTTGGCGGCGTCGATCCCCGTCGCTTCGCAAAATTCCGCAACACAGGAGGGGCAGAAGCAGCTCTCCTGTAAATCAGGATCGGGGACCTCGAACCAGCCGGCGTAGGTGAGATAATCAAGCCAGATGCCTGCGGGCTGGTAAGCGCGTATCCCTGCCCACAACGCTTCTTCGATCTCGGCCAGGAATTCCGTCTGCGAGAGGCAGACACCCTGCACCAATCGTCCATAGCGGATCGGCTTTCCATCCACGCCTGTGGGGATCAAATGGGGATGCTGAGTGAAATCAGCGCGGAAGGTCTTGAATTCCACACAAGGGGCCAATCCATGCTGCGCGCAGATCTCAAAAGCCTCGGCGTCGAACATGTGGAACCAAGCTGCATTGGCGCCATAACGGGAGAGCCGCTCGGCGTACGCCAGGACCGTTCGTCCATAAGGACCAAAAAGGGGTGGGTTGTTCACGGGCAAATTCCCTTGGTGATGGATCGGGCAGACAATACCCCGTTATTGTACAAGCCCGTGACCTGGCTATCAAATCGATTGGGTAAGGGTTTGGGTGGACGGCAGAAGAGCATTGGCTTACGCAGACGATTTTTGTAAGCCATCCACCCAAACCCCTACGAATACACTCAATTGGGGCTGTAGACGCGACGGGTCTCCTCGCGGGCGGCGGCTTCCTTTTCTTCGCACCAACCGCCTTCCACCATCGCCTCCATCACCAGATCGCGGATCTCCTCTGGTGAGTCAGAGATGACGATTAAATCGAGATCCGCCGGGCCGATTTTGCCTTCGGCCAGCATCGTGTTGCGCAGCCAATGGAGCAGGCCGCGCCAATAGTCCGATCCATAAAGAATCACGGGGAAGTTGTGGATCTTGCCGGTTTGGATCAGCGTTAGCGCCTCGAAGAGTTCATCCAATGTGCCGAAGCCGCCGGGAAAGATCACGAACGCCTGGGCATATTTGACGAAGACTGTTTTGCGCACAAAAAAATAGCGGAAGTTGATGGGCACATCCACAAAGCGATTGACGCCCTGCTCGAAGGGAAGTTCGATCCCCAACCCCACCGAGACGCCGCCGCCCTCTTGCGCGCCAACGTTGCCTGCTTCCATAATGCCAGGACCGCCGCCAGTGATGATCGCCAACCCCGCCTCGGCCAGCAGGCGTGCTGTCTCGACGGTGGCCCGGTAATAAGGATTGTTGGGATCGGTGCGCGCTGAGCCGAAGATCGAGACAGCGGGTCCTAATTCGGCCAGGGTGTCGAATCCCTCAACGAATTCGCCCATAATGCGCAGCACACGCCAGGGATCGGTCTGGGTAAAGGGCGTCTCGGTTGGTTTGGGCGACTCGAGCAATTGCTCATCTTGGGTGGGGCGTGCTGTGCGCGCCGCCCTGCTCAGATCAGGATCGGTCTCTGGTTTGCGGGCAAAGCGACCCTCTTGGGGCTGATCCGTCATGGTGTACCTCCTCGTACATGGCTGGTTGAGATGACTTCTCTCAGCGTATGCCACTTTTCGAGGAGCTTCCGTGAGATGGGTTCCCCTGCTCAGGAACGGGCGCGACCCACAAGCAGAGACCAGATCCCCACGCAGAGGAGACCGCCGATCAAGAGTGCGACCGGTGTGATCCAATCGACAAGTGGAACCTCAACCGTTTGTGTCCCCGCGCTGGGCTGGGCGATGGCCGCGATCCCCCACAGGTTGCGCCAACTTGGCTCCACTTTTTGTACCGCTTCGGGGAGCGGTTCCGCGCCGAAAGTGGCAATCGAATCGCTTGAGAAACCAGCCGCATAAACAAATCGATTGTCCGGCGCGATCGCCAGCGAGGTAGGGCTGGCCATTGTATCGCGTATGACGCCAGGCTGAACTGCCAT
>JAHBVG010000002.1 GCA_019637695.1 Caldilineaceae bacterium | reverse complement strand
TTATTTCATCTGGCTCGCGCACGAGGATCGAATCATCTTCCATGCTGTCCACAATGGCTAACGTCACAATGGGCACGCCGAGGTGAGCCAGTTGCTGGCGTCCCCCCTCAAAGGACTTCTCGACCAGACAGCCAATCCCACAGAGTGTAGCGCCACAATCGGCGATCAACTGCGCCAGCGCGTTGATCGTCTTCCCCGATGCCAAAAAGTCGTCGATCAACAGCACCCGATCCTCTGTATTCAAATATTCAGGGGAGATCATCAGCCGCACAATGCCACCCTTGGTATGGCTAGGCGCTTCCGCCGAATAGAAGCCTTCGGGCATGGTGATGGGGCGATGTTTGCGCGCATAGACCACCGGCACGCCTAACGCAATGGCCGTCGTTAAAGCAGGGGCAATACCGCTCACCTCGGCAGTGATGACCTTTGTGATCGGGCCCACGCCGGCATTGGCAAAATGGCGGGCAAACTCGCGTCCCATCTCAGCGGTCAACTGCGGATCAAGTTGATGGTTGATGAAGCCATCAACCTTGAGGATGCCGCGGCCCAGGTTGCGTCCTTCGTTGCGAATTCGTTCGACTAACGCTTTCACCCTGTCTCCTATTGAATAAGAAATATGAAGCGTGAAACGTGATCCAGACTGTTCACGTTTCACGCTTCACGATTAGCCTAAAGGAAGACGCCTGGCGTCGACCCCTTACCCGGCCATGAACTGATCGATTACGCCTTTGCTAATGCGGTATTGGGAGCCGATCTTGCGCGCCGCGATCTGGCCTTCGTCGATCAGCGCCTGCACATCGTCAGCCGAGACCTTGAGGTAAGCAGCCGCTTCTTCCAGCGTCATCACATCGGGGACGCTGGCCGCTGCGCCCGCGCTGGCGGCTGGCTGCTGTTGCTGGGGTTGCTGCTGCGCCGTGTTGAAGGCATTGGTGAGCATACCAGCCATGCCTGCGCCCATACCGATCCCCGCGCCCAGGCCCAGGCCCTCACTGCTGCCGCCGCCGGGTTGCTGCGCCGCATCACCGATGGCGCGAGCTGCCTTGAACTGCATGTAGGCGTTCATGTCGCCAATCGCGCCCATGCTGGCCCGTTCGTCGATGGCCTTGGCGGTCTCCTCGGTGGGGCTGATGGAGACGATGCGGAACTGCTTGAGTGCGATCCCCATCGCCAGGAAATCATCCTGGAGCGAGGCGCGCATAGCGGCGCTCAACTCGTTAAAAAGGCGGGGCAGATCGAGAATGCTTGTCATGTTTTCGGCCAGCAAATCTGTGATCTTGCTGATGATGACACTGCGCAGGTAATCGCTGATCTGCGCAGTGCGATACATGCCCTGTGTGCCCACAAATTGATCGACAAATCGTTTGGGATCAGCAACTTGCATGGTGTATTGACCAAAGCCGCGCAGCCGCACCAGGCCCAAATCTGTATCGCGCAGGCTGATCGGTTCGGGCGTTCCCCATTTTTGATCGGTGAACTCACGCATGTTTACAAAATAGACTTCAGCGGTGAAGACATTGTTGCCGCCCGTGCCAAAGCGCATGAGGGTAGAAAGAATGGGCAGGTTGGCAGTGGTGATGGTGTGTCGCCCTGGTTCAAAAGTGTCGAGCGAGCGGCCATCGCGATAGAAGACGGCTCGCTGGCTTTCGCGCACGATCACCTGGCTGCCCATGCGAAAATCGCCAGAGCCGTACTCCGGCTTGCATACAACCAGCTCATCTTGCCCCTGATCCGGGGCTTCGACAACGTCGATAATCCTAGCCATGATGGAGACTCCTTTTGTCTCTAAAAAACGCGGCAGATTGGGTATAGACAGGCCGCCCGCAGACGGCTGTAAGTAATGAGTAATGAATAATGAGTAGGTATAGCCTCAACGCTGACAGGCGACTCATCGTTCGTTTAGCTCCAACCTACTCATTACTCATTTTTCTTTCGTCCCGTATTGATCAGCGGCCTGCATCCATTCCTCGCTCACGGCGGGGGCGCTCTCTTTTGTCAAGAAATCGGGATCTTCTACAGCCCGATGGCGCTGGTCGAAGAGGCGGCCAAACTCGGTCAATTTGGTATCCAATGCGTCGATGGCAGCCGAAATGCCCTCTTTGCTCTCAATGGCCTTGCCCAGCGCGTCGATGCCCTCGCGGATCTCATAGGTGCGATTAGCCAGGGCCACATCAAAGCGGTGGAGCGCGTCCAATTGCTCCTCGCGGATGCGGACGGCGTTGAAGAGGCCCGCATAGCCGTAACTGGCTGTCCGCACCCGATCCGCCAGGGTTTGGAGTTTTTGAATCACTTTGTCCACGTCTTCGAGATAGCGCAAGCCGCCGCCGCTCAACAACTTCTGCTGGATGGCGTAGAGCCTCCCTTTCTCGGCGTTGAGTTCGTCGGTGAGGATCTGGCGCAGACGGAAATCGGCGTCGCGGCGCAGTTCCTTGTTCACATACCCGCGGATAATGGGCAACCCTTTGAGCAAGCGCTCAATCGTGCCCATCTCCTCTTTAGCTTTGTCCACAAATGGATTTGTCATAGATTCCCCTCTCTCAAAACAAGATAATGGTTGCACTAATTCGGGATATTGGAATCTTAAATATTGGACTGGGGCGGGGATTCACCAATACCCAATATCCAATATCTAAGCCACTGTCGAAGCCGCAGCGCGCTTTGTAAGGAAGACTTCGCTCCCGCACCAGGGGCAGACGATTACCCCTTTGCCTGCGAATTGTAACTCACCAGCACAGTTGGGGCATTTGCGTCCATCGGTCAATTGCTGGCTTTCCACACTGTAGAGGACGCCACGCTCCCAGTTGATGGCGCCGCTGAAGAGTTGTTTCCCCACCACGTTGCGGATCATATCTTCGACCTGCTCGCGCGGTGTCTCCAGTTCCACCACGATCTCGTGGATGGTGACCTGGCCCTGGGTCAGCACCATGTTGAGGATCTTCTTCTCTTTGGCGACCTGGGCGAACTCGCCTTCTTCCTGTTTGCCCTTGCGGAAGAGATAGAAACCGATCCCCGCCAGCGGCGCACAGACCACCAGCGCCAGAAAGACGCCCAATATCATGCCGCCGGGACTATTCCCCTCCGCTGTGATTACAGTCAAAGACCAGCCAGTCAACAGGACGACGGCAATGATCATCATGGCAATGCCGATTATTCGACCACCTCCGCGCATAGGATTCTCCTAAAAGTCATCAAAGTCAGAATTTGGATATTGGGTATTGGATATTCTGATCGACGCATCCTCGCGTTGCGGCATCAACCAAAGCCGCGTGATCCGCCGCCGCCCCCGCCGCCGCCGAAACTGCCTCCGCCGGAGAAGCCGCCCCCGCCGCCGCTCCAGCCGCCGCCGCTTGAGGATGTGCTGGCTGGCCGGCTGGTCATGGTAGAACTGGCGCTGCTGAGCATTGATCCTAAACCAGCGCTCATGCCAGAGAGGCTGGCGCCCATACCGCGGCTGGCGCTGCTGAGACCACCGCCCAGTCCGCCGCCTTCGCCGCCGCCAATATTGCCCATCCCGCCGCCACCGCCGCCACCGGCTACGATGACGGGCCCAGTGCCGGTGCCATAATAGCGCCGTCGGTATGGTCCATAGAGCGTAGGATCAGGGATGTACCAGCCGGGCGCCGGCGCGTCGATCCGCTCGAACTTGCGCATGTACTCCCTTTCGACGCCAAAGGCAATGGCGTAGGGCAGCCAGCGATCCCAGATCTCCTTTTGCTGATCGAGATCGCTGTAGCGGTCAATGTCCTTGAGGTAGCGTTTGAACGCCTCCCAGCGCGCCGCCATCTCCGCGCCGTAATCCGTCTTGCGCGGCATGTAGCGCGAGAGCAAGAGGAAGCCCAAAGCGGTTACGCCCATGCCAAACCCAGGCAGGAAGGCCGCCGCCGTCAGATCCCCAAACGCGCCCAGCAGGATAAACCCAATCACCCCCGCCAGGATCAAGAGGACGACGCCCAAACAGCCATACTGGTTGCGCACACTTTCTGGGTTGCGCGTGAAGAAATTCTGCTTCGTCACCTCTTCATAGAGAGAGCTCTTGATCTTGGGGACCTTGTTGTAGAACTTATCCTTCAGATCGGATAGATCCACTTCATCCTTGCGACCAAACATGCTATCCAATAGCAGTTGCTCATAGGCCAGTAGCGGCACATCATCCCGCTCGCGCCGATAGGTAAAATCGGTGGACGAGATGAGGAAGCCGCTCTTCTTCACCTCGGTGATGCTGATCGCCTTGCGCCGAGCCAGATCGACCAGCGTGGCGACAATGTCTTGCATATCGACCTGTTCATCCAATAGGGTGCCGACGAGACCCGGCGGCAGATCGTCGGGCGGTTCAGGCAGATAATCGGCCACCACCTCAACGGGCTTGTCGCGACCCAGTTTGTACCAGAGCAGATAGAGCAGGGCCGGCCCACCCAATAGGAAGAGCGCGCCCAACGCGCCTAACGCCACGGTGGCGATAGGTCCCCAGGTTTGTCGGTATGCCATCTCAGCTTCGCGTTCCACCACAACCTGATCCGCCTGGACCTGCCAGGGTTGCGGCGCGCCAGCCACTACATTCGGCTCAAATTGGACGCGCACCTCGAATTCTTCACCAGCCTGTAAGCGGCGATCCAAATCAAAACCAATCGTGCGCCGACCATCCAACACCGTCGCCGTGGCAGAATTGCGCGCATCTTGCTCATCAATATAGGCGGACCACTCTTGAATCGCCGCTGGCACCGTCACCGTGACCCGTCCTTGCAGCACGGGGAAGGTTCGTTCATTGGGGATGGCGCGCCACCAAACCTGGTCCCCGCCTTCATAGTAGCGAAGACCGCCATTGACCCGATAGCTTAAGGTATAGGTTTCGGTGCGATTGGCGATGGGCGGGAAGTACCAGCGGATGCCGTAGCGGTAGCCGAGATCCTCGATGGTGAAGGTATAGGGGGCGTCGCCGCCTGTCACCTGTGTATAACGATTGCCGCTGGAATCGGTGATGGCCCAGTTATCCAGGTAATTGAAGAAACGAACGGGAATTTCGGCATAGCCAAAGGTGAATTCCCCATTTGTAAAGCGGATACGCTGCTCCTCGGCTACGTTGAAAGTGCCATCGTTATTGACGACGATCTCAACGTCGTAACGCTCCCAGACCAGCGACTTCTCCTGAGCCTGAAGCCTAACGGGGAACAGGGTCAGGATCACACAGAGCAGTGTGATCAACCAGGGGGTAGAATGGCGTGTAGGGAACTTCATAGAACTCGATCCTCTCCAACGTACAAAATTTAACTGGTTTCGTCAACCTCCGACGCAAAGAAAGCTCAACACGCAGACAGAGCAGCCCCATTATGAATGACGAATCCAATCCATGTCTGACATTCTATCAACAATTTTCCTGACCTTCAATCCACCTGTTGATGTGGGATGCATTTATGTTGGAGGCAAAAGTGCCGGGGATTTCACAAAGGACGTGACGACAACGCAGCGATAACTCCCTGGCGCTTGGTCTAAATTGAACTGCACCTGCTGACGTAGCTAATTCATCCTACAAAATACCTTTATATCCGCACATATATCTTGAGATCTTTGCGCGGTGCATTGAGCAGCGCTCATATCTGTGCTAGAATAAAAATCTATTGCATTGTATCACGTTGATTCCTTTTTACCTGACAAAATGTCATCAACAAGGAGGTCTGTCTGGATAGTAATCAATTAGCTCGACGTATTGTGGAAATTGTCGAGGGCAAACAGGGGACGGATATTTTGATGCTCAACGTTAGTGAGCAGACAACGATTGCCACCTATTTTGTAATTGCAACGGTGGACAACGAACGACAGGCCAACGCCATCCGTGAGGATCTGTGGGAACAGCTTCGGGTGCAGGAGAAGATTCGTCCGCTCAACAGTGGGCAATCGACCGAGCGCACGGGTGGATGGATCCTATTGGACTATGGCGATGTCATCCTTCACCTCTTCACCGAAGAAGCCCGCAGCTACTACAATCTGGAAGAACTCTGGCAAGAAGCCAGCGTCATCGTGAGAATGTTCTAGCACAAGATAATGGGTGATTAGGGATAGGTGACTGGGCTTTGCTAGATCCCAGTCACCTATCCCTAATCACTTATCACCACTCCCCAATTACTCAAAGATCCACGGATCGCTGGCGCGGCCCCAACTGACAAGATCCTCGCCGAACCAAAGGGCGATCTCGCTGGCGGCAGTGTCAGGACCGTCGCTGCCGTGGACAAGGTTGCGGCCAATCTCCAACCCGAAGTCGGCGCGGATCGTGCCCAGTTCCGCTTCGGCGGGTTTGGTAGCGCCCAATGTCTTGCGCACAGCCGCAATTGCGTTTGTACCTTCCAAAACCATCGCCACTACCGGCGCGCTGATGATGTATTGGATCAACCCGTTGAAAAAGGGCCTGCCCTCGTGGACGGCGTAGTGTTGGCGGGCCAGTTCCTCGCTCACCTGCATAAACTTCATCCCCACAATCTTCAGCCCACGTCGCTCGAAGCGGGCCACGATCTCGCCGATCAACCCGCGTTGCACGGCATCGGGCTTGATGATGACAAATGTGCGTTCCATCGCGTCTTTATCTCCTGAAATGCGAATTAAGATCAAAATTGCGGCGCCAGCGATGAACGCCGCGCCACTGCATACCTTATCGTATCTAGGCAGATTCGTCTAATTGGTCGCAGTTGCGCCCGCATTTACAGCGGACACTTCTTGCAGCAGCGCGGCCTCTGCAAGGCTGATAGAAAGCGGAGAGGGTGTAATGTGGATACTGTGGATGCCAAAGCGCGCCATCGCATAAGCGCCATCGGCGTCGAGCGCAGCCAGAGGCGATTGCGCCAACGCACGGTCGTCATCGTCCCCGACCTCGGCAGAGACCAGCCACCCTAAGATGAAGTTCGGCTCCTGTTGGACAAGAGACCGCGCCAACGGCAGCGCGCGTCCTCCCTGCCCTGTCTGCCAGAGCGACTCCAGCCAGCCTTGCTGAAAATCTGGCCGCGTAGGATGCTCCGCTACGAGATCTGCGTAGAGTCGCGCTGCCTTCTGCCAGCGCCTTCCTTGCCGGTAGAGTGTAGCCAGCGCCGGGCGATTGAGCGTTAGCGGCGCTCCGTGGCCGAGAGAGGTGCGCACAACACCCGCACGGATGGCCGGGCTGTACGGCGCCTGTTCAAAGGCGAGCAGCCAGTAGCGCTGGGCCAACGAGGGGTTCCCATCTTCCTCGGCGGCGTAGGCCAGGAGCGCCCAGGCCAGTTCTTGGGAGGGGTCGGCGTGCAAAAGGTGGAGCGCCCAGATCCGTCCTTCACGCCAGCGGCGCAACATCCATAAGGCATGTAGGATCTGAACATAGGCAGGCAGGTAACGCGGCAGATGATGTGACAGAACGGGGAGCAGCCGTAGCGCTTCATTCGGGCGGTTTGAGACCAGCAGCCGATCAATCGTGGCTCGCCAATGGCTCAAATTGGTCGCCAGCCCGGTGGATGATTCCGCTGTATGCATATGAGGGATCAATGCTCCGTGAGTTGCAACAATTCGAGCATCGCGCCGTGGGTCGCCTTGGGGTGGACAAAGGCCACAAGGCCGTGGATCCCCTGACGTGGGCTTTCGTCGATCAGACGCAGACCCTGGGCGCGCAATTGATCCAATGCAGCGTAGATATCGTCCACCACAAAGCAGATATGGTGGACGCCTTCCCCACGGTTTTGCAAAAAACGAGCGGTGCCGCTGGCTGGGTCGGTGGGAGCAAGTAGTTCCAATGTGATGTTGCCCGCATCCAAAAAGGCGACCTCGACGCCATGTTCCGGGACGGCGCGGCGTTCCAATAGGGTGAAGCCGAGCAGATTGCAGTAGGTTGCCAAACCCTCATCAATGGTGTTGACGACCAGCCCGACATGATCAATGTGGCGGAAAATGGATGGATATTCAGACATAGAAGAGTTGATTTGCAATTTCATCTTGAACCGTCATGTATCCTCCTCTGGGCAGGGTTTGGCTATCCCCAATTCCCCGGCAGATACTCGCCAAAGACATCGCGCAGCGTATCACAGATCTCGCCTAGAGTCACATCGGCCTCGACGGCGGCCACAAAGAGGGGCATGAGCGGTGCGTCCGGGGTGCGGGCGGCGTCGGCGATCTGCTGGCGGATGGCATCCACCCGTGCATGATCCCGCGCGGATCGCAATTGGACCAGCGCCTCGATCTGCGCCGTCTGCACCTGCTCATCCACGCGCAGGATCTCCTCGATGCGCGCCTCCCCTGTCTGAAAGGCGTTGACGCCGACGACGATCTGCTCCTCCGTTTCCACGGCCCGCTGCGCTCGATAGGCTGCATCTTGAATCTCGCGCTGGATGAAGCCTTCCTCAACGGCGCGCTGTGCGCCGCCCAATTTGTCAATGCGCTCGATATAGGCCAGCGCGCCCCGCTCGATCTCATCGGTGAGCCACTCAACGTAGTAGCTGCCCCCCAGGGGATCCACCACATCGGCCACGCCGCTCTCGTGGGCGAGGATCTGTTGGGTGCGTAGGGCGATCTCCACAGCCTTTTCGGTGGGCAGCGCCAGCGCTTCGTCCTTAGAATTGGTGTGCAGGCTCTGCGTCCCCCCCAAAATAGCAGCCAACGCCTGTACGGTGACGCGCACGATGTTGTTGTCGGGCTGTTGCGCCGTCAACGTGCTGCCGCCCGTCTGCGTGTGGAAGCGCAGCCGCCAACTATCGAGGTTCCGAGCGCCAAAGCGCTCGCGCATGATCCGCGCCCACAGTCGCCGCGCAGCGCGGAACTTGGCGACTTCCTCTAAAAAGTTGTTGTGTGCGTTGAAGAAGAAACTAAGCTGATCGGCGAATCCGTCCACATCCAGACCAATGTTGACTGCCTGCTGCACATATTCGATGGCGTTAGTCAGGGTAAAGGCTACCTCTTGGACAGCGGTGCTGCCCGCCTCGCGGATGTGATACCCGCTGATCGAGATCGTGTTCCACTTGGGCAACTCCACGGCGCAATAGCGGAAGATGTCGGTGATCAGCCGCATGGACGCCTTGGGTGGGAAGATGTAAGTGCCGCGGGCGATGTATTCTTTGAGGATGTCGTTTTGCACAGTGCCGCGCAGATTGGCGACTGGCATGCCTTCTTCCTTAGCCACGGCGATCACCATTGCCAGGAGGATCGCCGCCGGCGCGTTGATCGTCATGCTGATGCTGACCTTGTCCAGCGGCAGGCCGCGCAGCAGGGTGCGCATATCCTGAAGGCTACTGATCGAGACGCCAACCTTGCCCACTTCGCCCAATGCCAACGGATGGTCGGCGTCGTAGCCGATCTGGGTGGGCAGATCGAAGGCAACCGAGAGGCCAGTCTGTCCGCGCTGAATGAGATAATGATAGCGGGCGTTGCTCTCCTGCGCCGATCCAAAGCCGGCATATTGGCGCATTGTCCAAAAGCGGCCGCGGTACATATTGGGCTGCACCCCGCGCGTAAATGGATAGTCGCCCGGGAAGCCCAAACGTGACAGGTATGCTTCTTCTACCTCTGGCGAAGGATCGCCGGGCCAGTCGTCAGGTGTGTAGATCGGCGCGATCTTGATCTCTTCGCTGCTGGTGGTAAAGCTCGCCTTTCGCTCCGGGAAGCGGCGCAGCAGCGGCGTCAACGATTCATCCTGCCAGGCGCGCTGAAGGCTGACCAATTTGCTAGATGTTTTGGTTGTCATTATAGGTTCAAGTTGGTTGCAAGTTTGCAGGTGGCAGGTGACAATCGTTCACGAATTACGAATCATCTCTGCCCCAGTCCCCAATCACCAATCACCATCTTTACATTTCACTGCGCCCAGAGAGCGCGTTGCTCAGCGTCGTTTCGTCCGCGTATTCGAGATCGCCGCCAGTGGGCAATCCACGCGCCAGCCGGGTGACGCGCACGCCCAGCGGTTTGAAAAGGCGGGCAATGTACATGGCCGTAGCTTCACCCTCCAAATTAGGATTGGTGGCGATAATCAGCTCTTTCACCGACACCGCCTCGTCTGTGTCCTCGCTCTTCTGCACACGCGTGAGCAACTCGCGGATCTTGAGATCCTCCGGGCCAATGCCCTCTACTGGGGAAATGGCGCCGTGGAGGACATGGTATAGCCCTTTGTACTCGCCGGTGCGCTCCACAGCCTGCACGTCGAGCGGTTCCTCGACGACACAGATCAAAGCGGCGTTGCGCTCCGGATCGGCGCAGACCGAGCAGGGATCCTGGTCTGCGATGTTGTGGCAGATGCGACAGAAAAGGGTCTTCGCCTTTAGCTCCTCTAGCGCGGTGGCGAGATCGAGCGCAATGCGCTCATCGCTGCGCAAGAGGAAATAGGCGAGCCGACTCGCCGTCTTCGGTCCGATGCCGGGCAGGCGGCTGAACGCTTCGATCAAATTGCTGACTGGTTGGGCAAGGGGTTTCACCGTGAGTATACCCTTTGGCAGATTGAAGGAATTTGGGGTATGGGATATTAGATATTGGGTATTTCGGAGATGGCGCTCAATACCCAATATCTAATATCCCATACCTTCTCTCTAAAACAATCCCGGTGGCAGATCCAGCCCACCGGTGACGCCGCCCATGCGTTCCTCGGCCAGGGCTTTAGCCTTTTCCGAGGCGTCGTTGATGGCGGCCAGCAGCAGATCTTGCAACATTTCTACATCCTCAGGATCAACCACCTCGGGTTTGAGGCGCACTGCGCGCACACCCTGATGGCCGTCCATGACGACTTCTACCATGCCGCCGCCAGCCGTACCGATGACTTCTTCTTCGGCCAGCGCAGCCTGGGCCTTTTCCATATCTTCTTGCATCTTGCGGACTTGCGCCATGAGGTTACCGCCCATGCCGCCGGGGATGCCGCCGCCCATGCCGCCCGGCATCCGGCCCGGCATTCCACCGCGTTGTGGTTTTTGAGGTTTCTTTGCCATGAGTATCACTCCTTTGAATCGTATATTTACGTGTTGCGTATTGCGTACTCATAGAGAAAACAGATAGAGTTCGTACAATCGTAGGGGCGCTGGCGGACGCAGCGTCCGCTTGCTGCGCCTGTTGGGTGCGGCAAGCAGCACCCTTACCAAATTGTATGCTATTCAAGTGGTTTCTCTATCAGAATTGCGTAGTGCGTGAAGGGTTTCACATGCTACTTGCGACGACATATCGTCTCAACCACTTTTGCCTTTTGCCCTTTTCTGTACTAACTGTTAGCCGCTACCTGCTAACTGCTACTCTCTACCTGCGCGCCGAGTTCGTTGACGGCATACTCCACCAAGGGGTCAGGACCGTCGTTATCCACGGTCTCGCGCACGACGCGCCCAGCCGCAGCGGAAAGGGTAGCGATCTCGCCGGTCTGGCAGGTAAGGCTTACTGTACGCCCCAAGATCTGCGAAAGGATCTCGGCCACCTGGGTCATGGTTTCCGGCGCGCTGATCATTTCGCGGGTGAACTGATTCTTGCCAAAAGCAAACGCCACTGCATGTTCACCGATGGCAATATCGCGCACCGACTTCAACGCCGCTTCCTGCTTAAAGCCGCACCGCTGCTTCACCAGCACAAGGAACTCGTTCCAGCGGCTGCGTAGCCGTTGCACCGCGGCCTCGTCCAACGGGGGCAGCTCGGCGTTATCTGTGCTTCCAGTGGACGGTGTCTTGGCGGGCGCTGGCTTGCCTTTCTTTTCGACAGATGCGGGCGAAGCCCCAGCCTGCACTGGCGCAACCGCAATCTGCGGAGGGGACGCCTCGACCACAGCCGCCGGGACAACGGTTTGCGCTGGCGTCACCGCGCCTTGCACAGCTTCGATCAGCGCCAGTTCCAGCGGCAGTTGGGGTTGTAGCCCCCCTTTCAACTCGCCAATCGCCTCGCTGAACCGTTTAATGGCATAGAGGATCTGTCCTCGACTGAGCTTTTTAGCCTGCTGCGCCATCTGTTCCACAACGTCGGTTGGCTGATCCGTAAGCAGCGACTTATCGCCCGTCATCTCCAACAGCATGACGCCGCGCAGGTGTTCCACAACTTGGGTCGAAAATTCCTGTAAGCTGATGCCATCCAACAGCAGCGTATGGATCGTAATCAGACCGGCGACAATATTTTTCTCGGCCACCGCATCCACAAACGCCGCCACCGTCTCACTGCCCACACTGCCCAAAACCTGCTGCACCTGCGCCAGCGCAATGTGATCGGATCCATAGCTCGTCATCTGATCGAGCAGGCTGACGGCGTCGCGCATACAGCCCTGCGCGCTGCGGGCGATGGCGATCAGCGCGGCATCGTCGGCGCCGAACCCTTCTTCCTCGGCAATGTGACGCAGATGAGCGGCGATCTCTGGCACAGGGATGCGGCGAAAATCGAAGCGCTGACAACGGCTGTGTACCGTCGCCGGGATCTTGTGTGGCTCGGTCGTCGCCAGCACAAAGCGGGTGTGGGGCGGCGGTTCTTCCAGCGTCTTAAGCAAGGCGTTGAAAGCGCTGGTGCTGAGCATATGAACTTCGTCGATGATATAGACTTTGTAGCGTCCCTCGCTGGGTTGGAAGCTCACCTTGTCGCGCAACTCGCGGATGTCATCCACGCTATTGTTGCTGGCGGCGTCGATTTCGATCAGATCGAGCATACGCCCTTCGCTGATGGCGCGGCAGTTGGCGCATTCGTCACAAGGACGATCCTCTTCGGGGGCCAAACAGTTGAGCGCCTTAGCCAGGATGCGCGCCGTACTCGTCTTCCCTGTTCCGCGCGGACCCGAAAAGAGATAGGCGTGAGCCACCCGTCCATCGCGCAGCGCGTTGCGCAACGTCTGCGTGACGTGCTCTTGACCGATCACTTCGGTGAATGTGCGACTGCGCCACTTGCGGTAGAGGGCCTGGGCCATGATTTCTGTCTCTTGCCAGAGGTTACCTGTTGCGCTGAAGGCGTAATCCGTGGAAACGTGAACAGCTCGATCAAAATTCACGTATTCACTTTTCACGCTTCAGCCATAGCGTTCAAACGTTCTAACCATCCACCCGTAGTGTACCACCGAGACCGATGTGAGGCAAAAAGAAATCAAAATTTCCAGGGGCCTATGCTATAATGCAGCCCATGAGTGACAAGCTGATCAACACCTTCCACTTTCGTCGCAAACTCAACGCTGCTATTGAAGCGCTGGGCGAAACCTCCTCTGAAACTGAACTGCTTGAGCAAGTGCGCGCCATTATTCGGACCTACGATCCGGAGTTGATCCTAACCGTGTTGCGCAAATTTTTGGATAATTCAAGCAGCCAGTTGCGCGGTGGGTTAGGACGTCTGGCAACGTTGCTCCCCTACGAGGAAGTAGTGACGGCGTTGCGCCATGACGCCGCCAATCGCAACAATCCTACCCAAGCGCGGCTGACAGCGGCATTGATTTTGGAACGGTTTTTACATGCGGAGATCCCGCCGGCGTTGATGAGCGATCTCAAAGATCCCGAGGTGGTGGTGATGCAAAGTTTGCAAGAAGCCATCGCCGAAGGCAAGCAGAATCGCTATGTCTTGCTTGACTATGTGCGCCAGATGCGACAAGAGAGCGAAGATGTCGCCCTGATGGTGATCAACTTGATCGAGAAATTGCCACCTGAGGATCGCCCCGAACTGCTGCGGCTGATCACCTATGACATGCGTGTGCGCGTGGCGAAATCCGCCCTGGAGCGGCTGTCCGCTTTACGGCAGCCCACAATTGCGCCACGGGCAGCCGAGATCCTCTTTACCCTGAGCCTCAATCTTTCGCCAGATCTAGCCGATCTGGCCGAACGCAATCTGCGCAAGCTCCGCTTCAGCGGCGTCGTCTATGATCCGCCGCCGATCAGCGAATGGCGCGCCCTGCTCACACCTTGTACACTCAACGGAGAACAGGATCTCTGGTTTCTGCGCTCAAATCGAAAGAGCGGCACGATCATTGGCATCCACCTTGACAATCATGGGGGCGTGAAAGAGACATTTGGCAGCGAGGATGTGGAAACGCTCTACATGCCGCCCAAACGTCAGATCGGCGAGATGATCTCGATTGCCGTGGCTGGCAATACCCCCTATGTTTTTTTGGAAGCGCCGGTCGCCTATGCGCGCTGGCATCTGAGCCAGATCCTTGACAGGCACTGGCAGCAACAACCGCGCCAGCCGCTGCCCGACGAATATACCCTGCACAATTTTGATCTCTTTCGCCATGCCAAACCCCAGCTCGATCCAGCCCTGGCGGATCTACTGGCGTCGGGTCCGACGTTGTGGGCGGCAGAAGGCACTCAACTTGAGCAAATTGCAGCGGAGTTCTTGCGCCATCCCGCAATGAGTGGGTGGTTCTTTCAAGAACAGTCGATGAAAGAGGCGCTGTTGCGCACATCCCATCAACAGGAGCCGGTGAATTTGGTCTCGCTGTTGACAACATTGATGACAAAGATGTTCGAAGATGACGCAGCCGAGCCTATGATGAGGCGACTCCAAACCGCATTGCGCGCACAGGCAGGCTGGCTCTTGATTGCCGGCCATGAGCGCAACGCCCAATACGCCATGCTCCTGGCCGAGAGTTTTGAGCATGTCCCGCTCCACCAGCATCCCCTCACCGCGTTGATGGTGGAAATTGGGCTGATGCTCACGCTCAACCGGCGGACGATCCATTGAAGAGATTAGCGATCAAGCGATTCAAAAAACGGGGACCGGTATCGGTCCCCGTTTTTGTTATTTGGCCCACATAGATTGGATGCCGTCTGGCCGCGATAGCAATCTGTTTGATCTTCGTCTGTCGTTCGCTCAGAAGATCCCCAACTCGTCCTTGGCTTCGTCGGACATCATGTCGGGGTTCCAAAAGGGCGTCCACACCAGGTGGATGTTGACTTCTTCCAGATCCGGGAAGGCGTTGTGGACGGTGCGCTGCACGTCGCTGATGATCTGTGGACCCGCAGGGCAGCCGGGGCTGGTCAGGGTCATGGTGACTTCGGCGCTTTTGGCCGGCGTCACTTCCACATTGTAGACCAATCCCAGATCGACGATGTTCATCATCAACTCAGGATCGCGCACTTGAGCCTGGATCTCGGCTCGTACTTGTTCGGGGGTTGGCATTACTTGGTCAGTCATCAATACTCCTCCTGATTCGTCTCCGATGGAACGCGCATGGAATTGATTGGGCGGATTGTCCAATCCATTCCATCCGCCCAATCTGCTCGCTCTGCGTTCTATTAAAGCTAGAAAGGCGCTTCGACCCAGAGGTCGTCGCCTTCGACACGTACTTGATAGGATGTGGTCGGCGTAAAGGCTGGCATACTCAGCGCCTGCCCTGTGCAGATATCAAAGCGGGCGCCATGTCGCGGACAACGGACCTGCCCACCCGGCAAAATATCGCCTTCGACCAATGGGCCGCCGTCATGGGTGCAGACATCCTCAATCGCGTAAAATTCACCCTCCAAATTGAAGATGGCAATGCGCACGCCATCCACTTCAACGAGTTTGGCAGCACCCGGCGGTACATCCGCCGTCGAGCCAACTTTTACAAAATCTTCCATAAATTTCCCCTATGTATTGGGTATCAGGTATTGGATATTGCGTGTTGCGCGAACCAACATAGTTTGCCACTTGCAAACCTGCAACCTGCAAACCTACACTGCCTCGACCACTTTTGCCTTTTGGTTGCCGACCGCTGCGGTCGGACTGCCTTTTGCCTTCTTTACTCCGGCCATTCGTCCAGCCCCCAAAGACCTGCCTTGAGCGCTTTGAGCGGCAAGAGGGCACACTTGAGCCGCACAGGCCCGATCTCGATGCCGAGCAGATCCAGCACATCTTCTTTGCCCCACTGCTTGAGTTCTTCCACAGGCATACCGATGATCTCTTCCATCATCATTGAGGCACTGGCCTGGCTGATGGCACAGCCGCGGCCATCAAAGGCAGCATCAATGACGACGCCGTTTTCCACCTTCAACTCGATGGTCACTTCATCCCCGCAAAAGGGATTGGTGTCATGGTAGTGGATGTGCGGCTCGTGCAGATGTCCCTTGCGGCGAGGGTGTTTATAATGATCGAGAATCGCCTCGCGATAAAGTTGATCCATGTTAAAACCTGTTCTTTTCAGGCAGTTGCTAAATCAAGAAAATCTCGACTGCCTTTTCCAATGCTGCCGTCAACTTGTCCACCTCTTCTTTGGTGTTGTAGAGGTAGAAGCTGGCGCGGGCGCTGGCGGCGATGTCGTAATGGGTGTGGATCGGCTGGGCGCAGTGATGGCCGGCGCGGATGGCGATCCCACTCTGATCGAGGATGGCCGAGATGTCGTGGGGATGGATGCCATCAAGCGTGAAGGAGACCAGCCCGGCCCGCTCCTCCGGCCCAGGGCCGAGGATGCGTATACCTTCGATCTGGGCGATCTGCTCATGGGCATAAGCGGCCAGCGCGTGCTCGTGCTGCCAGATCCAATCCATACCCACGGCGTTGAGATAGTCCACTGCCGCGCCCAGGCCGATCCCCTCGGCGATGGCGGGCGTACCGGCCTCAAATTTGTAGGGCAGTGTGTTCCAACGGCTGCCGCTCATCTTCACCTCGCGGATCATGTCCCCGCCGCCCATGAAGGGGGGCATGGCTTCCAAAATTTCGCGCTTGCCGTAGAGGACGCCGATCCCGGTTGGGCCGCACATCTTGTGCCCACTGAAGACGAGAAAATCCACATCGAGCGCCTGCACATCCACCGGCATGTGGGGGACGCTCTGCGACGCATCAAGCATTACCAGCGCGCCCACGGCCCGCGCCGCCGCCGTCAATTGGGCCACTGGGTTGATCGTCCCCAGCACGTTGCTAACGTGGACGAAGCTGAGGATCTTGGTGCGCTCGGTGAGGAGATCATCTAATTGGCTCAGATCGAGTCTGCCCTCCTCGGTGATGGGGATATAGCGCAGGGTAAAGCCGATCTGATCGCGCAGTATCTGCCAGGGCACAATGTTGCCGTGATGCTCCATCTCGGTGATCAGCACCTCGTCGCCTGGGCCTAAATTGGCGCGTCCCCAGGTGTAGGCGACGAGATTAATGGCTTCGGTGGCGTTGCGGGTGAAGACGATCTGCTTTTCGCTGGGCGCGTTGATAAATTGAGCGATCCGTCGCCGCGCATCTTCATAGGCGGCGGTGGCTTCCTCGCTCAAGGTATGGACGCCGCGATGGATGTTCGAATTATAAGAGCGATAGTATTGATCCATCGCCTCGATCACTGCCAGCGGTTTCTGCGTTGTTGCCGCGTTGTCCAAATAGACCAGCGGCACCCCGTGGACCAGCCGCGATAGCACAGGGAAATCGTTGCGCAGTTCGTCTACTTTTGTCTCGTCGTAGGTTGCTGCCAGATTTAGGGTCATTATCTCCAGCCGAGTTCCGTATTCTATGTACCGTATTTCGGAGACCTGCCAGGTTTCAGAAAACCTGGCAGGTCGGTGCAAACTTTGTGTATTGTACACCCAAACATCCATGCGAACCTACTACAAATGTCTCACGCAGACCCTTCTTCTGGATAGGGGAAAGATCAATCGCGGTTAACGTGCAGAATTGCAAGTTTGAAGGTTTGCAAGTGGCAGGTGACAACCTACGCTTGTTCACGCACTACGCACTACTTATCCGCCGATCTTACGTTCGATCACCCGCGCCAGCTTCTCCTGCACGCTCTCCACCGGCACGCGATCGAGGACAGCCTGGAAAAAGCCCTGTACAATCATGCGCTCTGCCTGAGGACGGGTCAGACCGCGCGCCATCAGATAGAAGACGTATTCATCCTCAACCTGGGCGGCGGTGGCGGCATGGGTGCAACGCACGTCGTCCGCCTCGATTTCTAGCCCAGGGATGCTATCCGCACGCGCCGTGCTGTCGAGGATCAGGTTACCGTTGCGCTGGAAGGCGTCTGTCTTTTGTGCATTGGGAAAAACTTTGATGATCCCCATGTAAACGTTGTGCGCCCGATCCTTGAGCGCGCCGTTGAAGAGTAGATCGCTGAAACATTGGGGCACGCGATGAAGCTGTAAGGTCTGGTGATCGATGTGCTGGCGGCCGGTGGGGAAGTAAAGCCCCAGCAACTCACCATGTCCACCCTCGCCCCGCATATCCAGATCGAGGAAGGCTTTGGTCAACCGGCTTCCCCAACTCACCTGGATCCAACGCAGGTCGGTGTGGCGGCCCATGACGGCGCGCCCGTTGAGGAAGTTCCACAGGCTGTGGTCGAAGTCCTGCAAGTTCATATAGCGGACCACGGCATTGTCGCGGATCAGCAGTTCGACCGCGCTGCTCTGCATCCCCTTGACGCCGCCTACGAGATCGTCCACCACCGTCACTTCAGCGCCCTCTTCGGCGATCAGCAAGGTATGATGGTAGCCGCCGACGCCGTCGCTGGCCTGGTTGAGGATGATCTGCAAGGGCAGATCCACTTTGGTGTTCTTGGGTACATAGATGAACGCGCCCGTGTCCCAAAGGGCTGCATGAAGCGCCGAAAACTTGTTGCGATCCACCTCAATGGCTTCGGTCATAAAGTGACGCTGCACGAGATCAGCGTGATCGCGCACGGCGGCGTGTAGATCCGTAAAGATCACACCTTTCTCCGCCAACCCTTCATGGTCAATGGCGTAGAGCAGGCCCCCATCCTGAAAGATGAGGCTGGCGGCGCTGTCCATTTCCGAAAGCTCGTTTTGGAGCATCGGTGAAAGCTCGCTGTGAGCCATCACTTCGCCAGCGCTCGCAAAAGGAACGAAATTTTTCAAATCAAAACCGGTCAACCGTGTACGCCGCCACGCTTCGTCTGTGGACTTGGGCCAGGGCAGCGACTCAAATGTACGCCACGCCTCCAGCCGGAAGTTGAGCATCCACTCAGGCTCATTGTGCGCCGCCGACAAGTTGCGCACACTCTCTTCGCTAAATGCGGCAGCCGCGGCCTTTACTTCTTCTTGCTCGTTGATCATTACAGTCACGTTTCGTCCTCCACGATAATGAGTAACGAGTAATGAGTAATGAGTGAAGACACGATGCCTTACTCATTGCTCATTACTCATTATGTTTCTTAGCCGATGCTGCCTTCCATCTGCAATTGGATCAGCCGGTTCATCTCGACGGCGTACTCCATAGGCAGCTCCTTCACCAGCGGCTCGATGAAGCCACCGACGATCATGGCGGCGGCTTCGTCCTCGCCGATACCGCGGCTCATCAGGTAGAAGAGCTGCTCCTCACCGATCTTGCTCACCGAGGCTTCGTGGCCGATGCTCACGTTGTCCTCTTCGATCTCAATGTATGGATAGGTGTCGGAGCGGCTCTGCGGGTCGAGGAGCAGGGCATCGCAGACCACGTTGCTGCGGCTGTGATGCGCGCCCTTGGCCACCTTGAGCAGACCGCGGTAGCTGGCGCGTCCGCCATCCTTGCTGATGGACTTGGAGACGATCTTGGAGCTGGTGTAGGGCGCGGCGTGGACGACCTTGCCGCCAGCGTCCTGGTGCTGCCCATGCCCGGCAAAGGCGATGGAGAGGATCTCGCCGTGCGCCTTCGGCCCCATCATGTAGACCGCCGGGTACTTCATCGTCACCTTGCTGCCCAGGTTGCCGTCGATCCACTCCATGGTCGCACCCTCCTCGGCCACGGCGCGCTTGGTCACCAGGTTGTAGACATCGGTACTCCAGTTCTGGATCGTGGTGTAGCGACAGCGTCCGCCCTTTTTGATGATGATCTCGACCACGGCGCTGTGCAGGCTGTTGCTCGAATAGATCGGCGCTGTGCAGCCTTCCACATAATGGACGCTGGCGCCCTCTTCGACGATGATCAGCGTTCGCTCGAACTGGCCCATATTCTCGGCGTTAATGCGGAAATAGGCTTGCAGGGGCACATCTACATGGACACCCTTGGGCACATAGACGAAGCTGCCGCCGCTCCACACCGCGCTGTTGAGGGCCGCGAACTTGTTGTCGTTGGCGGGGATGATTGTGGCGAAATACTGCTTGACAATCTCCTCGTGTTCGCGCAGACCGCTGTCCATGTCCAAAAAGACGACGCCGATCTTCTCCCATTCCTCGCGCAGGCTGTGATAGACCACCTCAGACTCGTACTGCGCGCCCACACCGGCCAGGAACTTACGCTCCGCCTCGGGGATGCCCAGGCGATCAAAAGTGCGCTTGATGTCCTCGGGGACTTCGTCCCAGCTCTTCCCCTGCTTTTCGGACGGGCGCAGGTAATAGTAGATATCGTTAAAGTCAATGTCGCTCAGATCCGCGCCCCAGGTAGGCAGCGCCTTCTCGTAGAAAATGTCCAGCGCTTCGTGGCGGAACTGGCGCATCCAGTCCGGTTCGTTCTTCATATCCGAGATCTGGTCGACGATCTCGTGGTGTAGCCCTTTTTCCGCTTTGAAGAAAGGCTGATGTTCGTCGCGAAAGCCGTACTGATATTCTTCCTTAACCCCTGTCAGATGTTCTCGATCTGATACTGTAGCCATTTAACCCTCCTCAGGGTATCTCTAAACTGATAAGCTAGTGGGTATTGGATATTAGATATTGGATATTGTTACCATCGCATAGAGGCATTCAATACCCGATACCTAATACCCAATATCCTCTCTTACGCGGAGACCGGCTCAGCGTTGGCGAAATGTTCTTCAACCCAACTGTAGCCCTTCTCTTCTAGCATCAACGCCACTTCCGGTCCACCGGTCTGCACAATGCGACCGCCGTGGAAGATGCTGACATAGGTGGGCTTGACATAATCAAGCAGCCGCTGATAGTGCGTGATCATCAGGAAGCCGCGGTCCTCGGTAGCCAGTTTGTTGATCCCATCGGCCACGACCTTGAGCGCGTCGATATCGAGACCAGAATCAGACTCGTCAAGGATGGCAAACTTGGGTTCGAGCATCGCCATCTGCAAGACCTCGGTACGCTTCTTTTCGCCGCCCGAAAAGCCTTCGTTGAGATAGCGACGGGCAAAGCTGGGATCGACGTTGTATTCTTGCATCTTCTGATTGAGTTCACGACGGAACTCGCGCATTGGCATTAAATTGCTGCCGATGACGCCGCTTTGGTTGTCGTCGCGCCGTTCAGTATAGCCGCGCACATTGGAAACCGCCGTGCGCAGGAAGTTGGCAACGCTTACGCCAGGGACAGACACCGGATATTGGAAGGCAAGGAAAAGTCCGGCGCGGGCGCGCTCGTCGGCTTCCATATCCAAAATGCTTTCGCCGTCCAGCAAGATATCGCCTTCGGTGATCTCATAGTGGGGATGGCCGGCGATTACATAGGCCAGTGTGGACTTGCCGGAGCCATTGGGGCCCATCAACGCGTGGATCTCACCGCTGCGCAGTGTCAGATCAACACCCTTGAGGATCTCCGCTTCCCCAACGCTCGCATGAAGATTCCGAATCTCGAGTATACTCATTGTTCTTTCAACTCCTTCATAAATGGTCATGACAACAAACTATCATTAAACAAATATAGAGTACTGGCAGCGCCAAAAGGCAAACAAGTGCAAGAGATTACACTATGGCGCTCGCGCTTCCACTGCATCGACCGTCCTGTTTCGCGTCACAATAAAGGAACAGCCGGTGTCTCCATCCATAATACAAGCGCTCAACGACACATCGCTGCCGAGTACCTTTTGCAGCATATCTTGATCCATATCACAGATCTGCCGATGTTCTTGAGCCAGCTCGTGATAGGGGCAATTGTATGTTTTGAGGATGATCGTATCGTCATCCTGCGCCAGCACATCGGTGAGTACGCCTTGCCGGTTCAACACCACGGCCATCTGTTCCACCCGCCGATTCAACGCCTCCGCCGTGACACTGCCAGCATAGCGATTTGCCAATCGATTGCTCACCCTGCCCAGCAACACCGAGACATGATCCGGCCCTACCATCTCAAACATCTCTTCGAGCATCGTCAGTGCCAGGTCATCGCAATGGCAATCAAAAAGCCCACGCGCTGCCTCTGTCATTACATACGCATGATGAGGACGCCCCACCCCTGAGTGGACAGTTGTGCGATCTACATACCCTTCCATCTGAAGTGTGCGCAGATGTTGTCGCACAGCCGTCGTCGTCACCCCCAACAACTGCTCCAAATCTTTGATGGTCGCAGTATGGTGACGTTGTAAATATTCGATGATTTGCCAGGTTGGCGAGCTTTTATCGTGCATAACGCCGTGGACCATTCATCTTCCTGTTTTCCCTTGCGGGAGGCTGCGCTCGTGGTGCGCAAAAGAGATCGGGCCGCTCATTTCCTTGCGGTTCTCCCATTTTAACATAGCCTCACAGTTTTGTCAATTCTATATGTTTTTATTGTTTTTACTAAAGAAACTTGATTTCGCCCGTGATGTTTCTTGAATTACACGAGGTAGTGAAACGCCCCAATCTGCGCGCACGAATGCGCAGCGCCCCAACCGCTCTGCTGGATTTGGTGGAGATGGAAGCGGAGTTTACACCTGGCGCGCTCACGCTGAGTGACGTCTGCCGTGACCCCAAAGATGAACCCTTCCTGGCTTGCGCTGTAGAAGGAAAGGCCACCCATCTGGTGACTGACGATGCCCAAGTTTTGGATATGGAGATCTACGACGGCGTGATGTTGATCCACGTAGTTGATTGTGTGCGTCTACTCGAAAAAGGGTGACGCTTCTGTATTGAGCATATCATGTCTTTACCGGTCAGTTTTGACAGGAACCTGGCTCGATCATATAATGTTCTTCTGTCCGTCGATAAGGCGGGCGGTTTTCTGTGGAAGAGAGGCGCAATCTTGCTGCTTTTACAGACCGTCAAGCCGGACAGCGAAGGAGCTTAAAAATGGAATTTAATGTTGCTCAGCTCTTGAAGCGACCGATCGGGGCGACGCGAGATTACGAGATCAACGATGAGATCGAAGGGCTTGATCCGGGTCTTGTCCCACTTGCGCCGTTGCAAGGCAAGGTTCGTCTACTGCGCACCCACAGCGGTATTTTGGTGAAAGCCGATCTGAAACTTGTACTCGAAGTAAGTTGCAATCGGTGTCTTGAGCCAGTGGAAATCCCTGTAGAATTCCACTTCGAGGAAAGCTTCCGCCCGTTGACTGATGTCGAGACCGGGCGGTTTCTTATGCCAGAAGAATTTAAAGGGCAGCAAGAGGAATTAACCGATGCTGCGCTGATCATCGACGACCATCATATTTTAGATGCGTCTGAGGTGTTGCGGCAGAATATCTGGTTGGCGTTGCCCATGTATCCCAGTTGTACTTGGGCGGATCCAATGCAATGCCCGAATTTCGTTCTGAAACGCCAGGAAATTGACGCTGTCCATGAAGATCTGAACGAAGTAAGCTCATCGGGTGCAGAAAATGTCGATCCACGTTGGGCTGCGCTGCTCGCTCTGCGTGCAGAAGACGACGAAAAGAACAAATAGCTTGAGGATAGGAAATTTGATCCCAATCACCTGTCCCTAATCACCAGTCACCTAACCTGAAATTTTGTTAAGATAAGGAGAGTTCGAGATGGGACCGCTGCCAAAACGTAAATTGAGTAAGGGACGCCGGGATCGCCGCCGCGCCCACGATGCCATCGGCGCACCAAAGCTGGTCAATTGCCAGCAGTGCGGTGAGAAGACTTTACCGCACCGGGTCTGCCCGAATTGTGGCACCTATATGGGTCGTTTGCAGGTCATCGACAAGACCGCGGCCTAACGTCAGCACGATTGGCGAAAGACAGGGGATTGCGGCATCTGCCCAATCCCCTGTTGTTTATCTGAAACAGTTGCGATCTCCCTACCCCACGATTCCCACGGCAACTGCTCATGTCTACATTTAGCTACGGCGAAGCCCAATATCCGCTAGTCTTTATCTTCCCCGGGCAGGGGAGCCAACACATTGGCATGGTTCAGGCATTGGCGACTCAATATGCGGTGGCCCGTGAGACCATGCAAGAGGCGGACGAGATCCTCGGCTTTCGCCTAAGTCAATTGTGTTATGAAGGCCCAGGCCTAGAGCTGACCAGCACGATCAATGCTCAACCAGCGTTGCTGGCGGGCAGTATTGCCGCATTGCGCGCGCTCCAGGGCGAACTGGGCAAACTCCCGCGGCCGATGTTCTTTGCCGGGCACAGTCTAGGCGAGTACAGCGCGCTTGTCGCCGCCAATAGCATTGACTTTGCCGATGGATTGCGTCTGGTGCGCGAACGTGGACGGTTGATGGCCGAAGCTGGCGACAAGACGAATGGCAAGATGGCCGCCGTCCTTGGCCTGGATGAAGAGACCGTGGCCGAAATCTGCGCAGGGGTGATGGCAGAAAGCGGCGCGCTCGTTCAGATCGCCAATGACAATTGCCCAGGGCAGCTTGTCATCTCCGGCGATCAGGCAGGAGTCGACCTTGCTATGGACGCGCTGCAAAAAGTCGGCGCACGCAAGATCGTCCCATTGGAGGTAAGCATCGCCTCTCATAGCCCGCTCATGGCGCCGGTCGCGGAGCAATTGCGCAGCGCCATTGGCGCCACATCGATCCGCCCACCCATTTCCCCGCTCGTGGCTAACACCACTACTCAACCCCTTACAGATCCCATCGAGATCGCCGCCGAGTTGACTGCCCAATTGACCGGCAGCGTCCGCTGGACGGGTTCGATGCGCCGATGCCTGGAAGCAGGAGCCAATCTCTTTGTCGAATTTGGCCCAGGGAATGTACTCACAGGGCTGATGAAACGCATTGGCCGCGATACGGAACGTTTTAGCGTTGCCGATCCTGTGGGGGTGGAGGCGGTTGTTGAGCGTTTTCGGGAAGATAAGTAATTGGGGATTGGTGATCGGTGATCGGGGACTGGGAGAGAGGTGATGCTGAACCATTATCACCTGCAACCTGCAAAGGGTGTAGTTCATCTTTGGGGCGAAAGTGCCGGGGACTTTTTGCCTGAAGTCCCCGGCACTTTACAGGCCTCAACTTGAACTACACCCATCTGTAAACCCGCTTTCGACTCAAAACCATAAATAGGGTATAATGGTCCCACGTCACCTGTACAAGTAACCCATATCGGTTGTACAGCGTACAGTTTAGGACCATCCACCATGTAGCGAGGCGCTATGGATTTTTCGGGGAAAGTGGCTCTGATCACCGGTAGCAGCAGTGGCATCGGCGCTGCCATCGCCAAAGAACTGGCAACGCATGGCGCAACAGTAGCGATCCACTATCGCAGCAATCAGGATGGCGCGGAAGCAGTGGCAACACAGATCCGCGAAGGGGGCGGCACATGCGCCATCTTCCAAGGGGATGTAGGCAATTTGGAAGCTGCCCAATCTCTAGTCAAAGCGGTTGAGGACGAATTGGGCGCAATTAACATTTTGGTCAATAATGCTGGCACCACTGCCGATACCCTTCTGCTCAGCATGAAGCCAGAAGAATGGGAACGGGTGATCCAGACGAATCTCAACAGCATCTTTTATGTGACTAAGGCAGCCATGCGCAAGATGTTGAGGGCGCGCTGGGGGCGGATCATCAACATTACCAGCGTGGTAGGGCTGTCTGGGCAGGCAGGACAGACCAATTACGCCGCCAGCAAAGCGGGGATCATCGGCTTCACCAAGAGCCTGGCTAGAGAGGTGGGCAGCCGTAACATCACCGTCAACGCTGTAGCGCCAGGGTTTATCCCCACTGCGCTCACGGATGTACTTACCCCAGAACAACGGGCACAAACCATCGCCGCTACACCTGTCGGGCGGCTGGGTGAGCCGGAAGAAATCGCCTGGGCAGTTGCCTTTCTGGCAAGCGAACGTTCTGGCTTCATCACCGGGCATATCTTGACCGTTGACGGCGGTCTGGTGATGATGTAGACGATAGATGACCGACGTCGTACATTGGTAGTGAAATGGCAGGAAATTTGCAGAACTCCTCTGATAAGCAGTTTCAGCCGGAGAGCAATCACGGTGAAGGGAAGCGACGTCGAGCCGCCAGCGACGAGGAAGCGCGTTCACCCCAGTTTCGCGAGCGCCGCAAGGCCAGGCAAACAGCGCTACAAGTACTCTATGAGGTGGATACGACCAACCATAAACCTGGCCGAGTGTTAGATGCACGCCAGACGGATACCCAACTGGACGGGGAAGGACTCCAATTTCTGCGTTGGCTGATCACAGGCGTGATCGAGAATAAAGAGGATCTCGATCAGTTAATCAGCCGTTACGCTCCAGAGTGGCCCGTCCAACAGCTTGCCGTGATTGACCGCAATATCCTTCGTCTTTCGATTTTTGAACTGGTCAGCCCAGATTCGGATGCGCCGCCCAAGGTGGTGATCAACGAAGCTGTGGAACTGGCTAAAGTCTTTGGTAGCGATAGCAGTCCTCGTTTTATTAATGGTGTTTTAGGAACAGCGCTTAGTGAAATTTCGTCGAAAAAGGGCTAAATGCTCTTCATTATTTTATTGTGCCTGCGCTACCGGTGGCACGTGACCGGTCTACTCGGACTCATAAACGCTTATGGAAAGTTTCTTCGGTATTGGCGTCTTTGAACTTGTTTTTATCTTTATTTTTGCCCTGATCTTTCTCGGCCCAGAACGCCTACCCCAAGTCATGCGCCAGGTTCTTGGATTCATCCGCCAGATACGTGAACTTAGCTCGGACATCAGCAAGCAGATCAACGATGAATTTGGCGATCTAGGTGAGTTAGATCCGCGCCGTCAGGTGAAGCAGATCATGGATGAGGCGACAACGCCTGTCAAAAAGGAGCTGACCAGCACCGCCAAATCGACAGCAACGCCCAAAACCAATCCTAATGCCACACCTAAGAAGCCTGTGGTTAAGACGGAATCTGCAGCCAGGCCCATCGCCAAAACAACGCCTGCTCAAAAGAGCGACAAAGCAGCAGTTGCGTCCGAGTCTACACAAAAGGTAGATGGCGCAGCCACAACAAGCCCCGAGGTTGCCGCGACAACCGAATCAACTGTTGTAGCGGTAACTGCTGCGAAAGATGGACACATGAACGGCGGGCCAGTCGAGATTGAGGGGAATAAGGCAGAAGCCACCCAGAATGGAACTTCCCCGGAGGTTGTCGAAGCGCCCGCGGATTATGCTGATGATGGTCACACCATTGCACCCCCGTCCTTGCAGCAAGTAGAATCATCGGCTCAGGCCGAAGAGAGTCAGGCAAAGCGCGAACCGGTAACACAGCGCACTGCTGAGGAGGGAAGCGTATGACACAAGGTGAATTATCCCCCCAATATGATCCGGTGGAAGAGAGCCGGATGGGCTTGTTCGAGCATCTGATGGAATTGCGCAGCCGCATGATTTGGATCGTGGGCGCGCTGCTGGTGGGTACGGTGGTGAGTTTCCTCTTTGTTGAACCAATTCTGGCAATTATCACAGCGCCAGTCGTTGGCGCATCCGGGAAATCGCTCATTGCCATTGGCCCGACAGATACCATTAGCATCTTCTTTCGCGTGGGCTTTGTCTCTGGTGCAGTCATTGCAATGCCGGTGATGGTTTATCAGATCGTTGCCTTTATTGCGCCAGGTCTCTATCCGCATGAAAAGCGCGCGCTTTTCATGCTCCTGCCCGGCGTGATGATGCTCTTCTTTCTCGGCGCCTGGTTTGCCTTCAATATTATGGTACCCGTAGCAACAAGCTTTCTTCAGAACTTTTTGGGATCGGTCATCGACCAGGAATGGACGATTGATCGGTACGTTAATTTTGTTACCCGCATCGTCTTCTGGATCGGCGTCTTCTTCGAGACCCCATTGGTGATCGCCTTCCTGGCTCGGATCGGGCTGGTCACCGGTCCCAAATTGTTGAGTTATTGGCGACAGTCAATCGTCGGCACCTCGATCATTGCCGCCATCATCACCCCTACCGTCGATCCGGTAAACATGATGATTGTGATGGTGCCGCTGATCGTACTCTACTTCCTGGGCGTGGGTCTGGCCTATATCCTGTATAGACCGCGCGAACCCCGCGACTTCTCTGAGTAGAGAATAGAACGCAGTTTGAACGGATGAAACGGATCTTCTGAAGATCCGTTTCATCCGTTTTCTATTGCTGTTGAGGACGCAGGCCAAAGGGCAGGCGTTCGATCTCTTCTACCAGCGCCGCCAGCGCCGCCAGATTACGGGCGTCGTTGCCGTCGTTGTCTTCTTCTTTGGGGGTCTCTAACAACATGGGGATGCCGTCCCAGCGGGGATCGTTGAGGATGAAGCGGAACCCTTCTACGCCGATTTCACCTTCGCCAATGTGGGTGTGACGATCCTTGCGGCTGCCACAACCAAACTTACTATCGTTGAAGTGCCAGCACTTGACCCGCTCAACGCCGATGGTCTTCGCTATTGTTTCCATCATGGCGGTGTAGCCCTTCGCCGCGCGGAAGTCATAACCGGCGGCGAGGGCGTGGCAGGTATCCACACAAACGCCGACCCGCTCTTTTTCTTCCACCTTTTCGATGATCTGGGCCAGTTGCTCAAATGAATAGCCCAACGTCGTCCCTTGCCCAGCGGTCAACTCTAGCAGCGTCAGGGTATCGGCGCATTCGGGCGTCGCCGCGTGGATGCGGTTGAGGGCGTCGGCGATCCGCGCAATACCGGCCTCCTCGCCGCTGCCTGTGTGCGCGCCTGGGTGTAACACCACATGAGGAATGCCGTAGGCGTGGGCGCGTTGGAGTTCGTCCTTGTGGGCGCGCTGACTTTTCTCCCACAGGGGATCTTGCGGAGACGCCAGGTTGATCAAATAGGACGCGTGGCTGACGGCGTATTCGACGGCCAGGGTGGGCATCTGCTGGCGCCAGCGCGCCACATCCTCTTCGTTGACCGGTGGGCCAAACCACTGGCGATTGTTCTTGGTAAAAACCTGCACCGCATTGCTTTGGACAGCCGCGGCGCTGTCCAGCGCATTACTCACGCCGCCGGCAATGGACATGTGCGCGCCCAGTTTCAAACCGTTCATATGGGTGCCTTTCAGGGATTGAGATGGTGTTGGGTGTTGGGTATTGGATATTGGACCAATACCTAATACCCTGTTCTCTCCATCCTACGTTGAAGCGTGCAGATGAGCAAGGTTCTATTCAATGCAACGTGAATTTCGTTGCCGTCCCCGATGCATGCTGATATAATTAAGGATGATTGCAGGTATTGGATCGAGTAGCACAACCGGTTGCATTTTGCAGTGGATGGCCGCTTAGATTTGGATTTAGGCGACCCCGTTGCCCAATATAATCAAGGAGATTGACAATGATTCATGAATCTGTCCATGAGATCCGGCACAGCATCAAAGGGATCCTTGGCATTGAGAATGGCAAGGTCGAGGTGCTGGACGACGCCAAGGTGCGCAAACAGTTGATCGACGTGCTGGCGCGCAACGCTGTCTTTGGCACACGCCCAGTGAAAGCGTTCAGCCGCTGGCTCATTTGGGAAGTGGGCCAGGCATTGGGCGCACGTCCGGCCAGCATCCACGATTTTTACATTGCCCGCGCCTCGGACAAATGGAAAAATCGCACGGTTCCGGCCATGAACATGCGCTTCACCACCTACGATTCTGGCTGCGCCGCCATCCGCGCCGCCAAGAAGACCCAGTCCGCTGCCTTTATCTTTGAGATTGCGCGCAGCGAAATGGGCTACACCTATCAAGAACCGGGTGAGTTTTCGGCCATGCTGATCGCCGCCGCCATTAAGGAAGGCTACGAAGGACCGCTCTTCATCCAGGGCGATCATTTTCAGGTCAATGCCAAGAAGTATGCCACAGATCCCGAAGGCGCCATCCAGGAAGTCAAGGACCTCATCGCCACCGCCGTCCCTGCTGGCTTTTGGAACATCGACATCGACACCAGCACCCTGGTGACGCTGGAGCCAGAATCGTTGGATGAACAGCAGCTTCACAACTACCGCCGCTCGGCAGAACTGACCGAGTATATCCGCAACCTCCAGCCTGAAGGCGTCACCATCAGCCTGGGCGGTGAGATCGGCGAAGTGGGCGAGAAGAACTCCACTGTCGAGGAATTGGATGCCTACGTGGAAGGTTACAAGCGGACGCTGGCTGACATGGGCGATTACGCCGGCCTCAGCAAGATCAGCGTGCAAACCGGGACCAGCCACGGCGGCGTGTTGCTGCCCGATGGCACCCAGGCCAGCGTCGCTGTGGACTTTGAGACCCTTGATAAATTGGGCGAGCGAGCGCGACAGTTGGGTTCCGGTGGCGCGGTGCAGCATGGCGCCAGCACGTTGCCGCGCGAACTCTTCAACAAATTCCCCGCCGTGCAGACGCTGGAGATCCACCTGGCTACCGGCTTCATGAACGCCTTCCTCGACCACAAAATGTTCCCCGAGGATCTGCGCCAGGAGATGTACCGCCACCTCAACGAGTTCCACGCCAACGAGCGCAAACCGTCGCATACTGACATCGTCTTCCAACTGACGACGCGCAAAAAGGCAATTGGTCCCTTCAAGCCAGAACTGTGGGGGTTGTCCGAATCGCTCAAACAGGAAATCTACAGCGATCTTGAGGGTGAGTTCCGCTTCTTCTACGAGAAGCTCAACATCGTCGACACCAAGGATCTGGTCGCCGAGATCGTCTCCCCTGTGGAATATCACAAGCCGATGCCGAAGTTTGGCCGTGGCGCTGGCGACGATCAGGGCCTGGCTGACTAAGAGACGCCGAGATAGCACACGGCACAAATCCCGCTGATAGTTCCCGTAGTGCGTAGTGCGTAGACTGATACACGCACTACGCACTACGAATTTGTAAACATAATTTCTGAAGGACTGTCCGATGATTTTGGCTTTGGATACGGCAACAACAACGGCGTCGCTGGCACTCTACGCCCCAATCGAAAAGGCTGTCCTCGCCGAGCAGACATGGCAGGCGCGGCGTCGTCAGACCGAGGATCTATTGCCTGTCCTGCAAGAGATGATGGCGCGGTTGGCGCTAACTCCCGCCGCCATCCATACCATCGCGGTGACGACGGGACCGGGCAGCTTCACCGGTGTGCGCATTGGCATCAGCGTCGCCAAGGGGATCGCCTTGGGGCTGCCCACCTTGCCATCTCTCATCGGGCTGCCCACCCTCTGTGTGACGGCTGCACCCTGGTTTGTTCCTGCCAAACAGGTCGGGATTGGCGAGATCTGCGCCTTCCTCGGCGCTGGTCGTGGACGCTACAACTGGGCGATCTTTCCGCCGGACGATCCCCTGCGACGCCCCGAAGCAATGGATCATTTTGTGGGCAATGTGGATGGGCTTGAAGCGGATCTGTTGAGCCGATCTCACCCGATCTGGCTTGTCGGCGAGATCACCCAATCCGTGGCCGAGATGGCAGCGCGCCTGCCCCATGTCTGCCTCATGGATGAGGTAAGCGGGCTGCGCCGGGCCAGTCAATTGGCGCGGCTGGCGGCCTTCCACCACGTCGCCGGGAATGTTGACACTGCGGACAGCTTGCAGCCACTCTATTTGCGGGAACCCTTGTGAATATGTCTCCAATTCCACTACACATCCGCCCCATGCGCGCCGCGGACATTGACGCCATCATGGTGCTGGAACATGCCAGTTTCTCTGAACCCTGGCCTCGTTCCCTTTATGAGCGCGAGATCAAAAATGATCGCTACAGCCGCTATTTGATCGTTGAAGCAGTCGCCGCCACCGAAGAGAGTTCCTCATTGTTGGCGCAGGGGGGATATTGGTTGATGGGGGAAGAAGCGCACATCGTCACGATTGCTGTCGATCCCCTTTGGCGCGGTCATGGCGTGGGCAAATGGCTCTTGCTGACGCTGATGGCGGAAGCTCGAGAACGCGGCGCGCAACTTGTCACCCTTGAAGTGCGCCCCAGCAACCAATCGGCTCGTTCCCTCTACGAACGCATCGGATTCGTCCAGACCGGTAAGCGCAAGCGTTACTATCCTAACGGCGAGGATGCGTTGATCCTCGAACTCGCCGGGTTGGATCAGCCCGCTGTCTGGCATCCCCTGGCGCAGGAACTGGAGAAACTCAACAGCAGCATGGGGCAAGGTATTCTTAAATAACACTTGTCGAAGCGTCAAAAGTGTAGTAGTGTAGAGCTACAGAGCCGTTGCGAGTAAGACAGGCATCCTCGTGCAGTAAAATTCTACTGCACTTTGTTTTCCCATTTGCCGCCTCAAATAGACTCAGAAAGGCCATCGTTGCCGGGGAGCAAAGATGCATAGAATCTTTATTGTTGAAGATCATCTCGTCATGCGCCAGCAGTATGCGGCCTTTCTCGAACGCGAGAATACGCTCGAAATTTGCGGTGAAGCCACCAATATGAAGGATGCTTTGGACAAAATCCCGGCCAGCAACCCGGATCTTGTGATTGTCGATATCTCTCTAGACGGCGAAAAAGATGGCATTGACCTGGCGAGATCGTTGCGCGTCCAATATGCCGATCTGCGTCTACTCGTTGTTTCCGGGCATGAAGGCGCAACGTATGCGGGGATGGTTGTAGATTCTGGGGCAAATGGCTATGTCGTCAAAGGCGACCCAGACGCCTTCATTGAAGCCATCCATCAAGTTTTGGAGAAAGGTAAGTATATTCCGCTGTAAAGCTGTCATCGGTCGCGTGCAGCCCTGCCACGCCTGCTACTCCGCATTTCGCGGACGGCGAACCTGCTCACCGTTTGTCCGCCGTCCGCCTTTGTCCTCACCAATCAATCGCGCTATTGTCGTCAGGGTGATACCGTTCGGGGTTGCGCCAGTTATGGCCGATTTTGTCGGCCATCAATTCTTCGTCGAGTTCGATGCCGAGACCGGGCGCGGTGGGCAGATCGATGTAGCCCTGGTTGATCACAAAGGGCTGTTTGAGATAGCCCTCGCCCAATGAGACCTGCTCCTGCGCCAGGAAGTTGGGAATGCTGGCGTCAAGCTGGATGCCGGCGGCCAAAGAAATTGGCCCCAGCGGGCAGTGGGGTGCAATTGCCGCGTAGTAGCTTTCCGCCATCCCCGCAATGAGCCGCCCTTCGAAGATGCCGCCCGCATGGGAAATATCGGGCTGAAGGATAACCGCAGCGCCCTTCTCCAAAATCTCGCGGAAGCCCCATTTGGTAAAGATGCGTTCCCCAGTGGCGATGGGCAGGTGAGTCTTGCGGGCGATGTCGGCCAGCACATCCACATTCTGGCACTGCACCGGCTCTTCAACGAACATAGGCTGGTAGGGTTCCAATGCCTTGATCAGCAGCATGGCTGTCTGTGGGCTCACCGCGCCGTGGAAGTCGATGGCAATGTCCACCTCGCGACCGGCAGCTTCACGCAGTGTGGCGAAGCGTTCCACCACAGCGTCGATGAAGCCGGGCGTCTCCACAATTCGGGCCGGGCGCGGGCCGCCGACGCCGGTCTTGAAGGCGATGTAGCCTTCCGCCACTTTGCTCTTAATATCCTGGCACTGTTCTTCTAGTGTAGCGCCACGAATATGCGCATAGACTTTGATGCGATCACGCAGAGGACCGCCGAAAAGTTTGTAGATCGGCACGCCCATCGCTTTGCCGGTAATATCCCACAGCGCCTGCTCGATCCCCGAAATGGCGCTGGTGAGGACAGGGCCGCCGCGATAAAAGGTGTGTTTGTACATGGCCTGCCAATGATGCATCACCCGTGTGGGGTCCTTGCCGATGAGGTAGGGTTCAAACTCGGCCACAGCCTGCGCCACCGTCAGCGCGCGCCCTTCGACAATCGGCTCGCCCAGGCCGACAATGCCCTCGTCCGTATGGATCTTTAAGAATAGCCAGCGCGGCTGTACAAGGAATGTTTCCAGTTTTGTAATTTGCATGGGGATCTCCGAGATGGGTGGGGAATGGAAGAAAAGAATGAATGAAGAATAATGAATGGGTAGAGAAACAGTCTCCATTCCACATTCATTGTTCTTCATTCATCGTTTTACGCCTTACGCTGTAACAACGTACAGGCCACATCCGCCAGGATAGCCGCGCCCGCAGGCAAGACATCCTCGCTGATGTCGAAGACGGGTGTATGGTGAGGGCGGTTCTTGTCGTCGTACTTGGCGCCCAGCATGAATATGGCTCCAGGCGCTTTGCGCGACATGTAGCTGAAATCCTCAGCGCCCATGCCTAGCTGGGGATCGCCGATCCCGTCCTCGCCTAGCACAGTCTGCGCCGACGCCAGAATCATCTCTGTCACCTCAGGATCGTTATAGGTGGAAGGATAGCCCGATTTGATGCTCAACGCATAATCGCCGCCCAGAGCGCGCGCCACGCCCAACGCTTTTTCCAACTCCTGTTTGAGTTGCTCACGCACGTCGTCGTCGTAACTGCGCATAGTGCCGCCCAATTTGACCTCTGCTGGGATCACATTGGTCACCGCGCCGGCGTGGATATAGCCAATGGAGATGGTCGCGGCTTTGGTTGGGTTCACGCGCCGTGAGCGAATGCCCTGGATGGCGTTGATCACCTGGGCAAGGATGAAGGTGGGATCGACGCCCTGATGTGGATAAGCCCCGTGACCACCCGTCCCTTTGAGTACGATATGGAAGGAATCCTCGGCGGCGGTGACATAATTGGGGGCAACCTCAATCTGGTTGGCGGTGAGATCGCTGGCGACATGCAGCGCGATGACAGCATCCACCCCTTCCAGCGCGCCGTCCTCGATCATGCGCATTGCGCCCGATTTGTTCTCTTCGTCCGAGGCTTCCTCGCTGGGCTGGAAGAAAAAGCGGATCTGCCCGGCGGGGCGGTCGGGCATTTCGCTCAACAGCCGCGCCACGCCCAAGAGGATGGCAGTGTGGGCGTCATGTCCACAGGCGTGCATTACTCCTGGGTTTTGGGATCGGTAGGGCACATCGTTCGCCTCGTTGATCGGCAGCGCGTCCATATCGGCGCGGATGCCGATCACCGGGCTGCCTTCGCCCAGAAAACCGACAACGCCGGTCTTGCCCACACCCGTCTGCGCTTCGATACCCATATCGGTCAGCGAATCTGCGACAAGGCGCGCCGTGCGATGTTCCTGAAAGCTCAATTCCGGGTGCGCGTGAATATCACGCCGCCAGGCCACGAGTTGTTCACGCATGGCCTCCGCACGTTCTAGCAGTTTTTGTCCTTGCATCAGGTTTCCTTTGGAGGAGATAGCGGATAGCAGTTAGCACAGAAAAGGACAGAGAAGGCAAAAGGCAAAGGGCAAAGGCAAAAATGATGGCAGGATTCCCGATCCCCAGTCCCCGCTCCCTATACTAGAGCAGCCAGCTTTTCGCGTCAAGGTTCGGCTTTCGAGAATTGTGAAAATTGGGCTATACTGTTCCTGTTGCGTGTAGATATGAACTTGAAAGAGGATGGAAAAAGAGAGATGTATTTTTGGAATAATCTCGTACGACGTGGACAACAGATATCCCGCCCACAGAGGGTGATTTCACTGTTGGTGGCAATAATGGCGCTGGCCGGGTGTGGATTCCTCTCCGGTCCTGAGGAACCGGCGCCGACGCCCACACGGGAAATTGTTCAGCGGGCACTTGCTCCTACCTGGACGCCGACGCCGCTGATTCCCCCTACGCCAACGCCGGAACCCATACTCCCCACGCCTGAACCCGTTGCGCTCATCCCACAACCCGTAGAATCAGAGCCAGCCGCCGTCCCAACGGATACACCTGCGCCAGCGGTGGCTCGCCTCACCGTCACCGGCGGCAGCGCCATTAACGTTCGCCGCGGGCCGGGGACCAATTTCGGCATTGTGGGCACTGTAAACAACGGCATGACCTTTGACGTACAAGGGAAGAATCCAGCGGGCGACTGGTATCAGTTCTGTTGTGTCAACGGCGAACAAGGCTGGATCTTCGGCTCGCTGGTACAAGTGGAGAACGCCCAATTGGTGGCCGTTGCCCAAAATATCCCTGTGGCTCCGCCCACGAATACGCCTGCGCCAGTTGCGGTTGCGCCGCCTGCCCCACAGCCCCAACCCCAGCCCCAGCCTGAACAACCGCCAGCTTCCGCCCCTGCCGGGGATCCCTGTGCAAATATTGGCGGCGATGGTTGTAAGTTCCGAGCGACGGGTGGTCCGCGCTTTGGCGACAACGGCGGCGGGGAGTTACATTTGCAACTATTCTTCATCCACAGCGGTGTAGATGGGGGACAGCCTCAGGGCAGTTATTTCATCGCTTTGGAGAAAGATGGCCAGCGATTGCCCATTTCTGATTCGGTGCGCAGTATTGCCCTCCAGCGCAGCGAAGGCGCATTAGGCGCTTACAATTATGAGTACAAACTGGCGGCGGGCAATCTACCCGGTGGCAACGTCGGCGGCAACTATGTTGGCTGGGTCATTGACGGCAACGGGGAACGGGACAGCCAAAACTTCTCATTCTCCGTCCCCGCCGGGCAAGGTCATGTCTGGCTGCAATTGGATCAGAATTAGCAGGGGCACGGGTTGGGGTAGAACCATCAATGGTTCGATAGCGAACCTTCTTCCTGCCCCAACCCGTACCCCTACAACCCGTTCATCCGCGTTCTAATGTCCGCCGTTGCGCCAGCCAAAAGATCAGCAGCCCTACCGACACGCCCAACGCTGCGGCGCGGAACATGAGGATCGGCCCCACGCCTTGATAAAGCATCCCACCGAGGATCGCGCCGAGCGCCGCGCCCAGCCCCATTACCATCCCTGACAGTAGACCCTGCGCCGTCGCCCCCAACCCAGGCGGCGCGTGTTCGTCGGCGTAAGCTACCCCCGCCATCCACATTAACGAAAAAGTCGGCCCGTGCAGCAGTTGGATCAGGAGGATCGGCAGCGCGCCCGTCACCAGCGAATAGCCCAGTGTGCGGATCACATAGATCACCAGCGACGCCATTAACATCCAGCGTGCGCCCCACCGACGCAGCAGTCGATCGGCGAAGAACATCACCGGCAGTTCGCTCAGCGTGGAGACTGTCAACGAGAGCCCCATAAAGCCGGCGCTAAAGCCCAGATGCTCCAAATAGAGGAAGAAGAAGTTGTTGATCACCGCCAGCCCCATCCCCGCGATGAAGGCTGTGAGCAGGAAGAGTGTCCACGTGGGGTTGACGAGCAGACCGCGCAGACTGCGCCAAAAGGATTGTCCAATGGTTACTGGGCTGACCCGCAACTGGCTGGCGGCCAGCAGCCCCATCCCCATGATAAGGATGTAGCCGTAGAAGGCCCATGTGATTCCCGTGCGCCCGATCAACCAGCCGATCACCGGGGCCGCAATCCCCCACCCAACGGCGCCCCACAGCCGCTGTTTGCCATATTGATCCTTGCGTTCGCCCAACAACATGAGTACCGACGCATCCACCAACGGCATCACCGGCGCCATGAAAAAGGCGTAGAGGATCACAACAGGCAGCAGCCAGAGAAAGCCCTCCACCTGAGCCAGCAAAAAGATCGATCCAATCGACCCGGCGATGGCGATGAGCAGGGCGCGGCGATGCTGTTGGCTGACATCGGCGAATCCACCCCACAAGGGCGCGCTGAGCAAGCTGATCAAGGGCGGCAGCCCGGTCAGCAATCCAATGCGGCTGCCGCTGATCCCCTGTTGGGCGTAAAAAAGCGGCAGAAAGGGCATCAGCGCCGCGCCTGCCGCGTAAAAGCAAAAGTAAAAAATTTTCGGCGCAAGTAGAGGCCGATCTACACGGTTCCATATCTGTTGTGCCATAACAAGGGCCTGTCGTTGGATGCCGTTGAGGGTAGTGTTGGGTCAGGCGAGCCGCACCTGTACCCCTTTGGACTCGAAGGGAGCCACCAATCTGCTGTCGATTTCCCGGGTGGTCACGAGGGTATGAATGGCGGCGACGGGGGCAACAAAGGCCGTGGAAACTCGCCCGATCTTGGTGTGATCGGCTACGAGGATGACCTGGCGACCAATGCGCAGGATGGCCCGATCCGTGCGAGTTTCGGCCAGATAATCGTTGGTCAGCCCCTCTTCGGGGTCCACGGCGCGGATGCCAATAATCACCCTGTCGGCGCGCAGTTCGGCCAGCGACTGCTCGGTGATATGACCGATGAAGGAGAGTTCACTGCGCCGGAAGGCGCCGCCCAACGAAATAAGCGAGATCTTCGGCGCCTGGCTGAGTTCATTGATCACCAGCAGCGAGTTGGTGATCACCGTCACTTCGCGCCCTGCCAGATGCCGCGCTACCTCGTAGACCGTGGTGCCGCTGCCGAGGAAGATCGTCTCGCCGTCGACAATTTCGGCGGCGGCGACCTGCCCAATGCGCTTCTTAAGGTCGGCCTGTTCCACAGTGCGTTGGAGGACGGGCGGTTCGGGCGGGGCAGATCGCAGCGCCAGCGCGCCGCCGTGGACCCGTCGCACATCCCCCTGTTCGGTGAGCGCATCCAGATCGCGTCGCGCCGTCGCCTCGCTGACAGCGAACTCCGCGCAGATCTCAGCTACGGTGATGCGCGACTGCTGCTGAATGCGCCGCCGTAGTGCGTCCTGGCGTTCGACTAGAGAAAGCGATGGTTTCTCGTTGTTCATGCCAAAAGATAATTTCTCTTTCAAAAGGTGAATCCAATGCGCCCATTATGATTGTTTTGTGAGCGTTTGTCAATGGGATTTGCAGTTTTATGAAAGATTCTCTTGACTTTAGACCATCCTCGCGGTACGCTGCTCACTGTCTAAAATAGGGGCGGTATTGATGGTTGGCATGGGAGAATTTGAGTGAATAGGGCTGATATGACCAACTTCGATGTGCTGGTGATCGGCGAGATCAACGCCGATCTGGTGTTGACCGGGGATGTGATGCCTGCCTTTGGTCAGGCGGAAAAGGTGATCGATGACGCCACGTTGACCATCGGCAGTTCGGGCGCGATCTTCGCCTGTGGGGCTGCGCGGCTGGGGATGTCCGTTGTCTACGCTGGATTGGTGGGCGATGATCTCTTTGGCCGCTTCATGGTGGAAAGTCTGCGCGCCCGCGGCGTCGCCACCGACGGTGTGATCATCGATCCATCCCAAAAGACCGGCCTCAGCGTGATCCTCTCGCGGGGCAACGACCGCGCCATCCTCACCCATTTGGGATCGATGAGCGTTCTCCGCGCCGATCAGGTGGATCGCGCTCTCGTGCGTCGCGCCCGTCATATCCACATCACCAGTTACTTCCTTCAACATGCCCTGCGTCCTGGGTTGCCAGCGCTGTTGGATACGGCCCGCGCTCAGGGCATCACCGTTTCGCTCGACACCAACTGGGATCCCAATGAGCGCTGGGATGACGGTCTAGCCGATCTTCTGCCGCGGATAGATGTTTTCCTCCCCAACGAGCAGGAGGCGCGTGCGATTGCCCGATCTACAGATCTGAACGAGTCCATCGAAAAACTGGGGCAAATTGTACCAACCGTGGTTGTGAAACAGGGCGGCGACGGGGCGTCCTGCCGCAGCGGAGGGACGACGAGCCACGATCCGGGGTTTGCCATCCCGGTGGTGGACACGACCGGCGCCGGGGACAGTTTCAACGGCGGCTTCCTCTACGGCTATTTGCACGGATGGTCGCTGGAGCGTTCCCTGGCGTTGGCCTGCGCCTGTGGCGCGCTCTCTATCCGCGCCGCCGGCGGCGTCAATGCCCAGGCAACAATGGCGGAAGCCGAGTCACTCATAGAGAGGTCAGGTAGAACATGCATCTCTCCACAGAGATGACGCCGCGCCGCTTGTTTGGTATACTGCGCGTGGATGATTATTAACTATTGAGAGAAGGGACAATGCCGCAACTTTTGTATCGATTTCTGGTACTCGCCCTCTGTGGCTGGAGCCTGATTGCCTGCGCCAACAACGAGCCGGCGGTAGTTGCGCAGTCTGATCCTATGGTGACCGCTACGCCACAGCATCAAGCGCCGAGGCTTTGGTTCCCGTACATTCAGAGTGTGCAGCCCACGCCGACAGTCAGTTTGCTGCCAACGGCGACGCCCACACCGATCCCCGTCTACGGGTATCGGGTCATTGAGCGCTATCCCCACGATCCGAACGCCTTTACACAGGGGCTGATCTACGAAGATGGCAAACTCTACGAGGGCACAGGCCGCCAAGGACAATCCACCCTGCGCCGCGTGAATCTGGAAAGCGGCGCCGTGGAACAGATGGTGCGCCTGCCCGACGAGTTCTTTGGCGAAGGAATCACCCTCTTCGGCGACCGCATCATCCAACTCACATGGACATCGCGGGTTGGCTTCGTCTTTGATCGGGAGAGCTTCGACCTATTGAGTGCCTTCACGTACAATACCGAGGGTTGGGGATTGACCCACGACGAAGAATTTCTGATTATGAGCGATGGCAGCAATATGCTCACTTATCTCGACCCAGAGAGCTTTGTACCCTTGCGCCAGGTGGCTGTCTACGCTGGCAGCAACGTTGTCAATAGGCTCAATGAATTGGAGTACATCAATGGCTTCATCTACGCCAATATCTGGCAAACGGATCGCATTGCCAAGATCGATCCAGAGAGCGGCCAGGTGGTGGCCTGGATCGATTTGACCGGAATCTTGCCGCCGGAAGAACGATACGGGCATGAAGATGTGTTGAACGGGATCGCCTATGACGCCGAAGGAGATCGGCTCTTCGTTACTGGCAAACTATGGCCCACTCTCTTTTGGATAGAATTGGCGCTGCCCGAGCAGCCGTAGATCGAGGGATGCGACCATGACGCAGCCATCCTCACCCCACTTGAAGGCCGACGAGAGAGCAGCCCTGTTGGCCCTGACGCCACCCGCCGCGCCGCAGGCGGTGACTGTGCGCCTGGGTGTGCGCTGGGTGCAGGTGAGTTGGCAGCCGCCCCCAACCAACGCCGACGCGCCGGTGGACGATTACTTGCTTGCCGTTTCGCCGGGCAGCGAGACCATCCGCTTTGATGCGGATACCACCGGAACTGTGCTGATCGCGCTCTCCCCAGGCCGATCCTATACTGTTTTTGTGGCGGCGCGCAACGATGCCGGCAGCAGTGGGTGGATCTCCTCGCGCCCGTTTGAGTTGATCTACGCTGCTGCAGGGGAATCCGAGGGCAGCGCGCTGCTGAATGCCGAACTCTTCGAGGATCTGCTCCTGTTGGATGATGAGGCGTTGCGCGACTGGCTTTCCACCACTGACGATCTGGATCTGAAATTAGCGATTGCGGCCGCGCCGCCTGCCCAGCGTTCACGCATCTTCGACTGTGTGGAGCCTGTGGATCGCTCCGGGCGATTGCGCCAGCAATTTGCGTCACCGCCGCCGCCCGAACCGCAGACAGCCATCGTCCCCTACCATGAGCGCTTCCAACCGCCTCGACCGCCAGCCCAGCCGATCATGGCGCAGCCCGAGATCGTGATTGAGATCCCAGCCGCGCCGCGCCCGCAAAGACGATCTCTGCTCTGGTTGGGCGCGGCTGCGCCCATCTTGATCCTGGCGATCTTGTTGATCAGCGCCATCCCCCGCTGGCTACCCCAACCGGTAGAAACCCATCTCGAAGGCACGGTGGAAGCCCTCGTTGCCGCACGCATGACCGATGAAGCCGCGCCGCTGACCCAAAGAGAGATCGTCGTCACGCCGTCTCCGGCGGCGACGTTGCCATCCCCAACTGTTGAGACCACGGCTGCACCGGCAATTTATGCGATCCCGGCAGTGGATCTGCTCAACGTGCGCAGTGGACCGGGCGAGGTCTACCCCGTGGTGGAAACGCTCCCCGCGGGGGCGCAGGTTGCGCTGTTGGCGCGTGACGACGAGAGCGATTGGGTTTACATCTCCGCGGGGAGGGTGGAAGGCTGGGTAGCAAGCTGGCTGCTGACGGCGGTGGATGATCCGCAGACGCTGGCCGTCCGTCCGTTGCCGCCGACCACTGTAGCCAGCCCGGAAGCACCCATTGTCACCTCAACTTCGGTCACAGCCGAAGCGTCTCCGCTTCTGGTTGCCGAGATCAGCGTCGAGCCAACACCATCGTCCCTCACCGCGGCGGCGTCCGAAGCTACTGTTGCGGCCTCCGCCGATCTCCTCGCTTCGCCTTGCCTGATGGGAGGCTATTTCTGGTTGATCCATCCAATTGAGAAAACTGTTTACAATCAGGTCACTTTCCATTGGGGGTTCAGCACGCCCCTGCCCCCCGAATGTGGCTTTGAAGTGCGCATCTGGCGCGACGGGGACATTCCCCGCGGCGTCCACGATGCGGTGATCGACAACCAAAACGGCGCCATCAAGTCGATCAACGGCAACGAATACCAGCTTGACATCCCGTTCCTGTACAACCTGCCTAGCGTCACCGGTTCGGCCCACTACTGGTGGACAGTCTCCATCGTGCAGATCGAGCCGACCTATCGCAATTTCGAGCGCCAGGCCGATCCGATCCGCTTCTATGTGGATCGGATCGTGCGATAGAGGCGGGTTGCAGGTGGATAAGTGTCACGCCTTATTTTTAGACGAAGCCAGCATATCCAACAGTGGTGAATCCTCAATGGTGAGCGGCAGATCCACACGTCCCCGGCGACGGCTTGATTCGTAGGTGGCGAAGATCAACTCGGTGGCGCGCAGGGCGCGGCGTCCGGCCAGTTCGGGTTCCCGACCCGATTTGAGCGCATCGATAAGATCCAATACGCCATCCTCAACCCAGGTGAGGTCACTGCGTCCGGTGTCTACCTCTACCGGCTGCCAATCGCTCGATCCTTTGGACCAGATGCGCAGTGGCATCTCTCGGTTCGTGCGCACCTCGATGGTTCCTTCGCTCCCCATCAACTTGTTGCCAACTGTACCCTCGACGCCGTGACCAGTGATCATCAGCCCGAAGACGTCATTTTGAAAGTGGAAGTAGCTCAGCCCCTGCCCTTCGTGGATCAGCCCAAAGAAGCTTTTGCCGTCGCGCACGTCGATCTGGCCGATCAGCCAATCGACGGGGGTTTCGTCGTTGTAGAAGAAGAGCATGTCGAACCAGTGAGTTCCCCAATCGCAGAGATTGGGACAGATCCCTTCGAGCCGCTGGAGTTGCCCAATCGCGCCGGATCGTAGCAGTTCCCGCGCCTTCCGGAATTGCGGACCAAAACGGCGCTGGTGGTTGAAGGTCAATTGCACGCCGTGGGATTCGCAGATGTCCACCATGCGCCGCGCTTCGCCATAGGTGGGGGCCATCGGCTTCTCGCTGTGGATCGCCTTAACGCCCGCCTCTGCTGCGGCCATCGCCATTTCGGCGTGAAGGTGGGGCCAGGTGCAAATACTGACAATGTCCAACTGCTCCTGGGCCAGCATTTCGCGGTAATCAGCGTAAAGCGCGTCCCCACCGTGGCGTGCTTGAAAAGCGCGTGCGTTCTCTAAACTGATATCGGCCAACGCCACAATCTCGGCATCGGGCGATGCTTTGTATCCTTCGGCGTGCCAATGGGACATGCCGAACCCGGTCGCGCCTTCAGACTTCCACGGGCGACCGCAACCGATAATGCCAACACGATAGGGGGACATGGGGTGGGTCCTTTCGAGGTGGGGATGCGGTAATGAGTAACGAGTAATGAGTAAGTCGCCCTCTGTCGACTTACTCATTACTCATTACTCATTACTCATTACTCATTATTCAATAGCCCAATCCGCGCAGATAATCCCGGCTGATCTGCGCGCTCTCCAGGGCGGACGGCTGCTGGGTGACATCGGTCTCGACGATGAGCCAACCGCCGAAGTCGACCTGATCCAAAATGGCGAAGACGGCGGGGAAGTCGACGAAGCCGCGCCCCAATTCGGTGAAGATGCCCCGATCCGAGAATGTGCGATAATCCCATTCGGCCTGCTGCCCTTCGGCCAGCACATGGGGATCGATGTCTTTAATGTGCATGGTAAGGATGCTGTCAGCGTAGAATCGACAAAAATCGAGTACATCCGCGCCGGCCCAGGCCAAATGACCGGTGTCGGGCCCCATGAAGACGAGCGCCCGGTCGACGAGGGCGAAAAGACGGTCGATCTCGTCGCGTGTCTCGATGACGCTGCCCACATGGTTGTGGAAACAACTGCGCACGCCGGCTTCCAATGTGATCTCGCCCACGCGGTTGAGCGTCTCAGCAAATTGACGGAACTGCTCGTCGCTCATGGCGTCTTCGGCGCGGACATGGCCTGAGACCTGGCGGCGGGTGAGTCCGCGCCCTGTCACCCAGTCGAAGCCACTGGCAGCAACATAGAGTTCTGTGCAGCCTACATCGCGCATGAGTTGGGCATGTTGCCGCGCCCGCGCCAGGATCGATTCGGTCTGCGCTCGATCCCAGAAGTCGCCGCTCAAATAGCCGGGCGCCGGGCGCAACCCATACTTGTGGTAGAGATCGAGCAGATCCTCAGCGGTACGGCCTTCCTTCGGCCCGGCGGGCGCGCCCACATAGCCGGCCTCGGCGATCTCGGCCAGCACCGCTTCTTCCGGCACATTCTTCCAGGTGATCTGTCCACAGCCAAGCCAAATCTCGTTCATGGGTTCCTCGAAGAGTGGATATTGGGTATTGGATAGTAGAGATTGGTCGGCGGTCGGCGGTCGGCCGTCCGCGGTCATCCTTCCATGCGCTCGATCCGTGCGCCCAGCCCTCGCAGTTTTTCGTCGATGCGCTGGTAGCCGCGGTCGATCTGTTGAATATTGCCGATGCGGGTGATCCCCTCGGCGGCGAGGGCTGCGAGGACCAGGGCCATGCCAGCGCGGATGTCGGGGCTGCTGACCTGTTGGCCTGTCAACTTGCTGGGGCCGACGACGACGGCGCGATGGGGATCGCAGAGGATGATCTGCGCGCCCATTGATACCAGTTTATCCACGAAAAAGAGGCGGCCATCATACATCTTCTCGTGGATCAAGACGGTTCCCACCGCCTGGGTGGCAGCGACAAGGGCGATGCTCATTAAGTCGGGGGGGAAGGCAGGCCAGGGTTGATCGTCGATCTTGGGCACAGCGCCGCCAAAATCTGGCTGCACCCGCAGATGTTGATTCTCTTCGATCACCAGCGTATGGCTGCTGCCGTTGGCGGCCGACGAGTTCGATTCCACGTGCATTTTCACGCCGAGTCGATCCACAAAGACCATTTCCATCATGCGCAGGTGTTCGGGAACAACGCCGTCGATGCGCAGTTCCCCTTGTGTGATTGCGCCCAGGCCAATATAGCTGCCGATTTCCACATAATCGGGGCCGACGGTATAGTCAGCGCCATGCAAACGTTCCTGGCCCTGGATGATCAACGTGTTGCTGCCGATACCTTCAATGGGGCAGCCCATCGCCACGAGCAGATGACAGAGATCCTGCACATGCGGTTCGCTGGCCGCGTTGCGCAGGATCGTCGTGCCCTTTGCCAGTGCAGCCGCCATGATCCCATTTTCAGTGGCTGTCACCGAAGCTTCATCGAGAAGAATGTCTTTGCCGCGCAGCCCGTTGGGCGCTTTCAGCCGGAAGCTGTCGTTGATCGAGAAATCCGCGCCCAGCGAACGAAAAATGTGGAGATGGGTATCGATGCGGCGGCGGCCAATGGAATCGCCGCCCGCGGTCGTATCCACAGCAAAGTGACCACAGCGCGCCAGCAGCGGACCCATCAACGTCAGCGAGCCGCGGATCTGGGCGAATGAACTTGATTCGGGTTCAACTGAGTGCAGGTTGCGAGAGCAGAGCGTCACACTAGCGCCGTTGCGCGTGACCTCGACCCCCATCCCTTCCAGCAGATCCAACACAGTATCCACATCCCCAATTTGGGGCATATTATGCAGCGTGATAGGGTCTTCGGTCAGCAAGCAGGCTTCGGCCATGGGCATGGCAGCATTCTTATTACCGCTCGGCACGACGGTCCCTGCAAGGGGCTGTCCTCCCTCAATTACAAAATAGGACATCACCAAACTCCTGTGTGGTTTGAGCTATAGGATGGGAATGAGTGTGCGCAGAGCGCGACATCGAGACAAACGTCCTGAGGGTGAGTTGGGTTCCTGACCATGCCCACGATCTCGATCCGCGAAATTGTAGCCCTGCCGGTCAATCTCGTCAATTGCACAACCCTCTACCTTGTCTTGAACAAATGTTCTGTTTTCAAGAGGTAAAAACTTCGCCTTTCAGCGAAATTTATGGTAAAATACCCCAGGTCTCAACAAACGATACTGGTATGACGAATGGGTTTTTGACCGCTGGCGTAGATGTCAATGAGATTTTCGTTTTTCTTCAGGGGAGCGCTGTGGGCATAGTTGATAGTTTATCAGCAGGATATCGATTCTTGATGCGACGGCTGGAATTGTTGTTCCTGCCGTTGTTGTTGGATGCCGTCCTTTGGTTGGCGCCGCGCCTGGGCGTTGAGCCGCTCATGGCGAGGCTGGTGGTTTTTTACCGGGAGATGGGCGCTGGTATGGGCGAGGCGGGGAGCGGGTTGAACAGCACCACAGAGCAGATGGCCGAGATGCTCTCCGCAGTGGGGCCTTCGTTCAACTTGTTTGAATTTATGGTCAACCGCACGCTTTACCATGTCCCCAGTCTATTGGTGACTGTGCCCATGCTCAAGAATCCGCACACCAGCATTCAAATTGAGTCGGTCAGTACAGCAGGGATCCTGGCGCTGGGCTTTGGCCTGTTGGGGATCTTGATCGGCGTACTCTATATGAATTTGTTGGCCCTGGCGCTTCCCCTCGGTGAAGGACACAAACGGGTATCTGTGAATCGGTTCTTCATTCAGTTGCTGCGCCACTGGCTGCGCACTCTGCTCTTTGTGGTAGGTGTATTCCTGCTGATGATGATCATCTACATCCCCGCGACGATTGGCATGACATTGCTCATGTTGTTCAGCCCGGCGCTGGGCAGCGGCGCGATTGTCTTGATGAGCGGACTTTCGGTCGTCGTCTTTTTCTATCTTTATTTTGTCACCATCGGGCTGGTACTCGACGACCTGCCCATCTCACAAGCGGTGATCCGCAGTGTCATGCTCGTGCGTCACAACTTTTGGACAACGCTGGGTTTCATTTTGACCACAAGCCTGATCTCAATGGGGATGGGTCTGCTTTTAAGCCAATTGGCCGTGAGCGGACCGATTGGCCTGATCATCGCTGCCCCGGTCAATGCCTTCCTCGGCACGGGGATGGTGATGGCGCTTTTGGTTTTTTATCGCACTCGAATTCTTACCCTGGCGGGCCAGCCGACAGTAGCAACAGGTCAGCAGGCGTAGGTCGGGGATCGCTGATCTCTTTTTTGAACTGACTTCGCGGCGCCTATGACGCATGGACGAGGTATGGAGGAAATCTGTGGCAAACGGTAAACGCAATCAAGATTTTGTCTACGAGGCAGAACAGATCCAGGTTCTGGAGGGGCTGGAGGCTGTGCGGCGGCGTCCGGGCATGTACATCGGCGGCACCGATAGCAAGGCGCTGCATCACATGGTCTACGAGGTGGTGGACAACGCCATCGACGAGGCCATGCAGGGCCGCTGTGATCATATCTGGATTACACTTCACAAGGATGACAGCGTCACCGTCACCGACAACGGCGCCGGCATCCCCGTGGGGATTCAACAACAGACGGGCCTGCCCGCCGTGACAGTGGTGATGACCAAGCTCCACGCCGGCGGCAAGTTTGGCGGCGGCGGCTACAAAGTTTCGGGGGGCTTGCATGGCGTCGGTGTCAGCGCCGTCAACGCCCTGAGTACATGGATGGAAACAACTGTGCGCCGCAATGGCAAGATCCACCGCCAGCGCTTTGAGCGTGGCGTGCCGGTGACAGGCGTCGACGTGATCGGTGAGTGTGATCCCAACGAGACGGGTACAACCCAGAGCTTTTTGCGCGATGATACGATCTTCCAGGTGCTGAGCTACGAGTGGTCAACGCTGGTAACCCGTTTCCGCGAAATGGCCTTCCTGACCCGCGGCGTGGACATCACCCTGATCGATGAGCGCGAAGAATTGCCGCGCGAAATCAATTTCCACTTTGAGGGTGGCGTCCAATCCTTTGTGCGCTACTTGAACAAGAATCGCGAAGTGCTGCACCCGCCTATCTACATCGAACGAGAGATCGAAACTACGCAGGTGGAAGCGGCTGTGCAGTATACCGACGGCTACAACGAGTCGGTCTTTGCCTTCGCCAATACGATCAACACGCCAGATGGTGGTTCCCATTTGACCGGTCTGCGCGCTGCGCTGACCCGACAGATCAACGACTATGCGCGCAAACAGGGCTTTTTGAAGGACAGCGATCCTAACTTCACCGGCGACGACACACGCCAGGGGATGACGGCCATCGTCAGCGTGAAGGTGTTGGAACCGCAATTCGAAGGGCAAAACAAACTAAAATTGCTCAACAACGAAGTCCGCTACCATGTGGAGCAGGCAGTGGCGGAATCCGTGGGCGAGTGGATGGAGCAGAATCCACGCGATGCCCGCAAGATCTTAGAGAAGTGCCAGACTGCCTATCGCGCCCGTGAAGCGGCGCGCAAGGCTCGCGATCTTGTCATCCGCAAGAGTGCATTGGAAAGCCTTACCCTACCCGGTAAACTGGCGGACTGCTCTACTCGCGATCCGTTGGAAAGTGAACTCTATATTGTTGAGGGTGACAGCGCCGGTGGATCGGCCAAACAGGGCCGCGACCGCCGCTTCCAGGCCATCTTGCCCTTGCGTGGCAAGATCCTCAACGTGGAGAAGACAAGCCTGGATAAGGCGCTGGGCAACAAAGAGATCCAGGCGTTGATCACCGCGCTGGGCACGGGCATCGGCGACGATTTTCAGGTCAACAATCTGCGCTACAACCGCATCATCATCATGACCGATGCCGATGTGGACGGCGCGCACATCCGCACACTGCTGCTTACGCTCTTCTTCCGCTATATGGAACCGCTTGTAGAGAATGGTCATCTCTATATTGCGCAGCCGCCGCTCTATCGCGTACAGGTCACCGACCGCACAGGGGGTAAAGCCAAGCGTGAGGCGCATTATGTCTACAACGATAACGCCCTGTTAAAGATGCGCAAGGACATGGGCGACGAAAACGTGAAACTCGAACAGCGCTATAAAGGTCTGGGCGAAATGAACCCCGAACAGCTCTGGGAAACAACCATGAACCCAGAACACCGCACGTTGTTACAGGTTTCGGTGGAAGACGCCGCCGAAGCAGATCGCACTTTCGATATGCTTATGGGCAGTAGCGTCCCGCCTCGCCGTCGCTTCATCCAGACCCATGCCCACGAAGTCCGCAATTTGGATGTCTAACTCATCTGTTCAAATTGACAACACAAAAGGAAGAGGGCGCTGCCGCGGCAGCGCCCTCTTCCTTTTGGAAGGTGCAACGATGTGAGCGTCTTGTGTCTGCTTGTGTATCGTCCTCTTGTATCAGTACATATAGTCAAAGCAAGTTTTAGGAGGGTATGATTGGTTTGAAACGGCAGCGGCCTAAGACCGCGAAACAACACAGTTAGCCAGCATTGCCAGGTCGAGAACACGGCATGCTGGCGTTTTACAGAAGCGTCAGAGCATCGAAGGGAACTTTTATGGAAAACCGATCTTATGGAGCGTACTCTTTTATCACACTTGTCTACATGGTCTTCTTTTCGTCATTAGCTCTGCTGCTCCGCCGCAACAAAAAGATGAAGATTAAAGTGGGCAATGCGGATATTGTTCTGCTTGGCCTGGCTACCTATCGGCTCAGCCGTCTTATCAGCTATGACCGAGTGACCCAATACTTGCGTTTTCCCTTCATTGAGCCGGGTCAAGGGGCGGAACAAATTGAAGGCACCAGCGAAGAACCCAAAGGCGAAGGTTTGCAGCGCGCCATTGGCCAGTTGCTTACCTGCGCCTACTGTTCCAGCGTCTGGGCGGGCACATTCAACAGCGCCATTTATCTGCTTTCCCCGCGCACCGGGCGCCTCTTCCTGCTTAGCATGGCGAGCAGTGGCCTATCCGAGATCCTCGATCCGATCTTTCCGTTACTGAGTTATCTCTCTGGCTACGTCAATAAGGTTGAACAAACGAAACAAAAAGAGATGGAGGGAGAGGAGATCTTGCGGCCAGGCGGTTGAACAAAAAATGTATTGATCAGGAAGATGATGAAACGTAGGTGCGGGCCGACCGCAACGGTCGGCCCGCACCTACAGATTCCACCATGTCGTTGATCAGTACACAGTTGAACAAAAAAGGACCCTGATGCAGAGATCAGGGTCCTTTTAACTTAGGCGAGTGGGTTGATTGGATCAGGAGAGGTAATCGCGCAGTTTGCGGCTGCGGCTAGGATGGCGTAGACGGCTCAACGCCTGCGCCTCAATCTGGCGGATGCGTTCACGGGTGACGCCGAACTTTTTGCCTACTTCCTCTAGCGTGTAGCAGTAGCCATCTACCAGCCCAAAGCGAAGCTGAAGAATGCGCACCTCACGCGGGGTCAGGCTTTGGAAGATCTCGTCAATCACCTCGCGCAGCAATTGCTGCCCGGCGGCGTCCTGAGGACTATCGGCATCTTCATCCTCAATGAAGTCGCCTAGATAGCTGTCTTCCTCTTCGCCCACAGGCATTTCCAGGCTGAGCGGACGCTGGCTGACACGCATAATGTGTTCGACCTTCTTCGGGGTGACGCCCAATTCCTCGGCGATCTCCTCGGTGGTCGGGTCGCGACCCAGTTCTTGTACAAGCTGGCGGCTGGTGCGTGTCAGCCGGTTGATCTGCTCATACATGTGGACAGGCACACGGATCGTGCGCCCCTGGTCGGCAATGGCACGCGTTACCGCCTGACGAATCCACCAGGTGGCATAGGTGCTGAATTTGTACCCGCGGCGGTAATCAAATTTCTTCACCGCGCGGATCAAGCCAATGTTGCCCTCCTGAATCAAATCGAGGAAGGGGACGCCGCGACCGACATATTTCTTGGCGACACTGACCACCAAACGGCTATTGGCCTTGATCAAATGTTCTTGGGCGGCCTGACCATCGCGCACCAATAAGAGCAACCGTTCGCGCTCTTCCCAATCTTCCATACCGTCCGAAAGTTTCTGGCGCGAAATCCGTCCCTTTTCCATCCGCTTGGCCAGATCAACTTCTTCCTCAGCGGTCAACAAGGGGACGCGGCCGATCTCCTTCAGGTAGAGACTGATGGAATCATCGATTTCGATCTGGCTTAGATCGAACTCTTCTTCTTCTTCAACGCCCTCGATGATCTCTTCGGGTTCCTCGTCTTCGGTCTCTTCTTTCTGACCGACGCCGATCCCCTGCTCGAACAACGTTGCAAAGATGTCCTCAAGTTGATCAATGCTATTTTCAACCTCGGGCATCACTCGCAGAACATCATCATAGCTAACGAACCCCTTCGAGCGCCCCAAATGCAGCAAGTGCTCCTGCGCCTGTTGAGGGGACATCACCGTTACCTGCTGTTCCTCGTGTTCAGGATGAACCTGTGTTGTCAGATTTTCTTCTGCCATCTTTATGCCTCTCTAGTTACTCAATTGGCGTCACCACCAAGCGGTGCAGATGCTCGACCCGCCATCACTTGCTGCGTAAATATCAACATGTTCCAACTGAGGAATTCAACTTTACAATAACAGATGATTTGTCTCTATAAGAGAGATTCCACTTAACCTGGAGACAATATCCCCGCTTCGTTGCGTACTATTTTATTTTTTCCTGACACAGTTACTTCCTGAGAATTGGCTCTTTAAAATCCCATATCTGATTACGGCGCTGATAGCCTCGACCACAATCCGGGCAAACGACGAGATCATCGGCGCGTTGCTCTAATTCATCTGTAGTACAATAAGGACAACAAAAGAGCGCCGCTACCGATTTTAGATCGCCACTGCCCACACGTTTCTCCCGACCTTGACTTGAGCGGAGAGCCGTGAAGACGCTGGGCGACAGGGGAAAGTTCCCTGCCAGCGCGAAGAACTTCTGCTCGAAACCGACCAACGTCTCTGCCGACATCCTCTGCTTTAAGAACGGCAGTCGAAAGTGCGATAGCGCAAAACGGCGTTCCGTGCGCAGACGAGCTTCAGCAAATCTCGCCGCCATCCATACCGGGTGAAAATCAAAGTTAAGCTTAACAAATTCAACAGGCTCCAGCGCAAAGGGCGACCAGTTTTGGCGTTGGAGCAACCATCGGCCAATGGCTTTCAAATTTCGCTTATTGGCATACTCAATAATGGCAACACTCTGCCCATGCAAGGAGCGTTCGATCTGCGCCAACGCCGTCGGTACATCGGCCAGATGATGCATCACCCGCATCATCACCAAAGTATCTAAAATGCCGCTGGCAAAGGGCAATGTATAAACGTTGCCTGCCACAAAAATAAAACGATCTTCACTCCCCCAACGGGATACAGCATCTGCCAGCATTGTACGGCTGTAGTCGAAGAGAATGATCTGTTTGTAGCCAGTATAAAGATCTGCTAGACGACCAAAGCCAGCGCCGATCTCGGCGATCCGATCTCCTGACATGGGCATCAACTGGCGAAGGGCCGCCCGCTCGACCATATCTTCGTACTCACGTCCCTGGCCTTCCCAAAAAGCCTGACGATAGTCGCTGCCCTCATAATCAATAACAGGCGTATCTGCCTGGTTTTGTTCTCCCATAACTGGTATATTCATCACGTGTTCAAAACTTGCTCAGAAGATCGCTATAATATGTTTCACGTGAAACATTTCGATGAGACTCGACTGGCCGCGTAGGGCTAAACCAGTAAAGTCGTAAGGCACAAAAAGTGCGAGAGAGCCTTCCTCCTCGCAGAATGACCCATTATAGCACCCACATTTTGGGATTTCAATACCCAATTTGGGATTTTTTTAACAAGTTGTTTACAAAAGGAGGGATCATGCGAGAAGCAGTGATCGTCGAAGCAGTGCGTAGTCCTATAGGCAGACGTGGAGGAAGTTTAAGTCAGTGCGAACCTATACTTTTGGCGGCGTTCGTTCTCGCCGAAGTTGTGAAACGTGCGGGGATCGAACCTGCCCTTGTAGATGACGTCATTATGGGTTGTGTTACCCAGACTGGGGAACAAGGCGCAAACATTGGCCGACTCGCGGCGCTCTATGCGGACTTTCCGGTGGAAGTGCCAGCGGTCAGTATTAACCGCATGTGCGGATCGAGCCAACAGGCGATCCATTTTGCGGCGCAGGCGATTGAAGCGGGCGATGCCGATATCGTTATCGCTGCGGGCGTCGAGAACATGAGCCGCGTCACCATGATGGCCGATTATCCACCCCAATTCCCCGCTGACCCACCCTATCGATTGCTCCATCAAGGGATCTCAGCCGAGATGGTCGCCGAAAAATGGGGGTTCACACGTACCGCATTGGATGAATTTGCCTTCCATAGCCACGAGAAAGCGGCAGCGGCCACCCACAATGGCTACTTCCGACGCGAGATCGCCCCTATCTCCATCAATCATGGTGCGCAAAAATTGGATTACGATGAGGGTATCCGCTTTGAGCCGGATCTGGCGAAGATGGCTGGGCTCAAGCCCGCCTTCCGTGAGGATGGCGTAGTAACTGCGGGGAATGCCAGCCAGATCAGCGATGGCGCGTCTGCTCTCCTGTTGATGGAACGGCAAAAAGCCGAGGAACTGGGATTGCGTCCACGGGCGCGCTTCCTCAGCCGTGTTGCCGTGGGCAGCGATCCTGAGTTGATGCTTACCGGTCCCATCCCCGCGACGCAGAAGGCGTTGAAACGAGCCGGGTTACAGATCGGCGAGATCGACATCATCGAGATCAACGAGGCGTTTGCATCGGTAGTACTGGCATGGATGCACGAGATCGAGCCGGCGCCGGCGCGGGTCAATCCCAATGGCGGCGCCATCGCCATGGGCCATCCATTGGGGGCCACAGGCGCAATCCTGATGACCAAACTCATCCACGAACTCGAACGCACAAAAGGACGCTACGGCTTGCAGACGATGTGTATCGGCCACGGACAGGCCACAGCCACGGTGATTGAACGGCTGTAGTGCGTCTATTGCAGCCAATCGCTGGGCAAGTAGCCGATCTCCTTGAGATGGGATGTATCATTCACCAGGACAGGATGCCAGACGCCATCTTTATAGTCGAGAATAGTGATGGCGCAGTTCGTTGGCTCCCAATTGCGCCAATCCTGTTGGCCTTCGCCCAGCCATTGTGAGAGCAAATTGCTGATCACACCGCCGTGAGTGACTGTCAAAATTGTCTCGTTCGGGTGATCGTCCGCTATTTTCTGATAGATGGCAGGGACACGCCGTCCAAAGGCGATGGGCGATTCACCATTGGGCGGGGCAAACTCCGGGTCGGCCTGCCAGCGCTCCCAAAGTCTATCCACTTCGCGAAGATAGGCCATGGATCGCCCTTCCCAATCGCCGATGCTCATCTCGCGCAGGGCTTCTTCGATGCGTAATGTATGATGGGTGGATTCGGCAATCGCCTGGGCTGTGCGCATGGCACGCGGTGACGGCGATACGTAGATGTGATCAATAGGGGAGTCCGCGTGCAGTTCAACCAATCGCCGCGCGGCGGCCTCTACTTGAGTCTGGCCCAGCGGCGTCAACGGCGCATCCAAAGAACCATGCCAGATCTGGTTCACATTCGCCTCGGTCTCCGCATGGCGGAGCAGGATCAATCGAGTCATCTTTTATCACTTTCCGTACTGAATTTAAACCAACACCTGTATTGATCAACGACATGGTGGAATCTGTATGTGCGGGCCGACCGCTGCGGTCGGACTGTAACCGCACGTTCACCTGTAGACGTGCGGTTACAAACCGCACTACGTTTCATCATCTTCCTGATCAATACAGATTTAAACCAACACCCTTAGGTTACCACCGCTCAGGTTAAAGTTGTGCAAGAATTCATGCAATATTGACAGGGGAGAGCGCCCGTGCTACACTTTGCTCAATTCTAGATCCCTGAGTATATCGGTCTGATATTGTCTCGCCTATTGGGAAAGAGATCATGCCCATCTATATCCACAACGCCAGGAGGCCCGCCCGCTTGTTGCCAGACGAAGGTCTGGATCTTTGCGCGTGGTGAGGATGGGTCGAGACAACGACGCCGCCTAAAGGATGCAAAGCTCTCCAGATGGAGAGCTTTTTTGTTGTTCAATTTTTCTGTGAGGAGGAATCGTGCAATGTATAAGGCAGGCATCGCCGGCGCCAGCGGCTATACTGGCTATGAATTGATCAAGTTGATCCACCGCCACCCACACCTGGAGATCGGTTGGTTGACCGGTGAAAGTAGCGCCGGCCAAAATTACGATGAGATCTACCCGGTGCAGTGGAATTATCCGTTGATCTCGCTGGATGAGGCGCTGACGCGGATCGAGGAGGTGGATGTGGTCTTCCTCTGTTTGCCCCACGCAGCATCGATGGAAGCGGTGAAGCGCTTCTACGCCACTGGCATTCGAGTTGTCGATCTCAGCGCTGATTTTCGCCTTAACGATGCGGCGATCTACACGCGCTGGTACAAAGAAGAACACACTGCGGCGGATCTTTTGCAGAGTGCGGTTTATGGGCTTTGCGAAGTCTATCGGGAGCAGTTGAAGGGCAGCCGGTTGATCGCAGTGCCGGGTTGTTATCCCACAAGCATCAACCTGGGGCTTTATCCACTGGCGAAGGCGGGCTGGTTGGGCGAGCGCATTATTGCTGACTCGAAGAGCGGGGTGAGCGGCGCAGGGCGCAAAGCCAAGCTCGAATATCACTTTGTTGAGGCCAACGAGAACATCTCTCCTTACAATGTGGGCCATCGCCATCGCCACATCGCTGAGGTCGAACAGGTCCTCAACCCCGCCAACGGCAAGGATCGCAATTATCGTGTACTCTTTTCACCCCATTTGTTGCCTGTCAACCGTGGCATCCTCAGCACGATGTACGTGGAAGTAGAAGCAGGCGTGACCGAGTCTCAGGTCTGGGATCTTTACGCCGAGAGCTACGCCAACGAGCCGTTCATCCATTTGCTGCCGCTAGGGAAGGGGGCGACGCTGGCCCACACCGTCCAGAGCAATCGTTGCGCGATTGGGATCATCCCCGCCGATCCAGCACGGCCCAATGGACAAGAATATATCATCACGTCGAGCCTCGACAATTTGATCAAAGGCGCCAGCGGGCAGGCGATTCAATGCTTCAACATTGCCGTGGGCGTGGATGAAACCGCCGGGTTGATCTAGAAGACCCGCTGGGTTTCAGAAAACCCGGCAGATCTTAAAAACCCGGCAGGTTTAGATAGGTGAAGAGATGGTTCAACCGGAGCGGACGATCCTCGAAGGGCATATTTCGATTGAGGCGGCGCTAGTCGCGGGGAATCGCCCAATCTACGCCATCTACGTGCGCGAGGACAAACGGGACGGCGAGGCGCGTCACCTGGCACGGCTGGCACAGCAGGCGGGCGTGCCGGTGGAACGCATTTCTAGCACCGATATCGATGAACGGGCGCACGGGAAGAGCCACGGTGGGCTGATCGCTGAAGTCGGGCCGCGTCGTTATGTGGCGCTGGGAGATTTGCTAAAGGTCGATCATCCCCCCTTTGTGGTGATGATCGACGGCGTCGAAGATCCTTTCAATTTCGGCTATGCGTTGCGGGCGCTCTACGCCGCCGGCGCCGATGGGCTGGTGCTGCGTCCGCGCAATTGGATGAGCGCGGCAGGCACAGTTGCTCGTGCTTCGGCGGGGGCATCCGAACGGATGCCCACGGCGGTGGCTGAGACGGCAGAAGCGGCGGCCTCCTTTTTTCGCGGGCAGGGGTTGGTCATCGCCTGCACCGGCCAGGAAAAGGCAGTCGATCTGGATGCCGTCGATCTGACAAGGCCGATCTTTCTGTTGGTGGGCGGCGAAAAACGGGGGATCACCCGCTCGTTTGTGGATCAAGCCGATCTCTGTGTACAGATCCCCTATGGGCGGGATTTCGGTCAATCGCTGGGAACCGCCGCTGCCGCCGCCATCCTCGGTTACGAAATTATGCGACAGCGCCGGGGGAGAAGATATTAGGTATTGGTTACTGGGCATATGGGCATGGGTGGGGGCGGGAAGAAGGCTCGTCATTAAACCGACATCTGCTTCCGCCCCCCACCCATGCCCCACAAGACCCTAACCAAACACAATTCAAGGAGAGGCAATGGGCACAGAAAGGCGCTCAACAGAGCAGAAGACGTTGGTTGTTCCGGCTATCGAAGTCGAGGACGAACGCTATGTGGTTGTCCTCAAAATCGGCGGCAACGAGTTGGACGATGAGTCCTTCCTCTACGGCTTGGCTAACGCCGTCAAGAGTCTGCAGGCGGATGGCAAATATCCGGTGATCGTCCACGGCGGCGGCAAGGCCATTGCCGATTATCAAAACCGGCTGGGGCTAGAGACTAAATTTGTCGAAGGGCTGCGCGTCACCTCGGCAGAGGACGCTGACCTTGTCGAGATGGTCTTGAGCGGGCTGATGAACAAACGCATTGTGCGGACGTTGATCAAAGAGGGGGTACGCGCCGCGGGCATCAGTGGGGTGGACGATGGCACGATCTACGTCGAAAAGATGTGGCATCCGCTAGGCGATTTGGGGCGCGTTGGCGAAATCCACGATGTGGATCTGCATCTGATCAACACGTTGCTCAACGCCGGCATCGTACCCGTGGTCAGCCCGATGAGTTATGGATCGTTTGACGCCCTGAGCTACAACGTCAACGCCGATCATGCGGCGGCAGCGATTGCCGCCAGGATCGGGGCGATTAAGATGATCTTTGTGAGCAATGTACCGGGGATCTTGATTGCCCAGCGGGTGATCCGCGCTGTCACCGCCGATCAGGCTGAAGCGTGGATCGAGGATGGCAGCATCTTCGGCGGCATGGTCCCCAAAGTGCGCAGCGCGGTGCAGGCTGTGCGCAGCGGCGTCGCCCAGGCCGTCATCACCAACCTGGCCGGCGTTCAAGAAGGAACGGGCACAGGCATTATCGGATCTATATAAATCTGTAGCAAAGAGGAGAGAGGAAATCAAGCATGACACAGACTATCACCCAGGAAGCGATCCAAAACGAGCAAGACTATATACTGGGCGTCTACAGTCGCCCGCCCTTTGTGATTGAGCGAGGCGAAGGCTCCATTGTTTACGACGGCAATGGCAAGGCATACATCGACTGTGTGGCGGGCATCGCCGTCAACGTCTTTGGCTACAACGACGCGGGGATCAACGGGGCGATTGCCGAGGCTGCGCAGACGGGCGTACTGCATGTGAGCAACCTTTATCACACAGCGTCCCATGCGCGGCTGGCCAAGCAACTCTGTGAAAAGAGCTTCGCCGACAAGGTCCACTTTAGCCTGACCGGCGCCGACGCCAACGAAGGGGCATTTAAGTTTGCCCGTCGCTATGCGCGCGAAAAAGGTCATGAGGACAAGTACGAGATCCTCTCGTTTACACGGGCCTTCCACGGGCGACTTTTTGGCTCGCTGGCCGCGACGCCACGCGAGAAGTATCAACAGCCCTTCCAGCCACTCATGCCCGGCGTCCGCTTTGCCGAGTACAACAATTTGGAAAGCGCCCGCGCCGCCATGAACGAGAAGGTCTGCGCCATCATCGTGGAGCCGGTGCAGGGGGAAGGCGGCGTCTACCCGGCCACGCCTGAATTCCTCAGAGGGTTGCGCCAGCTTGCCAATCAATATGACGCCCTCCTGATCTATGACGAAGTGCAATGTGGATTGGGGCGCACCGGCTACCTGTGGGGATATCAGAGCATTGATAGTGGGGATGGCAGCGACTTCGAGCCGGATATCATGACGCTGGCCAAGCCGTTGGCCGGCGGCCTGCCCATCGGCGCCATCCTTATGCGCCAAAAGGTAGCGGATGCGATGCACAAAGGCGACCACGCCAGCACCTTTGCCGGTGGACCGCTCACCACCCACGTCGCCAACTACGTTGTGGATCGGGTCTCGCAGCCGGAATTCCTGGCCGATGTGCGCGAGAAGGGCGACTATCTGATCGAACTGCTCGAAGAACTCAACAGCCCGCACATCAAAGAGATCCGTGGCAAAGGCTTGATTGTCGGCGTCCAGATGGACATCGAAGTTAATCCCATCGTCGAAAAGGGTTACGAGCATGGCGTCCTCTTCGTCAGCGCTGGGCCTGACATCCTGCGCTTCGTGCCGCCGCTCACCATCAGCAAGGATGAGTTGGCGCAGGCCGTGAACATTTTGGGGACGATTTTGCAAGAGATTTAGGGATTGGGGATCGGGAAGAGAATCTTCCCGATCCCCAATCCCCAGTCCCCAATCCCTACTCCGCCGGAGGCGCTATGACTGCGACAATTCGACACGCTCGCCCAGAAGACGTTCCGTACTTGATCGAGATGATCAACGAGTTTGCCGAGCGCGATTTGATGCTGCCGCGCACAGAACGGAGCATCTTGCAGGCGCTGCCCGATTGGTTGGTGGCTGAGGATGAAGTTGACGGCGAGCGCCGGGTAGTGGGCTGTGGCGCGCTGGTTGCCCTCACCGAGGATCTGGCGGAGATCCGCTCGTTGGCCGTCCACGCCAGCCAGCATGGCAAAGGGCTGGGCAGCGAAATCGTGGATCACCTCATCGCCCTGGCACGAGCGCGCGAGTTTTCCCAGGTCTGCGCCTTGACCCTGCGCGAGAATTTCTTCCAGCGGTTGGGCTTCGAGATCGTGGACCGGTGGAGCATCAGCCCCAAACTCTGGCAAGAGTGCATCTACTGCCCCAAATTCCACCGCTGCGACGAAGTGGCCGTCCTCAAGAATTTGACGAATCGACCGGTCGAAGAGACGATGGCGAACACAACCCAACCCGCAGCGTGGAACGGATTGCTCAAATGGCAGGCGTGGCAACCGCTCAAACTCGCCTACAACCGCAAACCGATCCATCTTCACAGTGACGAGGAGCGGTGAGGCAGCAGACGACTGAGGACCGCAGACGGCAGACAAGTATAGACGACACTAGCCAATATCTAATATCCAATATGCAAAGGAGACCCAGTTTGGAAGCAATTTTGGCGCTTGCCAATGGCGATATTTTCTACGGGGAAGCGTTCGGTGCGGCGACGACGGTGGTGGGCGAAGTGGTTTTCAACACCAGCCTCACCGGCTATCAAGAGGTAATCACGGATCCCTCGTACCGCGGGCAGATGGTCTGCATGACCTATCCACACATGGGCAACACGGGCATCAACCGCGAGGATGTAGAAAGCGATCAGCCTCAGATCACCGCCTTCATCGTGCGCGAGATCAGCCCAGTGGTCTCCAATTGGCGGGCCAACGAAACCCTGCACAGCTATCTAGAGCAGCACGGCATCCCCGGTATCAGCGAAGTGGATACACGCGCGCTGACCCGGCGGCTGCGTGAGCAAGGCGTATTGCACGCCGCGCTCTGCACCGATGGCAGCAAAAGCGCCGAGGAACTGCGGCAACTGGCGCGTGAATGGGAAGGGTTGGATGGCCGCGATCTGGTGCGCGAGGTCACCTGCCACGAACCCTATAACTGGATCGATGGCACCAAAGCCGAGTGGACGCCAGTCTCATCGGGCAAAGAGGATATACGCGGGGATGCCCGTGCAACCATTGCCGATGCGCCCCTGGTGGTGGCCTACGATTTCGGTATTAAACACAACATCTTGCGGCGGCTCACGAGCCATAATCTACGGGTTGTGGTTGTCCCAGCGGACACGCCTGCCCAAGAAGTAATTGATATGCAGCCACAGGGGATCTTCCTCAGCAACGGGCCGGGGGATCCGGCGGGTGTCCCTTATGCCTCTGAAGCGGTGGCCGAGTTGATGGATCACGATATCCCCATGTTTGGCATTTGCCTGGGCCATCAGATCATCGGACGGGCGTTGGGCGCGGAAACCTACAAACTCAAGTTCGGTCACCACGGCAGCAATCAACCGGTCAGCGATACGGAAAGCACCAATGTGCAGATCACCGCGCAAAACCACAATTACGCCGTGCGCGAAGAAACGCTGCCTACCGGCGTTGAGATCACCCATCGTAACCTCAACGACGGCACTGTGGAAGGGCTAAAATTGGCCGACCGCCCGGTTTTCTGCGTGCAATATCACCCCGAAGCCAGCCCCGGCCCCCACGACGCCGATCTCCTCTTTGCTAAATTTGCGCGCATGGTTGAGAAACACGCGCAGCAGGTGAAGAACTGAGATTGAGAGATTCAGAGATTAGGGGATTGAAGGTCGTGACTTTAATCCCCTAATCTCTGAATCGCCTAATTTCATCTGCCCCCATCACCCCAATGGAAATGCCATGTCTATCTCGTTTGACATCATTCGCACCGTGGAAGAGATCTCGCTCAACGCCTGGCCCGCCAACCAAACTCTGGTGGATGAGGGCTGGCTGCTACGGTTTACGGGTGGATACACACGCCGCGCCAATTCGGTCAACCCAATCTATAGAGTAGATGAAAACGATGCCGAGTCCGTGATCGCCCGCATCGACCGCTGTGAGCAGATCTATCGGCGGCGCAATCAACCGGTGATCTTCAAAATAACGCCGGTCGTCCAGCCCGGCAATTTGGATGAGACTCTGGCGCAGCGGGGATATGCGCTCGATGCGCCCACCGGCGTGCGTCTGCGTTCACTGACTGAGTTTTCGCCGTCCGACGGCAACAGCAATGTGGAGATCCACCTTGAACCGAACCCCTCGACCACGTGGATCGAAACCTTCAGCGATTTCAGCGCGCTCACAGAAGGGCAACAAGTGGCGCTTTCCAGCATTGTCGCCAACATTGCTCCGCTCGCTGCTTTTGTCACCCTGCGCGAGGATGGGCAAGCGCTGGCCTGCGGGCTGGCTGTCCTCGAACGCCAGATGATCGGCCTCTATGATATTGTCACCGCGCCGGCGGCGCGCGGACAGGGGTATGGCACACAACTCCTCCACGCCTTGCTGGCCTGGGGAAAGACCCACGGCGCGCAGCACGCCTACCTCCAGGTGATGAACAACAACCTCCCCGCGCAGCGCCTCTACGACAGACTCGGCTTCCGCGAGATCTATCAATACTGGTACAGAGTGAAGAGTGGGGATTAGGGATTGGTGACTGGGGATTGGGCAAACTGTCGCTTTCCGAGATCGCCCAATATCTCATACCCAATCCGAAAGGAGTACCATGACAAAAACCATCCGCACCGCGTTGATTGGGCTGGGCCATGTGGGACGGGGCTTCCTCAGAATTTTAGAGGAGAAGGAAGGGCGGCTCGCCGGCGAGTATGGGCTGCGCTTTCAAGTTGTCTGTGTGGCGGATAGCAGCGGTGTAGCGATCCACGCCGCTGGTTTTGATCCGGCGGCGTTGCGGAGGCACAAACTCGGCGGCGGACGGGTTGCCGATCTTCCCGATTATCAAGCGGGAATCAGCCCTGCCGCCGCGCTGGCCGAGATCGCCTGCGATCTACTGCTCGAAGCGTCGCCGGTCAACTTGAAAACGGGCGAACCAGGGTTGAGCGTCACCCGTGCGGCGCTGGCGCGGGGCATCCACACTGTGTTGGCTAACAAAGCACCGCTCGTGCTTGCCTTTCGAGAACTTCATCAAATCGCTGCCGCAAACCGCGCCGGCCTCGCCTTTAGCGCCACAGTCTGCGGCGCGCTGCCCGTCATCAATATCGGTCGCCGTGATCTCATTGCTGCCGACATCACCCGGCTGCGCGGGATCTTCAACAGCACCAGCAACTTCATCCTCGAGGAGATGACAGCGGGACGATCCTATGCCGACGCGCTGGCCGAGGCGCAGCGGCGCGGCATCGCCGAAGCGGATCCGTCGTTGGATGTTGAAGGCTGGGACACAGCCAACAAATTGGTGATCATCGCCAACAGTTTCCTCGGCGTCGAGGCAAAGCTGAGCGATGTCACCGTGCAGGGGATCACGGCGATCACCCAGGCGGATCTCGATCATTATGCATCCATCCATCAGCACATCAAACTGGTAGCAGAAGCCGTGCGCACAGGGGATGGGTATATCCTCTCGGTCCGCCCTCAGCCGCTGCCCATTGAAGATTTCCTCGCCGCCTGCCGCAGTTGGGAAATGGGCATCGAGATTCACAGCGATCTCTATGAGATCATGTACCATAAAATTTGGGAAGCCGAACCACTTCCCACCGCCGCGGCCATGTTACGCGATGCGGTGAATTTAATGAAAGATCACAAGGTGAAGGGGTGACATTCCCCAATGTAAGCGAAAATAGGCGCACCTCAGAGACCTGTCGAAAGTGTCATGAACACCCACAGCATCAACCCCATCAGCGGGGATTACTCGGTCTCGGCCAAAGGCTTCTGGATCGAGAATGGCAAACTCACCTATCCGGTCAACGAAGTCACCATTGCCATCCCCTTGCACGAGTGGCTCAAGAATGTCAGCGCTGTAGCCAACGATCTATTATTCATATCGACGATGGGTGCGCTCGGTTCCCCCACCATCCGCGTGGACAATGTGATGATCGGCGGCAGTGGGTGAGGATAAGAAGATGGCCCACCTTGTTGAGGAAAAGCCCCAAAACGCCGGAGACCGCACGGACAGGCCATTACACCTATCCGTGCGGTCCCCGAAAGCTTCCGACGATAATATTGGTGGGCGAGATAGGACTTGAACCTACGACCTCACGGATGTGAACCGTGCGCTCTAACCAGCTGAGCTACTCACCCATTTGTATGCTGAATAGTATAGCATGGCTACTCAATTTTGCAAAATGGGCAAGGTCTGGTAAGAATAAGGACGGTGTTGGACGCGCCATCTTTGTGTCGATAGATGGACTTCGACCTGAAGCCTTGTGATTGAACCATTGAGCATCGAGCATATCCTATGCCCCATTTTTATCGAAGCAGCCGCCATCTTTTGCGCCTCTTCCTCGTGCTTGTGCTGAGTATGGCGCTGTTGGGTTGGTGGTACGCGGACCGCAACTGGCGGCCCAATGTAGAAACGTTTGAACTCCCCGTCCTTACCGAGGAGATCGACTGGCTTAACATCTTCGCTGGTCTGGTTGAGGATGGTATTGAGATCTTCCAAAGCGCGACGAGTGAATGATTGGGGGCGAGGATTCTATGAGTACATCAAGCGCGTTAAAGGTACATATCACCGGCGTCTATGGGCTGATCGGCAATCTCGTCTACCGTCATCTCCACGCCCAGCCGGATCGTTATGATGTCTACGGCAGCGGCCGGCGGACCCTGAGTTCCAGCCGGGCGGACGCCGAGAGTATCTTGCGCCTGCCCGATGATCATTTCATGATCGCCGACCTAGCCGACGCCGACGCGGTGACCCGGGCCATCGAAGGCATGGACGCCGTGCTGCATATTGGCGCTGTACCCAACCCTGATGCTTCGTTCCAGCAGGTGCTGGACAGCAATATCCGCGGCACCCATCATGTGTTGGAAGCGTGTCGTCAAGCCGGAGTGAAGCGTATGGTCTATGCCAGTTCCATTATGGCGACGTGGGGGTATTATGTCTACGAGGAACCCTACCGATCCATTCGCGAAGGACGTTTTGATTCTGTCCCCGATCCGATTCCTCTTATTACCCACCATCATCCTGTTCGCCCGACCGAACCCTATTCGGCCAGCAAAGTGTGGGCCGAAGCCTACTGTCGCACCTATGTGGATGCTCATAGTATGTCCATTGTCTGCCTGCGCATTGGCGGCGTGAACAAAGAAAACGTCGCCTCAACGCCAGCATCGCAGGCGGTCTGGTGCAGCCACCATGATATTGTCAACATCACCGAGCGGGCGCTGATCGCCACCGAGAACCCCATCTACGATATCTGCTACGCTGTGTCGGACAATCGCTATCGCTGGGTGGATATGGACCACACGCGTGAGGTGCTGGGGTACAATTTCAATCGAATGTATTCATAAGGGTTTGGGTGGACGGCAGACGAGCAATGGCTTACGCAGACGATTTTGAGAGCCGTCCACCCAAACCCCTAACGATTATGTGGACGGATTGTTAATCCGTCCTACAACAGGTACACAAATTGACATTGCGCCCCAGTAGCCTTATACTCGTTTATATTCACATTCTGAATATTCACATTCTGAATAATTTATGTCGCAAACTACTCTTGGCTTTGCAACGTTTCCCCTGGAACACCTGGCTTTAGGTCTACTCGTGGAGGGGCCCAAGCATGGGTATCAACTCTATCAAGAGTATGAAGAGCTTTTTCGCGCGATCTGGAAGGTGGGGCGCAGTAAATTCTACGCGGCGTTGGCTTCTTTGCATACGGCGGGTTATTTGGATGCCGTCACAGAACCCCAAGAGGATCGCCCTCCCCGCAAGATCTATCAACTGACCCAATCGGGCCACGAACGCTTTTTGAAATGGCTCTACCAGCCGGTGACGCCAATGCGCGCCATCCGTGTGGAGTTTTTAGCCAAGCTGCGCTTTTTTACGCTCCTGGCCTTGCCCAACCCCGAACAATTGATCGACGCCCAGATCGAAGTTTGCCAACGTACGCTGGCTCAGTGGGCAACAGCATCCGCCGCTGATGCGCACGAAGATCTCTTCACCGAACTCGTCCACGAGTTTCGGCAGAAGCAGATCCTTTGGATACTCGACTGGCTTCATAATTGTCGGGTACGCCTGCTCGAAATCGAGAATTGAAACTTCAAAAGGAGATTTCGTATGAAAATGACCAAGGTGATCCTTCTTCTATGGCTGATGATTGGGTTGTTGTCTGGCTGTGCAACGATTCCAAGGTTAACTATCGAAGAGAGGAATGTTGAAATTGGAAATGAGACGGCCATATCTGCGCCGTTGACCGTCGCCGCCGCCGCGGATCTGCAATTTGCCTTTACTGAGATTGCCGAAATTTTTGAACAAGAGACTGGTCAATCGGTGACGCTCGTTTTCGGCTCAACCGGCCAGTTGGCCCAGCAGATCGAAAATGGCGCGCCGTTTGATCTCTATGCGGCGGCGAATGTGGCCTTTGTCGAGCAGTTGAATGCACAGGGATTGGTGCTAGAAGATTCGATTGCGCTTTACGCCAGGGGACGGATTGTCCTGGCGGTCAACCGTGAATCTGGGGTGAGCGCCTCAACACTGGCGGATCTGCTCGATCCTTCCATCCGCACGGTTGCGATTGCCAACCCTGCCCATGCGCCCTATGGCGTGGCCGCGCAACAGGCATTAGAGAGTGAAGGGGTATGGGGAGAGGTGCAGTCCAAACTCGTACTCGGTGAAAATGTCCGGCAGACGCTCCAATATATCCAAACGGGCGACGCCGAGGCCGGCATCATTGCGCTTTCCATCGCCAATGTCGCCGAGATTTCCTGGACCTTACTCGACGAGGATCTCCATCAGCCACTCGATCAGGCGCTGGCTGTCGTTGCCAGCACTCCCCAACCAGAGGAGGCGCGCGCGTTTGCCGCCTTGATCAACAGCGAAAGAGGGCGTCCCATTATGCAGAAATATGGCTTTGTCTTACCGGGTGAAGAGCCAGCCATACCCACGTCCCAGCCATGAATCTACAGGGGTGGATAGCAGGTGGCTGGTCGCCGCTTACATTGTCACTTTGGGTCGCATCATGGGCGGGGACTATTGCGCTGATCCTCGGCACGCTGGTTGCCTGGCTGCTGCTACGGCTGAACCTGCGCGCCAAATGGTTTTTGGAGGGGGCAACCCTGCTCTCGTTGGTCCTTCCCCCAACCGTGTTGGGCTACTATCTCCTTCTGCTGCTCGGCCAACGAGGGTTGGGACCCTGGCTGGAGCGCCTATTTGGGATACGCCTGGTCTTTACCTGGCAAGCAGCGGTGATCGCGGCGACCGTTGCCGCCCTGCCATTGGTGATCCAAACTGTGCGTGTCAGCCTGGCCGAGATCAGCCGGGAGATCGAAGAATCCGCGCGCCTGGATGGTTGTAACGAATGGCAACTCTTTTGGAAGATCAGCATCCCCATCGCCCGGCAGGGGATTCTTGCGGGTGGGCTATTAGGGTTTTTGCGCGCCCTGGGTGATTTTGGCGCTACATTGATGGTTGCTGGCAACATCCCAGGGCGAACGCAGACTTTGTCTATCGCCATTTACGATTCTTTACAGGCTGGCGATTATGCGAGCGCCAATCAGATGGTGCTTATCCTCACCTTTCTGGCCTTTGGCCTGCTTATGATTGTCCTGTGGCTACGCCAGCGCTTTGAAGCTCGTTGATAGTCTGAGCGCGGTTTTGGATCTGCGCCTATCTGCCTGTCCGCGGCGGCAGGCTTTGCAGAAACTCGATTGCCTCTTCGGCGGTGGCAACCTCGACAACCTGGATGCGACGGGCGGCAGCCAGGGCGTCTTCGTAGTTTTCGGGCGGAGATAAAAAATATTCTGCGCCGACAGCCTCGGCCCCAATCACCTTCCACTGCACCCCGCCGATTGGACCCACGGCGCCATCCAATTCAATTGTCCCGGTGCCGGCAATCGTGCGGCCTCCGGTCAGATCCTCTGGTGTGAGCAGATTGTAGACAGCCAGCGTAAAGATCAGCCCCGCCGACGGTCCCCCGGTGATCTTCTGCGGCACAATTCGCACAGGGAAAGGCAGATCAATATCGAACCCCGCCGGCTCAATCGTGACGCCAATGCGCGGTGGATCATCCTCGATCAGCGGCGGCATCAAGGGGACAGAGAGGCTCTCCCGATTCCCTGCCCGTTCGATCTCCACCGTGATCGGCGCAAAGGGATCGACAACGCGCAGACGGCTTGTCAGCTCCGTGGGGATACGCACAGGTTCGCCGTTGATGGCGACGATCACATCCCCCGCTTGCAGGACCGCGCTCGCCGGGCTTTCGGGCAAGATCGACAAAATGCGCACACCCCGTCCCGTCAATCCCACATCATACCCGGCCAGCCGCACCCCCATCGCCGCCGCCGTCATTTCGCTCACCTCTAGCATCTGATAGTTACGCTGGGCGATCTCTTGAATCGTCTGATCGGGCGGCACTACCCGCTCAGGCGGAACAATGCGTGCGTAAGGGCTGACCTGCCCCACAACCCACTGCCCGGCCAGGATCGGCGTCTGCAAGACAACCGTGGTAAGGATAAAATTGCCCTCGAACGGATGGCGGTACTCGTCCGGCATCTCGATCATGGGCGCTACCGAGGGGGCGATCCCAGGCAACTCAAGGCCATCATTCATGGGGACAAGGGCAAAGGCCAGCCCAATCTGGATGAGGATGAGCAGCGCCGTCGCGCCGATCCGCAACCCTCGCCCCACCCCTTGTGATACGTTGACCAGCGGCGGACGTTGCCAGCGCCAGGCAGGATACATCCACAGCGCCAGCAGAATGAGCGCGGCAAACGCCAGGGTGATCGCGGCTGTCCACAAACTGGAGCGGGTGCGCTGCGCCAACAAGAAGATTGCCCAGCCGATCAAAAAGACGGAGAAAGCCTTCCCCAATCGCGTCTCCAGCCGTGCGCTGAGATCGGGTCTCTGTAACAGCCGCCAACAGATGACCCGCAACAGCCGCCCGCCATCGGATGGGAAGAAGGGTATGAGGTTCACCATCACCAGCGCGACGTTGAGGAAGACCAAAAAGAGCATACTATGGCTGAGGTAGGGCGTCAGTTGTACATTCCAGAGGATGTAGGCAACGGCAGCCAGAACAATGTGAAACAGTGGCGCGGATAAGGAGATCTGCAACTCGCGGCCAGGCGTTTCACCCGCCGGCCAGACCTGGGCTGCATCGCCCAGCGGATAGATTGGGATCTGCGCGGGGAGCTCCCCACCATAGGCGCGCGCCACAACGATGTGCGCCAGCGCATGGAGCAGCAGGCAGGCCGCGCTGAGCAAGCCAATCAAGATCGTCAACAGCCAGGTTTCCCACGGCCTCAGAATGCCCGCGGCAATCGGCACGTAGATTGTCGCAATCAGCCATAAAGCCACCGGCGCCACCAGCAGCCAACTGAGTCCCCATCTTATCCTTGTGCCGCCAACGGGCAACGATAGCGCAAAGTTCCTCACTTGCGGTTCACCATCCACGTCAAAAACAGAATAATGATCCACGAAGTCACACGAAGGAGGAACGATCTTATTAACTCAAGACTTACGCACTCGGTTGGCGGTTCTGGAGACCTGCCAGGTTTCAGAAAACCTGGCAGATCTGCTTTACCTTCGTGTGGCTTCGTGGATCATCGCTTTTCGCGCCTACTTCAACGTATCCACAATCGAAGTCACATTATACCGCATGAAGTCAAGATAATTCCCCGCCGGCCCGTCCGCTTCGCTCAGAGAGCCGGTATAGATCCGCACGACTTGGATGCCAAGATCCTGGGCGAGTTGGGTTTCCATACGGGCGCTGACGGTAGTGCTGACGAAGATGGCGCGCACCCCTTCGGCGCGGATCTGCTCCTGGAGCGCGGCCAATTGTTGAGCCGACGGTTCCGCCAATGTGCTGAATGAGGGAATGATCGAGCCGACAATCTCAAAACCATACTCTGCAGCCAGGTAGCCCAACGCGTCGTGATCGGTGACCAACCTGCGCTGCTCCACCGGGATCTGCGCCACCAACGCTTCTAATTCGTCGTGTAACGCTTCCAGTTCTTCGACGTAGGCGGCAGCGGCGACCTCGTAAGCCGCGGCATTGGCCGGATCCAAATCGCTTAGAGCATAGGCGATGTTGTGGGTCCACATCTCTACGGCGTGGATGCTAAACCAGGTGTGCGGATCGTCGCCCTCGTGGTGATGAGCGTCCTCGCCGTGGGCGTGATCATGCTCATCGCCAAACTCAGTCGTATCCACCCCCGTGTTGACCACCACCGTCTTGGCTGCGAACTCTTCCAATGTCAGGGCCATGGCTTCTTCCAACCCCAACCCGTTGATAAAAACAATGTCGGCGTCGGTCAACATGCGCAGATCCTGAGGGGTGGCCTGATAGCTGTGCGGATCCGCGCCCACGGGCAGCATGGCATAGAGATCGATATGATCCCCGCCGATCTGCGCCACCACATCGGCCACAATGTTGGATGTCGCCACCACATGCAATTTTTGTCCTTCGGCCAGGGCGACAGGCGCAGCGGCAGGCGATTCGGTAGCGGTCTGATCATGGTCATGCCCGGCATCCTGCGCTGTGGATGGTGGCCGCGTCGTGGGGATCGCACAAGCTGCCAGCAGCAGACTCGTCACGAGTAATGTGATCAACAGTCGGAACATTGAAAACGACATAGCTTCTCTCCTTGGAATTTCTGCAATCAACAACTAAGCAAATGAGATTGATTCTCATTTATTGGAGATGATAGCTGCACACCTAGATTGTGTCAACTTAAGGATCAACGATTTGCAGAGATATCTACGTCCAAAGACTTAGCAAAGCTTCAGCGTTTGAGCGACGACATCCCTCTATCGCTGTATTACAATCGCATAGGACGTGTGCATAAACGTGAACCAGGCGCTACAGAAGATAGCGCGCATCAAGGAGAAACTATCATGACCCTGAATACTCAACCCACTGAGCAATTAGACCCCTTGACCCATCCCACGGAAAATCCTGATTGGCGCGAACTGCGTCACCAAGAACGCGAAGAACGCCGCGCAGACCGTCAAGAATGGCGCGAAAACAACAGTTGGATCGGCGGCGCTGTCTTGATCGGCCTGGGCCTGATCTTTTTGCTGCAAAACTTCGGATTCTTCTATCTGCAAAACTGGTGGGCGCTCTTTATTCTGATCCCCGCGTTTGGAGCCTTTGGCACAGCCTGGGCGCTCTACCGCTCTAACGATCATCGCTTCCCCATTGCCGCCACTGGCTCGCTGGTGACCGGTACGATCCTGACGCTGCTCTCACTGACCTTTTTGCTGGGATGGAATTTCTCGCTGATCTGGCCCTTCTTCCTGGTCCTCGGTGGGTTATCGATCCTGGTTTCGACGATGAAGAGGTAGGGATTGGGGACTGGGGATCGGGTAACTGTCCTCTACCAACCAGACGTTGCCACTTTACCCGTTGCCTTTCGCTACAAGAAATATTCCTGTGCCGCTCTGCGCTAACTGCCAACGGCCAACTGCTAACTGCTTCAAGGAGACTTTTATGATCGCCCTCATGATTGCCAAAGTAAAATTTCTTGTTCCGGTGCTGCTGATGCTGCTGCTAGCCGGTTGTACCGTTGTCACCGGGTCCAGGAATGTTGTGAGCGAACCGCGCGAAGTGAGCAATTTCACGGCGGTGGCCCTCTCTGGCTCTGGGAATTTGACAATAACCCAGGGCGAGGCTGAAACGCTGGTTGTTGAGGCGGACGACAATTTGCTGGAACTGATCGAGACAGAAGTGCGCAACGGCACACTCCACCTCGGTTTTCGATCTGGCGTGAACCTCATCAATCCATCCCGCGCTGTGCAATATCGCCTTACTGTGCGCGATCTCAACGCGTTGACCGTCTCAGGATCGGGCAATGCACGGGTGGGGAGCCTTGTCGGCGAAGAGATGACCATCATCGTGAGCGGATCGGGTGATGTGCAGATTGACCGCCTCACCGCCGGCGCGGTCACGGTTACCATTAGCGGTTCTGGCGATGTAGACTTGGTCGGCGCTGCCGAGCAACAATCGATCACTGTGAGCGGCTCCGGCCAATATCGAGCCGCGGATCTGGCGAGCAACAGCGCCAACGTGCAGATCTCCGGTTCGGGCAACACCACCCTTTGGGTCGCCGAATCGTTGGATGTGAACGTCAGCGGCAGCGGCAATGTAGAATACTATGGCAGCCCACGAATCAACCAACGGGTCTCTGGATCGGGCGCGATCCGCAGCCTGGGAGATAAATAGCAGACCCACGCATCTCAGAGAAAGGAACCAACAATGGACAACGCAACTGAAATCAACGTTGCTTTTCCCGAAGCGGAGAACCTACATCTACGATTGACCGTTGGCGCCTGCCGTCTGCGCATTGTCCCTGGCGATGGCGCACAATGGGTGACAGGAAGCTACGAAGATCCCTCGAATGCGGTTCCGTTGCGCATTTTCGAGGATGGCAATACCGTTCGGATTGCGCAGGAATTCAACTGGCCGGCCAACTTCGGTACTGTCAACCGTCCACCCACCTTTAATCTCAAACTGGGCAAGGGCAAACCCTATCTGCTCTCGGTGGAAGGGGGCGCAACCGAAAGCGAGATCGATCTGGGTGGCGTGCCGCTGCGCGGGTTGACCGTCAAGTATGGCGCGGGCAAACAGGAATTCGACTTCTCCGCGCCCAATCCTGAGGTGATGGAAAGCATCTCCATCTCCGCCGGCGCGGCTGCCTTCGAGATGGATCGTCTCGCCAATGCCAACTTCACACGCATGGTGCTGGATGGCGGTGCGGCTGCCTTTGAACTCGATTTCGGCGGTCTCCTGGCGCGCGACGCCTATGTCAAGATCAACACGGGCATGGCTGCGGTGGAGCTTGAGATCCCCGCCAGCACCGCCGCCAAAATCAGCGCGGAAGCCGTTCTCGGCGGCGTGGAAGTGGGCGACGGCTTTATGAAAAAAGAGGGCGCATTCTGGAATGAAGCGGCGCTCGAAGGCAAGACGCCGGTCCTCTCGGTATCGGCGCAGGTGGTGATGGGCGCTATTCAATTGAAGGGGAAGTGAGAGGAGGGGATTGGGGACTGGGGATTGGGTAGTGGATGTGGAATCGTTTAATCGCCTGTTCTGCGGTTGAAAGCGATTGAGTGATCAGGAGATTTTAGATAGTCGGCTCGACTCCCAGTCCCCAGTCCCCGATCCCCACTTCGACGGTCAGCAAGGGGGAGAGATGACTGCGCTTACAGGCAAATCAAGAGCAACGATTCCACTGTCGCCCACCCTGATCCTGGCGTGGGCGGTGATGCTGTTGGTATCCACCCTCCCTAACATCCTCTGGCGCGAGATCACGGGAGCGCCGGCCGGCTGGCTTTTTTGGACCAAGGAAGGGCTGCTGGTCGCGCTTTTGCTGCTCTCGATCCCGTGGCAGGAATTGCGTCCGCTGCGCCAGTTCATGGCGATCATTGCCATCCTCTTCGCAGCGGAACAGGGCTTTCATTGGGCGTCATCCACGATGTGGTGGATTGGTTGGGTTGGCGCTGCGGAAGGCCCTTTTGTGCAGATTATGTGGGCTACCCAGGTGCAACGGCTCTGTGTGACGCTGATACTGATTGTAGCCCTGTTGGTGATAAAGCGCCGCCCAGACAAGATCTTCCTCACCGCTGGCAATCTGCGGGCCAAAGCCGGGCGTGTGCGCTGGTTGGGGATCGACGAGGGCGAATCGTGGATGCGCGTAGGCGCTTTCGCTTCGATCTTCATCAGCGTGGGTCTATTGATCTTCCTGGTGAGTGCGGGTTGGTCTACCTTGGGCGCGCTGCCCCAGGCCATATCGCTGCTGCCTGTCCTCCTCTTGTTCGCTGCCATGAACGCTTTCAGCGAGGAAGTGAGCTATCGCTCCTCGTTGATCTCCACGTCAGAGGATGCCGTCGGTAGTCGCCAGGCAATCTGGCTTGTCGCTGTCTTCTTTGGGATCGGTCACTTCTACGGCGTCCCCTATGGAGTCATCGGCGTGTTCATGGCTGGTTTCCTGGGTTGGTTCCTGGGCAAAGCGATGGTCGAGACCCGCGGTCTCTTCTGGCCCTGGTTTATCCACTTTGTACAGGACGTGTTGATTTTCTCATTCATGGCCGTTGGTTCAGTGATGGCGGGCGGCGGCTAACACGGGGACATAACAACTTCATGCACATACTTTCGCACCCTCCCCTTCCGGCTTCTCTAGAACCAGTACAGAACCGCTCGCTGCGTGTCCTCTTTGAGATGCTGGTTGTGATCTCGGTGACGCTGATCGGCTCGCTGCTCTGGCCGCAGGTCAAGAGGCTGCTCGCCTGGTTGCCCATTGTCTACGTATTGGTCGAGCGCTTTCTGCGCCGCCGATCCTGGGCCGAATTGGGCTTTCAGCGCCAAACCTTCCCTTCCGCGCTTGCCCGCAACTGGCCCTTCATCGTCTTGGTTGCCGTGGTCTTTCAAGTCATCACCGTGGTTGTCGCTCTCACCTTCTGGCCGGCGCTGCTGGATCATGTGCGCGCACGTGTACCCCTCTTTAACGTTGCGACGATATTTCCCCTGCTGATCCTGCTTCCCTTTGCCGTGCTGGGCGAGGAATTGGTCTATCGAGCCATGTTCCAAGAACGCCTGAGATGTTTTATGGGTAGCGCGCCGGCGATTGTGCTGGCTTCGCTCGTCTTCGCCCTGATGCACTGGTCGTCTGGGGATGCGCTCATCGTTGCCTGGGATCTTGGCTTTATCTTCGTGGACAGCCTCTTGTATGGGGTTATCTTCAGCCGCGGTAAGAACATCTGGGTCGCCTGGCTGGCCCACTGGACCGCAGATCTGGTGGGGTTGGCGCTGCTCTTGTTCATAGTCTAACGGGTGGGAGATCCATGACAACCCAATTCAAGGCTGAATTGAGATCTACCGTCGTCAAGTGGCTCGTCAAAAATTTGATCGCAACCCTGATCGTGGCTGTGGCCCTTTTCCTGGCGGCAGGCCGGTTGGTCTGTTGCCTGGCCTCTTGTGAAAAGACTCCGCAAAATGTAGAGAACCGTCCACGTGCTGTGGACGGTTTTTGTGTCAAACGTCGCTATCTTCAACTGCCGCGCTGGTTAGGGACAACTATTTGCCCCTGTGAAATGATGGAAGCAGGTGCGGAATGGTAGAAAGTAAGAATAGCACGAGGGAATCCACATGAACAGTATGACCGACCCACGACAGTTTGCTGAATTGGAATCCGAGCGCAGGCTAGGCAAGGCAGCGCGCTGGCTTGTCCTGCTGGTGTTGGGAGCGGCGATCCTCGCCATCTTCATCGGGCGCACCTGGCTGGCGCGGACCGTCAACCTACCCCGTCTTTTTGAACTCTTTGATCTCATCACCGTGATCGGCTCGGCGGCTGTACTGGTTGTGGGCTACCGCATCCTCACCCGCACGGATTGGATCATATCGTTGGGGATCGGCCTCTTTATCGGCCTGCATCTGCCCTTCGCCACCCTCTTTTCACCCTATCCGTTCTTTGATCTAGTCCGTGATATTCGGTTCGAGGCGCTGATCCGTGGATCGTTCACAGCAATGGCCTGTCTGAGTGGGATCGTGATCATGCGCTGGGGAGGACCGGTGCGGCTGCGCATGGCGCAGGGTGGATGGCGTCAGGCGTTGATCGGCTTTGGCTTCGGCGCAGCGGTGGGCATCCCCCTGGCGATCCTCAACGTCTTCGCCAACGCCTGGACGCAAGGACGTTCCTTTGCGTGGCAGCATGGGTTGGCGGCGGCGATGGATGCGCTCCAACCTGGCGTGGTGGAAGAAGTTCTCTACCGCTTCGCCTTCCTGGGGCTGCTCTGGCTGGCGCTGCGGGGGACGTGGCCCCATCGACAGGCGATCTGGCTGGCCGGGCTGCTCTCGCTGCTTGTCCACACCTTTGGGCACTTTAGCGACGAATTTATCCACGCGCCGATGACAGCCCTGATCATGGGGACCGTGCTGGCGCTGCTGTGGGGCGTTCCGCTCACCGTCCTGGCCCTACGCCGTGATCTAGAATCAGCCACCGGTTTCCATTGGATGCAGGATTTCGCCCGATTTTGGGCAGGGTTGTGAGTTTCACTTTCCTTCAAAGCGAGAGTTGCTGGATGAGAGGAGATGGTTCAGATGTGGAAAAGATCTTCTGTCAGAATTGGATTGACATTGGCGCTGCTTGCAGGGCTGCTCTTGATCTATCTATTTGTACTCTGGCCGTGGATGATGCGTTGGGGCGCTACAGATGCCGAGATCAGCATGGCGCTACCGGGTGATGAAATAACCCCACAGATCGCTTACCAATCGACACGGGCCATCACCATTAATGCTCCTGTTGCCCAAGTCTGGCCCTGGTTGGTCCAATTGGGCCAGGATCGCGCCGGCTTCTACAGCGAAGATTGGCTGGAAAATCTCTTCCTGGCCGATATCCATAATGCGGATGAGATTCAGGCTGAGTGGCAACAGTTGGCGCAGGGTGGACTCGTGCGCGGCGCGCCCGCAGACGCCTATGGTGGCATCGCCGGCCCTGACCCCGGCTGGGTGGTACCGCTGCTGGAGCCGGAGAGGGTGCTTTATCTTTGGGGGCCGATGGTGTTGCAACCCGTCGGCGCAGATTCGACCCGTCTGATCCTGCGCTCGCCCACGGCGCCGCTTGCGCCGACGGCGCTGTTGATGGGGAAGTTGCTCTACGATCCCTCCCATTTTGTGATGGAAAGGGGCCTGATGTTGGGGGTTAAAGCCCGCGCCGAAGGAAGGGCAAATTTACCCTTCTGGCTGCAATGGCCTGTACTGCTCGGTTGGCTCTTGGCTGGCCTAGGCATGCTGAGGCTGATTGTGCAACAGCCGCGAGGTCGCTGGTGGTTGCCGCTACCGCTGGCTCTCTTTGCTCTCGTGATCTGGTTTACAGGGGATTGGCGGGCTGCCACAGCCGGATTCCTGATTTTGGGCGTGCCGATTGCAGGCTTTACTCTCTATGGCGGGCAATGGTGGTATGGGCTTTCTATTTTCACCGCCGCTGTACTCCTGATACTACTGCTGGCTGCGCAGCCATTTGTGGCCTTTGGGTTGATATTCCTGGTTATTGGTCTCATCTTGTTTGGGATAGCGGCCAAACGAACCCTGAAGGAGCAAGGCACACTCCCATCAGATCGGATCGCCCTACCCGGTTAGCCGGACAGGTGAAGTTCTCTCCACTCCTGGCGGTCTAGTGGACACACTATTGACGGATGTTGAAAGCCTATCAACATAGAAAGTAGGAATCACATGCGCAAGCGTACAAATTGGTTTCTCAACTTCATTGGAATGTTCTTCTTCCTTGTTACCACCGGCGGCGCTATCTATTGGAAGTGGTTTCGCCCGAAGCATCAACGTTGGGGCGCCACCGACGACGAGGTCAATCGCACCCTGCCGGGGGATGATCTCCTGCCCAACGCGCAGATCAACGTGACCCACGCCGTCACCATTGAGGCGACGCCCGCCGAGATCTGGCCGTGGCTGGTGCAGTTGGGCCAGGGGCGCGGCGGCTTCTATAGCTACGATTGGATCGAAAACGCCATGGGGCTGGACATCCACACCGCTCCCCACATCCTGCCCGAACATCAGGATCTGAAAGTGGGCGACATCATCCCGCTGGCGCCCGATGGCTTCGGCGTCCCCGTTGCCATTCTCGAACCGGAGCGGGCGCTGGTGCTGCATGGGGATACACGCACCCCCGGCAAGAATGCGCCGCCGGTGAAAGCGGGTGAATTTCTGGCGACCAGTTGGGGGTTCTACCTCTTCCCCCAGACGGATGGCGCAACCCGGCTCGTGGAACGCTGGCGTACCGATTGGACGCCGACGCCCGTCAACGAATTTGTCTATCGTGGATTCCTGGAGCCAGCCGCCTTCGTCATGGAGCGCAAGATGCTGTTGACGCTCAAAGCGCGCGCCGAATCCATGCGGACATTCACGGCCAGCGCTCATCCAACCGCTTAATCACTTAATCTGCCTCTCTAGAGGAGCCGACCATGACCGCAGCTATCACCTCTCGCCCCATGCAAACCGAGGACGACTACTGGCCGATGCGCGCCCTGCTCATCGATACCGTCCCCATTACACCTATCGGTTTCAACTGGGACATGCGCCGGCTGGACGGTAAACGCTTCTACAGCGCAGACCTCAAAGCAGATCGGCTGCTATCCCGACGCGTCCAACTCTGGGAGGCGGACGGTGAATTGATCGGCTACGTGCTACCCGAGGGGCGCGGCGATGCTCATTTGCAGATCCACCCGGATTATCGACACATTGAAGACGAGATGGTCAGATGGGCTGAGCAGAATCTGGCTGCCCCTGCCCAATCTGGTCAGTGTGAAATCGAGATCTACGTCCAGGAGTACGATGTCCACCGGCAGCGCATCCTGGCGGAACGTGGCTTCGCAAAGATGGACTACGGCGGCATGGTCCGCCACATGCGCCTCGGCAAGGGGACGATCCCATCGCCGACAGTGTATGAGGGCTATACTCTGCGCATCACCGATCCTGAGGATCTGGCCGACTGCCAGGGCATCGCCGATCTGCTCAACGCCGCCTTCGGGCGCAACTTCCACAACGCCGCTGAGTATCAGAACTTCACCCGCTGCGCGCCCAGCTTTCACCGGGAGTTGGATCTGGTGATGGTCGCGCCCGACGGCGTCTTTGCGGCTTATGTCGGCATCCCCTATGATGAAGCCAACCGCCGCGGCATCTACGAACCGGTCTGTACCCATCCCGACCATCAGCGCAAAGGATTGGCCCGCGCCCTTATGCTCGAAGGATTGCACCGCCTGCGGGCGATGGGCGCCCTCGACGCTACCGTGGACACCGGAGACATGATCCCCGCCAACGCGCTCTACACCGCCCTGGGCTTCACCGAAGCCTACAAGGGGTACGCTTGGAAGAAGGTGGTGTGAAGAGGGGGTATTGGATATTGGGTATTGGAGATTAGGTATTGGGGAGTGGAGGGGCAATCCCCAATACCTAATCTCCAATACCCAATTCAAGGAGACTCCTATTGATCGAAGTCGTCAACGTTGAAGAGAAATATTTGGAAGACGCTGCTGTGCTTGTCGCGTCGCGCTATCGGGGTCTGCGTGATCAGAATCCGCTCACCCCCGCCCGCTATGGGGAAGTGGAGATCCTCTATCCGTTGCTGAAAGGGCTGACCGAGAACGCGCCGGGGGTAGTCGCCCTGGAAAATGGCACGCTCGTCGGCTTCCTCTCAGCGTGGATGGTCCCCTCCTGGCGCGGATATGCCAGCGTCATCAGCCCGGAATGGGGCAACGCCGCGCGGTTAGAAGATGCCCGCCCTATTTATCAAGCGCTCTACACTCGGATGGCGGCTTTTTGGGTAGCGCAGAAGCATTGTGTCCACGCTATCAATGTGCTGGCAAACGATGCCAGGGGAATTGAAGGCTGGCAATGGCTTGGCTTCGGCTATTTTGTGATCGACGCCATCCGCAGCCTGGAGCCAGCGTCGGGCGCAGCGGAGGGTGTAGATCTGCGCCGCGCCACTGTCGCCGATCTGGCCGTGGTGACAGATCTGGACGATCAACTGTGGGCGCACCTGGCTTCGTCCCCGATCTTCCTCGTCAACGATGACGCCGGCGATCTTGTGGACGAACTGCGCGCCTGGCTGAGCGACCCATCCAAAGCGCTCTGGCTGGCCTATCGTGAGGATAGGCCGGTGGCCTTCCTGCGCATGGAAGGCGGCAACACAGGCGCGTCTACAATTGTGCGCGACCCTGGCACGGTCAGCATTACCGGCGCCTTCACCGTGGAAAACGCCCGCGGCGATGGCGTCGCCACGGCGCTGCTCAACCGTGGCCTCGCCTGGGCGAGGGAAGAAGGCTACATCCGCTGTTCGGTGGACTTTGAAGCTATGAACGTGCCCGCCGCCCGCTTCTGGCTGCGCCACTTTCAACCGGTTTGTGTGTCGTTGTATCGTCATGTAAACGAGCAGGTGACTGGTGATTGGTGACTGGAGATTGGGAAAGCGAGATCCCTACCCCAGTCACCAATCACGAATCGCCTATCCCCAATCACAAAGGAAAGATCGATGCCAAGCGAACTCTGTGCTAAAGTTACACTTCAGGAAAAGGTCCGCTTTTTAGGACAAGGCAGTGGGGATCAGTCGGTTGTGATCGACTACCCGCCGCCGTTGGGAGACGATGCCGGACTGCGCGGCGGATTGGAACTCCTGTTGATGAGCCTGGCCGCTTGCGCCGGCCAAACAGTGGTTCCTCTTCTGCGCCGTATGCAACAGCCAGTGGAAGGATGTGTCGTGGAAGCGTGCGGTCAACGGCGCGATGAACACCCCACAGTTTTCACCGAGATCCGTCTGCGCTTCTGTCTGCGCGGACAAGGACTCGACCCGGTAGCCGTCCAACGCGCCATCCATTTGGGTGAGAGCCAATACTGCCCGGTCTGGGCGATGCTCAAAGGGGGGACACGCATCACCTCGTCCGTTGAAATCTCTGAGGAAGAACAGGCCGTTGTCTTGCAGTAGTTCTCTCGCTATTGTTGCGTCAAGCATAAATTGAGAAGGGTGTATTCAAATCCAGTTGGGACGCGGAGTAAGCACGCCTTCGTGCGACCGGGACGGCACGTGGGCGTGCCTATTCCGCTTCAACCCATTTTGAACACACCCAATTGAGAGTACGGGCGCTGCTTGCTGCGCCCTCTGCACACCAAGCGCAGCAAGTGATTCGTCAGGGTTTGGGTGGACGGCAGACGAGCAATAGCTTACGCAGACAATATTTGTGAGCCGTCCACCCAAACCCCTACATGGCTGACATGACACTGTAATCTTTAAGATCAAAAGGAGCCGCCTCAATGCCAACGTTCATCCATGACGATCACCAACTCTTCTACCGGGAAGAGGGCAGTGGACCGCTACTGCTCTTGCTGCCGGGTAACACGGCTTCCTCGGCCAACGTGATCGGGGAACTGGCCTACTTCGGCCAGCGCTTCCACACGGTTGCGCTTGACTTTTGGGGAACCGGCCAGTCGGCTCGGCTGGAACCGTGGCCTGAAAACTGGTGGGAAGTCGGCGCGCGTGACGCCGCCGCCCTGATCGAACATCTCGGCGAGGAACGCGCCTTTGTGATCGGGACCAGCGGCGGCGCTATCGTCGCGCTGCTGCTGGCGCTCCATTACCCTGAACGGGTGGGTGGTGTGATCGCTGACAGCACTGTGGAACGGCTCACCAAAGCCTCGATTAAAACGGCGGTGGATGGACGCGCTGAACGTACACCCGAACAGATCGCCTTCTGGTCCGCGGCGCATGGAGACGATTGGGAAGCTGTGGTTGAAGCCGATAGCGATATGCTGCTGCGTTTTGTCAAAAAGATGCGCGGCGACTGGGCGCAAGGACGGTTGAGCGAGATCGCCTGCCCTGTATTGCTGACCGCCAGCCTTGAAGATCCGCTCTTGCCACGCGTGGGCAAGCAGATCATGTCTATGTCGAAGCAGATCCCCAACAGCCGCGCCTTTCTCACCGGCGGGGGCGGCCATCCGCTGATGTGGAGCCGTCCAGAGGATTTCCGCCGGGTGGCCGATTACTTTCTGATGCGCGTTCAGGAAGTAGCACAAGCGCAGGCAGGGTAGCCGCAAGGAAGATCTCATGCAAAAGGGAGCCTTACTCGGCCAGGGTCGAACCGCAGAGATCTTCGCCTGGGGCGAAGATCAGATCTTGAAGCTCTACCGAGACTTTGCACCTGTTGATTGGGCGGAACATGAACTGCGCGTAGGCCGCGCTGTGTTTGAAGCTGGATTAGCCGCCCCCGCCATCGGGGAACTGGTTGAAGTCGATGGCCGTCGCGGTCTGATCTACGAGCGCGTTGATGGGCCAACCCTGCTGCAAAGCGTGGCGCGCCGTCCGTGGACGCTGGCACAGGCAGCGCGCCAACTTGCTACACTCCACGCGCAGATGCACAACACCAGCCGCCCTGAATTACCTTCACAGCGTGAGCAATTGCGACGCTCCATCCATGCTGCACCCCAATTGACAGCGGATTCGAAAGCGCGCATCTGGCGACGTCTCTCCTCTTTGCCTGGGGGTGACGCCGTCTGCCACGGCGATTATCACCCGGATAACATCCTGCTCTCTGCGCGTGGACCGATCATTATCGATTGGATGACAGCTTCCGCTGGCAACCCCGCCGCTGATGTGGCGCGCACGACGCTGCTCTTTCTGGGCAACAGCCTGCCGCCAGGGATACCCACTGCCCAAATCGTCTTCCTGCAAGCCATGCGCCGTCTCTACTATGCGCTCTATCTGCGCGCCTACCGGCGTCAGCGCCCCATGCCGTCAATGGCGATCCAGATCTGGTTGCCGATACTGGCCGCGGCGCGGCTCAACGAGCAGATCCCCGAAGAGGAAGCGCAGTTGCTGGAACGGGTGGCGCGCGCGTTTGGACAGATCTAGGCGACAGCAGACCGCAGACGGCATACAAAACTACCTGCAACCTGCAACCTTCAACCACAGGAGAAACCAGTTGCCCACAAACCAGACCTCCCCTTTAGCACAACCACTGCCCCATGGGTTGATCCTGCGCACGGCGAGGAACGAAGAGGATATTGAACGGATTGCCCTATTCAATGGCGTCATCCACGGCGCGGAGTTGATCCCGGCGGTGCGCGGATTAGCGGCCCACTACCCAGACATGGAATACGCCGATTGGGTCTTTGTCGAGGACGAAACCAGCGGCGAGATGATTTCGTCGCTCTGCCTCATCCCGTGGACGCTGCGCTATGGACGCGTGGATTTACGGGTGGGCGAGATGGGGTTGGTGGGCACGATCGAGGCCTATCGCCGTCGTGGATTGGTGCGCGTGCAGATCGAGTACTTCCAAAAGCGGCTGGCTGAGCGCGGCTGCCTGCTTTCGTTCATCCAGGGCATTCCCTACTACTATCGACAGTTTGGCTACGAGTATGCGCTGCCGCTGGAAGGTGGCCTGCGCTTGAGCGGTCGCGAGTTGCCCGATCTGGCGATCCCCGACTTCACCTTCCGCCGTGCAACAGTTGACGATCTGCCGATCTTGCAGAGGCTCTACGATGAAGCGGCCGCCGACCTGACCATCGGCGTCGTGCGCAGCCAGGATCATTGGCGCTACATACTTACCCACCCTCAGTTGACAACCCTCGTGCCCGAATTTCTGCTGATCCTCGACAGGGAAGGCAGGATCGCCGGCTATTTCATGCTGCCCGAAAACCACTTCTATGATGAACTCTCGATCAACGAAAGCTCGCGGCTGAGTTTCGATGCCGGACTGGCCGTGTTGCGTCACTGCCGCGATCTGGCCGCACAGCGCAAGTTGCCCGGCGTCCGCCTGAACCTGCCTGCCAATAACACGCTGGCGCAGATGGCTCGATCTTTTGGCGCGCACGATTTGGGCCTCTATGCATGGCAGATTCATGTAGCCGACATGGCCGCTCTCTTGCGCGCCATTGCGCCCGTCCTCGAAGATCGCCTGGCAGCGTCCCCCTTTGCCGGTCTCACCGGCGATCTCCTCTTCTGCTTTTTCCGCGAGTCAGTGCGGCTCTCCTTTGTGGGCGGCAAAGTTGATGGCGTCGCTGCCGAGGGACCGGCGCAGGGGTCGATCAACTTCCCACCGCTCAAAATCATCCCGCTGATCTTCGGTCACCGCACCGTGGAAGAACTGCGCGCCGCCAGTCCTGATATCCATGTGGACAACGCCCGCAAACTCCTGATCGACACTCTCTTCCCGCAAGTGACGGGATTCATCTACGTGGGGTATTAACTTTTGTAGGACAGTGATCGCGGTATAATGGGCAGAGGTTGTTTTATCATCCACCATCCCCACGCAGGAGAGAAACCGATCATGCCCAAGATCACCGACATCCAAACCATCCGCACCCGCAAGAACGGGACGTGGGTCTTCGTTAAAGTGCTGACCGATCAGCCTGGACTTTACGGCATTGGCTCGGCCAGCGATCACTACCACGCCAGGACGGTGATCACCGCCGTCGAGACCATCGCACCCAAGCTGATTGGCCGTGAGGCCGGCCATATTGAGGACAACTGGCAGACGGTCTACACCAGCGCCTATTGGCGCAACGGTTCGATCCTCAACACGGCGCTGGCTGGGATCGACATGGCCCTGTGGGACATTAAGGGCAAGGAAGCAGGGATGCCTGTCTATCAACTGCTGGGTGGGCCGACCCGCGCCGCGGTGATGGCCTATGCCCACGCCTCGGGCGAGGATCTGACCGAACTAGAGGATGACGTGCGTCGCTACATTGAAGAGGGCTACCAGGTGATCCGCTGTCAGCTTGGCCAATATGGCGGCGGCGGCTTCATCCCCGCGGCGGAGGCGCGTATGCCCAAGAATTTACACGGACAGGCGACAGCCTTTGACGACGAAGCCTATCTGGAAACGCTGCCCAAAATGTTCGCCTATCTGCGCGACAAGATCGGCTTTGGCCCGAAGCTGACCCACGATGTCCACGAGCATCTAAAACCCCACAACGCCGTGACATTGGCCAAACTGCTCGAACCCTATCGACTCTTCTTTCTAGAGGATCTGCTCTCGCCGGAACAGGTAGGCTGGTATCGATTGGTGCGCCAGCAATGTACAACGCCCCAGGCCATGGGCGAACTCTTTATCAATCCCCACGAGTGGACGCCGCTGATCACCGAACGGCTGATCGATTTTGTGCGTGTGCGTGTCTCCAAAGGGGGAGGCATTACCCAGTGCCGCAAGATCGCCGCGCTCTGTGAGTGGTTCGGCGTGCAAACGGCCTGGCAAGAGGGCGGCGACAACGATCCCGTCAACCAGATGGCCGCCGTCCATTTGGATCTGAGCAGCACCAGCTTCGGCGTGCAAGAGGAAAATCACTTCGCCCCTGAGGAATATGATATCTTCCCCGGTCACGCCATCCTCGAAGGGGGGTATCTCTACGCCAACCATTCCCCCGGCTTGGGCATCGACGTAGATGAGGCCAAAGCCTACGCCATCCTCAACCCCGAACTGGCGACCCAATCCTTCTACATGGCCGAGGATCGTCGATCGGATGGCAGCATTGTGCGTCCGTAATATTTTCTGCAGCAGAATCGTCAGCCACTAAAGGATCTCTAGCCATCGTGACCCCTGAGCATTCACCGAATTACAGCAAGGACGTGCGCGCTTATTACGAACAGAACAGTTCCTGGTTTGCGTTAGTGGGGCGTCGGCAACATAGCCAGGTGATCCACCGCCCGGTCTGGGCTGAAGGCGTCGTTGATCGGAGAACGGCGCTCAACTATGTCAACGAGCGGATTCACTGTCAGATTCAAGAGATCCTCACCCGCCAACACCTGGATCGAGTGAAAGTGCTGGATCTGGGGTGTGGCTTTGGCGCTACCATCCGCTATCTTCAGCGCCGATTGGGGCCGAAGATCTTGGCTATTGGGCTTACCGTCAGCGCCAAACAGGCACAGATCGCCCGCCAATGGGTGGATGATCTCGGTATTGGCACATCATGTACCTTTTTAGAGGCGGATTTCCACGCCATCCCCCTTGCGGGTCAGATGGATGTGGTTTTCTCCATTGAAGCGTTTGCCCACGCCATCGCGCCGGAACGCTACTTTGCTGAAGCGGCGCGACTGTTGAAGCCGGGGGCGCGCTTGATCCTTTGTGATGATTTTCAGACTGATGGCAGATCCCCAGCCGTATTGAGCGAAGCAGATCGACGCTGGTTGGCGATCTTCAAAAGCGGCTGGCATGTGCCTCATCTTCTCGCCCGCACCGAAGTCATCGCGCTTGCGCAAAGATATGGGCTTCAGGTGAACGGCGATTTCGATCTCAACCCCTATCTGTGTACGAAAACCTTCCCCAATCTCTTCATTCCGCTCTTTGAGAAAGCGATCAACGGCAAAGGCGCGCTCTCTCCATTTTTAGAAAGTGTCCTGGGTGGCTGGGCGTTGGAAAATTCGATCCGTCGGGGGAATGTCACTTATCGTTTCCTCGTCTTCGAGAAGCAGGGCTGAGGCGATTTTCAGAGAATTTGGCGGTTTTCTGCCAATAGAAAAATCCCGCCAGTCGGGGGGTACTGGCGGGATTTTTCAGAACTCCATGATTAACACATCAGCGTGTTAACCGTACTATACAGCGCCCAGGCGCACCGTACAAGGGGGATTTCCCCTTATGCAAGGTAGGGAGAATCCTACCTGCGCGCGCTTGCAGAGTACCGCTAATTTCAGCGTCGTTCAGAAACCGTCACGTGATTCTACGCCGCAGTAACACCAGCAGCGTAAAGATGATTCCCGCGCAGAAGAGCGCCGTCAGCCCAAACCCCCAATCGATGCCCACCATGTCGCTGGTCACCCCAATCGCCCACGGCCCCAGCGCGCCGCCAATGCCGCCCGCCGCAAAAAGCAGTCCCAGCACCGTCCCTGTATTTTTCGGGTGCAGCGCCGAGACCGCCGCGGTGATAGTGGGGAAGACGATGGAAAAGAAGAAACCGCTCAAGGGCAGGAAGATCGCCAGCGAGGGCGGCCCCAAAAGGGCGATCAGCAGGCAGACGAGCCCGCCGATCACGGCCAAGAGGGTAGAACGCAAATAACCGATCCGCTCGACGATCAGGCTGCCCGTGATCCGCCCGATCATGATGGCGAGGAAGAAGCCGGAAAGGTAGAGCGAGGCGATGGACAGATCAAACGCTTTGCTCTGGATCAGATATTCTACCAACCAGGCCCCGATCCCCAACTCGGTGGAGACGTAGAGCGCAATCGTGGCATAGAACCAGAGCATGGATGGGCTAAAGCCGTTGCGCCGCAGGGTTGCCAGATCAAAACCATCTCGTTCCGCCTTTTGGGGACGGGGAACCGGCGTTAGCATAAAGCAGAGCGCCAGCAATAGCGCCAGCGGCAGGGCAAACTGATAGACCTGTCGCCACGAGATCCCAGCTTGTAGCAGCCAGGCTGCGTAGAGCGGAACGATCAGCGAACCAATGCCGTGGAAGGTGGCAAGCAGGTTCAAGTAGCGTCCCTGTGCGTTGCGGTGAATGCTCACGATCAGCGCGTTGCCGCCCACTTCAATCGCGCCTATCCCCAGCCCGATGACGACCATCATCCCAAAGAGCAGCGCATAGCTTGAGACGACGCTAAACCCCAGGATGCCGACGCCGATCAAGACCCCGGCCAAAATCAGCACTGCGCGATTCCCCGCCAGATCTGCCAGCGGTCCTGTGAGCAGGGTGGCGATCACAAAGCCCAGGTACGCGCCAAAGAGGATTCCCCCGCCCTGAGCGTAGCTGAACTCCATCTCGCGCAGCAACGCGGGCAGGGTCGGACCCTTTAGATTGTCGATAAAGCCGAAGACGAAGAAAGAGAAAAAGCCGCCTGCCGTCATTAACCAGAGCAGGGACGAGGATGGTACACGTTGCACTGCGGATCTGATTTCCACACACGGTCCTTTGCAAGGAGGGAATGGGGATAGGTGAATACCAATACTAAAGATCCATTATAGCAAGGGGACGTTGCATTGGATAATGCGCCCGATTTCAATTGACCTTTTGTCCGATTCAGACCTGTTCTGTTGGATGGCGTGCAGCTTGTCGAAATGGCATAGAATAAGTATGGCCTGACCTGGCCTCGATTATCCGCCCTTCCACAACGAGGTGATGAACCCCATGCAAACCTACTCACTCAACGGCCTCTGGCGACTTTCCCGCCCCGGCGCAGAGGAACCGATCCCCGCCACGGCGCCGGGCTGTGTCCACACCGCGCTGCTCGCCGCCGGGCAGATCCCCGATCCCTATTATCGGGACAACGAACTCAAGACCCTGTGGATCGGCGAAACCGATTGGATCTACCGCCGCTGCTTCACCGTGGACGCCGCCATCCTCGCCGCAGATCGGGTGCTGCTGCGCTGTGACGGACTCGATACCCTGGCCCGCGTCACCCTGAACGGCCATGAAATCGGACGCACCGACAACATGTTTCGCACCTGGGAGTTCGACGTAAAGTCGATCCTGCGCGCGGGCGAAAATAAGATTGAGATCTACTTTGACGCGCCGGCCTCCTATGCCGTGGCCAAACAGGCCGAGCGCGCCCTGCCAAACTGGGGCGTCCCCGATCACAAACTCCCAGGCGGCAACTGGCTGCGCAAGGAACAGTGCAACTTCGGCTGGGATTGGGGGCCCAAGTGTGTGACCAGCGGCATCTGGCGCGACATTGAGATCATCGCCTTCAGCAACGCGCGGCTGGCCGATGTTCATATTTTGCAGAATCATAGCGACGGCGCTGTGGCGCTCACCGCCCGCATTGCCATCGAAGCCACGGTCGCCGCCGAACGGACGGCCCGCGTCACCGTGGCGTTGGACGGCAAAACTGTCGCCCAAACTGAGCGCCGCTTCACCACCGACAATGTGGAACTCGAAATGGCTATTCCCGCTCCGCAGCTTTGGTGGCCCAACGGCATGGGCGCGCAGCCGCTCTACACCGTCACCGTGGATCTGCTCGATTACGACGGCGTCCCGCTCGATCAGGATCAAAAGCGCATTGGCCTGCGCACACTCCGGCTGATCCGCGAACCCGATCGTTGGGGCGAGAGCTTCTGCTTTGCCGCCAACGGCGTCCCCTTCTTCGCCAAGGGCGCCAATTGGATCCCTGCCGATACTTTCCTCGACCGTATCCGCGCTGAGGATTACACCCGTCTGCTGAAGGATGCAGCGGCGGCCAATATGAATATGCTGCGCGTCTGGGGCGGCGGCATCTACGAGCCGGACATTTTCTACGATCTGGCCGATGAACTGGGCATCTGTCTCTGGCAGGATTTCATGTTCGCCTGCGCCGCCTATCCCACCGACGACGATGACTATCTTGCCAACGTGGCCCAAGAGGTCGAGGACAACGTGCGCCGGTTGCGCCATCACGCCAGCATCGCCCTCTGGTGCGGCAACAACGAATTGGAGCAGGGTCTCGTCGGCGACACATGGACCGAACGCACCATGAGTTGGGAAGATTACAGCCGTCTCTTCGACAAATTGATGCCGGAGATGATCGCGCGCCTCGATCCCGAAACCGACTATTGGCCTTCCAGCCCGCACACGCCCGTAGGGGATCGGCGCAACTTTAACGATCCTCGCTCCGGCGATGCCCACATTTGGAGCGTCTGGCATGGCCGCCAGCCCTTCGAGTTCTACCGTACCTGCGAGCATCGCTTTAACAGCGAGTTTGGCTTCCAATCCTTCCCCGAACCGCGCACAGTCTATTCGTACACCGAACCAGCGGATCGCAACGTCACCGCCTACGTCATGGAGCATCACCAGCGCAGCGGCATCGGCAACAGCACCATCATCCACTATCTGCTGGATTGGTTCCGGCTGCCTACATCCTTTGATCGCACCCTCTGGCTCTCTCAAATTTTGCAGGGGATGGCGATGAAATATGCCGTGGAGCATTGGCGGCGCTCCATGCCGCAGGGGATGGGCACGCTCTATTGGCAGATCAACGACTGCTGGCCGGTGGCGAGCTGGTCGTCCATCGACTCGTTTGGCCGCTGGAAGGCGCTGCACTATATGGCGCGCCACTTCTTCGCGCCGATCCTGATTTCGGGGGTGGAAGACCCCGCCACGGGTAAGGTTGCGATCCACATCACCAGCGACCGGCTGGTGGAAACGTGGGGCAGGGTGCGTTGGTTTGTTACCGATGTCGAGGGAACCATGCTGCACTGGGGTCGGTTTGCCACTGAGATTCCGGCCCGCCAAAACTATGCTGTGGGGACGGTGGATATGAGTTCCTTCCTGGCAGAGGAGGGAGCGCGCCGGCTGCTGATCTGGCTGGAGTTGGAGGTTGAAGGAGAGCCGCTCTCGACCAATCTGGTCCACTTTGCGCGGCCCAAACATCTGGAGTTGCTCGATCCCACGATTTCCACTGAGATCAAGCCGCTGGGGGAGAATCGCTTCGCGGTGACGCTGCAAAGCGACCGGCCCGCGCTCTGGGTCTGGCTGGGGATCGGCGACAACGACGCCACGTACTCGGATAACTTCGTCCACTTGCGCCCTGGCGCGGCCAGGGAGATCGTCGTCACGCCTGCCACAGCGATAAGCGAATCGGCCTTCGCCGCCGCGCTGACCGTCCACTCGCTGGCGGAGACCTACGCCTGAGATGATTAAGGATCAGCGACAAAATAGGTCATAGGTTTACCGGAGATTGGGAGATTGTGAGATTAGGCGATTGAGGCAGATCAATCGCCTAATCTCAGTCGTCCATGATTCCATAGGCTCTGGGACGGTCCATAACCGACCCGCCACCGAGTTTCGGACCAAGCGGGAGCCTGAATCGTGAATGACTGAAATTAGCGATGACCTCATCCCCCAAACAGATTCCCCTGCTCAGGTCGTTCGGGATAGACCACGCCCATGTGGGCGTAGGCGGCGCGGGTGGCCGTGCGCCCACGCGGGGTGCGATCCAAAAAGCCGAGTTGAAGCAGATAGGGCTCTACCACATCCATGATGGTATCGGCTTCTTCGCTGATGCTTGCTGCCATTGTCTCCAGCCCCACCGGTCCCCCGCTGAATTTGTTGATGATCGAATCGAGTACGCGGCGGTCGAGATCGTCCAACCCCAACTCGTCGATCTCATGGATCGCCAATGCTTCACCGGCCACAGCGTGGTCGATGAATCCTTCGGCGCGGACCTGGGCATAATCGCGCACACGGCGCAACAGCCGCAGGGCCACACGCGGCGTCCCGCGCGAACGGCGGGCGATCTCCTCGGCGCCGTCGTCGTCGATGGTCAATTCGAGTTTGGCCGCGGCGCGCACGATGATCTCTTTGAGCGCGGCCTTGCTGTAAAAGTCGAACCGTTCGAGTACGCCGAAGCGTGCGCGCAGCGGGGATGTTACCATTGCCAGCCGCGTGGTGGCGCCGATGATGGTAAATCGCGGCAACGAAAGGCGGATGCTGCGCGCGCTGGGTCCGCTGCCCACAGTGATGTCGAGGACAAAATCCTCCATCGCCGGATAAAGGATCTCCTCAACGGCGCGACCCAACCGGTGGATCTCGTCGATGAAGAGGATATCCCCTTTGCGCAGGTTGGTGAGGATGGCGGCCAGATCGCCGGCTTTCTCAATCGCCGGGCCAGCCGTGGGTTTCATATTCCCCTGCATCTCATTGGCGAGGATGTGGCTCAGTGTCGTTTTGCCCAGCCCGGGCGGGCCGTAGAGCAACACATGATCCAACGCTTCGCCACGATGACGCGCTGCTTCCACTAAAATGCGCATCTTGTCGCGCAACCGCTCCTGGCCGATCATCTCGTCCAGCGTGTGGGGACGCAGAGCATAGTCCAGACGCCCATCCTCGGGCTGTTTATCCGCCGATATGGATCGATCTGGGGCTGGTTTCGGTTTTCTTCCATCAATACTGCGCTCGTCGGCCATATTTCTTCCGATCTAAATCACCCATCTGTCATATAGTATCCGAACTACTGTGCTACACTATTATATCAGCAAATTAGAGCGGTTGAAAGAAGTTTTGACGGAATAATTAAAAGCTGCTATAACTTCCCCAACCTTTTTACCCCAGGGCCGTAACGACTTACCCCTGCTCTAGCCAGGTCCGTGACCTGGCGGAGGGTCACGGACCCGCCTGGAGCAAGGGGCTTCGTATTTACCCAGGGCCAGTTTTGAAGAGTTCGAGGCTAGATCTACCTTGCAACACGAAAAAGACAACCTGCGCCATACGTTTATGAAACACGAAGCGTCTATGAACGAAAAAATAGTACCGATTCAATAGTATTCAGAATGGGTTGATGATTCGTAAGAGTTTGGGTGGACGGCTCACGAGTAATGACTTACGTAGACGATTTTGTGAGCCGTCCACCCAAACCCCTACCCAGACGACCAACTCATTTTGAACATACCCGATTCAATATTGGTTCTTAGGAGGAATGCCATTATGACCAAACTACCAGGCGACAGCGAAACACTCGACCGCGAACGCGCCCGTTTGGAAGAAGAACGCGTTCGGCTCGAAGAGGAGTTGGCCCATCTGCGCGAGGATATGCAGCAAGAGGTCGATATCGAACCGGACGAAGGCGATCCTGTTTTCTTTGAACGGGAGAAGTCGGCTGCGCTGATGGCCGTGCTAGAGCGTCGCTTGCAAGATACCAACCACGCGCTGCGCGCCCTGGAAAAAGGAGAGTATGGGATCTGCGAGCGCTGTAACAACCCTATCGAGCCGGAGCGTTTAGAGGTGAAGCCAGATGCGACAATGTGCCTCAACTGTCAACGCGAAGTGGAAGCTGTCAATCGGCGCAACCGTGTGCGGCGAACAGTGGATCGCTGGTAGCTCTATCGGAACCATTTGTTGCTCACCAACTGAGTAGACCCAATCTATGTCGGAAAATCTCTTCCCGTCCGCGCATCCACTCGTTGCGCACAAGTTGACACAACTGCGCGACCGTACAACCGACTTCCGCCGCTTTCGCTCTATTGTCGATGAACTCGCTATGATCCTCGCCTATGAGGCGACCCGTGATCTGCCCTTACGGGCGGTGACGGTGCAAACACCTTTGACCATAACCCAAGGCGTCAAAATGGACGCGCGCATTGGGCTGGTCCCCATTTTGCGCGCCGGGCTGGGGATGGTGGATGGGATGCTCGATCTGCTGCCCCAGGCCGAGGTCTGGCATTTGGGCTTTTACCGCGATGAACATACGTTGCAGCCGGTGATCTATTACAACAAGCTGCCAACGGATCTCTCCAAACATCACTGCTTTGTCCTTGACCCCATGCTTGCCACCGGCGGCTCGGCATTGGCCGCCGTGGATATTCTCAAAGAGCGTGGGGTGATGAAGATCAAATTTGTAGGGTTGCTGGCCGCGCCCGAAGGGATCGCCGCCCTCCACCGCAAACACCCAGATGTGATGATCCATGTGGCGATCATCGACGAGCGGCTGACGACAGAAGCCGACGCCGATGCCGGTTTCCCACCTGGCTTCATCTGGCCCGGCCTGGGCGACGCCGGGGATCGCCAGTTTGGGACGATACGCGATTGAGTGCAGAACAGCAGGCGAAGGTAACAAAGAGATACAGACTATTATAAAAAGGTGGAGGCCGTTGAGCCTCCACCTTTTTATTCAGATGCTCAAGAGTCGATTTGTGTCAGGCAACTGCGGTCGGAGTCAGGTAAACAACCGGGATCGCCTCTGTACGTTCAGCCGGACGCTGCCCTGTCGCCACCTCATGCACCATGTGTAGAGTGTCAGCGTTGTAATAGCGATTTCCACACACATCGCAGACACCAATCACTACATTTTCGAGGATGACAAAGCCCCTCTTGTGTTTGAAGGCTTCGCGTTCCACAAGCTTGGGCCTGACAATCCCTTCACAATGTTCACAGGGGTATCCAAAGTTCACATCAATCCTCCAGGTCCGTTACTCTATAGACAGTGATAATCAAAAAGCGCGCATTGCTGGCAAATCGACCTACTACGCCCACAAGTGTCGAGCCATCTGAGGCTTTCCCTTGCACAACGTATTTGATACCGCGTGGGTCGTCACGCTCAATGCGACGGATTGCGCCCGCCAGCAGTGCATGTTCTATATCTTCAATGTCGAGATCATCCTCGGCCATCTCCTCCATGGCATGAGCAGACATATCGTACAGTCGCTGCCGGATATGGTCTCGAATCCGCTCAATTCTACTGCGAGGCATATGCTTACTTCTGTTCAACCATAGGAGAGACATTATTCCATCGGACTATAGCACATCCGATCCTCTGCCGCAATTGACGCAAATAGAACCTTTACTCGTCCAGCGGTTCGGGATCGTAAATCGCCCCCATGAAGAGGATGGCGCCGGTTTCGCTGTCCTGGATGGTGAGGAAGAAGGGACGGTTGACCACAAATTCGGGCGGGGCGGAAGTAGGCATAGCACCAACTGAAACTGCGGCAGCAACAGTACCTTCTTCGTTGACCTTGACAATTGCCTTGTGGATCACTTGACCGATGCTGCTGGTGCTTTTTGATACGCCGGTGTAGCCCACCGTGGGTAACCCCAATCGTTCCAGTGTCTTTAGCATCTCCTCGTTTGTATATTCAGCGCCAAAGCGGGGCAATGCCACAAAGAGCTGTCCTTGCTGAAGGCCGGTCACCCATTGTTGCCAGCTTTCTGGATTAAGATCGGCCAACAGCGTATCAAGGGACGTGCCTTCATCGGGGAGTAGAACCACCATTTGCATTCGACCCTCTTCGCCATAGGGCAACGCCGCCAGCGCGAAGTTTTCCCCGCGATAGTAGGGGAAGGACTCGCTCTGGTGCATCAACGGGAAGTTTTTCTGTGTGCCATCAGCCAGGGTAAAAGGTTCTTCACGCGTCATCTGTGGATCAAACTGCTCCTGCCAGTCGCCCTTGAAGTAGATAGCGTTGAGGAGATAGAGCGCGATGTTCGGGTCAGTTTCCTGGAGGACTTTATCGATCTCGCCCTTGGTTTGCTCATCCACCCAGCCGTTGATCACGTTGACGGCTTCGGGATCGGCAAAGTCCAACTCGGCGACTTCGGCGTCGTAGCCCTGATCCATACGCTCGGCGAAATCATCGAACAGGCCGGCGCCGATGAGACTGTTCAACCAGATCGAGTTGGCGATGAGGAGTTCGATCTCTTCTGCGCCGCGTAGATTTCCTTGAAGCACCCGATTGGCTTCGTTGAGATCGTCCACCGACGGCGCAGGCAGATGCAACACCGCCGCGGCTTCGTCTTGAATTTCCGCGGACGCGCCGTTGTAGACCATGTGCAGGGCCAGCGCCAGACTCAACGGCGAAAAGAAGAGATTCTCCTCTGGTTTTTCAGCGTACAACTCGGCCAGCAGATCGAAGCCGAAAGTGTTGTTGGCCTGCGCCAGTTGTGCGGCGGCCTCAGTCAAAGGAACGGGCGTGGGTTTGGTGCGAACACGGGTGGGCTGCGGTGTGGGCGTTGGGTTTGCTGGGAGCAATGCCCCGTACGCGCAACCTGTGATCAAAAGAACAACGAGGCACAACACAATCCAACGGGAAAAGCGAAGCATGGGAACCTCCTGAGATGGATTGGATGATAAGACAGCCGGCGGGGAACCGGCTTCCATAACCCTGGGACGAACGCCCCAGCGGATTTGTTCCCGAATGAAGAAGAGATTGGGCGATTGGGGGATTAAGCGATTGGGGATCGTCAACCAGATGGTTCTGTATTGGGCACTCACCGGCCCGGCACGATCCTCAATCGCCTAATCGCCCAATCTCTTAATCGCCTAATCTCTGCGCCGTACCACATCCACGCGCGGACTGAGGTGCGCCTGGCCGTCGGCGTGGTAGCTGCTGCGCACGAGTGGACCGCTTTCCACCCATTTGAAGCCGCGGCGGAGACCTTCTTCCCTGAGTTGTTCAAACTGCGCCGGGGTGTAATAGGAAACGATGGGCAGGTGGAATCGGCTGGGCTGAAGGTATTGGCCGATGGTCATAATGTCCACCTCGTGGGCGCGTAGATCGTCCATCACCTGCAGGATCTCGTCCCAACTTTCGCCTAGACCGACCATGATCCCCGATTTGGTCAGCGCCAGCGGGTCCATCTCTTTGGCGCGTTTCAACAGTTCCATGGAGCGCGTGTATTTGGCCTGCGGACGCACCGTCTTGTAGAGCCGCGGCGCCGTTTCGGTGTTATGGTTGAGGATCTCAGGCCGGGCGTCCATGACGGTTTGCAGCGCTGCCCAATCGCCTTTGAAGTCGGGGATCAGCACCTCCACCGTGCAGCCGGGCTGAAGTTGGCGGATCCAATGGATGCTCTCAGCGAAGGCCCAGGCACCGCCGTCCTTCTGTTCGTCGCGGTTGACGCTGGTGAGTACGGCATGGTGCAGATTCATGGCGCGTACGCTCTCGCCCACCTTGCGCGGCTCCTCAATATCGAGCGCGCCGGGCCGCCCAGTGTTGATCTTGCAGAAGCCGCAACTGCGCGTGCAGGTGTCCCCCATCAAGAGGAATGTCGCCGTGCCCCGTCCCCAGCATTCGCCGATGTTGGGGCACATGGCCTCTTCGCAGACGGTGTGCAACTGTTTGCCGCGGAACAGACCCTTCAACTCGCGATACTTGGGGCTATCGGGCGACTTGACGCGCAACCATTCCGGGCGACGACCGCGTGTCAACCCACCGTCATCCGGCTGCGCCACAGGGATAGGCTCTAGTCGGATCGTGCCATACTCGTTCTTCTCAACATTGCCGTTGAGGGTTGATCCCCGCTGCTCGATCATATCTATCTTCTGCCTCGGTTAATTTTCAATGGTCTACGCTCACTCCAAATCAGAATATCACAAGCCTGTCTCAAGCGTCGCAGTGTCGCTTCTATTGGCTAACTTCTCCCCAGAGGAATCGCCCAAAATCTGCAATCCTTCGTCGATGGTGGCCGCAATCCGAAAAAAGGATCGCTCTTCCGAGAGGAGGCCAGCCAACCGCAGCAGGCTGACCACATAAGGCGGAGGCGCAACCAGGCAGAGATCCCCCTGACGCCAACGCCGGCAATTATTGGCAAAGCTGATCAAGAGCGAAAGGCCAGCGCTGCCGATGTAGCTGCAATGCTGAAGATCAACGAGGATGCGATAACGCCCCACAGTGAGGAAGCGCTGAAGCGTGCCTTCCAAGGCCGCCACATCGTTGACCATCACCGCGCCATCAATCGAAATTACATCGCATTGCCCGCGTTGTTGCAGATCAAATTTCACGGGGTGTAGCTTCCTCGGTCTGGTTGCCTTCGATTAAAATCGTGGCCGTGGCTAATCCCAAATAGAGCCAAAATAGGACAGTCATATGAGGATAGGTGAGATTAAACCAATAGTGATCACCGATGCCACTGACCAGCGCCCCCAGGATAGCGCCGCCAAATCCGAGGATGATCGCCTCGCGGTGGGGATGGAAACCGCCGCGCCAGGCGCGCAGCAGCATGAGGAAGAAGCCGAACATCGTCGCCGCGAAGATCAACATGCCGACGATGCCCATGTTCTGCGCCATAATCAAATAGAGCATACTGACGCCCAGGTAGAGATCGATGTCGGGCACGCCGGTAAAGCCCACGCCAAAGACGGGGTAGCGTCCGATGAGAATGAGCGCATCTTTATATTCGCCAAAGCGCATCTGTGTAGCCAGATCCTCGCCGGCCAACCCGGCCAGCAGACGAGCCACATAATCCTGGGTTTGCGGCAGCAAGAAGAGCAGCAGCGCGCCGACCACTGCCAACGGGATCAGCCGTCGATATTTGAGGACCGCAGGCAGGGCAAAGGCCGCCGCCAATCCAAAGAGCGCCGTGCGGCTATACGTCCAATAGAGCGCGAGGATGGCGGTGAAGACCATAACGAGGATGAGCCAGCGCGCAAAGAGCGGGCGACGGGCGAAGATCTGCGGGGCCAGCGCGCCCCCCGTCAGGATCATCATGCCGCCCAGCACGTTGGGATCGACGGCGGTGCCGATGGCGCGCATGGTCCCGTTGGGGTCATCCTCGATGTAGCGCAGCGCGCCGTAGCCGCCGGGGTAGTCGAAGCGGACGAGTCGATCCAGCACCCAGACCGTCCACGCGTCGGGGATGACGTAAAAAATAATGGCGATGGCAGCGCAGGCCCAGCTCCCCAGCAGCACCCAACGCGTCACCCATTCCATCTCCGGCTGGGTGCGCACGGTGTTGATGATGGCAAAAAAGAGGCAGATGCCCAGGATGATCTCGGCGAAGCGGCGGATGATGAACGAGGATGCGGCGCTGTGGGTCATCCCATAGGCGAAGCTGAAGATCGCCATCAACACAAAGAGGCCGATCAGCAGCCCGATGGGGGAGCCGATAAACTGGCGTTCACGCCCCGTCACCAGTTTGAGGAGCCATACAAAGAAGAGCGCGCCCAGCGCGGCGTCCAAAAAAGTGGGTTTGAAGCCGATGTCGAAAGGCAAACTGGCAAAGGGGATCACAAAGGCGACGCCGACCAGCGCTACAAATCCCCAGTGCGTATCCAACAGGATCATCACGCCGCCGACAATTGCCACCGCCAGCGCCAGCGCCAGCACCGGTCCAAAGACGCCGACGAGCAGGGCGATCATCAGCGCGCCGCCCGCCAGGAACAACCCGATCACCGTACGCCGGACCGATGGCTGCGACGAGAGCGCCAGATTTTGAAAGTTTCGATAAGTGGTCTGCAACATGAGAGATTTCCGACCGCTGCGGTCGGCGAGATTAGGGGATTGGGCGATTATTCACCTGAGTACGCCCAATCCGTGTCATCCGCGTTCTATTTTCAATTAGGCCAGGCTGCCACTTCAACGGCGTCGGCGCCGTCCGCGGTGATGAGCCGGAGCGCGCCTGCCTGTGATGGATCATAGATCCCGGCGATCAGTCGCATTGGGCCGGTCGGCAACGTCTCCGGTAGCAGTATACCATAGCTGGATACCGGCGCGTCGATCAGCGACAGCGGTTGATCCGCCTGGGCGATGATCTGGCCTTCACCATCAAGCAGGTGAATAAAGACGGTTTCGCCGCCGGTCAGCGCCGTCGCCTCGCCATCCCAGGCCAGGTGAACCGTCAACAGCCCACCGGGGATCAGCGCATCCGTGACCGCGCCTGCAACCAGGGTCAATCTATCCCCAAAGGTCGCGCCGATAGGGGTCATCTCTCGCGGCGGATGCGTGTAGATCTGCACCGGCCAGACGCCGATCTGCGTCTCTGCGGCCAGGGTGTATTGCGCCGCCAGCGCTGCGGGCGCGATCCCCTCGCCATCCCACCACGCCGCCGGTTGGATGGGCAAGATCACACGCTCGATGCCCTCTTCGACCAACTGATCCACAGCGGCGGCGGCGCCATCCTTGTCGTGGGGCTGTGGCGGCAGCACAAGATGGTCCACAGCGCCACGGTAGTAATACCAGATCGTCGGGTCGGGGAAGTTCTGGGCCAGCCGCGTTTCACCGGTCGCCATCCCCGCCGAAAAACGCTCGAAGGCCATCGCCAGTTCCCGCCAGCCGCGCGTCTTGCTGTAGGCCGGATCGGCATAGTAGTTGCGCAAGGAGATCCCCATCCCCAGCGCGAGGACGATCCCCAGCAGCAGGGGGATCGCTCGCCATTGGCCCAACGGCGCGCTGATCCCCGCGGCGATGAGCAGATAAAAGGCCGGCGCCGCCGCGATCAAATAGCGTTCGTCGAAGATAGGCCGCGTCCACGATCCGTACCAGGTCAGCAGCACAGGGACGAGCCAAAGCAGCAACATAAGGATGAGGGCGCGCCGCCCGTTTGCGCCCTGTCCGGCCAAATGCCAGATCCCCAAGATCAGCAAGATCGCGCTGATCCCCGCAAAAAGGAGCCGCCATTCTGCGGGCAGGCTCTCGCCCACGCTGAACGCGCCGAGGGTCCGCCCTGCCATTTCCGCAAAACCGGGGGAATCGCCGTTGCCGCCATAGCCGGTGAGCGTCTCGGCAGCGGTGAGCAGCCAGGGCAGGTAGAAAAAAGCGAGTACGATCTGATATTGGATCCACTGCGAGAGGGTGAACCAGATACGCCGGGTGACAAGTGCGCGGCTCACCACAAAGAGATTCTGGGCGACGACGACGAAGATGGCGAAGTAGTGGGTGAAGAGTACGGCCCATGTCAGCAGCAAATAGGCGATCCAGAGGCGGCGGCGTCCGCGTTGCAGCGCTGCCGCCATCAGCCACGAGGAGGCCAGGGTGAGGCAGAGGCTCATGCTGTACATGCGCGCGTCCTGGCTGTGCCAGATAGGGTAGGGGTTGATCGCCAGGATCAGCGCGCCGACCACTGCCACAACGGGCGGCAGCGCCAGTTGCCGTCCCAACCGGTAGAGGATGGCGACCGCCGCCACGCTAAAGAGGACGCCAAGATAGCGCAGGGCGAACTCGTTGTGACCCATCCACCCTAGCCAGAGGTGCTGCACAAAGTAGGATGCCACCGGGTGCGGCTCGCGCAGATCCACGGTGGCCTGAACAATCTCGCCGAACGATCTCAGGCTGAAAAAGTAGCCGAACGCCTCATCCCCGCGCAGTTCTTGGTAGTCGAGGCGGAAGACGCGCAGGGTGAAGGCGAGGAGAAGAATGATGAGTAAGGAGTAATGAGTTAGGCGTGGTGCGTAGTGCGTAGTGCGTAGTGCGTTTAGGTCACCTGTCGTCTGCGGTCTGCGGTCTGCGGGCCCTCCCCTCATCGCATCCTCCGCCAGTACAAGATCGCCAACAGCATCACCGCGCTGAGCAGGCTGACGGCCAGACCCAGGCGCAGGCTGTCGGGCCAGTAGACGAGATCGAAGCTGACGATCCCGGCGGGGAGGATGACCCCGAGCAGGGTTAGGTTGGCGCGCAGGGGAGCGGACGCCAGGGCGCACGGTCCGTCTTCGCAGCGTGCATTTTCGATCCGCCAGCCGGGCAGCCACGTCTCGCTGATGACGAGCAGCCCGCCGTGTGCGCTCTCTGCGTCGATGCGCAACCGGTTGGGGATAGGCCGCGCCACGTCGATCTGTGCGTTCCCCGGCGGGGCTAGTTGAAGTTCGGATCCAATTTCAAAATCCGATTCTTCGGGCGCGAGGATGGCGACTGCGCTGAGATCGAACGCAGAATCGGCCAGCAGCGCCAAGGCGGTGGCGTCGTCCTCAATGCGCACAGCGGGGACGATCCACGCCCGCGGCTGCGGATCGGGCAGGCGATGCAGGTAAGTCGTGTCCGCTGCTTGAGGAAATTCGGCCAACAACTCGCTCGGCCCAAAAAGTTCGCGTCGCCAGGTCAGCACATGGGTCACGCCGGTCAACTGCCACAGGCGGTCGAGCGGAAAATTCTCAAAGAGCGCAGCGTAACGTCCACTGCGCAGCGGGCTGCTCCCCCATACATCCTCCACGCCGAGACGCATCCCGTAATTTTCGTAGACGCGATATTCGTTGTAAACCCGCCCCGGCGAACTGGGATCGGCCAACACAGCCCTTTGTAACGCTTCCATCTCCGGCGCGAGGATCGTCTTGCGCGCCGGGCCAAAGGCATCCAAATTGGTAGCGAAGTTGGCCCATAGCAAATTGGCGAAGGCAAGGCCGATCAATATGGCCGAACGTCGTCGATCCCAGCCGGGGAGCCAGAGGATCATCGCTACGGCAACGGCGAAACCCAGCGATATGAGAATGATCCCTGCGAATGCGCCATCGCCGATCACCATATCGCCGCGTTGATGCAAGATCCCAAAGACGATGCCTGCGCCGAGCAAGGCGATCCCCGCGCCGAGGCTGCCGACGATGCGCCGTCTGCGCATCGAGAGCGACGGCAGCGCCGCCATCCCCATCCCCGCCAGCACGCTCAACCCGAAGGCGACCAAAAAAGCCGCGCGTTCCTGCCCGCGGAAGAGATCCCAGCCCGGCGCGAAGCGGTAAAAGATCGGGTAAAGGAAGCCGTTGCCACCATAGGAGAGGAGGAGGGCGAGGAGGGTGAGCGCGGTGAAGAAGGGGATTGGGGACTGGGGACTGGGGACTGGGGTCTGGGGATCGAGGCTACGTTCGTCTGCGGTCTGCAATCGGCGATCTGTGGTCTGTCGTCTGCGGTCTGCCGTCTGCCCTCGCTCTATGCCCAAAAGCGCGGTCATCGCCAGCATCACCCCAACGACGCCAATGTAGAGCGGCGAGAATTGGGTCAAGATCCCCGGAAAGAGCATCTGCCAGGTGTCGCGTAGAGGGAAGCCACCGCTGACGAAAGCATAGTCCACGCGGGCGCGCACGCTGTAGTTGGTAAATTCTAAACTCGGCAACCATTGGGCGGCGGTCAAGGCAAAAGGCAAAAGGCAAAAGGCAAAAACACCCATCACTCGATCCCGTAACTCCCCCTTCTTCGTTTCTTCACTTCTTCGCTGGGTGAAGAACAGGAAGCCAACCCAGGCGAGGACGACGTAACTTACATGCAAAAAGCTCTGGGGATGACCCGCCAGCAGCGCGGCGGCGTAGGCGAGGATGGCGACGATCCATGGTCGCCAACGATGAGGATCGGCGAAGGCGCGCGTCAACAGCCAGAGGATCAGCGGCAGCCAGATCACCGTGCGCAGGATCGCCAGTTGCAGGGGTGGGTAGCCGGTGAGATAACCCGAAAAGGCAAAGAGGACGCCGCTCAATAGCGCTCCACGCTGGCTGCCGCTGATCTCGCGCACGAGCAAAAAGGTGAAAAATCCGGCCAGGGCTATATGGATCACCGCTTCGAGTTGCAAAAAGTAGAGCCGCGCTGCCGGCGACGAAAAGGGCAGTGTGATCAGCAGCAGCAGATCCCCCAACGGGTAGAAGAGGGCGGATTGCACATCGGCCAGAAAGGGGTGTCCGCTGTAGGTATAGGGATTCCAGACCGGCAAAAAGCGCCCAGCCAGCCATTCGTTCTGTTGAAAAAGGCTAAAGTGCAAAAAGTGGTGGGTGAAATCGCCGTCGGGGAAGGCGCGCCACCCCAATAGCAGCGGTGCATAGAAGATCCCCGCCAGCCCCGCGTAGAGGATGGCTGCCACCCATGTCGGTTGGATCTGTCGGATAGGCTTGATCACTCCACTATCACCGTGCCCAGGTCGAGAAAATCGACGTTCTGATCGGTCCGCAGCCGCGGCGCGCCCTCCGCCGCCGGGTTGTAGATCCCAACGACGAGACGATATTCGCCCGCCGCCAAATCGGGAGAGATCGTCAGCCCGGCCCGTTCCACCAATTTGCCGCCGCTTGCCAGATCGGGGAAGGCTGCGTAGCCGTCAAGCGGCGCGGTGTCGAGCAGCGCCGCCAGCGCGCCGTCCGCGCCCAGTAGTTGCACAAACCAGCGCAGTGGATCGGTCGCCTCTTCCACGCGATAGTGGATTTCCACCGGCAGCGTCGCCCCGGCGCGGATCATCGACGGCGCGCGTACGGCGCTGATCCCCACCCGATTGCGACCATCGTACAGCATATCATCGGTCGGGCGGATCGGCGCACTCGCCAGCCCTGCAGGCGTTCCATAGCGCACGAGCCGAAAATCGTCGAACCAGCGGTCGTCGGCCTTGTAGGCGTGATCCGCCAGCCAGCGCTCGACGAGATTGTTGGCATCCGTCGGAGGCAGCCCCGCCGTCACATACCAGATTTGGGGATGGGCGTGCAGCGCTGCGTCAAGGACCATCACCGCCTCGTGGTGAATAATGCTGTCTGTGGCGTAGCCGAAGATGGGCAACCCACCCGCGTACCAGTTCATCGGGATCTGATAGTGGTAGGGCGCCACCGTCACCAGCGCCTGATCTGCCCTTGCTTCAGCCTCCACCTCGGCCAGGATCGCCCGGTACCCCTGTCCCGGCTCCCCATAGTGCGGATGCTGACCCACGGCGGTGAGCCAGACGGCGATGACGAGGAGGGGCGTGATGAGTAATGAGTAATGAGTAATGAGTAATTCGTGATTCGTAGTGCGTAGTGCGTAGTGCGTAGTGCGTGTCCCGATCCCCAGTCCCCGATCCCCGATCTCCAGTCCCCAATACCCAATACCCAATACCGATGCGAGGACGATCATCGCCAGCCCACCCACGATCACCACACTCCACAGAACCGTGCCATCGGGCCAGAGCCAGGCCAGATCGGTGTTGAGGACGAAATCTTCGGTCATCAATCGCCATTGGCCGAGGACGGGGCTATGGATCCAATCGGCGATCCCCTGCGCCGGCGGGCCAAAGCGCAGCGGATCCGCCCAGTCGGTTGGGAAGATCGAGCGCAGGGCGATCTCGTAGTTTACATAGTTGACGATGACCGCCGAAAGCTGAACCAAAAAGGAAAGAACGAAGAATAATAAATAAAGAATGGGTAATGGGGTTAGTACGCCTCGACCCATTCTTAAATCTTTATTCATTCTTTCCAAAACCGGAGCCAGGGCGAGAATCCAAAAGGGCGTCAGCGGGACTAAAAATCTGGGTCCCCAGGCGAAGCCGCCCCACCACATCCACCAGGCGCTGTAGAGGCCAACGAGGATCAGCGAAAGCGCAGTGATGACGATCCCTGCGGCGCGGTGGCGGCGCACAAAGGCGGGGAAGGCGCAGAGGCTGAGAATGAAGATGGGCGTGTGCCAGAAGACGCCCCGGTACGGGCTGATGATCAACCCCCAAAAACCCTGCCAGATCGGCGTCGTGAACCCTTCCCCGCTGTCGAAGTGATAGCCTGTCTCCAACGAATGGCCGAAGCGGGCGGCGTTGTAGAAGAGGAGGAGAAGAAAGGCGGAGAGAAGGCAAAAAGCAAAAGGCAAAAGGCAAAAGAAGCGAATTGCGAGTTGCGAGTTGCGAATTGAGAATTGCGAGGGGCAAATTACGTCGTCCGTCGTCCGCCGTCTGCCGTCTGCCGTCCGCCGTCCGCGCATCACCACGACGATCAGATAGATCCCTAAGACGGCGATGAGGGGCGCGTGCGCGGTGACGGTGGCAACGGCGATGGCCGCGCCGATGCCGGCAAGGAGGGAATTGCGAATTGCGGATTGCGGATTGCGGATTGCGGATTGCGTGTTCGCTCCCTCTCTCCCTCTCTCCTTCCCTTCTTCTCTTTTTCCCTCTCTCTCTGCGCCTCTGCCTCTCTGCGTCTCTGCGTTAAAATGGATCACCCCGTAAAAGCAGAGCAACAGCCCAAACGCGCTGAGTGGTTCGCCGAAGAGATGATTGGCGTAAGGCCAGGCGATGGTCCCCAGACCGAAGGTGAGGCTGAGGATGAGGCCAACGCGGTCATCGTAGCCGAGACGCGTCGATGTGCGCCAGAGCAGGATCGCCGTTGCTGCGGTGACCACGCCGTTCCAGAGTAGTGTGCCTTGCAGCAGGCCCCAGGGCAGGCCGAGGCGAGCAAAGAGTGCGATCAGCCAATACCAGGGCAGGCTGAGGAAGGCCGGGGCCGGTCCCTTTTTGCTATAGACCTCGCCATCGGCACCGAACGCACCCAATACTTCGCCGGGGCTGTTGACCCACTGCGTCCAGGCGACGGCGTTGGTGTCCACTTCCCCGCGCTGCGCCGCCGACTCGGTCACAGCGAAGAGACTCACCTCGTCGATGATGTGAAACGTGCCCGAATTGGTCAGCGTGTAAACGGTGAGGAGGAGGGAGAAGAGGAGGAGTTGACTGGAACGGAAATTGGCTCGCATAGTATGATCCTAAACGAGTAAGGAGTAATGAGTAAGGTTACGTTGACGAAATTGGTTCCCCATCTTGAAACCAATTTTGTCGACCTACTCATTACTCCTTACTCATTTTCAAAGTCCGAAGATCCTCAACTTGATCACCGCCGCCGTGTAATCGCGGAAGATCTTCCAGAAGCCGGTTTTGCTTTCGCCGTGGCGGCGCAGAATGTAAAAGACCGGCACTTCGAGGATCTTCCAATCGCTGCGCCAGGCGACGAGCAGCAGACGGATGAAATAGTCGCCGTAGCCGTAGAAGATGCGATCAAATTTGCTTTGCAGTTGGAAGAGATTGTCCCGGCGCACGGCGAAGAAGCCGCTCAGGTTGTCCTGAATTTGGGTGTGAAAGAGCGAGCGGATGAAAACGTTGTAGAGCAAACTCATGCGATAGCGCGTGTGATCTTCCATGCCGCCGCGCATGACAAAACGGCTACCGATCACCAGTTCGTAGTAGCGCAGAAAATCGACCATCTGCGGGATCATGGCCGGGTCATGGTTGAAGTCGGTGTCCATCACCACCAAGGTGCGCCCACCAGCGTATTCCAATCCATAGCGGATGGCTTTCGCCAATCCTTTGTCGGTGGTGCGCACATAGAGGATCACGCGGCCATCGGGTGAACGATCTTCGATCAAACCGTAGCGGGCGCGCACCGCTTCCGCCGTGCCGTCAGGGCTGGAATCGTCCACGATCAACACTTCGTAGCTCAGATCCGTGGCGGAAAGCTCACGGTCGATGGCGTCGATCAGATCGCAGATGTTATCGCGCTCGTTGTAGGTTGGGAGGATGATAGAGACGTCGGTCATGGAAAATTAGGGAGTCGTGACTGGTGATTAGGGATTGGGTATTGGGTATTCAATTCTTCGCTTCTTCGCTTCTTCACCTTACCCTGTCAGCCCGCGCAGGACTCCACACACGTACTCCACCTGGCCCTGGGTTAGATTGGGCGAGCTAGGCAGGTTGAGACCGCGACGGCTGAGAGCGAAGGAGAGCGGACGCGGATCGCCAGTTCGATAGGGCGGCAGCGTATCCATCGGGTGGAAGAAGGGACGGCTGTCGATGCCCCGCTCACGCAGGATGGGGATGAGCGCATCCCGCTCCAGCGGGAAGGGACGATCCACCAAAATCGAGACCATCCAATAGATGTTAGCGCAGCCGGGCAACTCCACAGGCAGGGTGATCCCCGGCAAGTCGGATAATCCCTCACAGTACCAGCGGGCAATGCGCCGTTTGCGGGCGATGAACTCCTCGATGCGCTCCATCTGCGCCACACCCACGGCAGCCTGTAAGTTGGTCATACGGTAGTTGAAGCCGACTTCGTCGTGCCAGTAGCGACGTTGCGGCGGCATGGCATGGTCGCGCAGCAGTCGGCAGCGCGCCGCGAGATCAGGATCGTCCGTCGTCAACATGCCCCCTTCACCGGTGGTGATGGTCTTGTTGGCGTAGAAACTAAAGGCGGCAATGCGCCCCCATCCGCCCACCCTGCGCCCGTGGATGGCGGCGCCGTGCGCTTCGGCGGCGTCTTCAATCACAGTGAGGCCATAGCGATCCGCCAACCGGTTGATCGCCTCCATCGCCGCCGGATGGCCGTAAAGATGCACAGGGATGATGGCGCGGGTGCGCGGGCTGATCAACTCCTCCACGTCCGCCGGATCGATGCACCAGGTAGCGGGGTCCACATCCGCGAAGATGGGATGCGCGCCGGTGTAGGTGACGGCATTGGCGGTTGCCACAAAGGTCAGCGCGGGGACGATCACCTCGTCGCCAGGACCGATGCCCAGGGCGTGCAGGGCCAGATGCAACGCCGTAGTGCCGTTGCTCACGCTGACCGCATGAGCCACGCCGCAGAAATCGGCAAACATCGATTCAAATTGGGTCACATACTTCCCCAGGCTGCTGATCCATCCACTGCGCACGGCGTCAAGGAGATAAGCTTCCTCGCGTTCGCCCAGCCACGGCTCGTAGATGGGGATGAAGTCGGGCGGGCGCAGGGCGGTTTCTGGCTCCAAATAGGGGAAGAGTGAAAGCTGCTCGATCAGCATGAATAGACCTTCGATTCTATTCTGAATCGCATCTGGTGTACAATGGCGCGTGAATTTTTGAACTTGTCCATTTTACTCTGCAACGAGTGGAAACCAAAAAGGAGCGACCGGATGACACAGGAGACCCCGATCTTAGACCTGAGCGAAAAAGGGCGCGGCGGCATCAAACTGGACCGGCGGCTCTATATGCAATTCCTCGCCTTTGGGGATTGTCTCGATGTTGCGCCGGTTTTCGAGAGGCTGGCGCAGGCCGGGATCGACGCTGCGGTCTACGCCGACGTCAACGATCCGCGCGGGATTGGGCTGCTGACCATGAGCGAGGACGCCGACTTCTTTGTAACCGATCTACGCCGTCTGCTCACCGACGAACCCTTTATCCACTTGACGCCGAAGCCAGAATACACCATGTTTGGGCGCACTTATTCGATTGGCTACGAGGCCGATTTGGAACGTACACTGATTGGCCGTCCGCGCGAACGGGCGCTGGATCCCAACTGGCCGTGGGTGATCTGGTATCCACTGCGGCGGGTGAAGACGTTTGAGCTGCTGCCCAAAGAGGAAAAGGGACGCATCCTGGGCGAACACGGCAACATCGGCCAGGAGTTCGGTAAAGCGGATCTCGCCACCGACATCCGCCTTTCTTGTCACGGCCTGGACAAAAACGACAACGATTTCGTCATCGCCGTCCTTGCCCACCAACTCCACGCCGCCTCCGCCGTCGTCGAGCGTATGCGCTCTACGCAACAGACGACCAAATGGCTGCAGAGTCTTGGTCCGTTCTTTGTAGGGCGGGTGATCTGGCAGGCGAAGAAGTGATTGGGGATTGGGGACTGGGGATTAGGGATCGGGCGGCGCGCCCACTGCGTGATTGGGACCCGGTTCGTTCAGGCCCTGACATTAGACATTATCGGTAATAGCGATTCTCTGGAGACCTGCCAGGTTTTCTGCAACCTGGCAGGTCTTATTGCCGATAATGTCTATTGTATACACGGATGGAAGGGAACCCAGGTCCGAAGATTCTGATCCGTATCTCTTCTCAAATCTCTTAATCGCCCAATCGCTAATCCCCGATCCCCAGTCCCCAATCTCCACCTCTCCAATCACCACTTCGATCCCCGCGGGGTTGCCCGCGTCGTCAAGGATCTCCACCGGTTCGAGGCTGTCGGTGTCGTAGATGAGGAGTTGGAGGGTGTAGCGCCCCGCAAGCAGATCGGCGGGAAGGTTGAGGCTGTAAACGTTGAGCGGACGATCCGCTTCGCTCCATTCGGCGGGGGCCAGGTGGCGGTCATTGAGGATGCGCCGATCATCTTGGGCGAGACGAGCGCCGTCCTCGTTGTAGAGCGCCACCCGCGCCTTGAGCGGACGCGTGATCTCGCCCTCTCCGCGCTGCCAGCGGATCACCACCGGCAGCATCGCGCCGGGGATGGCCTGCACAGGAGCGTCGATCTTGGCTGTCATCAGCCCATCCCGCCAGCGTTGGATCTGCGGCGTCAGCGCCTCGGCCAACACAAAATTGGTGGGCGGCGTCAGATCCCAACGCTCTACCCGATAGCCGCGAAAGTGTTCTTCCCCAGTGCGCTGTCCGTACTTATCCAATAGAAAGCTCACCGCGCCGCGGGGATCGGTGTCGCTCTCGAACCACTGCACCCAGAAGATCCGTTCTGCATCCCCAGCCCACTCGTTGAGCCGGGCGTCAATGGTGTTGATGTCCACAAAAAGATAGCGCGCCGGCGCAGCTTCGGGACCAGACGGCTCGTCCGCAGGATCGATGGCGTAGCGGTCATAATAAAAGCCAAAGGGATATTTCTGATCAACAAAGATCACATCGCCCGGCGCTGTCTGGCTGCGCAGCCACGCGGCCAACCCCGCCGTATCCTCGCGGAAGAAGCGCAGATCGATGAGATCGGCCCGCGCCGCCGGGATCATCCCCACCAGCAACAACGCCGTGCCTGCCAGCGGCAGCCAGCGCCAAAGGCGACCCAACTGCGCCAGACCGATCCCCATTAACGCGTAGAGCGCCGGCGTCACAAAACTACTGTAACGGATGTTGAAAGCGCCCCGATCCAATACGGCGATGTAATAAAATACCAGACCGCCGAAGAGCCAGAAGAGAAGGAATGCGTAGTGCGTAGTGCGTAGTGCGTAGTGCGTGGGCGATCGGCGGTCGCCGGTCGTCGGACGACCGCCACTAACGGCTATCAGCCAACCGCCAACTGCTACTGCCAGCACTGCCCACAACCACAGACCACCCAGGGGGATCGCATCCGCTGCGTAGCCGCCGAGGAAGCCGCGCCAGTTTTGCGCCAAATATTGGGCGAGGGTAGGGACGGTCAAATTGGGATTGGCGTAGTCGGGGATCTGACGTAGGGCAATCGGGGCGAGCGGCATCACGAGGATCGTCATCGCCAGCCCACAGAGGAAAACTGTGCGCAGCCGCCGCCAGCGATCCGGCGCGGCCAATGCAACGATCCCCCACCAGAGATACCACGCCATGAGGATGAAGACGGCGTTGTAATGGGTGGCGAGGGCGAGGGCGGAGAGGAGAATGAAAGAGATTGGGTATTGGGTATTGGGTATTGGGTATTGGGTATTGGGTATTGGAGATTTAGAAGGCAAGGTGGATGACATGAGAGAAATCCCGATCCCCAGTCCCCGATCTCCAGTCCCCGATCCCCAATCTTTAATACCCAATACCCAATACCCAATTATCTTCTGCCACGCCAGGGCCGCCGCCGTGAGGAGGGCGAAGCTCAGCGTGTACATGCGCGCTTCCTGGCTTTCGGCCAGCCAGAGCGGAGAGAGCGAGCCAATGAGGAGGGCGATGATCCCGGCGGTGGAGCCGGCGATGCGGCGAGTCAGCGCGTAGAGAAGAACCACGCTTACGATCCCAGCGGCAACGCTGAGATAGCGGGCGACAAAGGCAACGAGGATCGGGTCCATCCCCATTTCGACGCCCATGAGCCGCCCCCAACCGTGGAGCAGCCAGAAGTAGAACGGCGGCTGGATGTCGAGTTCCGGCGCAAAGGGGATCTGCCAAAACGGGCGCAGCGCTACTTCGATATTGCGCGCTTCATCCCACCAAATGTTTTGGCGGGTCAGCCCAGTCAGGCGCAGGGCAAAGGCACCCAGGATCAATAGCAGCATCAGCCGCTGAGGGAAAGAAGAACTCTTCATGGGTGATCCGCAGGGTGATAGGCGAAGATCCGCTTGAACGGTAGACGGCGCAGGGAAGGGGTTGAATTCAATACAAGCACTCTTCATACTCATTGCAGACACAATGGTTCTATTCTGCCATGTCAGCGCAGCATTACCAATTTCTTCCACTTTGAAGAGTACGGGCATTCTTTGGTAGACTGTTCCACCACAGCGCCAGAAAACGTTACAATCCGTCTCCTTTTCTGGCCTCTATACCGTGAATATGTCAGGAGCAGCCTATGTCCCCGCGTGTGGGCAGCCGTGTACGCAGACGCATCACCATTGTCGAGGATGGCCGCGTCCGCAGCCGTTTGGATTATCTGGCGGCGGAGGAGCCCATGGAGATCCGCGTGATGGCCGGTGGCGTCCACAAGACAGTAGCGGTGACCATGCGCACACCCGGATCGGATTTTGAACTGGCTGCCGGTTTTTTATATGCCGAAGGGGTGGTGACCGAGCGTGAGGTGATCCGACGCATCGCCTATTGTATGGACCCGACAGTGGACGCCGAACAGCGCTACAACATCGTCACCGTGGATCTGCACAGCGCCGAGTTGCCTGATCTGGCGACGTTGGAACGCCACTTTTTCACCACCAGCGCATGCGGCGTCTGCGGCAAGGCCAGCCTGGATGCGTTGGAAAATCGAGGCTGTATGCCCCTCCCCCCAGGCCCGACAGTGGATGCTTCGCTTCTCTACGCCTTGCCTCAACGGCTGAGTGAGCGCCAATCCCTTTTCAAATCCACGGGAGGATTGCACGCCGCCGCCCTCTTCCGCTCGAATGGGGATCTTCTCTGTCTACGCGAGGACGTGGGCCGTCACAACGCTGTGGATAAAGTCATCGGCTGGGCGTTGCTCCACGATGAACTTCCCCTCTCCGATTGTATGCTCCTCGTCAGCAGTCGCGCCTCGTATGAGATTTTGCAAAAGTCCACCGTGGCAGGCATCCCCATTGTTTGCGCTGTCTCCGCGCCGTCCCACCGCGCCGTCTCCGTTGCCCAACAATTCAACGCCACCCTGGTCGCCTTCTTGCGCGGAGAACGCTTTAACATCTACGCGGGGGAGGAGAGGATCGTAGTGGGGGAAGCAGATAGCGGGTAGCAGGTAGCGGATAGCGGGTAGCAGGTAGCGGAGAAGAAGGCAAAAGGCAAAAGGCAAAAGACAAAAGTGGGACAAGTGGCAGGTTTGCAGATTGCAAGTTGCAGGTTTGCAAGTAACAATCTACGCTTGTTCACGCACTACGCACTACTTTTGCACATCCTGTTTGGATGCACCTATACTGCTAACGAACAAAAATCCACCAACCGCAACAGTTTTAGCGCAGTGATCGTGAGCATGTTTTCAGATTTTAAGTTTATCCCTGTGAGGTCGCGGGCAAATTGCCGACGACGCTTTCTAAGTTCTCTCCTGGCGTTGTTTTTGTGTACTTTCATGGCTGCTTGCGGCAGCGGACGCGACACCCGATCCGTCGAGAGCCACGAATCCATGCCGCCCACAACGAATGAGCCGATTGCAATCGCCACACCCACGCACACCCCCAGCGCAACCACCACCGCTCTGCCGTTGCCATCGTCCACGGCCACCCCGCTCCCCGTTCTGATCTTTCAGGACGAGCCGGCCGGCGCGGGCGCAGAGAACCACCCTACCCTGGCCGATTTCTGGGATGGACGGGCCAGGTTCGTCCTGGAAGTGGAAGATACGGGGCTGCCCATGGGCGAATCGGAAACCATCCTCATGTCCAATGGGGAACTGTGGAGCTACGTCCATGCCAGCGCGCAATCCGCCGGGGTGGTGGATTCGTGCGGCGCGCCGGTCCCCTTTCCTGGCTGTCTGGTCCTCTATCGATCCTGGGATGGCGGCCACAATTTTGTCCTTGACCGGCCCCTCTGCCAGATCGAGTGCCAGCAGTGCCCTTGCACCTCTGAGGACGATCACATCGACCAACAGCAATATCCTCGCGTGGCTTGGGATGGGGATAGGCTCAATCTAGTCTACGAGTACCGGGCCAGGGTGATGATGGTCGAGTCGGATGACGGTCTCCACTGGACAAGGTTGGGGCAGGTTCCCGCAACGGGGATCTGGCACCGTTGGTTTCGCAATTGCACCCAGGCCGAGAGCATCGGTCGCCACCCTTTCACGCCCTACGACTACCAATGCCTCGTCGGCGCGCCGCCTGGCCTGCACGTAGACGATGGCATCCTCTACATCTTTGTCGGGCTGGGGCAGAACCCGGGGAGCATGGGCTGCTACAAAGGAGCTGTGGGCAGCCCGATTGAGGTCTATCAAAAATGTCGATCCAACCCGCTCTTCACGGGGGCGCAGAGCTACGGTCCGCTCGATTTGCGCGGTCCTGAGAGCAATCCTTACTTCGATTTTCGCACAATCAGTTCGGCCAAAGTGCAGAAGATCGGCGACCGTTTCTACATGCTTTATGAAGGGGTGCGCGGTCCCGGCCCTGGCGATGGCGGGGATACCCAATTCGCCCTGGGGTTGGCGCGTTCGCTTACCCCTCAGATCGACGGCCCGTGGGAGACCTTCGCCGCCAACCCCATCCTGGTGGATATGCCGGGCAACGTTGGCCTGGGCCACGCCGATCTCCTCGTCCTCGACGGCAAGACGATCCTCTACACCTCGTTGGATGGGGAGGTCCGCAGCCGTTTGGGGCTGGTATGGCGGGAGTAAATTCTAAAAATGTTTGTCACGCTTCACCCTCCGCCCCTCGCCGCGGTCTCCTCTGTTTCGCGCAGCCGGTTGGCGGCTGTGCTGTCATAGGTCGCGTGGATCGGAGTATAGTTGGGCGGCAGATCAAAATAGGGCGGTTCAGGACGGTCGATACCTTCCGTCTCCGCTTTAAACTCGAAGAAGGTCCAAACGATGCGGCTGATCTCTTTCATGTTGCTGTTGCTGACTGTCCAGTTCATCCACCCCCGGCTCCATAGATAGACGGTGATCACATAGGGGCCGGTCGGTCCCCAGATCAGCGCCACATCGCTGTGGGCCTCGTTGACAAAGCCGTGTTTGTGGACGATCCACTCGTTTTTAGGGCGAGGCAATCCACCCCAGATCATCTCTTGAAACTCGTCGTGGCTCATATAAAAGAGGATGTCTTGACATTCGCGCTCGCTGAAGGCATCGCCGAAGGTTTCCAGCAACTTGCCTTCGCCTTGGGAGCAGCGATAGATCTCGGCCAGCAGCCGCCCCAGATCCGCCGGGGTGGATTGGAGATGGGCGTCCGGGTTGGTGTTCCAATCGGTGCGTTGATTGGCCGCCGTGGGGATAGGGGCAATATTGCTCTTGTCTTCGTAGCCTGTCTGGATGAAGGAATTGGTAAAGCCGAGGGCGCGCATCATCTCGGTGACACGGCGACCACCGGTGTAAATGTCGCCGCCGCCGGTCCACGTGAGCAGTTGATTGGCGGCAAAGTTGCTGCTCTCACCCAGCGCGTAGTCGATCCATTGGCCGAGCAACGTCTCCGGCGGGCCGTCGAGCTGGCGGTAGACTTCGGTCACTATCGCTATCTTCATGGTGGACATGCCCGAAAAGGCCACGTCCACATCGACCAGCGCTTCCTCGCCGGTACGCAGGTCCTGCACGTAGATGGCAGCAAAACCAGGGAAGTCGGCGGTGAAGCTGTCAAGCACCTGGCTCAGCGCGTCCATCGTCAAAGGCGGTGGCGGCGTTTCCTCTAGGACGAGTTGGGTGGCGTGGTGTTCAGGATCGATCAACGCTGTGAGAACCGATTGTTTGCTTTCCTCGATCAAGAGCTTCTGCCCAGGCGTGCCCAGCGTCCATCGCCATTCCGATTGCACGTTGCCGGCAAAGCCAGCGGGGACGGCATCCACGCCGCCGGTGTCGCTCCAATTCCACTGGGGAGGCAGGGCGCGCGCCGGTTGGGGATCGCGATGGTGTTGGGTTGCCGCGTTCTCCAGCCAGGCTGTCAACTTCTGATCGTTGTAAGTGAAGCGCAGTGGAAGATCTCGACGCTGCTGGGGCAACCCCAAAAAGTGGCGCACGGCAATACCCGCGAACTCAGGCCCTTCCAAATAGCGGGCAGCGTCCAACAGCATGATTTCGGCGTCAACGTGGAATTCCACATCGCGCGGGCGCAGCACCAACCGTCTATCCCCAAAGTAGACGGCGATGGGATCCCGGTAGCGGCTGCGCACCTTTTCGGCAATCTCGGCGCGATCTTTATAGCGGCTCATCTCCATCCCCGCCAGATGCACGCCAGGGGGAATCGGTCCTGCCGCTGCTTTGTAGCGAGTGTAGAGCGGAAAGATGGAAAGAATCAGGATTAAAAAGAAGACAAAGCGTAGAAATCGCCCCATGGGATTGGTTTAAACGTAATCCGCCAGCACCAGCACATTGATCTCGCTCACGCGTTTGAGACGCCGGTCATTGGTGATGAAGACTTCGCAGCCGTGCTGAATCGACGCGCCTAGTTGCAGAGCGTCGGGTGTGCGCAGGTTGTACTTGGCGCGCAATAAAGCCGCGCTCAAATAACCGTCTGTGTTTAAATGAATCAATTGCACACCCTGTGTGGACAAAAGCAACTTCTTGTACCCATCAACCAACTCTGTCCGCCCGTTGCGCAGCGGGTGGATCAGTGCTTCCACCAATGTGACGCCCGACGTGCAAAGGGTGACATTCTCCTGGTTTTCTTCAACGTAACCAAAAATCGTTCGTGCCAACGCAGAAAAGGTTTTGTTACGTTCAAAGTAATAAATGTACAAAGAGGTGTCCGCCCCGATTTTCGAACAAGCGGCTATTCGTCGAAGGAGCGGTCCCATGAATTGCGTTCCTCCTCAATGTATTCATCTACGTCGATCTGCGCCCACAGATCCGCGCCAAGACCGGAAAAGTCGCTCAATTTCGGCTCTTGTCCTGGCTCGATTTTGGGCGGCGCAAGAATTTCTTTGAGCGACATTGGGAAACTAGGGGCTAGTTCCGATTCATAAACAAGACTGTTCTGCGCTGGCACGATCACATAGACCTTCGTGTGATCGGGGACATCCAACTCCCTCTCCAATCGAACCTGTCCCTTTTCGACGACGCCTTCAACGGCGATGATCCCCATGTTGATCTCCTTTCGCAGCCTGCGCTTTACTCCCATTCGATGGTCGCCGGCGGCTTGCTGCTTATATCATATACCACGCGGTTGACGCCGTCCACCTCGTTGACAATACGGTTGCTCACCCGCGCCAGCAGATCGTAGGGGAGCCGCGCCCAATCCGCGGTCATAAAATCGTCGGTGGTGACGGCGCGCAGCGCAATCGGGTTCTCGTAGGTGCGGCCATCGCCCATGACACCCACGCTGTGGACGGGCAACAGCACACAAAAGACCTGGCTTGTCTGCCGGTAAAGATCAGCCGTGCGCAGTTCTTCCAAAAAGATGGCGTCAGCCTTGCGTAGCACTTCGAGCCGTTCCCATGTGACTTCGCCCAGCAGCCGGATGGCAAGGCCAGGGCCGGGGAAGGGATGGCGCCAGACGATCTCTTCGGGCAGACCCAACTGCTCGCCCACGCGGCGCACCTCATCTTTGAAGAGCATACGCAGCGGCTCGATCAAGCGGAAGGTCATATCCGCAGGCAGACCGCCTACATTGTGATGGGTTTTGATGGTGCGGGCGTTGCGCGTATCGTCGTTGCTGGCCGATTCGATCACATCGGGGTAGAGCGTACCCTGGGCCAGGAAGGCCGGGTGATCGATGCCCCATTCCAGCGCCAGCCGCGTCGCCTCGCTCTCGAAGACGCGCACAAAACGGGCGCCGATCAACTTGCGCTTGCTTTCGGGATCGGTGACGCCGGCCAGATCGGTGAGAAAATCTTCTTTGGCGTCCACGGCCACCAGCCGCATCCCCTGGTGCTTCTCGAAGGTCTCCACCACCTGTTCCGCTTCGCCCTGACGCAGCAGCCCATGATCCACAAAAATACAGGTGAGCCGATCCCCAATCGCCTTGTGGATCAGCGTGGCCGCCACAGCGCTGTCCACGCCGCCGCTGAGACCGCAGATTACGTGGCCGTCCGGTCCGACCTGGGCGCGGATCTGCTCCACGCTGTCGAGGATAAAGTTCCCCGCCGTCCAATCGCCGGTGCAGCCGCAGATCTCACGCACAAAGTTGCGCAGAATCTGGCTGCCGTGGACGGTATGCACCACCTCTGGGTGGAACTGGATGCCGTAGCGGCGGCGTTCTTCGTCGGCGACGGCGGCCAGCGGCGAGTTGTCGCTGCGCCCAATGGGGACAAAACCGGCGGGCAACTGGTCCACGCGGTCGCCGTGGCTCATCCATACCCGCTGCGTCGTGGGCAGGTTGGCGAAGAGCGGCGAGTCTGTGGTGATCTCAATATTGGCCGCGCCATATTCCCGCTCGTGGCTGGGGACGACATGCCCGCCGCCGCTGTGGGCGAGCAGTTGCAGCCCGTAGCAGATCCCCAACACGGGGACGTCGCTCTCCATCACCGCGGCGGGCAGCGTCGGCGCGCCGACGTCATAAACGCTGTTGGGCCCGCCCGAAAGGATGACCCCCACCAGGTTGGTGTATTGTGGCAGCTTCGTCGCAGCCTGATCCCACGAGATCAACTCGGCGTAGACATTTGCCTCGCGCACGCGGCGGCAGATCAACTGGCTGTATTGGCTGCCGTAATCGAGCACGGCGATGGTCTGGTGGTGCATGGGACTCCTGGGCGTATTGGGTATTTGATATTTGATATTGTGTCTATGTTCGTCTGCGGTGCGCCGTCTGCGGTCTTTCTCTATACTGACACACATCCCGATTGCCACCAAAATCTGGAGTCGATTGTACAGCGAGCAGCGCAGATCTATAGTTGAATGAGAAGAAACCCCAACCACGGATGGAGAAACGACATGTCCCCCAAAATTCTGGCGCTGATTCCCGCCTACAACGAAGCCAACCTCATCGCCGAGGTGATCACGAAAACTCGCCAACATTTGCCCGTCCTCGTGGTGGATGATGGCTCGCGCGACGAGACCGCCGCCAAAGCAGAGGCCGCCGGCGCTACCGTCCTACGGCAGAACCCCAACCAGGGGAAGGGCGCTGCCCTGCGTCGGGGCTTTTCCTATGCGCTGGAGAACGGCTATGATGCCGTGCTGACCCTTGACGCCGACGGCCAACATGATCCGGCGGAGGCTGTAAAATTCATCGAATCCTTCGTCGAGACCGGCGCGGATCTGATCATCGGCCATCGCAACTTTGATCAAATGCCCATTGTGCGTCGCATCTCCAACACCTTCGGCACGGCGCTCTTTTCCTGGGCCACGGGGACATCGATCTTGGACAACCAATCGGGCTACCGTCTGCTCAGTCGGCGCATGATCGAGACCCTATTGGAAGGATTGGAGGCCGGTTTCGAGTTTGAGATGGAACAGATCGTCGTCTGCATGGAGCGGGGCTATCAACTGGGATGGGTTCCCATTCGCACCATCTACGCCGGTGAGACCAGCCACATCCGCCCGCTCCATCATGTATGGAATTTTGTCCGCGTCAGCCTGCAAACGCGCAAACGGTTGAAACGAACAGTACAGTGATGGTAGACGACGGATGACATGCGAACACGACCAACGGACGTCGTAGTAGTACAACCCCTCGCCGCCGGGGAGGCTGGATTCGTGATACTGTCCTGTGAAGCGTTTGGCGGTGATGCTATTGTAGTTGCCCGCTCGCTTGCCGCCAAAGGGGAAATAGTAGGTGGTGTCCTGGATAGTACCTGATGATGTGACGATGCGCGCCGTAGAGTTGAGATGGTCGGTGAGCGCATAGTAGACCACGCCGCCGCTGCGCATGGCTGCCATGCCGCCCGCGGTCCCTCGTAGTAATACTTGTGCGCACTGCCGGAGTACTCGTACAACCCGGCGATGTAGACTGTTGTCACGCCGCCCACGATCCCCCGCACCCGGTTGCCGTCGGCGTCGTAGACGAAGCTGGCGTTGACGCTGCCGCCACTCACGCCCGTCAGCCGGTTTTCATGGTCGTAGGCGAGGGTATAGTTGGTATTGCTGATGGTGCGAGTGGTCTGGTTGCCGTTGCCATCGTAGCCGTAACTATTATTGAAGGCAGCCGTCACCGCATGGGGCTTGCTCGACCCATAGGTGTAGGGGCTGCCAAGTCCGTCGGTCGTCTGCGCTCCTCTCAACGCGGCGCGCTCAACCCCGCCAATCGTTCGCTCTCTTGCCAGAGTCGGCGGGCCGTCTCCATGTTCTTCGCCTGGGACGCGGGTTCAGCGGCTTTTTTCTTGTCGAAATATTGGCCGGTAACGCCTTCCACGTCGGGTGAAGTCGCCAGGTAGATCGAAGTCTCCGCGCCTTTGTCGGGCGAAATAGCGAAGAATTTGACAAAGAGGCGGAAGAGGAGGGTGACGATGCCATTGCCCGTACTGTTGCCGCCAAAGTTGGTGCGCACAAAACCAGGGTGCAGCGCGTTGACAGTGACGCCCGTCCCCTCCAAACGGCGGGCCAGTTCCACCGTAAAGAGGACATTCTCCAGCTTCGATTTGGCGTAAACGGGGAAACTGCTGTACTTGCGCTGGCTCTGAAGATCGTCAAAATCAACACGCCCGGCGCGGTGAGCGCCGGATGATACATTGATGATCCGCGCCGGCGCGCTGGCTTTGAGCGTATCGAGCAGCAACACTGTGGGCAGAAAATAGCCCATATGGTTGAGGGCGAAGGTCATCTCCAGCCCGTCCACTGATTCTTGCCGCTCGGCAAAGAGCGCGCCGGCGTTGTTGACCAGCACATTGAGTCGGTCATATTTCGCTTTGAACGCGTCGACCATGGCCCGCGCCGACGCCATTGAGGAGAGATCCGCCAGCAGCAGATCCACTTTGTCATTGCCGCTCTCTGCCACAACCTCTCGTTGCGCGCTTTCGCCCCGCTCACGGCTGCGGCAGACCATCACCACCGTCGCGCCCCGTTTTGCCAGCGCCAACGCCGTGATCTTGCCGATGCCAGAGTTAGCCCCTGTCACCATGCAGACTTTGCCCGCCATTGAATGTTCCATAGCTCCCCCGACTGTGAAATTGATAACAATCAGTCGCAAGGATAGAGTCAACAACGGCCAATTTCTGTGATCTGGCTACCCTCTAATTCCTAATCATCCCCAACGCCCTTGCTTGTGGCGCGCATGGGCTGCACCGTAGGGATCTGCACATCCTCGCGTGAGAGGCTGGGCAAAAAGAGGGCGAAGACCGCCGTCAGGATCGGCACAATGCAGAGCATCATCATCGCCGCGTAGAGGCCCAGGTGTACCGGTTCAGCCAGCCACCCCGTAAAGTTGATGCCCAGCGCGCCCATGGCGAAGACAAAGCCCAACGCCATGCCAGAACCCACCCCTGCATTCTTGGGGAAGAGACTCTGCGCCATCACCAGCATGGGCGGCCACGCTGCGCCGGAGGCAAAGCCCAACACTGGGGCAATGAAGAAAGCTCGATAATCGCCCAAGAGGAACATAAGTGCCATCAGCGGCGCAGAAACCAACATGGAGACAACCATCACGCGCACGCCGCCGATCTTATCGGCCAGATAACCGCCGGTCACCGAGCCAAAGGCCAGCACAAACAACATCACCGACGAAAGCAGACTGGCCTCCGCCTTGCTGAAGTTGGCAATATCCACAAAGAACTGGGGCAAAAATGCCGAATAAGATTCCTGCGACCAGGCGCGCATGGACATGGTTAAGAGAAGGGCGACGATAGCCAATGTCGAGAAGAGTGGATTGAGTTCGATCTTCCAACTGGCGCTGCGCTTGATCCCTGCTGTGGAACGCTGCGCTTGACCGGTTAAGAAGTAAAGCATAGGCACCGTGAGCAGGGTTACCAACGATAACAAAGCCGTACCGCGCACGCCTGCCCAGCCGATGATCAGCGCGGCCAGAATGGGGCCGACAGCATACCCCATATTGCCGCCCAACATAAACATCGCCACCCCTGCCGTCTTATGTTGCGGACCAGCGGCGGCGTTGGCGCCAGCCGCCCCTTGGGGATGGAAGGCAGCCGACCCAAACCCGGCCAGCGCGCCGACAATCACCGCGCTGGTGAAATTGGGCAGAAAGCCAATCGTCCCCTGTAGGATCGCCATCCAGAGGACACCGCCCACAGCAAACCAGCGTCCACCATAGAGATCGCTCAGGTAGCCGAAGAGGGGCTGGGCCAATGAGGAGGTCAACTTATAGACCGCCAGCATCAGGCCGATCTGGCTGAGATCAAGCAGAAGTGTCTCTTTGAGGTAAAGACCGACGATAATGGGCATGGCGCCGGCCAGCATGTCGACGCTGAAATGGCCCAGGGTAAGGCTCCACAGAGTAACGTTTTTCCATAGGGGTTTCATAGATTTCCTTATTCGGCGCGAGCAGGGACCATTGGTTCCAGTGTTAAAGTGAACAGAACCGAAGCACAAGCACTCATTTTACCATGAGATGAGTACAAAAATATCAACGCTCAAACAGGCTGTTGTAGAATAGATACATCGATATGATAGAATTGTAAGTAAGTTGACAGTTTGGGATCATTGCCTGAGTCATAGATTCACCATATACCTGCCACTGAGCATTGACAATTTGCTTAACACAGGTAATATGCAAAAGATAGCAGTTACGCCGATAATCCAATTTAAGGCTTTGAAAAGGTAAGTCAGGATGAACAACACGATTGAGCTTTTGCCCAAAGTTGCTACCGGCATTGAAGGATTAGATGAGATCCTTGACGGTGGATTGCCGCATCATTGCCTCTATTTGGTGAAAGGCGAATCAGGCACAGGGAAGACTACAGTGGGCCTACAGTTTCTGTTGGAAGGCGCACGCCTGGGCCAATCTACGCTTTATATCACGCTCTCTGAGTCGATCCGCGAAATTAGCGCTGTGGCCGCCTCTCATGGCTGGTCGCTTGAGAATATTCATGTCCACGAGATGTCGATCATTCACTCCTCAGAGCGGATGGCGGTTGAGCAGACGATTTTCCCCACCTCGCAGGTGGAATTGAATGAAGTCACAGACGAGATCATCGAAGCTGTCATGCGTACACAGCCAGAACGCATTGTTTTTGATTCGCTGCACGAGATCAGTCTTCTGGCCGAAACGCCATTGCGCTACCGTCATCAGATCCTTGGCATTCGGCAGGTCATGGTCGAATGCGGCGCAACCGTGCTCTTCCTGGATCGGGAAGCAACCGCCAGCAGCGGCGCTACACTACACAGTCTTGTCCACGGCGTGATTACATTGGAGCAGTTGCCGCGAGAATATGGCGATGTACGCCGGCGTCTGCGCGTGGCGAAAATGCGCGGCATGCCTTTTCACGAAGGCTATCACGATTTTCGTATCCACACCGGCGGGATAGAGGTATATCCGCGCCTGTACAATCACAGCGAAGACCGTTTACGCAAGCGTCCCACCATTTCCAGCGGCCTAACCGAATTGGATGCACTGCTGGATGGGGGTCTAGAGCCGGATACGGCTTGCCTGCTTACAGGGCAAACAGGTACAGGCAAAACGACGATTGCCTTGCTCTTTGCGTTGAGCGTCGCCCGGCGTGGGGGGCAGGTTGCCATCTTCCTCTTTGAGGAGCGGTTGGCTACGCTCAACAGTCGCATGTCTGGCCTGGGCATGGATCTGCGTCCATTTCTAGAATCGGGGCATATGCGTCTTTACGAAATCAATTCTGGGGAAATCTCTCCCGGTGAATTTGCCCACAAAGTCATCCAGGAGGTCAAAGATCATAGGGTCGAAGTCGTCATCATCGACAGCCTCAACGGTTACCTTAACGCTATGCCCCAGGAGCGTCAACTGCTGATCCATATGCACGAGTTGCTTACCTATCTGAGCAGACGACAGGTGCTAACGTTGCTGACGTTGACACATCATGGGATGCTAGGCTCAGAGAACCGCGCTGAAATCGATATGAGCTACCTTGCCGACACTGTGCTGTTGCTCCGCCATTTTGAAGCGAGCGGCGTGATCCGCCAGGCGATTTCGGTGGTGAAGAAGCGGCACGGCCATCACGAAAAGTCGATCCGCGAGATGCAGTTTGGGCGCGGTGGGGTGCAGGTTGGCGAACCGCTTACCAGCTTCCAGGGCATCCTGACCGGCTATCCCGTTTTCACAGGCCAACACAATACCCTGCTCGATCGGTCAAATAAGGGAGAGGGGAATGGCCTTGCAGGCGAATGAAGAACGCATTTTGGTGATGGCGCCAATAGGACGCGATGCAGAACTCCTCTGCAAACTCCTGCAGCATGCCGGACTGATCTGCACAATCTGCTCGACGCCAGAGTCGTTCTGCGCGGCGCTGAGCGATGGCGCGGGCGCACTCCTGATCACCATCGAAGCCCTTTCCCCCGTGATGATGCAAACCCTCACCCGGGCGCTCGCCAGTCAGCCATCCTGGTCGGATCTGGCGTTGGTCCTGCTGGGGCAGCACAATCAAAAGGTCTCCGAAGCGACATTACGCCAGGAACTTGGCGCAAATATCAGCCTTGCCCTATTCGAGCGACCTGTCCAACCTTCCACATTGCTTGTCTTTATGCAATCGCTGATTCAGGCCCGCCGCCGCCAGTATCAGGTTCGCGATCTGCTAGGGCAGTTGTTCACCCAAACGACGGCTTTGGCGCAAGAGGTGGAGGGGCGCAAGGCCATCGAAGAGGAGCAGCAACGCTTGCTGGACGAATTGGCCAGGGAACGCGCCGATCTCCGCCACCTTACCCAGACACTCGATCAGCAAGTGCGCGCCAGAACCCAACAAGTACGCAATCTGGCAACCCAACTTTCGCTGGCCGAACATGGCGAACGCCAGCGCGTGGCGCAGATTCTGCATGATCATGTGCAACAGATGCTCTACGCCACACAGTTCCAGGCGCAATTGCTCGAAGTCAATCTGTCGGGGCCCGATTCTGAGATCTTGCACACCTATCTTGTCGATATGAGGCGGATGCTCGATGAAACTATCCACTCGGTGCGTACGCTCTCCGTTGATCTAAGCCCACCTGTGCTGGATCATGAGGGGCTGCCCGAAGCGTTGAGATGGTTATCGAGCCAGATGAAAGATCGCTACGGTCTGTCGGTAGAGATAGCAATTGAAGGCAATTGTCGTATGGCCGACAAGCATCTCGCCACGATGCTCTTCCAAATTGTGCGCGAATTACTCTTTAACGTTGTCAAACATGCCAACGTTGACAAAGCCTGGGTCTCGTTGCATCGCGAAGAGGAAATCTTCTCCCTCGCTGTCGAGGACAAAGGCGTAGGGTTCAACGGCGTCTTGCCGGTGGTCACAGATCCAACGTCTACCGGTTTTGGCCTGGCCGGGATCAGCAAACGCCTCGATCTCTTTGAAGGCCATCTCACCATTGAATCCACACCCGGTGCAGGCACAGTCGTGCAGGTAGTTCTGCCGCTGAGTTGATAAACGCTTGCCCGCAGCGAAGTCAGCGCTCACCCTTCCCCATTGCCAACGCATACCCCTTGCGAATCACCGCGCGCGTTTCGGCGCTCATCTTGAGATCATCCAATGCTGCAACCGAAACCCAGGCGATGGCGGCGGCGTCATCCTGCGCCTGGGGATTGCCCGAAACGTACCTGGCCCAAAAATCGACCACGACAAAATGGTATTGGATGCGATCCTCGGCGTCGCGTTGGATCGGTTCGAAGACGTCGGCCAGCCCGCCGATCTCGATCTCGACGCCGCATTCTTCCCATACCTCGCGGCGCGCGCCATCGGCCAGCGACTCCCCCAAATCGAGGAGGCCGCCGGGCAACCCCCACATTCCCTGGCTGGGGGGGCGTCCTCGTTCTACCAGCAGCACTTCGCCGTTCTCGTTGAAGACAGCCGCAGCCACACCCACCAAGGGCACAGGCGGATATTCGCGCGGAATGGTGATCGGGTGCATGGATCGGGTCATGGTAGCTCTTCCTCATGGTAGGGGCGCAGCAAGCGGGGATTGAAATTCTCTCTCTGCGCCTCTGCTTCTCCGCGTCTCTGCGTTAAGTTTTTTCTCCACTCTCCATTTTTATCTTTGCCTCTTTGCACCTTTGCGTTAAATTGCTGTGTATCATGTCGTTGACCAATTTAACTTCTGGATTGACCTTAATCGGCGGTGAGTGGAAGGGCGACTTCAAGCGTCGTTGACTCGCTTTCGGCCACGGCCACAAAGACGCGAGTATCGTAAAAGCGCGCGCTGGCCCCCATATCGGTCTCATCTTGCGGGGTGATCTGGTTGATGTTGCGCCCATCGGGGCTGTGCTTCGCCCACCAGATCCCAGGGGCCAACACCGTGCCTGGGATGATCCCCGCGGTGATCTGCGCTGTCAACCGCACCTCGCCCAGATCGTTCCAGACCCGCACGGGATCGCCTGCGCCAATGCCCCGCGCCGCGGCATCCTCAGGATGAATCTGGAGGATCGGCGTCTCCTCGCGACGTTGGAAGCGCTCCACATTGGCAAACGACGAATTGAGAAACGAGTGCGCTGGCGGCGAGATGCAGATTAAAGATTGGGTATTGGGTATTAGGTATTGGGGATTGGGGATGGTTTGACCATCCAATACCCAATACCCAATATCCACCTTCGGCGCCACATAGGTGGGGATGGGATCATAGCCGTCGTCGGCCATGCGCGCGCTGTAGAATTCGCACTTGCCGCTGGGTGTGGGGAAGTTCCCCTGGGCAAAGGGGAGGTAGGGCTGGGGCAGGTTGAGACGGGCGAAACCCTGCGCCATCAACACATCCCAGGTGACGGTGGCGAAGACTGGGTGACGTTGACTCTCGACAAAATCGCGCAGGATCGTCTCATCATCCTCGGCAAAGTAGCGATCATTGTAGCCAATCGCCGCGGCCATCCGCCGGAAGATTTCGCTGTTGGGCAGGCTCTCTCCCACCGGTGGGATGGCCGGACGGTTGAGGCTGACAAAGTGATGGCCGTAGGCGCGTAGCATGTCCCAGTGTTCCAACTGTGTGGTGGCGGGCAGCACCAAATCGGCATAGTCCGCAGTATCGGTCTGGAAGTGTTCGAGAACGACAGTGAAGAGATCCTCGCGCCTCAGACCGTCGATCACCGCCGATTGGTCGGGGGCGACAGCGGCTGGGTTGCAGTTGTAGACGATCAGCGCCTTGACGGGCGGACCGGCATCCGCGGGCGCGGGTTTACGATCCACTGGGCGGGGGGCGTAATGGGCCTGGGCCAGCCGCGCCGGGTCAAAGCTGAGGGCGTCGCCCAACCGGTTCATATTGATGGTGCGCGGGGTGCGTCCGTTCAGCAGATCCGGGCGGCGCAGTCCACTGTAATCGAAGTGGCGGAAAGCGCCGCTGGTACTCAATTGGATGCCGCCGCCCTGTTCACGCCATGCGCCAATCAGCGCGGGCAGGCAGGTAAGGGTACGCACGGCCATGCCGCCGCCATAATGACGCTGCAAGCCATAGTTAATGCGGATCGCCGCCGGTCGCGTTGTGGCGTATTCGCGCGCCAGATCGCGAATGCGCTCGGCGTGGATGCCCGTGATCGCGGCGGCGCGTTCGGGCGTCCACGCGGCGACGCGCCCGGCGAGTTGATCAAAGCCCACCGTGTACTTTTTCACGTAGTCGGCGTCGTGGAGATTTTCGGCGATGATCACATGCATCATGGCGAGGGCCAGCGCGCCGTCTGTGCCAGGGCGGATGGGGATCCACTCGTCGGCGGCGCGCGCCGTACGCGTCTGCGCCGGATCGATGGCGATCACGCGTGCGCCCCGTTTGCGCGCTTCCTGGATGAAGGGCCAAAGGTGAAGGTTGCTGGTCAGCGTGTTCGTACCCCAGAGCAGGATCAGCCGGGCGTGGGCGAAATCTTCGGTAGCTGTGCCTTCCGTTGCGCCGATGGTGTAAAGATAGCCCTCAAAACCGGCCTCGGAGCAGATGGTGCGCGCCAACCGGCTGGCCCCCATCCTGTTGAAAAAGCGCGCGGCCATGCCTTCCCCTTGCAGAAAGCCCATTGTCCCTGCGTAGGAGTAGGGCAGCACCGCCTCGGCCCCGTACTCGGCGATGATGCCCTTGAGTCGCGCACTGATCGTCCTCATCGCTTCATCCCACGAGACGGGTTCAAATTGGCCGCTGCCTTTCGCACCCACGCGGCGCAGCGGCGTGGTCAACCGTTCGGGATGATAGGTGCGTTCGAGGTAGCGATCCACTTTGCCGCAGAGCCGCCCCCCGGTGATGGGATGATCGGCGTTTCCCCAGATATCAACGGCGCGACGGCTGTCTCGATCCACGGCAACCTGCCAGCTACACGTATCCGGGCAATCGTGCGGGCAGACGCCGGTGACGACCTCAATGTTGGGGTTATGCTCATAGAGGGTCAGCTTAGACATAGGATCTCCTTTGGGCTAGAATAGTTGCCAGATCGAATTCATCCCAGTGTAGCGCATGGATCTGCGCGCAGCAAACCGTGCGATCCACGCCGAAATCCTGTGCATTTTGCACAACTATCGGCATGGACACTTTGTGGACATTGTCTATCCCCGCTGATCTTCAAAGTGGCTATACTTGTGCCTGTGCATAATTGGCTTGTGCGCGATCAGAAATGTTGAGACGGATTCCCCCCATTGCATTTCTGAATCGCAACAGGTTTCTATGGAAGTTGGTCTTACCTTATCTTTTGTTCAGTTCACACCCCACACAGTAAGGAGTTCCGTTCATGGCTCTCAGTTGTAAAACAGCAAAGGATGTCACCAGCGCTATCAAAGAGCATGACATCCAATTCATCGATCTGAAGTTCACCGACCTCTACGGTCAGTGGCAGCACTTCTCGGTGCCGGTTGATTACTACGATGAAGGCGATCTCTTCGAAAGTGGCCTTGGATTCGATGGCTCGTCGGTCCGCGGTTTCAAGTCGATTGAGAACAGTGACATGTTGCTGGTCTGTGATCCGGCGACGGCCTTTGTCGACACAGTCTGCGCCCACCCCACCATCAGCCTGATCGCCAATGTCTTCGATCCGCTAACCCGTGAACGCTTTGATCGAGACCCGCGCAACGTGATCCTCGCCGCCGAAGCCCACATGAAATCCACCGGCATCGCCGACGTCATGTACTGTGGTCCCGAAGCGGAATTCTTCATCTTTGATCAGGTGCGCTACGAGACCGGCCGCTACTCTTCCCAGTATGAGGTGGACAGCGACGAAGCTGGGTGGAACAGCGGCAACTGGGGCCCCGGCCACAAGATCGGCTATAAGCAGGGGTACTTCCCCGTGTCGCCGTTTGATTCCTTTCAGGATATCCGCTCGGAGATGGTCAACGACATGGTCTCCGCCGGCCTCAAGGTCGAACGCCATCACCATGAAGTGGCGACAGCCGGCCAGACCGAGATCGACCTGAAGTTCGCGCCCATGGTGCAAATGGCCGACTGGATGCAGATGTACAAGTACATCGTCAAGAACGTTGCTGCCCGCCACGGAAAGACGGTCACCTTCATGCCGAAACCACTCTTTGAGGACAACGGCTCCGGCATGCACGTTCACCAGAGCCTGTGGAAGGATGGGCAGCCGCTCTTCGCCGGCGACAAATACGCAGGTCTGAGCCAGATGGCCCTCTGGTATATTGGCGGTATTCTGACACACATCAACTCACTGCTAGCCATCTGCGCGCCGACTACGAATTCTTATCGCCGCCTGGTGCCGGGCTACGAAGCGCCCGTCGTCATCGCCTACTCTGCCCGCAACCGTTCGGCGGCCTGCCGCATCCCCGTCTCGTCGCAGTCGCCCAAGGCCAAGCGCGTTGAGTTCCGCTGCCCCGATCCAGCGGCGAATCCCTATCTGGCCTTCTCCGCCATGTTGATGGCTGGTCTCGACGGTATCAAGAGGCAGATCGATCCGGGCCTGCCCTCCGAAATGGACCTGTTCGAGGGTGAAAACATTAAGAAGGTGACGACAGTGAAAGGTTCGTTGGGCGAAGTGCTGGATGCGCTGGAAGCCGACCACGATTATCTGACCGAGGGCGGCGTCTTCTCCCAAGGGCTGCTCGACACCTACATTTCCTACAAGCGCATTGCCGATGTGGACGCTGTGCGCCTGCGCCCGCACCCGCATGAGTTTGTTATGTACTATGGCGTCTAACTGCTAGAATGGATGAAGAAAGAGGACAGCAGCACTCCCCAGAGGATCGCTGCTGTCCTCTTTTTGATTGTCATTTCAAATCGTTTATCCTCGGTTGATCGTGTAAGGGAGGAGTGTTACAATCGTCGTTGTTAGCTCATCCCCCTCGTTTCCGCCGAGTTTAGAAAGAGATGGATTGCGTCATGTTGTATGACATAACACACAATGACAGAATCGAACAGTTAGCCGTCGTCGACGATATGATCAAGCGCAACAATATTCGCTTTGTGCGGTTGCAGTTCAGCGATATTGTTGGCGTCGTCAAACAGGTCACCATTCCCATCGAACATTGGGATCAGACCGTGGAGCAGGGCATCTGGTTCGACGGCAGCTCGGTGGAAGGTTTCGCTCGCGTCGCCGAAAGCGACATGTATCTGGTGCCCGATCTAGAAACCTTCGCGCCCATCCCCTGGGAGATGGAGCTTTCGACAGCGCGCGTGATCTGCGATGTCTATACCCCTGATGGCATCCCCTTTGCTGGGGACCCACGCCACATCCTGCGCCGCCAATTGGAACGGGCGCGCAACATGGGGTTTGACTTTATGGTTGGGCCAGAGTTGGAGTTTTTCCTCTTCCGCATTCACAAGGATGGCAGCCTCTTCCCGTTGGTTCCGCAGGATGAAGCTGGCTATTTTGACGTCAGCACCGATCTCGCCCACAGCGTCCGCCGCCAGATGATCGACGCGCTCAGCGCCATGGGCATCAAAGTGGAAGCGGCCCATCACGAGGTCGCCAGCGGCCAGAGTGAGATCGACTTCCAATATGGGCCGGCGCTAATCACTGCTGACAACGCCATGACCTTCCGTACCACGTTGAAGGCCATCGCCCAAAAGAGTGGGCTACACTGCACCTTCATGCCCAAACCGATTGCTGGCATCAGCGGTTCGGGGATGCATGTTCATCAGAGCCTTTGGAAGCATGGCGACGGCACCTCGGCTATGTACAGCCCCGACAATGAATATGGGTTGAGCCAGACAGCGTTGCACTTCATCGCCGGGCAGTTGGTCCACGCCAAAGCGATGACGGCGATCATCGCGCCGTTGGTCAACAGCTACAAACGATTGGTCCCCGGCTACGAGGCGCCGGTCTACATTTCATGGGGGCGCACCAATCGCAGCGCTTTGATCCGCATTCCGCGCACCTCTCCCAACCGTCCACAGAGTACACGCTGCGAGCTGCGCTGTCCTGATCCTAGCGCCAATCCCTACCTGGCCATTGCCGTTATGCTGGCCGCCGGGCTGGATGGCATCGAGCGCAAGTTGCAGCCGCCGCCGCCCGCCGAGGAAGATCTCTATCAGGTGGATAGCACCCGCGCTGGCTTCGATACACTGCCCGGCAGCCTGGGCGAAGCGTTGGACGAACTCAAAGCCGATCCTGTCATTCAGGATGCGCTCGGCCAGCATGTCTACGAACGCTTTATCGAAGCCAAGACGCTGGAATGGGATCAATACCGCACCTATGTTACCCAGTGGGAGTTGGATCGGTATTTGAAGATCTTCTAACCGAAACGATTGGGTGAGTGGGGTATTAGGCGATTGGTTCGAGTGGTTTTGTCTGTTTAGGTACATACAAGGTCAGATTTCCATCACGGGAATCTGGCCTTTTCTTTTGAGAAACAGCAGAATAGAGTACAACAGATTTCAGGAGGATTGGACACGGATTTGCAGAATTTTCAGGATAAGGAGAACCACATGGACAAACGCACACAAGTGCGCGAGGAGATCCACAGACTCTACGCCCGTGAACACGCCGCCCTGGGCGAGCAGGGCACGCTGCGTCTGTTGGATGAATCGCGGCAATGGAACCTGGCCCCGACATTGGCCGCCGGCGGCGTGATCGTCTTCCCACATGCTGGCGTCCACGAGTGCGGGCAGCAGATCGCGGCAGCGGTCAACGCCTGTTTGGACAGCGGCGCCGATCGCGTTGTCGTGATCAGCGTGTTGCACGCCTTCAGCGAAGAGATGGAACACGCCCGTATCCGCGTCAGCCGCGGCGGCGATCCGGGGGAAGAGGCGCAGTGGGGCATCCAGGGGCCGGGCATCGACGGCCCTGATACCTGGCGGCATGATCACGCCTTGATCAGTTGGCGTCATTTTTGGGAAGCCGAGACCGCGCGTCGCGGTATCCGTGGCCCGGAGGTGATCGAGCGCTATCCCTGGCTGGTGGGCGGCCATCCTGAGCGGCTGCCGGGCATTGAGGAACTGGCGCGGCTGTGCGAGAACACCATCGTCGTCTCCACCGAAGATCCCTTCCACCACGGGCTGGGCTATGGCGATTCCGCCGAGATCGCCCGTCATCCGCATGGGGGTGGATTGGAGATGGCGCGGCGCAGCATCGAACATGGCATCGGCACATTGGAAAAGGGCGACTATTGGGGATGGAACCAACACTGCGTCGTCGGCAAGAGCGACGCCCGCGACGCCGGCGCAGTCTATCGCTATCTACGCGGCCCGATGACCGGGGACATTGTCGATCTCACCTACAGCGACGCCACCGAACTCTACCAGCAACCCGCGCCCACCTGGGTCGCCGCCGCGCTGATCGAGTGGCAACCCCTCTCATAATCTTAAACCCGACCATTTGTTCTGGCTTTGCGCAATTTTCTGAGGAGCGCTATACTCGTTTCTATGACCAACATCGCGCTCCAAACCATTTACGGCCAAATTATCTATCAAGATTCCCTTGAGTACATGCGGGAACAAGTGAAGGATGAGTCTATCGATCTCATCTTCACGAGCCCTCCTTTTGCCTTGTTGCGCAAAAAAGATTATGGCAATGTTGAAGAAGATCGGTATGTCGAATGGTTTGAAACATTTGCCGAGCAATTTTTCCGTATTTTGAAGCCTACAGGATCACTGGTCATTGACATCGGTGGATCATGGATCCCTGGTCAGCCAACACGCAGCCTGTACCATTTTGAATTGCTGATTATGCTTTGTCGCAAGATGCAATTTCATCTTGCCCAGGAATTTTACTGGTGGAATCCCTCCAAGCTTCCTACGCCAGCCGAGTGGGTCAACGTACGACGAATTCGGGTGAAGGATGCTGTCAACTGTATTTTTTGGTTGTCGAAGACTCCCTGGCCCAAAGTCAGCAACCGCCGAGTGTTGACGCCTTACAGCGATTCTATGCTCGATCTACTTGAAAATGGCTATGACGCTAAACTGCGTCCCAGTGGCCACGACATTAGCGACAAGTTTCAACGAGATAATGGCGGTGCGATTCCTCCAAATTTGCTTCCCTTCCCGAACACAGAAAGCAATTCATACTATCTCCGGTACTGTCGCGAACATGACATTAAACCCCACCCGGCTCGATTTCCAGCCCGACTGCCAGAGTTTTTCATCCGGATGCTGACCGATATCGGTGATACTGTCTTGGATCCGTTTGCCGGGAGCTGTGTCACCGGCGAAGTCTGTGAAAGGCTCAAACGGCGCTGGATTTGCTGTGAAATTGTCCCCGAATATGTTGAGGGAGCCAAAGGTCGATTCAGCCTTGATCGAAAAGAGAACGATGTGCCAACAGATCCCGGTCATTATAAAATTTACAGTCCGGTCACTCTTTGGGGGGATGTGGAGAACGACGAACTGCTTTCTGAGGATGGGGGAAAGCAGAGATCTGTTCATACATGCGATGCGAAGCTACGATCCAATGTTCATAACGCGCAAAATGGGCATACTGATTTGGATACGGTAGAACCTCCGACCACCCAACTGATACTATTATCTCCGTCCTAAAGGTGCAAAATCGACTACAGTAATGGCATTTTGAAAGTGGGGTTGTATTCGGCCTAATCCGATACCCTGCCCAATAGGTCACATACCCGTCTGGGGGCAATAGCAAAGCAACATAATAGTAGGAGATTCAACAATGTCAGCCCGTAACAATTCCGAGGTAGATGATTCTATTCAGAGGAACAAGAAACCTTCTTCTCCTCACCATTTCAAACAATGTCCTTTTTGCAAAGCACAGGTGCGCGATGACCGGTATTGGAGCCATATTCGCAAATCTCATAAGCAAGATACTGTTGCTAACTCAACTAGTGCTACTACGAAACAGAAGCTAACTCCTTCATCTCATTCCCTCAAAAAATGTCCTCATTGTCCTTCAATGGTTCGAGATGATCGGCTTGAGAAACATATAATGCAAAAGCATACAAAGCAGCCAAAACAACCAACTGTGCCTCCTCGTATGGAAAAGTGCCCTCAGTGTTCAGTAATGGTTCGATCTGATCGGCTTGAGAAACATATAAAGCAAAAGCATATGACTCTTAGAAAAGTTGAGTTAATAACTCGTCGTATTAGGCATCAGCAAACAGAAGGATTATGTGCAGATTGTGGCAGCAAACGAACAGATGTGCAGTATTTGGATAGTAACTTTGGTCCTGTATATATTTGTTTAGAGTGCGAGCCCATAGTTTTTAGACGGTCCCCTCTTCATGAATCTAATCTGCAAGATGAAAGTGAGAGTGGACGTTATGATGTCTTGAATAATCCAAGAACGGTAGGCGGATATGAAACGAGTCCGCGCAGGTAATCTTTTCTCTTTGGTTTTTGGCAGTGAATCATCAGTAAATCTGGCACCATACACTCCAGACTGTAAGATGGACCCAAAACTTGCCCAAGTATAAGGAGCCTTTTATGAAACTAGGCTTAGGACTCTACCGCGACATCCTCACGTCCGAGAATGTACGCTTTGCCAAACAGTGCGGCGCCACCCATATTGTCGCCCACATCCCCGGCGAGTTCGCCAAGGGCAAGAAGATCATCACGTCGGACAGGGCCAAGGCGGGTTTCGGCTATTCAGACGGCGACGACCCCATTTGGAGCTACGAAGGGCTACGCGATCTCAAGAGGATGGTCAACGCTGAGGGGCTGGAATTGGAGGCGCTGGAAAATTTCGCGCCCGCCCACTGGTACGACGTTCTGCTCGACGGCCCCAAGAAGCGACAGCAGATGGAACATCTCAAGCGCATCCTGCGCGACATGGGACGGCTGGGCATTCCCATCATGGGCTACTGCTTCACCATCGCCGGGGTGTGGGGCCGCGTGGAAGGCCCTTACGCGCGCGGCGGGGCAAAATCGGTCGGCTTCGAGAACCCCGAACAGACACCCATCCCCGCGGGGATGGTCTGGAACATGGTCTATGATCTCGACCTTTTCGACGCCGAGAACCCCAAAGGCGCGGTCGGGCCGGTCTCGCCCGAAGAGATCTGGGGGCGCTTTGAGGAATTTCTGGGCGAGATGATCCCCGTGGCCGAGGAAGCGGGCGTCAAGCTGGCCCTGCACCCTGACGATCCGCCGTTGCCGTCTCTGCGCGGGGCGTCGCGGCTGGTCTATCGACCGGATGATTATCAACGCGTACTCGATCTAAACCCCAGCCCCGCCAACACAATGGAATTCTGTGTCGGCACCCTTTCCGAAATGCCGGACGCCAACATCTACGAAATGGTGGATCGATACAGCCGCACGGGACGCATCGGCTATGTCCACTTCCGCAATGTAAAAGGCAAGGCCCCCAACTACCACGAAATGCTGGTTGACGACGGCGACACAGATATGCTCCGGGTCTTACAGATCTTAGCCAACAACGGCTTCGACGGCGTGCTGATCCCGGACCATACCCCCTTGCTCCTCTGTGATGCGCCCTGGCACGCGGGGATGGCCTACGCCCTGGGCTTTATGAAAGCGGCGCTGAAGATGATTTTGTAGGTGCGTGCTTTCAGCCGCACTATGTCTTCACAAGAACCGCAGCTAAAAGCAGCGGCTACGGTTGGTAGGGCGCTGTAGCCTGGGGATTATGCTCCAGGCTACAGTCTTGTAAAATCCCAATCGCCGGGTCGGTCAGGCGCAGTACATGCGAGACCTGGGCGATGGTATGGCGTAGCGCGCGCCGCTCGTGGACATTATAGACTGTACCGTCGGCCTGCCCACCCAATTTGAGCAGGCCGATGGTCTCCCCCTCATCATCCTTCACAGGCAGGGTCAGCGTGCCATTCTGATCCTGCCAGCCCTCGGACGCGTAGATGAGCTGCATCTCCCCATATCGGCAAAGATAGATAGCGCCGCCTCTGGCTTCATAGGCGAGGATAGCGCTCTCCACCAGGCGGCGGCAGAGTCTGAGCGGATCGATGATCTCCGCGACCTGCTGCACCTGCGCGTCGAAGGCGTAAAGCCTCTTCATGGGATCCGGCGTCTCTTTAAAGTGCTTATCCACAAAACCCTGCAAACTGTTGCGTAACGGCGTAAAAGTGACTGTCAAAATGAAGCCAGTGAGTACAATCGCAGCGTCCGATTTTTGGCCGGTGAGGCCGACAAAGAGCTTCTGCGAGATGGTGATCACCACTCCATAGAGACCGGCCAACACGGTCGTCAGCGGCACATAGACGAGCGTCCGGTTGAGGATCACTTTAATGTCCCAAAGCCGGTAGCGCAGGATCGACGCCCCAATCGCCAGCGGAACGATCATCAATGAAAGGGACTCGATCAGAATAGCAATGAGGTTGGGCAGGGTGCCGGCAACATCCATTTGGGGCAGCCAGAGCGCCGATGTAAAGCCGCCAACAATAATGACCACCACCAGTTGCAGCAGCCCATAGGTTACCCAGCGCGACTGCTGACGCTGGATCGGCGTAGAGACCCAGCGATAGCGGTAGATCTGGACGATCATGCACGACGCAATCGACCCGATGAAAGCCAACGCCAGCCCCAAGTCAACCACGCTGTTTATCTCCCATTCGGGATTGATGAAGGTGTAGTAGGGAATCAGGATGAAGGCCCACACTATAACAGGCGAACGCGTCCAACGAGGGACAAAACGGCCATCGGGAAAGGTGTAGCAGACCACAACAAACGAGATGAACCCAATAGAC
>JAHBVG010000019.1 GCA_019637695.1 Caldilineaceae bacterium | reverse complement strand
GGACTCAGCGGCACGGGCGAGGCGTTTATCCCCCAGTATGTGATGTACAAACGCCCCTCACTCTTTCACGATAAACCCACATTGATCGATGAGGACATTGAGGAATTTATGGGGCGGCATGGGTTCAATGGCTTTCATGTGCCTAATATCGCTGGTGAGTGGTTCGACATCCAATCTAATGATCGACGTGTCCTCGCCGATATGAAAGACCCCGACCCCAGAACATTTGAAGCCCTGGAACTTTTGATCACCAGGGTCCACGCGGCAGGCGGCGTTGTCCATATCTGGGCCTGGGGGGATCGCAGCCGCCGTCAAACGCCCCATAATCTAGAGGGGGGCTTCAATGGCGTCGTCGATCAGCGTTTGCAAAGGTACATTGCAGCGCGTCTGGGTCCACTGCCAGGGTGGACAATGGGCTATGGCTTTGACCTCTGGGAGTGGGTGAATGGCAGCCAGTTGACGCAATGGCATAATTATATGCAGAGCCATTTGGGTTGGCCCCACTTATTAGGTGGGCGGGCGAGCAAGAATCAACTGGATCAACTTTCAGAAGCGTTGGACTATTCTGGCTATGAACAGCATCTGCCCACGTACAACCTCTATGTGGAAACCATCAGCAAGCGCCCAAACAAGCCTTCCTTCTCAGAAGACCGCTTTCGCCACTGCACCACAGAGTACAAAAGTTACAACATGGAGATGACCCGCCGCGGTCTCTATCATTCTGCTATGGCCGGGGGAGTGGCCAATATATGGGGCAATCTCTGTGGCAGCTCTAGTGAAACAGGTTCGCTCCCCTATGCTAACCCGGAGTGGATCAAAACCTACGCTACCTTCTTCGCTAATCGCTTCAGCAAGGATCTACAACGTTGTAACGATTTGACCAATGGCGTCTGTTTACGGCGACCCGGCAACAGCCATTTCATTTTTTACCGGGAAAACACTGATACAATTCGCATGGATCTGCGCGCGCTGGTCGGAACGCAGCCCGTCGTGGCTGTGGATGCGAAGAAGGCGTACGCGGAGATCCCCTTGGATTCTTTCAAAAGCGAGGATCAGACCTGGACGGCGCCGTACGTTTCAGATTGGGTCATCGCTATCGGCAATTACGGGGATCAAGCAAGCCCCCTTCCCGTAGATACGCCAAGCCCGACTCCACAGCCAACGCCAGTCTCAACACCAGTCGCAACGCCGATAGCGACGCGCCAATGCCCCTGTCTCTATCTGCCCCATCTGCGTCGATAATTTGCATCTGCGCAGCAGCCATCCAAAAGGGACAATCTACTCAATAGATTGTCCCTTTTCCTGTTCTACTTCTAATCTCCTCTTTATGTGATTCTCTCCTTCTCTCTCCTATAGTCTACTCAATGACATACGAGGATCTCACAACAGAATGTGCAGAGTGGACCCGGAGCGGCTGTCCAATCCGCTGCACCTGTGAATCGAGACTTCTTTACCTCACATCGTTATTCTGAATTTACCTCTTTCACTAACTTGTATGAGGCCAAGCGATGATACTTCAACCTTCTCTACTTCGAAGTCGCCTATTCCTTCTTGTTTTTTCTATGATTCTGGTTGTGGGTTTGCAACTTGCTTCGATTCGATCCACTTTTGCAGCAGCAATGGATGAGGACTACCGGCAGCAATCCAGCGCGCCAAAGATTGTATCTATGCCGGTGGTTGTTGCCACCGTTGGTCAAAGTTATGCCTACCAAGTCGCCATTGAAGGGACGCCTGCGCCGACATTTCAATTGTCGGCGGCGCCCACGGGCATGAGCATCGGCGCCAGCAGTGGGACGATCAACTGGGTGCCCGGTAATGCCGGCAGTTTCGATGTCGTAGTCCTGGCAACCAACAACGCGGGGACGGATAGCCAGAGTTTTCGCATCCGTGTGACCCATCCTGTGGATCTGGCTTCCTGCCCAGCCAACATGGCTACCTATTGGCAGATGGAAGAGATCAGCGGTAGCCAAACATTCTCTGACATCTACGGGAACTATCATGCAACTTGCGTCGGTGAGAGTTGCCCTGTGGTGGCCAGTGGTCGAGTCGGTCAAGCGCAATATTTTGACGGCAACAGCAGGGTGAACGTCCATAACAACTCAATTTTGGAGTGGGGGCATAGAGATAGTTTTAGCATTGAACTATGGGTGAATACACAGCAACTTTGCAGCGGCAATTCTGTCTTTGCGGGCAAGTACCGGGGTGGCTCTGCAGCCTGGTGGTTGGGTTGTGGTACAGGCGGCAAGGCCATTTTTTCGCTACGCGACAGCGATACTCTTATGTACACCCTCACCAGCGCGGAAGCCATCAATGACGGCGCCTGGCATCACATAGTCGCAGGTCGTAACTTTGCCGAAGCCAAAAACTACCTCTATATCGACGGTCAGCTAGATACATCCATTTCCGCTCCCTACACAGGAGGATTTGCGAATTCTAGTATGCTGAACATTGGTTACTATGATAACAACTACTTCTTCGTTGGGATGTTGGACGAAATCGCCATCTACAACCGAATGCTAGAACCGGGTGAGGTTCTGAGCCATTACCAAAGCGGGCTGGCTGGCTTTGGCTATTGCGCCAGTTCAGCCGAGGTCGCGGCGCCGGTGATCACCTCGTCCCCTGTGCAGCAGGCGGTGGTGAATCAACCCTACCGCTACGATGTGGATGCTACTGGCAACCCGGCGCCAAATTATCAACTTATGACGGCCCCGACAGGCATGACGATCAACAGCGCCACGGGTCTCATCCAATGGACGCCAGATAGCGTCGGGACCTATAGCGTCACTGTGCGCGCCAGCAACACAGGCGGGAACGTCAATCAGAGTTTCACCATCAGCGTGACAGATACATCCGTTGCCCCTCAGATCACATCCTCACCGGTGATCACAGGATTTGTGGGGCAGACCTATACCTATGACGTCAAGGCGACTGGCAACCCTGCGCCGACTTTCCAACTGGTGGGCGCCGCGCCTGGGGGTATGTCGATCAATATTGACGTCGCTGGCCGCATCCGCTGGACGCCAAGTAGAGCGGATGTCTATGCTGTCACTGTGCGCGCCAGCAATATTGCTGGCAACGACGAGCAGAGCTTCACCATCAACGTGACCGAACCCCTGAGCGCGCCCACGATCACTTCGCTTCCTGTGACTGTGGCCGCCGTCAAAGAGCCGTATACCTACGAGGTCCAGGCAAGTGGCTATCCGACGCCTACCTTTCAACTGGTAAATCCGCCCAATGGCATGACTGTCCACGCCGATACAGGGCTGATTAGTTGGGTGCCCGAAACGGCCGGCAACTACAATATCAAGGTAGAGGCGAAGAACAGTGCAGGTACTATCAGCCAGGACTTTGTTGTGCAGGTGAGATCCTACCTGTGGCTGCCTACTGTGAGCCACTAATGTAGAATAGACTGATTCAATCGCAACAAAAAGGGGAGGGCGGACTGTCAGTCCGCCCTCCCCTTTTTGTTGCCATCTCTATGCGGATTTCTAATCTCCTCCTTATGCGTTTCTTCCCCGCGGACACCTATAGTGGTTACCAGGTTCTCGACAACAGTTGACTCGAAGGAATGAGCGTGACTTCAGCTACCAACTCAAATTCGCTGCCGCTGCCGTCCTCGCCAGCGCGTCGGTCAGGATTCATGGCGAATTTACTGCTTTACATCAACCGCCAGGCCAGCAATCCAATGCGCTATGCAATGGAACAGATCCTCTACGGCGTCGCCGGTTGGGTTCCGTCGGTGGTCGGCGTAGGGATACGGGCCTTGCTCTACCGCTCCATCCTGAAGATGGAGGGCATGGCCGCCATCGAGAGCAACGTGCGTCTGCGCTACGCCAATCAGATTCATTTGGGGCGCAATGTCTACCTCGACCAGGGCGTTTATCTCCATGCCTGCCCGGCGGGGATCTCGATTGGCGACAACACCTTCATCATGCATGGCGCGGTTCTCCATGTCTATAACTTCCGCGATCTGCCCCACGCCTTCATCCGCATTGGCGCGGACAGTCTGATCGGGGAACTCAACGTGCTGCGCGGCCAGGGGGGGATCACGATTGGCGACCGCGTTTACACCGGTCCGCTCGTGCAGATCCTGGCAGTGAATCACGTCTATCACGATCCCAACCGCCCGATGATCGAACAGGGCATCACTGCGCAGGGCATCCACATCGAGGACGATGTCTGGCTGGGCGCGGGTTCGATCATCACCGATGGGGTCACCGTGGGCAAAGGCGTCGTCGTCGCCGCCGGCGCTGTCGTCACCCAGAATGTTCCCCCTCACACCGTTGTGGGGGGCGTACCGGCCCGCGTCCTCAAGCGGATCGAGCCGGGTCAGTCAGCGCCGACTGATGTCCAGATTTATTTGTGACTCGTGGGTATTAGGGATTGGATATTGAGTAGTGCGTGGTGCGTGAACCATTTTCACTGGTCACCTGCAACTTGCAAACCTGTAGCCCACCAATCCCCTCTGCGCTATCTGCTATGTGCTACCTGCTATCTGCTAACTGAGGAGTAATCAATGACAACATTATCAATAGTAATCCCGGCTTTGAACGAAGAGGATGGTATTCAGGAAATCGCCGAGCGGGTTCTGAAAGTCCAGCCTCAGTTGCAACAGGTAGGGATTCAGAATCTCGAACTGATCGTCGTGGACGATGGTTCAACCGACCAAACGCCAGAAATAGTGCAATCCATACCCAATGTGCGGCTGATCCAGCATCGGGTCAATCAGGGCTATGGAGCGGCGCTGAAGACCGGCTTTGCTGCGGCAAGCGGCGAATGGATCGGCTTCCTTGACGCCGATGGCACATATCCGCCGGAACACTTCCCAAATTTGTACGAACAGGCGCTGTGTGACGACGCCGACATTGTGATCGGATCGCGCATGGCCGGCGCGGATAGCCAGATGCCCCCCGTCCGGCGTTTGGGCAATCTGATCTTCGCCGCCTTCGTCAGCCTGCTCAGCGCTCGAAGGGTCACCGATTCGGCCAGCGGTATGCGCATCTTCAAGAAGAGCATCCTCGGACAGATCTATCCCCTGCCCGATGGGTTGAATTTGACGCCGGTGATGAGTACCCGCGCCCTGCACGAACGCTTGAAGACCGTCGAAGTGCCGATCCCCTACAGCGAACGCGTAGGCCGCTCAAAGTTGAGCGTGGTACGCGACGGTATGCGCTTTGCCCAATCCATCACGTGGACGGCGCTCAGTTACAACCCGGTGCGCCTGCTCGGTCTGGTGGGGATCGTTGCGCTGATCCTCGCTGCGGTGATTGGTCTGGGATTAGTGGGCTTCCGTCTAACAGGCACGACCACCATCTCGCCGACCGGCGCCTTCGTCCTCTTCTCGGCGCTGATCCTGTCTGTCTTCGGGCTGAGCGTGATCGCCCTGGGTATTAGCTTTAATTACTTTGTAGCGCTCTTCCACAAAGAGCCAGTGCGCCAGGGACTCTTTGGCCGCCCGCTCTTCCGCAAGCCCATTGACGGCTATTTCGTTTGGGTAGGTGTGCTATCGCTCACCATCGGCGCGGTGATGGGCGGGGTCAGCTTGCTGCTTGGCCTTTCTGGTTGGGAACTATCTCGGCTCTGGCTCTACTACCTGGGCAGCGCCTCGTTTACGCTCATCGGCCTGCAATTGGTGATCGCATGGGTGCAGATGCAAGTGTTGGTAGCGCTGAGCGCGCGTGAATCGTTGATCGTGGATGATCTCCGCGGCAAGGAAGCCAGGACAGTCGCCGTTCAAGATCGGGTCGCCGGCCCGACAGTCAAAGTACAGGAGACCTATTCACATGGCTGAAATTCAACTTGAGTCAAGCCTGAAGGAAAATCTGGGCACGCGGCGTGTCCCTAAGTTGCGCCCGACTGCCTTCCCCGATGCGGGATCAGTTGTCCGCCAAAAGACCCACGCCCGACCGCCCGGCGCCGTGGACGTGATGCTGGTCAACCCGCCCTCGCCTGACGGCGGTATCTGGATCCGCACCCAGCATCGCGTAGGCCGTCGCAGCCGCGAAGAGATGGTCTGGCCTCAGTGTTCTCTGGCTCAACTCGCTGCCATGTTGCAGCCAGATTACACCGTCCATATTGTGGACGCCATCGCCGAGCGTATGGATTGGAAGAGCTTCGAGCAGATCCTGCGCGAGAAATCGCCCAAATATTACATCACCCAGGTCACCGCGCCGACGCTGACCAACGACATGTACGGCGCCATGCTGGCCAAGAGTCTGGGCGCCAAGTCAATGGCCTTTGGCACGCATGTGACGCCTATGCCCTACGAGACGCTGCGCGACTTCCCCTCACTTGATTTCATTCTGCGCGGCGAGCCGGAACTAACCTTCCGCGAGTTGATCGACGTACTCGAAGGCCGCCAACAGGGACGCGCCCAGTGGGTGCAGGATATGCTAGAAAAGACCGATCCCGAATGGGAAGCGTCACCCGACCCGGCTTCGGCCAATGGCTCAGGATTGGATCTATCCAAAGTGAAGGGGCTGGCCTGGCGCAAACACGGCGAGATCACCATCAACCCGGATCGCCCTTTCATCCCCGATCTCGACGATCTGCCCATGCCGCTGCACCATCTGCTGCCGTTGGACAAGTACCGTATGCCCTTGATGAAGGGACCGTTCAGCTTCATCGTCACCAGCCGCGGCTGCCCGGCCGGGTGCAAATATTGCATCAAACATGTTTCGTACCAATATTCGGTGCGGCTGCACTCGCCCGAACGGATCATGAAGGAACTCTGGCTCTTTCACGATCTGGGCATTCACAACATACATATGTACGCGGATCTCTTCACCGTGAGCCGCGATCAGGTGATCGGGCTGTGCGAGCGCATTATCGAGGAAAAACTGCCCATCCGCTGGACGTGCAACAGCCGCGTCGATTTTGTCGATGAAGAGATGCTCAAACTCATGGGCAAGGCTGGCTGTTGGATGATCAGTTGGGGCATCGAAAGCGGCAACGAGATGATCCTCAAACGGGCGGCCAAGGGCGCTGATCCCAAAAAGGCGCATCGTGCGCTTACGTGGGCCAAAGAGGCGGGGATCAAAAACTGGGGCTATTTCATCATTGGCCTGCCCGGTGAAACTAAGGAGACGATCCGCGAGACCATCGACTTTTCCAAAACGCTGCCGCTGGAGCTGGCGCTCTTCCACATTGCCGCGCCCTACCCCGGTACGCCTTTCTTCTTTGAAGTAGTGAAGAATAACTGGTTCCGCGAAGGCACCCGCTGGGAAGAGGTGGACATGGACAAGGGCACTGTCCTCCAATACGACAACCTCAGCGCCGAGGAGTTGATGTATTGGCAGAAACGGGCCTTCCGCGAATGGGCGGTGCGGCCCGGCCCGATGATGACTTATTTGCGGATGCTCTTCACCGATCAGCGCACCTTCAAACGCGCCGTTCGTGTCGGTCTCGAACATCTGCAATGGGCGTTCCGTTAATAAACAGAAGACTTGTACGGGCATGGGTGGGGGCGGGAAGCAAACGGCGGTTCAATGATGAGCTTTCTTCCCGCCCCCACCCACGCTCCTACGATACAGATTATCAGGGCGAAGATTCTTGTGATATCAACGATTGCTGAACGAGAGCGCCTCTCGGTCTCCAAACGACGAGAGGCGTCCCTTTTCCTCCAACTCATGGGGGCGGGGCTGCTCTTCCTCACCACAGGATTTGTGGGGGTGTGGGCTGCCTACGATCAAACCATCGCCTGGGAACGTTTCGGGTTGCTGCTGCTGGCCGTGATCTTCGCCCTGGGGATAGCCCGCATTGGCGACAGCCAGCGAGCGCTCGCCTGGTTGGGGACAGGCTGCGCGCTGCTGGCCGCTGGCTTGGGGATCTACTTTGTCCTCACGGCGGATTGGGTGAGCAGCGTTGAGACCGATTTCCGCCTCTTCCCGTTCATCGGCATCTGGGTGCAGCGGACCATCTCCATCTCGTGGACGCTGCCGCCGATCCAAAGCAACGCTGCTGGCGGCGCGCTGGCGGTGCTGCTTCCGCTGGCCGCGCTGGGGATCTATGCAAGCTGGCGCGAGCGGCAGTGGATGTTGCTGATCGCGGCCCTCTTTGGCCTGGGGATCGGGCTGGCGACCTTTCTCCTCTCGTCCTCGCGCGGAGGGTGGATCGGCCTGTGGGTCGGGATCGTCACGGCGCTGGCAGCCTGGTGGTTCTTCCGCTCGGCGGGGAAAGGGGAGCGCTTCGCCATCCCCGGACGCCCGTTTTGGTTGATCTTTGTGGGGAGTTTGCCGCTGCTTGTGTTGATCTTTGTTCACCCGGCCAGCCCACTCTTCAGCTTTCAACCGCTGGCCGACACCTTCGGCGAAAATCTCTACGCCCGCGGCCGGCCTGGGATCTGGCGTAACATGCTCACCCTGCTGCAAGACTATCCTTACACCGGCAGTGGCTTGGGCAATACGACCATGGTTTACTCGACTTATGTGCTGCTGCTGCATGTCAAATACTTTTCCCATGCGCACAACCTCTTTCTGCAAATTGTGGTCGAACAGGGGATCGTCGGGCTGGCGTCCTTTGCCTGGCTGTTGGGGATCGGGATGGCTGTGCTGACGCGGGTGAGGCGCATTCGAGGCGAGAAAATGATCTATCTGCTGGCCGTGCTGGCTTCGTTTGTGGCGCTGCTTGTCCACGGCGTCACCGATTCGGAATTCTATGCCAGCCGATTGCTCCCGCTGATCCTCTTGCCCGTGGGCATGGCGCTGGCTGTGGATCGAATGCTGCTGAAGATAGATCAGACGCCTGAAGTGATCTCCAACCGCAGGATTGGCGCGCCGGTGCTGCTCTTTATGCTTCCCTCGTTGCTCTTTGGTCTCTCGTTGCTGTTGCCCAATCCGGTGGCAGCTTTCCACGCCAATGTGGGCGCCATCCGCCAGGCAGACGCCGAACTCTCGGTCTACGAATGGCCGGCGTGGCCGATGCAGGATGCGCTACGCCGTTCCCACAAGATTGATCTAGCGCCTGCCCAAGAGGAGTACGCCAGAGCATTAGCTATGGATGGGTCGAATGTCACCGCCAACCGGCGATTAGGACAGATCGCACTCTCGCAGGGCGAATATGAGGACGCCTGCCGATTTTTGGAACGCGCTCATACTGGGGCGCCCACCCAGTTGACCATCAAACAACTGCTAGGCGAATGTTACGCTATCGGCGGGCGGGTCGAAGAGGCCGCCGACCTCTGGCGCGAGATCCGCTTTGACCCGGATCGGTTACGAATGCGCGAATGGTGGTATAGTTCCATCGACGAAAAAGAGCAGGCGCGGTATATCCTCGCCGCCGCGGATCGAGTTGCTCAAAAGTAACCAAAAGGGAATAGGTGTATTCAGAATGGGTTGAAGATTCGTAAGGGTTTGGGTGGACGGCAGACGAGAAATGGCTTACGCAAAAACGATTTTTGTGAGCCGTCCACCCAAACCCCTACCCAGGCGACCGACTCATTTTGAACACACCCAAAAGGAATGATGCAATGAAATTATTCAATCTCGCTATCCCCGGTAAATCTTCTCGCGCTGCTGGCACAACAGAAGTCGAAGGGTCTGTACAGGGCGCGCAGTTTCAAACCAAAAGTGCAAAGGAACAGATCATGTCTACTCTATGGTTAATTGGCCTTTCGATTGCCACAGGCGTGGCCGGTCAAACCTTGCTGAAACTTGGCGTTACTCAACCAGGGGATGGCGGCATCGCTGCCTTTAACCCGCTGGCGATTATTATAATGATCTTCAAATCGCCGTTGATGATGGGGGGATTACTGCTCTACGGCGTGGGCGCGCTCTCATGGATCATGGTGCTTTCGCGTATGAATCTGAGCTACGCCTATCCTTTTTTAGCTTTGAATTTTGTATTGGTTGCGCTGGTCTCAAAGATAGTACTGGGTGAGGCGATTCCGTTGATGCGTTGGATTGGGATTGCCTTCATCTGTGTTGGGATCGTTGCCATCGCTAACAGCACCCATCAGGGTTAGCATCTTTCCCCCATTTTCATATCCTCAAAATTGCCGAAGACAATCCCCAGGCCGTTATATATCCTTACCATATCGTCAGTCATTCGTAGTGAATGAGTCATGTAGATAAAGGATACATGCAATATACACGTGGGATTGCCGCCCAGCCGCAAATTTCAGAACCATCTACACTTCTTCTTAAGTAAGCGTGCAGAGCAGGCACGCTCATGTGCCGGCTTGTTGGCGCACAGGCGTACTTTTCTGCGTCCCAACCCGGTTTGAGTATACCCAAGTGAATAGAAGCTTTGGACGCGGAACAAAGACGGTTCCGCGCCATAGATTGCGGCCTTCTTCGGCAGTATAGATTTCCCCGATTCTTCTGCTGAACTCAATAAATGCCACTTGCATTGGATCAAAGCTCTACTGTGTGAGTTGCTGTTGCCGCGCCATCCACCAATCTCAATCCCATAGGAGTAATCACTTTGAGTCTGCTTACAACGCGACGTGCTTTATTCTGCCTGTTGATCTTAGGGGGCATTGTAACGCTCTATGCGCCGGCTACACCCCTGCCGGCTGAGGCAGCCCAGGCAACCATCCCGTCCACTGTGCGGCCTACTGTCTACATCCCCTATTTTACTGGGGAAACATACACGTCAGCCATGGGTATCTTCTGGTTCGGGCGCGTCAACGACCGCGAGAACTATGCCGATGTGCGCATTAGTTATGACGACCGTGAACTCTATGTACGCGTTGCCATTTTCGACCGCTACGTCTGGTACGATCCCAAACCCAACCTCGATAAGCTTGACCACTGGGATGCTGTCTCCCTCTATCTCAGCCCCGATCCAGCGGCAGGGGATGCGCACTTTAGCCCCAAACGCTTTGTCGCCCAGGTCAGCGATTGGCAAGATGACGCCAATTATCAGGCTGCCTGGTCCCAAGAGGATGGCGCATGGATGAGGATGCCGATCCCCTTCACGACGAAGACGGGCTGGCGCGGCGGCGGACCCAATAACAACGCCAAAAATGAACGGGGCTGGACTCTCGCTTATCGCCTTCCATTCAGCAGTTTCGGGCTGGATGGTCCACCGCCAGCGGGGACAGTCTGGCGCATAGCTGCTGTTGTCCACGATCGCGATGATCAGGCAGGCACCCCGATCCCCGATCAGGTATGGCCGCAAGACTTGAACCGCGATCAACCGCAGACGTGGGGAAGGCTGCATTTTGGGCTGCTGCCCGCCTACACGCCGCCTGCTGTCGAAAACCGCCAGACCTTCACCATCCGCCACGGATTAAATGGCACCGTGGTTCCTGACGCCGAAGTGGGCGGGACGACGACCTGCGGTCATGGCGTGGATTTCTGGCGAGACTGGGGAAACCTCAACTATGCAGGGCGCGAGCATTTCAATATTCAAAACCAGATCGATGTGGTGGATTGGCCCTGTTTTGCCAAGTATTACGTCACCTTTCCTCTGGATACATTGCCGCCTGACAAAGTTGTGATCTCCGCTACGCTGACGCTCCACCAATTTGGCAACTCTGGGCAAGGATGGGAGCCAGGCCCGATTGGCTCGACCATTCAGGTCTTCGCCGTTGAAGACGCGTGGGACGAATCCACGCTGACGTGGAATAATGCGCCGCTGGCAAATGCCAACGTGGCCCGCACCTGGGTAGAACCGGTCGCAACAACACCGCCGTGGCCTGGCATCCCCCATACGTGGGATCTGAGCCAGACAGTTGCCGAGATCCACGCGACGGGTGGTCCGCTACGGCTGGCGCTCTATTCAGCGGACGGCGCCTACCATAGCGGTAAGTACTTTGTCTCCTCTGATACCGGGGATTGGAACGCAGGGGCGCGGCCTACCCTGCGGGTTACCCTGGGCGATCCCATTGAAGCAACATCGCCCAACCCTCCACCCACTCACAATCATTCACTTTATCTACCTGCCCTCGTGCGTTGATGCCGGGCCAATTCACCCCGATCCCAAAGGAATTTTCGATGAAATTGCGACGAATTCTCACCCACTTTACGCTTTTGATTTGCCTTGTTTCACTGCTTGTTCCCTCGTTGCCAATTCAGGCCGCTGATCTACATGTGGATCTGTCTGAAGAAACCGTAACCGCGGATGTGGATGCCAGTGATTGGTACATGGCAGGCGCTAATCCACAGCGGACTTCCTGGGTGAGCGAGGAGGTCCGCGGCAAGATGTATGTAGAATGGTATAGACCCATTGAAGCGTATATCGATCAGAAGGTTCAGGTTATTACGGCCTATGATAATCTCTATCTATCGACGGCGCGCGGTCTCTATGTCCTGAAGGCCGCTACTGGGGATCTTGTCTGGCGCTATGATACCGAGCTTCCGCTGGGCCATTCGCCCACGGTGATCGGCGGCAAGGTCTATGTCGGCGGATATGATAAAAAACTCCATGCCTTGAATGCGTTGACCGGCGCCAAGATTTGGGAGTTTGCCGGGGCGGGCGCGGGCTACAGCGTGAATCCGCTGGTGGTGGAGGGCAAGGTCTACACGGGGAATCGAGATGGCTACTTCTACGCGGTGAACGCAGCCACGGGAGAGCTGGCCTGGAAATATCCCGCGGCCGGCCAACCGCCGCTAGGACCCATTAAGTTCTCGGCGGCTTATGACGCGGGGGTGATCTACTTTGTTTCCACCGACATGCACGCCTACGCGCTCAACGCAGCCAGCGGCGCGCTGCTCTGGAAATCCCCTAAGTTGCTGGGCGAGAGCTTCCAATCCTGGTGGCCGGTGATCTATCGAGATAAGGTTGTCTTTTCGGGCAGCGCCAGCTACCGTTACAGCGCAGATCCCGGCACGCAGAGTATCAAAAACGCTGAGAATGTAGGGTACATTGACTTTGTCAACGGCATTGAGCGCGATGATATCTTTCCGCCAGAAATGAAGCTGACCCACGGCACGCTGATTGGTCCTGTCTTCAAGGCCGATCTTCAGAACGGTCCGTGGGATTGGGCGGCTGGCACTCAAGTGATGGATGCCAGCAGAACGCTTGCGTATTTTGAAGACAACGGGCAACAGCAATTTAACAGCCGCACCCATAAACCGTGGCGGCGCACTTACTTTGTGCTGAATAAAAATGATGGCAGCGAGTTCACCTTCGATTCGGATGGCGATGGTCATCGGGAATATGCACCGATCCTGCATTACGGCACCAAAAATGGGACCGCTTACCCTCCAATTGTGATGCCTGATAATGTGATCTATCAGAATGCGCCCCACGTATATCGGGGCATAATCTCCGGCGGGCAGGTGATGGGATGGAAATTGGGTACTCCTTATTTGAGCATGGCCGGGGCTGTGAGCGCCATTGACGAACCTCAGGCCATATCGGGCGGGGGCAATCTACTCTATCGGAATCTCTGCTGTGATCGGGTTGCCAGCGCTTTTAGCGATATTACCGATCCAAACTATAGATCCAGGACTTATTGGGGTTACAACGAACCGCTCACCCAACTTGCGCCCGGTTACGATAGCATGTGGACGATTCGCCCCGGTCATCCCCGGCTTGATGGCAATTACATTGGGAAGTATGGGAGCGTCAATGGTCTTTATCACAACCACGGCGATCAGAATCCGTTAGTCCCTTACAACGGCATGATCTTCAGCCATCGTAGTAATGCGATTATTGCGCTGGGGCCAGCAAATGGCGCGCGGAAGCTTCCGCTGCTTGAAATTCAAGAGACGCAGGATCAAGTTGTACTGCCATCCACCCAAGAGTTACAGGCTCGCCTCGAACGTGAAATCCAGAAAATGATAGATGCAGGGCGATTGCGACCGGGGTACCACAACGATGGTATGGCGCCCTTTAGACAATTGCACGATTATTTCAACAACCCTGGCGACACGCTTTATACGCTAACCAGAGCCTATCCTCATCTTTCAACCGAGATGCAGGCGCAGCTTGCAGGTTATCTTCAAGCAGAGTATGAGACCTACTTTGGCGCAAATATGATCGGCAAAATCGGCTGGAATGCAGGGGCCGCACGCGAATATATGACGCTACCGCCCGAAGTGGAAGCCGCCATGACCGGTGACAACTCTGCCGCCCGCGCCAGCGGCTGGCCGTGGCAATATCCGCAGAACAACTTCTACGCGATGTGGAAGTACGCTGAGATCTTTCCGCAACAGGCGGGAGAAGCTTACCAAAAGGCAAAGAGCAAGCTCGAATTACCGGCTGGCGCTGACAACGAACGTCTGGCTTCGTTCCCCTGGGAGAATAACGCCTTTATTGCGGGCTATATTGGCTTTTTGAACCTGCAAACATTGGCCGGGCAAACACAGGCGGATCAAGCATTGCGCAATCAAGTGCAAAAGGAATTAGATCGGCTACTCGCGCTCAGGGTATCCCAGTTCCGCAAGGACGCTCCGTGGGGGACATCGGGCAGCATCCACCGCCGACGGTTCAGCCTGGCAGCAAATTTCATCCTGCTTGTACCGGAACTGGGCCAATATTTGCGCACTCATGCCCTGGCTCAACTCGAAGAGGCTTTGGCCGAGTATACCTATGTGGGGCCTTTCTGGTTCGTAACCAGTTTCGAGGGGACTTATAATGAGGGGGTGCGACAGCACCTCTACGATCCGATCTCTCTCTTTCAGGCCAAAGCGTACATTTTGCAGGAATCACGGGAGGAGCTTTACAAGGTTTTGGATGCGCCCGCCTTCCGTGTCGGCGATCTCTTCTACATTCAGAATCTCGTCGCGGTGATGGAAGCGGGCGAACCTGGGCCGCGTCTGTCCGCTCCCCAGATCAACCCAAATGGAGGCGTGTTTGACGCCGATCAGGTTGTCGTCACGCTTTATACAGACACCGCAGATGCCGCCGTTCACTACACATTGGATGGCAGCTATCCAACGCAGACGTCGCCCCTCTATACGGCGCCGTTGACGCTGACAACGCACACTACAGTCAAGGCGCGTGCCTTTCGCTCTGGTTATCACCCGAGCCCAGTGACCACTGCCCTTTTTAGGGTGGGGAAAGATAAAAACCTACCCCCTACTGTGAAAGCGGGCAACCATCAGGATCTGATCCTTGGCGCGACTGCCAATCTAGCGGCGTCTGTTAACGACGATGGTTTACCTGATCCCCCAGGGGAGGTGAAGACGATTTGGAGTAAGGTTAGCGGCCCTGGCAATGTGATCTTTGGCAACGCTACGGCTATCCAGACTACAGCCCAGTTTAGCGCCGTGGGGTTCTATGTGCTTCGGCTGACGGCGAACGATGGCGAGCTGAGCGCCAGCGATGATGTAACGGTGACAATTACCGAGGGGACGCTGCCCATTGGCGCTCTGATCAAGGATCTTGTGGTGAGTAGTGGTAAAACTTATCAGGTCGATGTGTTGAATGTTGGCAAACTTCCTTATATTGACCGCAATTTCCTCTTTACCCAAGTGCCGGGTTCTTTGGCCAATCATATCTATATTCGCACTGCCAACGATGACAAGAACAACAACAGCAACAATCATCTGCGCTTTACGCTTGTGCAGGCAGCCACCGTTTATGTTGCCTTTGATCACCGGGTTAACCGGTTGCCAGCCTGGATCGAAGGGTGGAGCCTGGGATCTGAACGCTTGATCACCAGCGACGGAGAGTTAAAGCTCTACGCCAAACAGTTCCCGGCTGGGGAAGTAAGCCTGGGCGGCAATGCCGCGCCACCTATGGCCGGCGCCCAGAGTAATTACCTTGTGCTGATCGCGCCCGCAGGTAATTCCGTAGCCCACTCCATCTATCTGCCAGCCATCACGCGCTGATTTCGACAGTCGATGATGGCGCGATGCCTGGTTGTGATTTAAATCGCGTAAGTCGTCTTTTCGATTTAGCAGCAGAGGGAGTACGTGGGCGTGTTCCCTCTGCTGCCATCTACGAAAAACCGTGAAGTACTCATCTGAGGGGATTGAGCCAGCCCAATCCCCAGTCCCCAGTCCCCAATCCCCCTGCTTATATGAGATTATTAGTTCTCCCTTATGCAATTCTCCTACGGAATCCATATCCTACAAAAGAGTAGGAATGTGAACTGATCTATTTTTAACAGATATAGAGCCTGGATACGACATTGATGTACTTAGGATGGGATCACCCGAAAGGATATTACATCCGTTATATTGTTTTCTTCGTTGTAATGCTTCTGATGGTAAGCGCAAGCGGGGAAAGCGCCTATGGGCAGAGCGCCAATCAGTGGACGCCGCAACTGCGCATTCCCCGCTATGGAGACGAAGCCCGCCCGCCCATCCTGGTGGCTGACCGCAACCAGACGGTGCATGTTTTCAACTATCAACCCTACGACGACGGTCACGGAGAAGCCATCTTTTACCGGCAATGGCGCATTGATGGTGGGTGGACCGAACCGGTCGATATATTGCTCTCCCCACGAGGTGGAGCGCCACGGTTGCAAGCCGCCTTTTTGGATCACAACGATGTGATCCACTTGATCCTGTTTGCGGGCAATGAATTGCAAGGGGGCATCTACTATTCTAACGCGCCAGCCGCGACCGCCAATTCCGCCCAAAGCTGGTCGCTGCCCCGCCTAATCGGCGAGGATGCTGGACCGATCGCCTTCGCCCATCTCTCTGGCGATGGACAGGGAAATCTTCATGCCGTCTACAGTGGCAACTGGGAAGGGCTGGGCCTCTATGCTGTCCATTCCGTAGATGGAGGCAACTCCTGGTCAGAACCAGAGACCGTCTTTCTAACGTACAGTGACGCTCTGTTTGCTGCCCATGTCAGATCCACAGTGGATACACGGGGCAACTGGCATGTGGTCTGGTCTACAGTCAACTCCATCGGACTTGGGATCGAGGTGATATATGCCCGTTATGATCCCTATCATATGTTGTGGACACAGCCCGTCGTGTTGGCAAAGCGCGCCGAGAATGGATATAAAACCGATTGGCCAGTCGTTATTGAACATCGCGGAGAGTTGATTCTTTTCTATATGGATGGTGTGCCAGCTACCCAATTCATGCTCCGCTCGGCGGATGGCGGCAATACCTGGAGTAATCCAGTTCGTCCTTTCCCCCATATTGGTGAGTACGCGTCGGTCGTTTTGGTGGAAGATGGGGATGAGCGATTGCATATTATCACAGGGTTCCGCAGTGGAGATTGCTGCCATGGCATGTGGCATGGCGTCTGGTTGGGAGAGCGGTGGAGCGATCTCGAACCGATTGTGATGGGTCCGAAAACACCCGCCTTCGATCCAAGCTCGCCCGGCGCTGTCATCAGCCAGGGGAATGTGTTGCTGGCTACCTGGTGGACAGACACGGGTGGTCTACCGCGCAACGGCGCATGGTACTCGTATACCCAGTTGGATGCCACCCAGTGGCCGGTCACGCCACTGCTGTTGCCAACGCCAACCAGTATGCCAGCGCCAACGCCGATCCCTACAAGTACGCCACCCCAACCGACCCCGACGCCTAACCCAGTCGTTTTTGTACAAAGTGGCGATCCCATGCAGACGCTGACAGGCGCAAGCGCCGCCGCTGTCATCTTTTTAAGTACTTTACCCGCGATCTTGTTAAGTTTACTTGTTATCGGGATTTACCGTATCCGCCGCCGTGATGTATAGGAGACAATCGTGCAGCAAAAAATGACGTCGTTAACCTTCTCGCATCATCTTGATCTGCTGTCAGCGTGGACCTGGCGCATTATCCGCGCTCGCTACAAGCAATCTGTCTTGGGTGGATTGTGGGCAGTACTTCAACCGGCGGCGACGGTCACCATTTTTACCATTATTTTTACCCAGTTCATCCCCATTGATACAGGCGTTATTCCCTATGTCATCTTTTCGTACGTGGCGATGGTACCGTGGACGCTCTTTTCTACATCAACTAACGACATGGTGGAATCACTCGTTTCCAATATGAATTTGGTGACGAAGATCTACTTTCCACGCGAGATCCTGCCCCTGGCTGCGTTGTTCGCCCGCCTGCTGGATTTTGTAATTGCCTTTAGCGTACTTTTGATCCTGATGATGATCTATCGATTGCCGTTGTTTACGCTGACGTGGCTCTACTTGCCGGCGATTTTGGCCGTGCAACTAGCGTTGGCTTTTGGGTTGGGTCTCTTCGGCGCAGCGTTGAATGTCTTCTATCGCGATGTGAAACATCTCTTTGTGCTGGGGATGCAGATCTGGCTCTATGCGTCGCCCATTATCTATCCCGTCTCGCGTGTGCCCGAACATCTGCAAAACTATTACTTCCTCAACCCGATGGCCGGTGTTTTGGAGGCGTACCGCAGCGTCCTCCTCTACGGGGAAGCGCCAGGATCGAACTTTCTGCTTTCGACGGCGGTCGCCCTTTTCATCATGGTGGGCGGTTATCTCTTCTTCAAAAGCGTGGAACCTCAATTCGCAGACATAGTATAAGTGGGGAACTCATGGCAGCAGCCGTTCAATTTAAACAAGTCTCAAAACGCTATCGCATCGGCCATCGTCTATCCAGCCTGCGCTCCCTCTTTGGGAAGGGAGAGAACAGCCAGGATCAGCATCACTGGGCGGTCAAAGATGTGACGTTCGATCTGCAACCTGGCGAGGCGTTGGGTATCCTTGGCCCCAACGGCGCCGGCAAGACAACGATCCTTAAGCTGCTTTCGTCGATCACCCGGCCAACCAGCGGACAGCTAGAGATCAACGGGCGTCTCTCGGCGTTGATTGAATTGGGGGCAGGCTTTCACCCGGATCTGACAGGGCGCGAGAATGTCTTTCTCAACGGGGCCATCCTGGGTATGCGCAAAGCGGAAATCCAGGATCGTTTTGATCGCATCATCGACTTCGCCGGGATCGGCGACTATCTCGACACGCCGGTCAAACGTTATTCATCGGGCATGTATGCGCGCCTGGGCTTTGCGATTGCCGCCCATGTTGATCCCGACATTATGCTGGTCGACGAAGTGCTGGCCGTCGGCGATTACGCCTTCCGCATGAAGTGCTACGAACGTATGCACGAACTGCGTCGCGCCGGCACCTCTCTGATCTTTGTCTCGCACAACCTGGAGGATATCAACCGAGTTTGTGACCGAGGATTGGTGATGGTGCGTGGTCAGAAAGCCTATTTGGGAACTGTCGCCGAAGCAGTCGCCGAATATTCCAGCATCTTACGCCAGAGTACTTCCGCCAAACCAGGGGCCATTCATGGATCGGGCGGCTTGTCCCAGCGAGTAATGACGCACGGCGCGCGCATTGAGCGGGTAGAACTCATCGGTGAGGATGGCTCTAGCACCAAGACGGTACATTCGGGTGAATCTGCGACGCTTGTGGTTGAGTTCCAATGTTTCGAGGATGTGGCGCACCCCATCTGCGCCTGCATCATCCGCAGCGCCACCGGGGAAGTCGTTTACGATACCACAACACAACTCCTCGATGTAGAGACGCCGGTCTACCGGGCTGGCGAGCGAGGCGTGATCCAGTACAAACTAGATATGCACCTGCTAAACGGTGTCTACTCCCTGTCCACGGATCTAGCCTACGCCGACCTCACCTGTTATTACGACTACTTCGCAGATGCATTGAATTTTGTTGTAACCGGCAGCAGCGCATCTAGAGGCGTGGTGAATCTGGGGGCCGAAATCTCGTTTGACCGCCTATCCTCAACCATTTCTGAACTCCATCTCAATCAGGCCAATGGAAAGGTGCAGGCGCAAAATGTATGATCAACTTCAGCCGGATCTTGATCTAGCGCCATCGCTGGCAGCTTCCTATTTCACCCAACCGCTGCGGTTAGGCATCGTTGGCTGCGGCTACGTAACAGCGATGTCTCATCTGCCTGCGGCCCAGTTACTCGATACAATCCAGATTGTAGCCCTGGCCGATGTCAACAAGAAATCGGCCCAGGATCTGGCCCAGCGCTACAATGTGCCGATCTGCGGCAGCGATTATCAACAGATTATAGAGCATGTGGATGCTGTGATCGTGGCCGTTCCCCATCACTTGCACGCGCCCATTGCGGTGGATTTTCTCAACAACGGTATTCATGTACTTGTCGAAAAACCGATGGCGCTCCGTAGTGCAGAATGCCAGCAGATGATCGACGCCGCGCAGCGGTCGAATGCCAAACTGGCCGTAGGCATGGTTCGTCGTTTCTACGACAGCAGCCAACTCGTCAAGCGCTTTATCGATACAGGATTTCTGGGCAGCGTGAAACAGTTTCACGCCGAAGAAGCTGTCTTGTTTGAACGATTTGCAGCATCAGCCTTTACCCTGCGCCCCCCCACGGGTGGCGTTCTTTTGGATACGGGGCCGCATGTCCTTGATATGCTGCTCTGGTGGCTGGGCAACTTTGCAGAGTTCCGCTATTGGGATGACGCGATCAGCGGGGTTGAGGCAAACTGCCGTATTGAAGCCATCACTGAGAATGGTATCCCTGGCAACATTGAATTAAGCCGTACTCGCCAGTTAGACAACAAGATCCGCCTTGAGTGTGAAGAAGGCGCGCTGGAAATTTCCACGCTCGACCCTAGCCAGCTCCACATTGAATCGGAACGCTTCACCGGGCCGATCCACGCCGGACGTAGCGGAGATGAAAAAGAGATACGTCAGATTGTACCCTACTTTGCCCGTCAATTGGACGACTTTGCACGGGCTATCTGTGAAGATAGCGCCCCGGCCATTTCAGGCGAAGAAGGACTGCGCAGTGTCATGCTGATGGAAGCGTGCAAAGCGCAGCGAACGTTGCTGCCTACCCCATCCTGGGCCGAGATCGATGAACGCATTACACGGAGGGTTGATCTGTGAATCAGAAGATTGATCTAAGGAATGCAACCATTCTCGTCACCGGCGCCAGCGGTTTTATTGGGAAGCGGTTGACCGAATACCTGACGCTGCACTATGGCGCAAACGTACGCGCGATGGTCAGAAGTTACGGACCGGCTGTCCACTTAGCGCGACTGCCTGTAGAGATCATTGCTGGCGATCTTATGGATCCCATTTCGCTACAGCGGGCGATCAGCGGTTGTGATCTTGTCTTTCACTGCGCGGCAGGCATTAGCGGCAGCGATGAAAGCCGACGCAGCGTCACCGTGGATGGCACACGCCATCTACTGGAGGTGGCCCGGCAAGCGCAGGTGTCTCGCTTTGTCCATATCAGCACTGTTGCCGTTCATGGTCCCAATCCCGGACCAATCATTGACGAACGTCTGCCGCTGGTTCACAGCAACGATATCTATGCGGATGCCAAAGCAGATGCCGAGCAGTGGGTCTTTCGTTACGGCAAAGAAACCGGTTTGCCTGTCACGGTGTTGCGCCCTACTGTCGTCTATGGTCCTCGTTCGGGCGCATGGACCGTAGGCCCCATTTCCGGTATGCAACGGGGCGCTTTCAAGTTGATCGGTGGAGGTGTGGGCAGCGCCCATCATGTCTATGTCGACGATGTCGTGCAGGCGCTGTTGCTGGCCGCCACTCGCCCCGAAGCCGTCGGCGAAGCCTTTATCATCTCATCTAACTCGAGTGTGCCCTGGCACGAATTCTTCGGCTACTATGCCCAACTTCTGGGGATCGAACTCCCTAACCTGAGCCTCGAAGAGATTGCACTCCAGCGCCAGCGCTTGAAGCAACTTCGTAATCCCGTAGAGATGGCGTTAACCTTTGCCGCTTCGCCCAGAGCACGAGTGCTTGCTCACCAGATCCCAGGGGTTGGCGCTTCTGTCGATTTGCTGACCAAAGCTATCCCACAAAGCACCAGAACGACTTTGCTGGCCCATGCCGCTTCTGTGCGCGAGGCCAAACTCAACCCGCCGAAGCCCCCTAAGCCGTGGATCGTAGATTATTTTTGCGCTCAAAATCGTTGTCGCATTGAAAAGGCACAGCGAATGCTGGGATACCAGCCTCAGTTCTCATTGGAAGAGGGCCAAAAGCTGACGACTGAGTGGCTTCGGGCCGAGAGGATCATTTAGGGAAATGTGGAACACGCAACATGATTCAAACCAGAGTCAGTCCATGAGTAAAATTAGCGTCATCATTCCCGCCTACAATCAGGACGCGTATCTTGGCCAGGCTATTGAGTCTGTCCTCGCGCAGGAGTTTCAAGAGTTTGAGGTGATCGTTGTCGACGATGGCTCCACCGATGGTACAAAGGAGGTAGCTGCGCGCTATGGGGATAGCCGCATCCGCTACATTTATCAGCAGAACAAAGGACTTTCGGGGGCGCGTAATAGAGGGATCGTCAGCGCTGTTGCGCCCTATCTGCTCTTTCTCGACGCCGACGATTATCTGCTGCCCAATGCGCTATCGTTGCACTGTGAAACCGTCCGCGATCAGCCTGACATGGCGCTCAGCGTCGGCGGTTGGGTCCTGACCGACGAGAAGCGGAATCGGATCTCAGGCGATCACTTTCCGCCCGATTCGGTAGACTTTGTCGATCTGCTCAAAAAGAATCCGTTTCCCGTCCACAGCGTTCTTGTGGCGCGACAGTGGTTGGACAGAGCTGGGCTTTTCGATGAAACGTTGCGCGCCTGTGAGGATTGGGACCTCTGGCTGCGTATCGCCAGATCTGGCGGGCAGATCGTTACGCACCGACAGGTGATCTGTGAATATCGCACCCATCCAGGGCAGATGACAAAGCAAGTTCAACGGATGAGAACGGCAATGTTCGCAGTGTTGGACAAGACTTTTGCCGTTGAAAGAATCCCTGAGGATCTACTCAATCTCAAGAAGAAGGCTTACGCGGCTGCCTATCTCAAAGCAGCCGCGCGCGCTTATCATGCCATGGATCTATCCGATGCAAAGCGGGATCTACAACATGCAGTGGAACTCGATCCTGATCTGCTTGACGATGGCCGCGGCGGTGCTCTTGAGTTACTGACTAGTTGGGCCTATGCCCCCAGCAATACGAATCCGTTGGCTTATTTGGATAGAGTCTTCAACAATCTTCCCGAAGATCTGGCTGAGTTACGTAGCCGTCGCCGCCGCGATCTGGGGCGGATGGCAATGCAGTTGGCCTTTAGCGCCTATCAAAAGGGGGATCTCATCCAGACGCGTCGCTTCGCCTGGCAAGCCTTCTGTTACCAACCTACCTGGGTGCAGAACCGGGGCGTCCTTTCCATCTTCCTGCGGTCGTGTCTTTCGCTGCGGTAATCCATTGAAGCAATTGGAGCTTTCTCTATGCGCGTTGGCATTGTCATCGAAGAAACCTGGAGCTTTCTGAACGAGATCTACGCCGATCTAGGCGAACACCATACAGTGAACCTCTTTCGGCGGCGCAACGTGCGTCTGCCGGTCTTGCAGATGCGGATCAATCATCATCTTTTCCGCCGTGATCTGAGCGCTTTCTGCGCGTCCAATGATGTGGTCTTCTTTGAGTGGGCAAGTGCGCTGTTGGCGGAAGCGACGCATCTGCCCAAAGTCTGCCCAATTGTGACGCGGCTGCATCGGTATGAAATGTACAAATGGGTGGACCGGATCAACTGGGCGGCAGTAGATAAGATCATCCTCGTAAGCCAGACCAAAAAGACGGAATTTCTGGCGCGCTTCCCTGAGCAGGAGGCGAAGATCTCTGTGATTCCCGTGGGCGTCGATCCAGAGAAGTTTCAACTGCGGACGCGACCATTTCAGGGCAATATCGGCATCCTCTGCCATTTGACGCCGCGCAAACGGGTCTATGAATTGATCCTGGCCTTTTCAGAACTGCTCACGGATCACCCCGATCTCCGGCTGCACATTGGCGGCGGCGCGCACATCAGCCATGCCGATTATTTCGAAGCCATGCATCACCTGGTAGGCCAATTGAAGATCGAGGATAAGGTTATCTTTTACGGCAATGTCACCGATACCGCCAGTTGGTATCAGGAGATCGATATCTTTATCTCCAATTCTTATTCGGAGGGGTTACAGGTTGCGCCGATGGAGGCGATGGCTTCGGGCTGTTACACCCTGTCTCATGCATGGGCTGGCGCCGAGGAACTGCTGCCTGAGTCCAATCTCTACCTCACGGATCGCCAACTTCAGGGCAAGATTCTGGCGTATTGCGAGGCGTCGACAGCGGTTCAACGCCAACAGCAGGCGCTCATGCGCGCCATTGTCTGCGACCAGTTCGATGTAAACCAGGCCAAGACAAAGGTTCGTCGCCTGCTCGAAGAATACGGCGCTGATTCTTCCCTAACCGTTCCTGCGAGGGGAGAACGACCGCCGGTCCCACTCACCGGGCGCAAGATCAGCGGGGTATCAAAATGAAGATCGGCTATCTCTGGCAGTCTGAGACGGCGGATATGACACAACTCTCGGCTTCTGTTCTGCATATCAAGGCAGTAATACAGGGGCTGAAAGAGCGTGGGCATAGCGTACGCATGGTCTCTATCCCTGGTAGACAGCACCAGTGGACAGAAGATCTCGCCCAGTGGACGTTCATTAATTCCCAAAGGCCGTGGGCGATGCGCACTGTGGAAAGCGGGTTGCGCAATATCCAGAATCGCTTTCGCCTGCCCTATTTCAACTTCTTCGATAGCTACCATTTCTCCAGCGCAGCCGTAAGCGCCCTGGCCGACTGCGATGTTCTGTACGAACGCTACTGGTTGCTCAACTATGGCGGTCTTCTCACGGCGCGCCGGTTAGGCATTCCCCTGGTGTTGGAAGTCAACGGCGATCTGATCGAGGAGTATGCGCAACTGAACATCGAATTATCCAAAGCGCAGTGGGCAGCGATCCACTTTATCAATCGCCGCCTTTTTCAGGGCGCCAGCCACATTGTTACTGTCAGCGAACACTTACGCCAGCGCACCATCGAACGCTGGGGCGTTGATCCCGCCAAAGTGACGACCGTCGCCAATGGCGCCCATGTGGATGTCTTTGCACTCGACCAGAAAATTGAGAAGGTGCGTACTCGCTACCACTTAAATGGCGAACCCACTATCGCCTTTGTCGGTAGCTTTAAACCCTGGCATGGTCTGGACTTCCTGCTTGACGCATTTGCCAGGGTTCAATCTGTGGCCCACAACTGCAAATTGGTACTCGTTGGGGATGGTCCGGTTCGTTCAGAACTTGAGGCAAAGGTTAAGGATTTGCAGCTAGAAGCGCAGGTGATTTTTACAGGGAAAATCGAGCATCAAGAGGTTGCTGAATTGCTACAGGCTGTGCAGATTGCTGTGGTAAACCCACGTGTCTCCAATGCGTCTCTCGCCCAAAGCCCGCTCAAGTTATTCGAGTATATGGCGGCAGGTAAAGCCATTGTTGCGCCATCAATATCCACTGTCGAACAGATCCTTACGCACCAAGTCGATGCAATGCTTGTGCCGCCAAACAATGTCGATGCCCTGGTGAATGCGCTACTGGCGTTGATCCAGAATCAAGAACTGCGGCTAAACCTGGGTCAATCGGCAAAACAGAAGGCGTTGACAAATCATTCCTGGGCGCGAACAGCCGCAGAGATTGAAACGATCCTGACGAATCTGAAGCGCAAGTTATCTCCTATATAAAATAGCCATGGGCATGGTCAATCGACATGAATAAACCCAGAGTCTCTGTTGTCATCCCGGCCTACAATCAAGCCGACTACCTGGCCGAAGCAATCACGAGTAGCCTTGAGCAGACATATAAAGATTACGAAATCATCGTTGTCGACGACGGTTCCACCGATGAGACACCCGCTGTTGCCCAAAGTTTTGGCAGCGCAATCCGTTATATCCGCCAGGAAAACCAGGGATTGGCTGGGGCGCGCAATACAGGAATCCGCCATGCAAACGGAGATTATGTCGCACTGCTGGACAGTGATGATCGGTGGTCGCCAGATTTCCTACGGACCATGATGTCGCTGGTCGAGCAAAACCCAGAGGGTGTTGTCTACTATGCAGGTTGGCGCTTTATAGACGCCAACGGCAAAGATCTGCCGCAGGCGCCGAGCAGCCGGGTGGTCGCACCATCTGCCATGTACAGAGCCATGCTCAAATCCAATTTTCTGATCCCCAGCGCCATTGTTATGCACCGCTCTACGATTGTGGCGGAAGGCATGTTTGATCCAGCTTTTAGACGGTTGCAGGATCGCGAGTTGTGGGTACGGTTACTGCGCAAGGGATATAAATTCATTGGTTCTTCTGACTGCCCGGTCTATTATCGGGTTCACGCGAGCAGCCTTTCTACAGATCCACAGGGCGGTCTACACGCTGTTCTAGCGCTGGTTGAGAAGCACTTTGGCTCAGATGATGGGCAATGGAAGCTATGGACCGAAGAAAAGCAGAGGGCCTATAGCGGCGCTTATCGGTCTTGCGCGCTGACCATGCTGCTCCGTCAACATGATTGGAAGGCAAGCGCCCATTTCTTGTTGAAAGCGCTGGAGATTGATCCATCTCTGGCGGACGATGTGGCTCTCTTCTACGAATTCTCGCTAGGATCGCAGCCGCCAGGGTATCGAGGCACTCCTCACAAAATTGATCTCTTTGCCAATGCCAAAGAGATCGAGTCTATGCTGGCGGATCTCTCACCCTTGCTTGAAGACGCCGGGCTATTATCGTTGCATCGAAGGGTACAGGGGACGGCGTTTTACGCGCTTGGCCTGGTTTCTTTCCATCTCAGGGAATTTCCATTGGGCAGAAATGCTTTCGGCAAGGCATTGCTCTCTCGCCCCGATCTCTTCTGCAATCTTACTTTCTGGCGGACATGGTCTAAGTTGGTCTGCGGGTACAGAGGTTACCGTCACCTGAGCAAAGTGCGAAAGGCGCTCAAAGGCATATGATATCTCCTGATTTCGAGTCCCCTTATGAATTTCTACATATCATCGGTCAGGGCGGTGAAGGCACTGTCTATTTAGTTCGAGATAAAGAGAGTGGTAGTAAGCATATTTTGAAGATCTTCCATAGCCCCATACAGGGTACTTCGGCGAATGGATTGCGCGCTTACGCAGCAAAGATCCGGGAGAATGAAGTTGGCTTGCCTGTCATCTCGCTGATCGGATCTGACAACCAGGTTGATGCGCTGCATTATCCATATTTCCCGCTCTACAACGTCCACTGGCGGCTTCTCTCCTCTTTCGAGAAGATCGGTCAAATTCTATTTGGCGCTTACTGTCACATGCAGCACTACTTAATGTCACATTGTGGCATCGGGTTGAGCGATACAGATGTAGGCCACTTTTTGCTCTCCGAGCAGGGGCAGTTTCATTTTGTCGATTATGGATTTGCCATCAAGTCCATCAACCATACGCACTATCTGGATCAGGGCAGGTTTGGCTATGGCTTTGCCATGCTCCTGCTCAGTATTCACCAAATGAACCTGAAGCTAGAGACCCTGCCCACGCCGGCTTATGACTATAACGCCCCTTGCCGGTACAGTTTTAGCAGGCAATTAGACGTGGTGGCAGAGAAGCATACCTGGGTGAAGGAGATTCTGGCAGAAGTACGCCGCCAGAAGAGTTCGATATTCCTCGATCCACTTTTTTATAAGGAATTGGGCGAACGATTTCCCCATCGGGTGCTATTGCCGCAGTTGATCATTGGGGCGAGCAACGTACTCTCCAATCTCAGGAATTTCAGGCCGCAACGGGTACGGACCCATCGCAAAGAAAGCGCCACCTCTTGACGGGAACATCCAATCATGCGAATCTTCGTCCTCTCCAACTTCTATCCTCCCCATGTGATCGGCGGCATGGAGCAACGCTGTAAGGAAGCTGTCGATCATCTGCGCAGCCGCGGCTATCAGGTCTGGGTGTTGACGAGCCGGTATGGCGCGGATGCTACGCCTGACCCGGCGGATTATGATGTCTTTCGCCTGCTGACGTTGGAGAGCGATCTTGTGCGATACCGCCCGCTGCACTTTTTCCAGCGCTGGCCCCAAGAGGAGCGAGAGAATCTCGCCCATGTACGTCGTCTGGTGGGGGAGTACGCGCCTGATCTCATCTTCATCTGGGGCATGTGGAATCTATCCCCGGCGTTGGCGCAATTGGCGGAAGATCTACTGCCCGGCCGCGTCGTCTACTCCTTCGCCCAGGATTGGCCCGCCCAGCCTGACATGCACACCGCCTACTGGCAGACATCCCCTGCGCACGGCTGGCGCAACCCCGCCAAGCGGCTGCTGGGAAAGCTGGCGCTGCAACGGGTGCAACGGGAGCGAGGCGAGATCCACCTGCGCTTCGAACACGCCATCTGTGTCAGCGAAGCCCTGCGTCAGGATCTGATCGAGGCAGGCATCCCCCTGGGCGACTGCCGCATTATCTACCCCGGCATTGATCTCAGCGTCTTCCGTCCCACGCCCAGGCAAAAACAGACCGGACAACTTTCCTTGCTCTACGCTGGCAATGTGGCCCCACACAAAGGCGTCCACACGGCGCTGGAAGCGCTGGAGATTGTCGTCCACGAGGCCGAGCGCCAGCACATCCATTTGACGATTGCGGGCGCGGGGCATCCTGAGTACAAGGATCGTCTCCAGCGTATGGTGGAAAGCAGTGGCCTTCAGCCCTATGTCACCTTTATCGATTGGACGCCACGGGCGCAGATGCCCGACCTTATGCGCAAAGCGGACGTGCTGCTCTTCCCCTCCATCTGGGAAGAACCCTTCTCGCGGGTGATCCTCGAAGCGATGGCGCTGGGATTGGTGGTGATCGGCGCGCCCACAGGCGGCACCCGTGAGATCCTCAAAGAAGGCGCCAATGGTCTAACCTTCCCCGCGGAGGATGCCTCCGCATTGGCCGCGCAGATCGTCAGGTTGGGGGATGATCCTGCGCTCGCGAGTCGTCTGGCGGCTGCCGCCCAACAGGAGGTCGTTGCCAGCTACGGGATCGAACAGATGGTAGATCGCATTGAAGGCTATTTGCTGGAGATTTTGGAACGGCAGGGTCTCGTTACCTGCCAGGGCGTCGCGCAATGAGACTCCTCTTTCTCAGCAACTTCTACCCGCCCGCCAGCCGCGGCGGCTATGAACGCTGGTGCCAGGAAGTCGCCGAGGATCTGCGCCAGCGCGGCCATGAGATCATTGTGCTTACCAGCCGCAGCCCTGCCGATCCTGGCCTGGCCGATGAACGGGCGTGGATCCGTCGCGAACTTCATTTGGAGATGCCGCTGGTCTCGTTGCGCAACGGCGTCGAGTTTTTCACGAGTCGTAAGCGGCGCGAGGCGGAAAATCTACAATGTTTGACCCAGATCCTTGAGGACGAAGACCCCGACGCCGTGTTGGTCTGGGGCATGTGGAATCTACCCCGATCCCTGCCCGCATTGGCCGAAGCCCGTCTGCCTGGCCGCGTGATCTATTACATGGGCGATTACTGGCCTATGCTCCCCACCCAATACGCAGAGTATTGGCGAGCGCCCGCCCGCAACTGGGTTACCCGGCTGCCCAAAGCCCTGCTGAAAATGGCTGCCGATCAGGTACTGGCCGGCGAGGAGATGCCTTTGCTCCAATTTGCCCATGTGATCTTCCCCACGCGCTTCATGTGCGAAGACTTTGAACAACGTGGCATCCCCGTAGGCGAGAGCGCAGTGATCTACGGCGCCGTGGATCTCCATCCCTATGGCAACGGCCATCGCGCAGTTGTGGATGAAACCGGCAGCCTCTCCTTGCTCTACGCCGGGCGGCTGACCCACGAGAAGGGCGTCCATACAGCGGTGGAAGCAGTGAGCAAACTTGTCCACCAGCCTGATCCGCCTACAATCCACCTTACCGTTGTCGGGGACGGCGATCCAGATTATGTGGACGGCCTCCGCCAACGCATCCACGGCGACGGCATTGAACGGTACGTCACCCTGCTCGGTCCACAGCCAGCCTCCGCCATGCCGGGGATCTATCGAAATGCGGACATCCTGCTCTTCACCTCGATTTGGGATGAACCCTTTGGCCGGGTGTTGGTCGAAGCGATGGCGGCGGGGGTGGTGGTCGTGGGGACGGCCACGGGCGGCGCGGGTGAACTCTTGATTGACGAAGAAAACGCGCTGCGCTTCCCCCCAGAGGATGCCCATGCGTTGGCCGAGCAGATCCGGCGGCTGTCCGCTTCGCCCACTCTTCGCAAGCAGTTGAGCGAACGTGGACGGCAGATGGCAACCCAACAATTCGACATCCGGCGGATGAGCGCTGAAATTGAAGCATATTTGCAGAGAGTTGTAGGCGAAAAATGAAGATTCTTTTTATATCCCGATGGTTTCCGTACCCACCCAGCAATGGATCCAAATTGCGGATCTATAACCTGCTGCGCGGAGTCGCCCAGCGCCATGAAGTGACCCTGATCTCGTTCAACGATCAGCCTGGGATCGAGCCGGATCTGGCGCCGCTCCAGGCGTTCTGCGAGGATGTGTGCGTCGTCCCGTGGACAGCCTACCGGCCAGACAGCCTGCGCGCCCGCCTCCACTTTTTCAACCCTAAACCCCGCTCTGTCATCGACACCTTCTCGCCGCATATGGTACATGCCATTGAGGATGCGCTACGACGAGAGAATTTCGATCTGGTCATCGCCTCGCAGATCGATGCGGCTAACCATTATCGCCATGCGTTTCGGCAGATCCCGGCGATCTTTGAGGAAGCCGAAGTGAGCGTACTCTATGAACAATACGCACGTTCGGACTCGCCCTGGCGCCGGTTCCGCTATGGGCTGACCTGGAGCAAGCACCGTCATCATCTGGCCTCTGTGCTCAGGCAATTCCAACGCTGCACCGTCGTCTCGGAACGGGAACGCCAGCTTGTTTCGGCGTTGGCCGTCCCTTATTGTGCGGTCGATGTTATCCCCAACTGTGTGGATGTGGAAAGCTACGCGCCCTTCCTCACCACACCCACGCCCAGCAGTCTCATCTTCACAGGCGCATTCACCTTTTCACCCAACTACGAAGGAATGTGCTGGTTTGTGCGAGAGGTCTTTCCGCGCGTGCATGCGGCTGTGCCCGACGCGCATTTGACCATCACCGGCAACCACGCCGATCTCCCGCTCCCCAACGAGGAGAATGTCACCCTCACCGGCTTTGTGGATGATGTGCGTCCATTGGTGGCGCGTTCGTGGGCAAGCGTCGTTCCACTGCATACGGGCGGCGGCACTCGGCTCAAAATTTTGGAATCCATGGCTTTGGGGACGCCGGTGATCGCTACCTCCAAAGGGGCTGAGGGGTTGGACGCGCAACCCGGCGTCCATCTCCTCGTTGCCGATACCCCACAAGAGATGGCGGATGCGACGCTCCGGCTCTTCCACGAGCCGGGCCTGCGTCAACAATTATCCGCCAATGGCTATGAGCTGGTGCGCGAAAAATATAACTGGGCCACAGTCATGCCCCATTTCCTTGAATTGGTGGAAAGCGTAGCAGAGCGTCGCCTGGTTGATACACAATTCTAAGCCGCGCCATATGTGTTTCTCCTCTCTCCGCGCTATGCTGGAGACAAAGTGATTCGTAATTCGTGATTCGTGGACGATTGTCTATGCCCAAGCTTTCGCAGATACTCGAACGCCCTGCTTTTTCCTATCTTTCCCTGGCGCTGATTACCCTATTTGCGCTGGCGCTCCGCCTCTACAAATTAGGCGAGTGGAGCTTTTGGGGCGACGAGATCTACACGATCCGCAATGCGCAAGCAGCGGTTGCAGAACCCGGTCTCCGCGCCCTCTCTTCTACGTTGACAGGGTTTGTCTTGGCGTGGATGGGGACAAGTGAATGGAGCGCTCGATTGGTTTCGGCGCTGATTGGCGCGATCTCGGTTCCCCTGCTCTTTTGGCCGGTGCGTAAGATCTTCAACCCAGGGATCGCGCTCTTTGCCAGCCTGTTGTTGGCGCTTTCCCCCTGGCATCTCTATTGGTCTCAAAATGCGCGCTTCTATACGGCGATTCTGCTTTTTTACACCCTGGCCCTCTTTGCCTTTTACTTGTGGCTCGAAGAGAACCGCTTCCGCTATCTGATCGCCTTCTTCCTTTTGCTCGGCCTGGCCATGCTCGAACGGATGACAGCGCTCTTCATTGTGCCCGTGTTGGGGATCTACGTCCTGGCGCTCTTGATCTTGCCGATCCAGAAGCCTGCCGGGCTGACGCTGCGCAACATGATGATTTTGATCGTGCCTGGCGCGATCTTGGCTGTATTGTTCATCGGCTCCCGGCTCGATAGTCTCCTCAATTTCGCGCCACAGATGGCATGGATCAACAACAACCCATTTTGGATCGTGGCCGGCATTGTCTTTTATATCACCATCCCAGTGATCCTCATGGGGGTGGCGGGCCTCGTTGTGCTGCTGATGCAACGCAGTCGCAGCGCGCTGCTGTTAGGCTCGGCTGCCGTCATCCCGATTGTGGCGATGATGGCGATCTCGCTGGTTTCGTATGCCGCCAATCGCTATGCCTTTGTGGCGTTGACGGCCTGGCTGGTATTGGCCGCGGTGGCCGCGATCAATTTGATGGGCGCACCGAAGACAAAGCTCATTGCCGCCAGCATCCTACTTTTGTTGATCGCCGAACCGCTCAGCCAGAACATGCTTTATTACCGATATCAAAACGGCAACCGCGACGATTGGAAGGGCGCCATCGCATTGGTAGAGCGTCACCGCCAAGAGGGAGACGTGATTGCTGTTTCCCATTCTGATATTGGCAGATACTATCTTGGAGACAAGAGTACCAACTTCTACAGAGTCGATCTCGACAAGATCGATAGCCTGGGCCAAAGGGTCTGGTTCATCGAAGATATGAACGTGGCCGAGATCGCGCCGGAAAAAGCTCGCTGGCTGCGCAAAGAGACGCAACTGTTCGGCGTCTACGATGTCCACGTGGAAGCGCGTCAATACCTTATGCGTGTCTATCTTTATGATCCCGGCCTGCCGGAGAACCGGATTGTGTTGGAAAGTGAGTGATCAGGGACTGGGGACTGGGGATCGGGTAGCATAGATCTAATCGCCCAATCTCTGATGTGTAAATAACTGTAGGTCGGACTGTTAGTCCGACCTACACAATTTTCGTCGTTATCGGTGTCAACCCGTCGTGTTGCCTAACCTGAAAATAGCCGTTGTAGGTCGGACTAACAGTCCGACCTACGTTTTCATTGTTCATTTCTGTCCCCACTCCTTCGTTTCGACAAACTCAACCGGCGTCCCTGATCCCCGATCCCCAGTCCCCAGTCCCCAATTCTCTTTGATAGAGAACTCTAATTCTTTCCTTATGTGATCCTGGGCTTCTACTCGTATCCTCTAGAAGTAGCAAGGGCAACACCGACACCATCCTATTGTTTCCAAGATTGCAGATCGCTATGTTAAGCCAGCGCGGAATCATCACCCCAATCTATTTCTGGTTGCGCCAGGGAGATAAATCGACGCTCCTGCGCTGGATGATCTTGCTTGGCGTTCTCGCTGTGGCTACGGGGCTGCCGTGGCTGAACCGGGAGCGAGAATCCTTGCTTTTAGTGGGCGGCATCTTGGGGATCGGTGGACTCTGGTTTTTACTGCGCTGGCCGCAGCTTGGGATCTTTGCCACGATCCTCGGCGGTATGCTCATCCCCTTTCATGGCCCCAGCGGATTAAACATGGCGATGATCATCCTGGCGTTGGCGCTGGGGTTATGGCTGCTTACCATGTTGCTGCACCAGAAGAAGATCGCGCTGGTTCCTTCGTCTACCACACTGCCACTGCTGGTGATGATCGTGATGGGCGGCCTTTCCTTTGGGTTTGGTCAATTGCCCTGGTACGCCTTTGCCGATGCCGCGCCGCTGGGCGCGCAAGTGGCAAGCCTGGCTGTGCTGATCCTCTCGGCGGGCGCCTTCCTGCTCGTGGGCAACCAGTTCCGAGATCTTCGCTGGCTTCAGGCGCTGGTCTGGGTCTTCCTGGCGTTTGCTATGCTCTACATTTTGGGACGTGCTATCCCCGAAATCGGTGCCATCACCGGCAGGCTCTTTCAACGGGGGATCCACGGCAGCCTGCTCTGGGTGTGGGTGGTAGCACTGGCCTTTAGTCAGGCCCTCTTCAATCGTCACTTGCACCCTGGCTGGCGGATCACCTTACTGGGGATCGTGCTGATGGTGTTTTATGTGGGCTATGTGCTGACAAGTGGATGGAAATCGGGCTGGGTGCCGCCGCTGATCACCGTGGGCGCCGTTCTCGTGGCTTACTCCTGGCGGTTGGGGCTGATTATGTCGCCCTTTGTGATTATGGCCGGGCTCGCCCTCAGCGGCTATATCATCAGCACGGATGAGTACAGCTATTCAACCCGCGTCGACGCCTGGATCATCATGGCCAACCTGATTGCGGAAAGTCCGGTCTTCGGGTTGGGCTGGGCCAACTATCGCTGGTTCACGCCGCTCTTCCCCATCCGCGGTTATGCCGTCTATTTCAACTCGCACAGCCAATTCATCGACATTTTGGCGCAGACAGGGTTCGTCGGCCTGATCTCGTTCTCTTGGTTTTTTGGCATGGTGGGGCTGCTTGGTTGGAAGTTACGCAAGCGCGTACCCGAAGGCTTTCCCCGGGCCTATGTCTACGGTGCTTTGGGCGGGCTGGTGGGGACGATGGCCGCGGCGGCGTTTGGGGATTGGGTGCTGCCTTATTTCTACAATGTGGGCCTGGGCGGCTTCCGCGCCAGTGTGTTGGGCTGGCTATTTCTGGGCGGGCTCGTGGTTTTGGAACAACTATACCTGCGTAAACCCGAAGGCAAAGTAGAGGCGTGAAACTATCGATTATTATTGTCAACTGGAATACTCGTACGCTGCTCGCCAGCTGCCTGACCGCTGTCTACGCCTACCCGCCCCAGGGGACATTTGATGTCTGGGTGGTGGACAACGGCTCTACGGATGGCAGTCAGGAGATGCTGCGCCATAGCTTTCCCCAGGTTCATCTAGTTCAAAATGAGGAAAATGCCGGCTTCGCCCGCGCCAACAACCAGGCCATCCGCGCCACTGCTGGCGAGTATGTGCTGCTGCTCAACAGCGATGCGATGGTGTTGCCGGATACATTGCAACAGTTGATCGATTTTGCCGACCTTCATCCCCAGGCTGGCATCGTCGGCGCTCAATGTCTCAACCCAGATGAAAGCTTCCAGGCTTCGTTCAACACATTTCCAACCCTTCTTTCCGAAGGGTTGCTCTTGTTTGGTATGGCCTCGCGTTTTTACAGCCCCTATTTTCCCAGCGGCGCGCCTGAGGAAAGCCAACACAATCGCCAATGTGATTGGGTCGGCGGCGCCTGCCTCATGGCCAGACGATCAGCGCTGGACGAGATCGGCCTGCTGGATGAAACCTATTTTATGTATGTAGAAGAGACCGATTGGTGTTACCGGATGGCGCAGGCCGGGTGGTCCGTCTTTTACTGCGCCGACGCCCGTGTAATCCACTACGGCGGACAGAGCGCCAACCGCGCTTCTGCTCAACAGCGCCTCCGCCTCTACCAGAGCAAAGCCCGTTATTTCCGCAAACACCAGGGCGCGCGCGCCGAATTTCTCTTTCGGGGGATGGTTCAGATCTCGGCGCTGTTGAAATCCGGCTATTGGTTTGGCAGAAGTCTACTTAACCGCGCCGATGGAAGGCCCCGACAACAGTTTTTTTCCCATTGGTCATTTGTAAAGAATTACAGACTATGAGAATCGGCATTGATACACGCTCAATTTCCCATTCACAGCGGGGTGGGTTCCAAACGTATACCACTGAGTTGATCCGCGCGCTCTCGACGCTCGATCATGAGAACGAGTACATCCTTTACTTTGATCGACCCTTCACCCCGCCCTTTGCCCTGCCCGATAACTTCTGCGTGCGGCAGATCCCAGCCGAGCCGAAGATGATCGGAACTGTCTGGCGCGAACAGAAACGCCTCCCAGCCCAATTGGCCCAGGATGGCGTTGATCTGGCTCACTACCCATGCAACACAGCGCCGATCCTCTCGCCAGCATCGCCCTCGGCGCTGACTTTACACGACGTGATCGCGCTCACCGATCCACAGGCTGTGCAAAAGCTTTCGCCGTCGCAGATGTGGCAGTGGTTGATCGCCAAATACGCCACCACGGTGATCCCGAAAGCAGTCGAGCGCGCCGGGGCCATTATCACTGTTTCGCACTTTGAGAAAGAGGAGATCCGGGCGGTATTTGAGATCCCCGCACACAAGATCTTCGTGACGCCGTTGGCCGTGAATCCTAATCTGCGGCCACTCACCTGCGAAGAACGTAACGAACAAGGCGGGAAGGTACTCGCTAACCTGGGTATTGATCGGCCCTTCCTCTTTGCGCTTGGCTACGAACCGCGCAAAAACATGGCAGGCGTGATCCAAGCCTATCGCATCCTGCATGAAACCCATTGCGATGCAAAACTTGTGGCCGTGATCGGCCATGTCGCCACGCGCCTGAAATGGCAGAAATATATTACCGAGATAGGGCTTGATGAGTCGGTTGTGCTGTTAGGGGGCGTCAGCCAGCAGGAGTTGATTTTCCTTTACAACCTGGCCGAAGCTTTCCTCTTCCCTTCGTTTCGAGAGGGGTTTGGTCTCCCCCCGCTGGAAGCAATGGCCTGCGGCACGCCGGTGATCGTTTCCGACCGCTCTTCCCTGCCCGAAGTTGTCGGGGACGCCGCGCTCATTGTCGATCCAAATGAACCCTGCCAGATTGCGGACGCCTGCATGCGGGTTCTCGCTGACACTGCGTTGAAATCGGAATTAAGCGCCAAAGGGTTGCGACGCGTCCAAAAGTTCTCTTGGGCCGAGACGGCGCGCTTGACGCTCAATGCTTACCACGCCGCCGTTCAGTAGGGAGATGAGGAAGTCGAGATGCACATTCTCTTTTTAACCCAAGTTTTACCCTATCCGCTGGATGCGGGGCCGAAGGTGCGGGCGTATTACGCACTCCGCTATCTGGCCTCGAAACATAAGGTGACGCTGTTGAGCTTTGTGCGCGCCAGCGATCCGCCCGCCGCGGTGGATCATCTGCGTTCGCTCTGCGCCGCAGTCTACACCCTGCCCATGACGCGTTCCCCCTGGCGCGATGGCTGGCATCTGCTGCGCAGTCTGGCGACGGACAGCCCTTTTTTGATAGCACGGGATTGGCTGCCCGCAATGGCGGATCAGGTTGAGCGTATTGTCCACGAGATGGGGGATATTGACGCCATCCACGCCGACCAATTGTGGATGGCTCCCTATGCGCTTCACGCCAAAGAGGCCGCCAATGGACATCAACCGCAGATCGTGTTGGATCAGCACAACGCCGTCTTTCAGATCCCGCGGCGGCTGGCCGAGCATGAAGCGAACCCGCTCAAACGGCTAATCCTCTCGCTGGAAGCGCGCAAACTCGTCCGTTTTGAGCAGGAGACCTGTCGCCAGTTTGATCATGTGGCCTGGGTCACCGAAGAGGATCGTATGGCGCTGCGCCAGACCCAAACAATCCACCACGCCAACGGACAGGGGCATGAGACGACGATCCCGATCTGTGTGGATCCCCTTTCGACACGCACGGTGCAACCGCGCAACAACCGCAACCGCGTCACCTTTTTAGGTGGGATGCATTGGCCGCCCAATGCCGAAGGCATCGCCTGGTTCGCCCGTGAAGTCTGGCCGGCTGTGCAGAGGCAGATCCCCGATAGCGTTTTGACGTTGATCGGTAAACAGCCGCCCAATCTCTTCTCAAAAGATGGGAACGCGCCGCCGGAAAGCATCGACATCACCGGCTATGTCGAGGATCTGCAACCTTATCTCGAAGAGACGGCTGTCTTTATTGTGCCGCTCCACGCGGGGGGCGGTATGCGCGTCAAGATCCTCGACGCCTGGTGCTGGGGATTGCCCATTGTTTCCACCACCATCGGCGCCGAAGGATTGGCCGCCTCTCATGGCGAGAATCTGTTGCTGGCCGACAGCGCCGAGGAATTCGCCGATGCTGTGGTCCAGTTGCTCAAGAGACCCGACCTGGCGAAGACCATCGGCTACGGCGGGCGGCAGACCGTGGAAGCGCAGTATAACTGGCATCATATCTATCAAGCTTGGGACGAAATTTATCCATGTTGACAGCGAAATTGGAACATCAATCTACAAAGCGGGGTCTGGCGGGGCGGATCTCCCCTGCGAAGATCTTGCTGTTTATCTTGCTGATCTCGGTGGCGCTGCGTATTGGTGCGGCTTTCTATCTGGGCGGTGAAATGCGCGCGCTCCCCGGCACGAACGATCAGATCTCCTATCACGCGTTGGCCCAGCGACTGCTCGATGGTCATGGGTTTAGCTTTGCCGAAGGATGGTGGCCGGTGACGGCGCCAGGCGCGCCGACGGCGCATTGGAGCTTCCTCTATACCTTTTATGTGGCCGGCGTCTATGCGATCTTTGGCGTGCAGCCACTGGTCGCACGGCTGATTCAAGTTGTGATCGTAGGGTTACTTCATCCTTACCTCACCTATCTTATCGCCCAGCGTCTCTTCGCCACAGACGCCGCGCAGAGCGAAACACGGGCCAGGCTGGCGCAGATGGCCCCACTCATCGCCGCGGGGATCACTGCGGTCTACGCCTACTTTGTCTATTACGCCGCCGCCCTGATGACCGAGCCTTTCTACATCACCGCCATCCTGGGGTCGATCTACCTGGCCTTGCGCATCACCGACACGGTCGCCGCAAAGGATGGATCGGCGTCCACACCGTGGAAATTGGCATTGGCGCTAGGATTGGTCCTGGCGGCGGGGGTGCTGCTGCGTCAGCTCTTCATGCTCTTCGTCCCCTTTTTAGGGTTCTGGATGCTCTGGCGCGGCTGGCAAGCAGGCCGGCTGCGTCCCATTATTCTCTCGCTGGCGGCGGCGGCGGTGATCGTGATCGCTGCGATTCTACCCTTTACAGCCTACAACTATGCCCGCTTTGATCGGCTGGTGCTGCTCAACACCAATGCGGGCTATGCTTTCTACTTTGGCAACCATCCGATCTACGGCACGCGCTTCATCGGCATTCTACCTGAGCATATGGGGAAGTACAGCGATCTGATCCCCGACGAGTTGCGCCATCTCGATGAAGCCGCGCTGGATCAGGCGTTGCTCAAAGAGGCGCTGGAGATTATCGTCGCCGATCCAGGGCGCTATCTCCTGCTTTCACTGAGCCGGGCCGAGGAATATTTTAAGTTCTGGCCGTCACCCAGTTCCAGCCCAATAAGCAACTTCTTTCGCGTGGCATCCTTTGGGCTGATGTTGCCCTTCATGCTCTATGGATTGTGGCGCGTCTTCGCCGCCTATCGTTCTTCGCCCGTACTCTGGCTGCTCTTTCTATTTATGGGCTTTTACACGGCGATTCACATGCTCACATGGACGTTGATCCGTTACCGGCTGCCCGTGGACGCCGTGCTGATCTTGTTCGCCGCTTATGGCATCGCCGATCTTGTGCAGCGGTTGAGCAGTGTACGGGCATCTCGTGATCTCGTTCAAAACTGGCGTGTGGGCGATCCCACGGCCTAGAGAAGTTCTCGATCCACACAGAACCCCTAGTTTGCTTTCTGGCCTTCGTGTCCCTTTGTGTGGCTTCGTGGATCCAGAAATGGATCGAAAAGGAATACCGCAATGAAGATCCTGTTTATCGTCCCCAATCCACCTTCGCTGGTGCGGGTACGGCCCTACAATCTGATCCGCTATCTGGCGGCGCGTGGACACGAGATCACGCTGGCTACACTCTGGAGCAGCGCCGAGGAATGGCAGGACATTGAGCGTCTGCAAGCCGCGGGCTTCCGTGTGCTGGCCGCGCCGCTGGGGAAAAAGCAGATCCTGTGGAATCTGCTAGAGGCTGCGATCACGGGCAAGCCGTTGCAGGCCAGCTATTGCGCCAGCGCCGAACTGCGCCATCTGCTGACCCAAAATCTGAACGGATGCAAACCTGGCCGCCACAAACCGTTTGACATCATCCATGTGGAACATCTGCGCGGGGCCCAATACGGTCTCTTTGTGCAAGCGCTCGCCGCCCGCCAGGCCATCCCCGTGGTGTGGGACAGTGTAGATTGTATCAGCCATCTTTTTGAGCAGGCCGCCGCCCGCAGCCGCAGTCAGGTTGGGCGGATCATGGCCCGTCTCGAATTAGGACGCACCCAACGCTACGAAGGCTGGTTGACCCATCACTTTGATCAGGTATTGGTCACCTCGGCGGTGGATCAAGAGGCGTTGAGCGCGCTCTCCAATGGAAATGGGAATGGCAAAGAGAGGAGGGAAAAGCCGCCGGTCACTGTCCTGCCCAATGGCGTCGATCTCGATTATTTCACGCCGCAGGTCAACGGGCGCGACCCAGGGACAATTCTGCTGAGCGGCAAGATGAGCTATCACGCCAATTTGACAGCCGCTTTTTATTTGATCGAAGAGATCATGCCCGCCATCTGGCAGCGCTACCCGCGCACGCAGGCGGTGATCGCAGGCAAAGATCCGCCGCCAGCGCTGCAAAAAGCGGCGGAAACATTGCCGAATGTCCAGATCACGGGGACGGTTCCTGATCTGCGCCCGTATTTGCAGAACGCTACCGTGGCGGTATCGCCCATCCTCTACGGCGCGGGGATTCAGAATAAAGTACTCGAAGCAATGGCCTGTGGAACGCCCACCGTCGCCAGCGCCCAGGCCGTTGCTGCCCTCAGCGCCCAGGACGGCAAACATCTGCTGCTCGCCCACAACACCGAGGGCTTTATTCATCACTTGTTGCATCTGCTGGCAGACCGCGGAAGTCAACAGTCTCTTAGCGTGGGCGGTCGCGCCTATGTTGAGGAATTTCACAGTTGGGATCGTATTACAAGCAAATTAGAAGAACTTTATTGCCAAAGCATCGAAAGGAAAATCTCCCCATGAAAACGATTGCTGTGGCCGGAACCGGCTATGTAGGATTGGTCACCGGCGCCTGTTTTGCCGATCTGGGCAACACCGTCACCTGTATCGATATTAACAAAGAGAAGATCGATTCGCTCAACCGCGGCAATGTGCCGATCTACGAGCCGGGCCTCTCCGAGTTGATCAGCCAAAATGTCAGCGCGGGGCGTCTGCGCTTCACCACCGGCTATTACGAAGCGCTGGCCGACGCCGAGATTGTCTTTATCTGCGTGGGGACGCCCAGCGGCGTGGATGGCGAAGCGGATCTTCGCTACGTGCGCATGGCCGCCGAAACCATCGCCGAGACTATGGATCATCCGCTGATCATCGTCAACAAAAGCACCGTCCCTGTGGGTACGGGCGATTGGGTGGCCGATATTATTACACGCCGACAGCCATCGCCCATTGAGTTCTCGGTAGTAAGCTGCCCCGAATTCCTGCGCGAAGGATCGGCGCTGCGCGACTTCAACAACCCGGATCGGGTGGTGCTAGGCAGCCAGAACCCTGCGGCAGCCGAAAAAGTCAAGGAACTCCATCTTCCCCTGGGCGCGCCTGTGATCCTCACCGATCTGCGCACGGCAGAGATGATCAAATACGCCAGCAATGCCTTCCTCGCCACGCGCATCAGCTTCATCAACGAGATCGCCACCATTTGCGATAAATTAGGCGCGGATGTCGAGGTCGTCGCCAAGGGCATGGGCTACGACAAGCGGATTGGGCCGCATTTTCTCAACGCCGGTCTGGGCTATGGCGGCAGTTGTTTCCCCAAGGATGTCAAGGCGTTGGAACACATGGCGCTGGTACATGGATCCCACCCGGCCCTGCTGCGCGCCGTGATCGAGATCAACCGCGATACGCGGCGACGAGCGGTGATCACCTTGCGCGGTCTGCTGGGGAGCTTAAGCGAACGGCGCATTGGGCTGTTGGGGCTTGCCTTCAAACCCAACACCGACGATCTGCGCGAGGCCCCGGCGATGGAAATCGCCCATCTGCTGCAAAATGAAGGAGCAATGGTGAGCGGCTACGATCCGGTGGCAATGGTCGGCGCCTCCAGGATGAATCCACAATTGCGCCTGGCCGAAAGCGCCTACGATGTGGCCGAAGGCGCCGATGCCCTCCTCCTCTGCACCGAGTGGAATGAATTCAAACAGTTGGATATGGGGCGCATTAAGACCAGCATGGCGAAACCCATCCTCGTGGACGGGCGCAACATCTACGAGCCAACCCGTATGCAGGAACTGGGCTTTGTCTATCGCGGGATCGCGCGCGGCATGTATAACAACGGGCACAGCATGGGACTCATGTGAGGTAGCCACCCGGCGAAAGTCCAGGTAGGGGTTTGGGTGGACGGCTCACAAAGATCGTCTGCGTACGCCATTGGTCGTCTGCCGTCCACCCAAACCCTTACGGTTCATCAACCCGTTCTGAATACGCCCTATTTGTTCCTACCTATAGCCGATGGCAAAGGTTGCCATGACGAACAAACTCTTATTGGTCGACGATGATGAAATCCTGCTCGCGTTGCTTAGATCGAGTCTGCAACCGCATGGATTCAACGTGAGCGTGGGCGCGACGGCGGCTGAAGCGCTGCACGCCGCCTATCAGCTTCATCCAGATTTGATCGTCGTCGATATGAAATTACCCGATATGGACGGTGCTGAACTCTGCCAACGTCTGCGCGCAATCACCGATGTCCCCATTATCATCCTCTCTGGATTGAATGGCGAAGAGTCGATTGTCACGGGCCTGGCGGCCGGCGCAGATGATTACATTACAAAACCATACCGAATTGGCGAACTCATCGCACGCATCCGCGCCCAGTTGCGCAACAGCCAGGAGATCCAAAACACCATGCCAGCGATGGTGCTTGAGATGGGTATGATCACGGTGGATGTAAATCGGCGCAAAGTCACAGTGCGGGGCGAGGAAGTCGAGTTGACGCCCATTGAGTTTGCGCTGTTGCTCTGCCTGGGGCGCAACCGCAACGCGGTGGTGAGCCACCGTATGCTTCTGTCAGAAGTTTGGGGTCCTGAGTGTATTAATCAACTCGAATATCTGCGGTTGTACATCCGCTACCTGCGTCAGAAGATCGAGAAAGATCCCAGCCATCCTCAGATTATTCGCACAGAACGGGGCATGGGGTATTATCTCGCCGCCTAAGTCGTCCCTTATTCAAGGAGAAGCCGGTTCCCATTCAATTTCGATGTCTTTCAACAGTTCCCGCGCCCTGGCGTCAATCTCTCTTTCTGCATCTTCCATCCTGCTGACCCGGCCAGCGACCCGGCAGGCCGCCAGGGCAACCAACCCCCAAATAATTACCAACACTGCTACCAATAACCAAATCCACATCATCGCCCCCCGAATATAGAAATAAACTGCCCAAAGGATAGAATATTCTTTATTGGAAAACCATAGTACTTGTGGGCTATTTGGGGATGATGTGAAGTGAAACGTGAAACGTGCTGCCTAAAACGTGAAGGATTGTTACGGGTACGATTTTGGGAAGGTAAGGGCACGGGTGGGGGCGGCAGCATGCTCGTCATTGAGCCGACGGTTGCTGCCGCCCCCCCGTGCCCTTACAGGATGGTTCGATAAAAAGGTTGGGAAACCCCTCCGCCTATGGTAGACTAAATTCAGCGGAACGTTAGCTTTCTCCACCTATCCGAAGTTATGCAGAAAGGGAGCAGCCCATGCAGCCCATTCACTGGGGCATTATCGGCACAGGCAATATTGCCAGCCAATTCGCCAGAGGACTTGCCGTCCTCGACGATGCCCAGTTGGTGGCGGTTGGTTCGCGCAGCGTCGAAAGCGCCAATCGCTTTGGCGACCTGTTCGACGTTCCTCACCGTCACAGTTCTTACGAGTCCCTCGCCCACGATCCGGACGTGGATATTGTCTATGTAGCCACGCCGCACGTCTACCATGCTGACAATAGTTTGCTCTGCATGGGCGCTGGCAAGGCGGTCTTGTGTGAAAAGCCCTTTACCGTTAACGGGGCGCAGGCGCAGACGGTGATCGACTACGCCCGCCAGCATGGGATCTTCCTCATGGAAGCCGTGTGGACACGGTTCCTGCCCCACATGGAGCAGGTGATTGGTCTGGTGCAGGATGGCGCCATCGGCCAGATCAAAATGGTGCAGGCCAACTTTGGCTTCCGCACAGAGGTGGATCCGAGTTCACGTGTTTTCGATCCAGCATTGGGCGGCGGTTCGTTGCTCGACGTTGGCATCTACCCCATCTACCTGGCGCATCTGCTTTTGGGCGCGCCCGATGAGATACGCACACTGGCCCATCTGGGCGAAACCGGCGTGGACGAGCAGGCCGCTGTTCTCTTTGGCTATCAGGGCGGACCGGTAGCCGTGCTGAGCAGCGCCATCCGCGCCGCGTTGCCCGATACCGTCGTCATCGCCGGGGATGCCGGCCAGATCCTGATCCACGAGCGTTGGTGGGCGCCGTCGAGTTTCACCTTGCAGCGCGATGGACACGACGCCGAGACGTTCAACCCGCCGCTGGAGGGAAACGGCTACAATTACGAAGCCGCCGAAGCCGCATATTGTCTGCGCGCTGGTGGCGCTGAAAGCGCCAAACTTCCGCTCGATACGACGCTGGCGGTCATGCGCGCCATGGACGAGATCCGCACAGTGTGGGGATTGCGCTATCCAGTAGAATGAGTAACGAGTAATATCGTGTTGACGAAGTCGGTTCCAAGCCTTGAAACCAATTTCGTCGACGAAGCCTTACTCATTACTCCTTACTCATTATTTCATTCCCACCAAACATTCACTTTTTACGGAGACCCATTGTATGGAATACGGACATGTGCCCGGCGTTGCCAAACCCATTTCTCGGCTGGTACAGGGGACGGTCATGTTGCGCGAGGATCTGATTGACGAGAATTTCGCCCTGCTCGATGCCATCTTTGAAGCGGGCTGCACTACTTATGATACTGCCCATGGCTATGGCGGCGGCCAGTGTGAACGGGTGCTGGGCCGCTGGATCAAGGAGCGCAAGATCCGCAATGATGTGGTGATCCTCAGCAAAGGCGCGCATCACAATCGAGATCGTCAACGCGTCACCCCTTACGACATTAGCGCCGATCTCCACGATTCGCTGGCGCGTATGGGCGTCGATTTTATCGATCTCTACCTGCTCCACCGCGATGATCCTTCAGTGCCAGTCGGTCCCATTGTGGAGATCCTCAACGAGCATCACCGCGCCGGCAAGATCGGCGCCTTCGGCGGGTCAAACTGGTCGCCAGCGCGTATTGCCGAAGCCAATGCATACGCCGCCGAACACGATCTCATCCCCTTCGCTGCCAGCAGCCCCAACTTCAGTATGGCCGTGCAAGTGGACGAACCCTGGCCCAACTGCCTCACCATCAGCGGCCCGCAGGCGGCGGATGACCGGGCATGGTATGCTGAACAGAAGATGCCGCTCTTCGTCTGGTCGAGCCTGGCCGGAGGCTTCCTCACCGGGCGCTTTCGCCGGGACAATCTGGCCCAGTTCGCGGGGACAGGCGACGAGATGATTGTGCGTTGCTACTGCACCGAAGAGAACTTTGGCCGCGTGGATCGGGCCGAGACGCTGGGCCGCGAAAAGGGGCTCACGCTGCCTCAGGTCGCCCTGGCCTATGTACTCAGCCACCCGGATCTTGATGTCTTTGCCCTCGTTGGCTGCCGCACTGGCGACGAGTTCAGCGAAAACGTCTACGCCAGCCAGGTGAACCTCTCGGCAGAGGAGCTGGCGTTCATTGATGGGGGATGAGGCGTAGTGCGTGGGCAGAGATTCTGGTCCATACGAGTTGGTCGTTTGGGTAGGGGTTGGAGTGGATGGCTCACAAATATCGTCTGCGTACGCCATTGCTCGTCTGCCGTCCACCCAAACCCTTACGGTTCATCAACCCATTCTGAATACGCCCCAATGTATTCCAAGCAAACAACAGGCATCCTCGACTCACGCAACACGCCCAACCATTCATTCTTCATTCTCTTCGGAGCGACCCATGCCCAATTACGCTGCTCGACTTTCTAACGTTCAATCGCTGATGACCGAGGCGAGGATCGACCTGATCTTCCTCAGCCGGTCGGCGAATCTGCATTACCTGACCGGCATTGGCCGCGATGAACCCAATTTTGGCAATACCATGTATCCCGGTGAATGGGTCACCGGCGCGTGGATTCCGCAGGCGGGCGCGCCTATCCTCACGCTGCCGCGCATGATGGCCGAGTTCCACATGGGCGCGGTGACCGGCTACGATGTGCGCGTCCTCCCCGACACCGAGGACCCGGCGAAGATGGCGCGCGATCTGCTCGATCACTTTAAGATCGGTCCGCGCGCCCACATTGCCCTGGAGGATCGGGCCTGGGTCGAGACGATCCTCAACATCCAGCGGTTGCGCCCGGAAGCCGCCTTCGGCCAGGCGTCGGCGCTGCTCATGCCCCTGCGCGTCATCAAGGACGAAGACGAGATCGCCATCATGCGCAAAGCGGGCGAGATCACCGAGGCGGCCTACGTCGCCACCCTCGCCAACCTACGCCACGGCATGACCAATTTGGACCTGATCACCGAGGTCAATTACCAGCTTCAGAAACATGGCGCGACAACAAATTCCTTTGTGACGAGTTTCTACAACATGGGTCCCAACTACCCCTTTGACTTCTCGAATCGGGAAGCGGTGCTGCTGGAGCCGCTGCACGCGCCGGTTGCCGTCTCGTACGATTTCGGCGCTGTCTACGAGGGATATTGCTACGATTTTGGCCGTTCTGTCTTCTTTGGCGAGCCGGATGCGGAATATCGCCGCGCCTACGATCTCGTCATCCGTTCCCAGGCCGCGGGGATCGCGGCCTTGCGCGCCGGCAATACGTGTGAAGAGGCCGACGCCGCCGCCCGCGCCGTGATCGTCGAAGGGGGGTATGGTCCTGCCTTCCGCCATCGTCTCGGCCACGCCATCGGCCTGGACGTTCACGAATCGCCCTTCCTTACCCGCGGGGATACCACGACCCTCCGCCCCGGTATGTGTTTTACCGCCGAGCCGAGCATCTTCCTGCCCCATCAGTTTGGCGCCCGCGTCGAGGATGTTGTCGTTGTCCGCGCTGACGGCGGCGAAGCGCTGACGGTCGGCTACAAAACGCTCCACGTGGTGGCGTAGCGATGACGCCTATCAAGAGTCACTTTGCGGAATCGTTAGATTTGATGTAAATTATACGGCACTTGTCTGCGGACAGGTGAGAGTCTTGTGCTTGCCAGCGAGATACAATTCCCCCGAACTGAAGCCAATCGCTTTGGCTGAATGGTGGTACTGTTTCCGAACATGGGGGAATGGGCACGCGACGATTTAGCGGATTAGCAGTTTGTGCGATGATTTTTGAGTTGAAGAAGAACGATGGCTGACAATTCTTTGTTTCCCCTTGAGCAGACGGGTGAAATCTTTCCCCAGGTCATTGACAAGGGTCTGGCTGCGCAGGATGAAAGTGCCGAATATGTCAGAACCAGCCGCCCTGAATTTGAAGAGATGCGTCTGGCGATGGCTACAGCCCAAATGGGGACTTGGGCGCTAGACCTGGAGACCTTCGAGGTAAGACGTTCATTTACCACCGACGAGTTGTTCCACCTACCCGCCGATGGTTCTACGCGCAAGTTGGATGAATATCTTGCCCGCATCCACCCCGAGGATCTAGGACGCTTTCAAGAGACCATCCGCCAGGCCATTATCGAAAAGCGCGATCACACAGTGGAATATCGGATCATGCAGCCCGATGGCACGGTGCGATGGGTTTCTTCGCGCGGTACTGTCTTGGTTGATGCAGAGGGGAAGGCGATCCGCAAGGTGGGCGCGCTCACCGATATCACCGAGCAGAAACGCGCAGAAGAAGCGTTGCGCCTTTCGGAAGAGCGCTTCCGCATTGCCCTGCAAAACTCGCCAATCATCGTCTTCAACCACGATCTTGATCTGCGCTACACCTGGATCTACAACAACCCACGATTCAACAATCCCCCCCTGCCTGCTGATGCTGACCCGAATCTGGCGATCCTGGGCAAGCGCGATGCGGAGATCATGGCGATCCCCGAGGAGGTGACCATCCTCGAATCGCTCAAACGGCAGGTGCTAGAGAGTGGACAGGGCAAGCGTCAAGAAATCCAGATTACGCTGCGCCAGGGACCAACCCTTACCTTTGATCTTACGCTGGAGCCCTTGCGCAACGAGCGCGGCGAGGTCATAGGGCTGACCGGCGCGGCCATCGACATTACTGAACATAAAGAAAATAAAGCCAGCCTGGAAGACCGCGCCCGCCAACAGGCGATTATCGCCGAGTTAGGCCAACAAGCGCTGACAGGGATGGATCTGAACTCTTTTATTCAAAATGTGGTGACAATGGTTGCCACCACCCTTAATGCCGAGTTCTGCAAAGTTATGGAATTGCTGCCAGACGGCGCAAGGTTGCTGCTCAGAGCCGGCACCGGTTGGCAGCCATCTTTTGTTGTCGGCGAAACAACCATCAGCGCTGGATTAGAATCGCACGCTGGCTATACATTACAGTCTAAAGAACCCATCATCGTTAAGGACGCCCGCCAGGAGACGCGCTTCCACAATTCAGATTTGCTCAAAGCCCACAATGTGATCAGCGGGATGAGCGTGATGATTGGGGGACGACATTCTCCCTACGGCGTACTCAGCGTCCATACAACCCGGCATCGTATCTTTAACAAAGATCAAGTGAACTTTTTGCAGTCGATTGCCAATCTGCTGGCGATGACGATTGAGCGACGTCGCGCCGAGACTGAGCAGATGCGCTTGTTGGCCGAAGTGCGCGCAGCCCACGCCGAAGCGGAACATGAACGTCAACGACTCTATGATCTCTTTATGAACGTGCCTGCCGCCGTTTGTGTGATCCACGGTCCGGATCATGTCTACCAGATGTCCAACGCCGCACACAGCGAGTGGTTGATGCGCGGCAATGTCATCGGTCGCTCTATCCATGATGTGCATCCCCCAGCGCTTGCCGAAAAAGTAGAGGAACTGCTGGATCAGGTCTATCAAACGGGCAAGCCGTATATCGGCAAAGAGAGACGTATCCTCCTTTATGACGAAGAGGGGCTGGTCACGCGCGAAGTCTTTGCCAACATTGTTTATCATCCCATCACCGATGCAAATGGAACGGTGACGGGGATCTTTTCCCATGCAGTGGATGTCACCGAACAGGTGCGCGCTCGCCAGCAGATCGAAACCCTGGCCGCCGAACGCGAACGAAATCTTGCCCAGTTGCGCGCCATTTTCGACAGCATGACCGAAGGGCTTGTCATCGCTGATCCCGATGGCTACGTGCGCGAGATGAACCCCGCTGGTCTGGCGCTGCATGGATTTGCCGAGCTGACCGATGCGCAGATGTATCTGCACGAATATGCTGATCTCTTTGAATTGCTGGACGCAGAGGGTAATCTGTTGCCACTGGACGCCTGGCCAATTGCACGCACCCTGCGCCAGGAACAGTTCCGCACGCAGGAAGTCTGTGTGCGGCGCAAAGATTCCGGCGTGGAGTGGTTTGGCAGTTACAGCGGTACACCCGTTTACGATGGCGAGGGCAACTTCCTTTTTGCCGTCCTCACCATTCGCGATGTTAGCGAACAAAAAGAGACTGAGCGGATCTTACAGGACAGCGAAGCTCGCTTCCGAGGCACTTTTGAAAACGCCGCCGTGGGGATGGCGCAGGTTACGCTAGATGGGCACTGGCTCCGCGTTAACGAGCGCTTGTGCCAGATCATTGGCTATAGCGCCGAAGAATTATTGGATGGGATGAGCTTCCAGGACATTACCTACCCCGATGATTTGGAAGCCGATCTGACCCATTTGGAGCAGATGATTCGCCGTGAGATCCCCAGCTATCAGATGGAAAAACGCTACTTCCACAAGGATGGTCATCTGGTCTGGGTCAACCTCACCGCCGCGCTTGAGCGCGATGAACAGGGCGATCCACTCTATGCCATCTCCGTCATTGAGGATATCACCGAGCGCAGGGCCGCCGAAGAGGCGTTACGCGAAGCGCGCCGCCAACAGGCCGAAATTCTAGCCTTGCTCGAAACATCGCTGGCAAACGCGCCGATTGGCTTTGCCTTTTTCGATCATGAACATCGCTACATCCGCGTCAACGATACGTTAGCGCGGTTGAATTGCATCCCCGTTGAAGCTCATTTGGGGCGCACGCTCAGTGAATTGCTGCCAGATGTGGCGGTGAACGTCGATCCACTGATCGATCAAGTTTTTCAATCGCGACGTTCCATTGAAAATTTAGAGATCACAACCAATCTGCCCAAAGCCCCAGAGGTGACGGCCCACTGGTTGATGAGCCTCTACCCGGTAACAGATCCCCAGGGCGCGCCGATCTATGTGGGCGTGGTGCTGGTAGACATCACCGACCGCAAGCGTGCTGAAGAGGCGCTTCGCCAGAGCGAAGCGCGCTTCCGCGTCATGGCGGAAACCCTGCCCGATATTCTCTTTACCTGCCAGGCCAATGGCGCAATTGATTACATTAATCAACGCTTTCATCGCTATACTGGCATTCAATCTGAGCAGGCGTTAGGCTTCGGCTGGACAACTTCTATCCATCCAGAGGATATTCAACGTCACCGGCAGGAATGGCAACACGCATTGGTAGAGGGGCTGACCTTCGAGAATGAATTCCGTTTGCGTACACACAAGGGCGATTATCGTTGGTTTATGGGGCGCGCCCACCCCATCTTTGATGAGAGCGCGGAAATTGTACGCTGGATCGGCACCTGCACTGACATCCACGACCAGAAACTGGCCGAGGCGGCGCTGCGCCAGAGCGAGCAGCAACTGCGTCTCTTCAACGAGACATTGGAAGAACGGGTGCAACAACGAACGCGGCAGGTGCGCGAGTTGGCGTCGGCTCTTACGCTGGCCGAACAGCGTGAACGCCGCCGGATTTCGCAGATCTTGCACGATCATGTGCAACAGATGCTCTACGGCATTCAAATGCGCAACCACCTGCTCAAACTCGACGCAGAACCAGAATCAGAACCCGTTATCCATAGCCATATTCGGATTATGCAGGAATTGGTCGAGCAGGCGATCCGCTCAACACGTTCGCTTTCGGTAGAGCTTAGCCCACCCGTCTTGAAAAATGAAGGGCTGGCATCGGCCTTCGAATGGCTGGCAGGCAACATGCGCGAGATCCACGGTTTGGAGGTGCAGACCCATCTGGTGGATGATTATCAACCCGCAAGCGAGGATCTGCGCGTATTGGTCTTCCAGATTACGCGCGAACTGCTTTTCAACGTTGTCAAACATGCCAATGTCGATCATGCCCGCTTAGAGATGGCGGAAAGCGGCGAGGATCTTGTCGTTCGGGTGATCGACGAAGGCAGTGGATTCGACTTTGCAGCGACGGATCGCCAACACAGCCTGGAAGGAGGCTTTGGCCTCTACAGCATCCAGGAACGGCTGGCCTTGTTTGGCGGCCATCTGCGTATTGAGTCGATGCCTAACAAAGGCACTATCGCCACCGTGGTCGTTCCTCAACGGCCATCAATGCCATTTTGGCAGAACCCACGGGAACATACTCAGCTCTAGCGCTTGAATGTTTGGGGGGTGCGTAGTGCGTGTACTGGTCTTTAGATGCTCACTGACCACAGACGTCATCAGATAGGAATGGTGAGTGTAATGTCCCCAACCTTCGCCTACAAAATCTTCATCGTCGAAGATCATCCCATTATTCGCCAAGGATATGTGGCCTTGATCGAGCGAGAAACCGATCTTCAGGTTTGTGGTGAATCCCACTCTGTGGCCGATGCCCTCGAAAAAATCCCCCAGACAGATCCACATCTTGTCATCGTCGATATTTCGCTCGGCGAGGTAAGCGGGATAGAATTGTTGAAAGAATTGCAGCACGATTACCCAGATCTGCCAGCGATTGTCGTCTCTGGGCACGATGAATCTGTTTACGGAGATGCTGTCTTTCGATTTGGGGCCAAGGCATATATCACCAAAGAGAGTCCTCATCTCTTTATGCAGACAATTCGTAGCGTGTTGAACGCTTATCCCCGTCCGGTACAGACGCCGCCAACCACCGCATAAAGCCAGTTCTTTGATCCACTCTATGATTCGACGACTACTTGATCTCTTGGCGGGCGGCATTGCGTCCTGGCTGTTGCTCTGGCGGCTGCTCGGGGATCTCAATGGGTGGCTGGCCCTGGCAAACGCCTGGGTCTTTTGGATTTTGCTCATCGGGATGCCGGCCGGCGTCGCGGCGTTCGTGCGGCGATCCCGTTGGTTGGCGCTTGGCTGGCTGATCGGCCTGAGCGCCTTCTTTTGGAAGAATTTCCATCGTCATTTGGGATGGCGCACTCCGCCGCCAATGGCCGGCGCGCCGACAGCGGATCGGTTGACGATCTTCAGCGCCAACATGCTCAACATCCCGCGCGATCTCACCGATGCTGTCGAGACAATTCGCCGCCTTGACGCCGATATTCTGCTCTTCCAAGAAGCCATCGATAGCCATGTCAACCAACTAAGACCAGGCCTGGCCGCAGCCTACCCGTACGCCTGCTGGGTTCCTTACCTGCCCACTGATATGGGATTGGGCGTCGCCAGCCGTTGCCCCTTTGCCGTCACCGGTTTCTGGCAAAATGTAGGATTGGAACCCTACGCCCTGCGCATCTCGCTGGCGCTGCCCGGCGGCCCACTGGACATTTACTGCATTCACTTCATCTCTCCCAATCATGAGATCCGCCGACTTGGGCCAACCCTGCTCCTCCACATCCGCGAACAGCAGATCTTGACGATCTTGGGGGAGATCGCCCCTAGGGATCGTCCCGCATTGGTGGCCGGCGATTGGAACAGCACCGAAGGCGCTGATTCCTACCGGTGGACATCGGCGCAGTTGACCGATGGCTGGTTGGAAGGCGGCGCCGGTCCAGGGTGGACCTGGCCGCGCACGTTGAAGGCCGAACAGCCCCGTTCATTTGTCCCTTTGCTCCGGCTGGACTATCTCTTCCACACTGGGCGCACGCGCGGACGTGCAGTCACTGTCGAATCGATGCAGATCATCACCGCCCCTCGCATTGGATCTGATCATTGCCCGCTGCTTGCACATGTCGCAGTTGCGCCACAGACGCAGTAAACTTAGATCGGTATCACCCATCTCCGCATTTCGGTTACGCGCACTACATCAAATGTCCAGCCACTAGACTCCCCATTCGGCTGTTGAATTGCTTCTGCTCGTCAGCTTAGATTGGGATGATTCACGCGCTGCCTTTGGCCTCCGTTTGTGAGGGTAACGCCTCGCTCGTTCTGTTGATCATCCATCTCATCAGGAAGGATCTATGCTGCAACTTGAGGATGTCAAGCTTCTCCAGTTTTATGCCACACCTGGCGCATTGACCGATCCTGGTGCGCACGCAGAACGCTTCGCCGACCTGCCTGCTGATCTTGCATTGCTGTGCGAAATCGTCCAGGGATCGATGATCCACATCTTCTGGGCCGAGCGCTATGAACTCTCCCTTTCCGATGAACGCAAAGCCGAAGTGCAGATCCGAACTGTTGCCCAAAAACTCGCCCGCCTGCGCGAACTCGACGACCGCCCGCTCACCGAAGCGCGTCCGCTGGAACGAAAACTGGTGGGCAACTGCCGCGATTTCTCGCTTCTGCTCTGCGCCATGTTGCGCCATCAGGGAGTTCCGGCGCGGGCGCGCTGTGGTTTCGGCGCCTACTTTTTGCCCAATCACTATGAGGATCATTGGGTCTGCGAGTATTGGAACACTGATCAGGCCCGGTGGGTTATGGTTGATGCACAACTCGACGCGCTCCAGCGTAAGGTTTTGCATCCCCCCTTCGATCCGCTGAATGTGCCCAGCGATCAATTCCTCACCGGCGGAAAAGCGTGGTTGATCTGTCGCGCTGGCGAAGCTGATCCGGCGCAGTTCGGCATCTTCGACATGGCGGGGATGGAGTTCATCCGCGGGAATCTCATGCGCGATGTGTTTGCCCTTAACAAGGTGGAGATCCTGCCCTGGGATTTCGGCTGGGGCTTGATCACCGACGATCCCATTGATGTAAAAGGCCAGACGCCAGAACTACACTTTCTCGATTATCTGGCTCACCTCACCCTGGGCGGGGATGAAGCGATTGCTGAGTTGCGCGCCCTCTGCCTTACCGATAGACGTCTTCACATACCTGAGTATATTTTCAATTAGGAGAGGAAAGATGACTACACAACCTTCGTCGAAAAAAGGATTGGATAGCCTCAGCATGGCGCTGGGGGCGCTGTTGATTGTGTTGGGTCTCGTTTTTTTGATTGCGCAGTTCATCGACATCAATATCGGCTCCTGGGCGTGGCCCTTTTTCGTGATTGTGCCAGGGGTATTGCTCTTTGTCTTTGCGCTCACACTCAAGGGCAGCGCTGGTGAGGTGTTGGCTGCCGTGGGCGCGATGGCGTCCATGACCGGTTTGATCCTCTTTTACCAGAATACCACCGAACACTGGCAAAGCTGGGCCTATATGTGGGCGCTGGTTGCTCCCACGGCAGCCGGGCTGGGGCAACTTTTTTACGGAACCCTGCACAGCCGCCCTGAAATGGTCCGCACGGGAGTGCGCATCGCCGGCGTCGGTCTGATCATCTGGCTGCTGGCTGCCTTTTTCTTTGAATTAGTGATCGGCATTAGTGGATCCGGCATCGGCGTCATCGGTTGGTCGCTTATTCTGATCCTGTTGGGGATCGCGGTGATCGCCCGCCCCTGGATCGTAGCGCTCTTCCGGCAATAGCGAATAGGGATTGGTGACTGGTGACTGGGGACTGGGGACTGGGGATAGGGTTGAGTTTCTAAAATCGCCCAATCGCCTAATCTCTGTATACGAGAGATAGAGATTGTCAACCCACTCCCCGATCCCCAGTCCCCAGTCCCTGATCCCCACCACGAGGACACGATGACAACCAAAACATCCCAGCAAATCGATCCCTTTGCGACCCTGCGCGAACACAATTACGTCAACCTCACCACCTTCCGCAAGAGCGGCGTCCCGGTGACGACGCCGGTATGGATGGCGATGGAGGGGAATAAGGGCTACATCGTCACTGCAAAAAACAGCGGAAAGGCTAAACGGCTGCGCAACAACCCCGCCGTGCAGATCGCCCCCAGCACACATATGGGCAAAGCGCTCGGCCCGGCCATCGACGCCAAGATCCGCATCCTCTCACAAGAGGAAGCTGTGGCAGCGCAACGCGCCCTCAGCCAAAAGTACGGCTGGATGTATCAATTTTTCCGGCTCATGTGGCGACTGCGCAAAACAGAAACCATCTTTCTTAAAGTAACGGTAACTACTTGACCCGCAGCCAGGTCACGGACCTGGCTAGAGCAGAGGTAGTAGTTACAGGTAACGCCCAAATAAATCGGGGATAGGAACTGCTATGGCCCCCAACATTGTCGAAGCCGAACATTTGGTGAAAAAATATGGCGACCGCGCCGCCGTGGATGATGTCAGCTTCACCATCGCAGATGGCGAAATCTTCGGGCTGCTCGGCCCGAATGGTGCGGGCAAGAGTACAACTATCTCCATGCTCACCGGTCTCTTCCCCCCCACCAAAGGGACGGCGCGTGTGGGCGGGCATGATGTGGTGAAGGCGTCGAAACAGGTGAAGCAGATCATCGGCGTCGTGCCGCAGGAGCTGGCCCTCTATCCCACCCTCAGCGGACGCGAAAACGTCCTCTTCTTCGGCGAGATGTTTGGCATGGGCGGCAAAAAGCTGCGGACGCGCGCCGACGAGGTCCTCGATTATGTGGCGATGAGCGACCGCGCCGGCGATCCGGTCAGCTCGTTTTCGGGCGGCATGAAACGACGCATCAATTTGGCTGTGGGGCTGATCAACGATCCGCGTATTCTCTTTTTGGATGAACCCACCGTGGGCGTCGATCCGCAGAGCCGCAACCACATCTTCGAAAGTGTGCAACGGCTCAACCGCGAGCGCGGCATGTCGATCCTTTACACGACGCACTACATGGAAGAAGCCGAACGCCTCTGCGACCGTGTGGGCGTCATCGATCAAGGGCGCATCATCGCGCTGGATACGCCGCGTCGCCTTATCGACATGCTCGGCGGCGGCATTGTGCAGATCGGCCTGCCCGCCGCGGATGAGGATCTGCGCGCTGCCGTCCTCGCCCAACCTGCCGTCAAAAAAGCGGATTATCTCACCGTTGATGGTACACGTGAACCCGGCGACGATGGCGGCATCCGCACTGTACTCAAAGTCGAGACCGAACACGCCAACACCGCCCTGCTTCAGATCCTCCAACTCTTCAACCAAAAGGATGTGACCGTCCTCTCGATGGAGATTTTAGAACCCAACCTGGAGACGGTCTTTTTGCACCTGACAGGGAAAAGTTTGCGAGATTAAAAGGCAAAAGGCAAAAGTGGCGCAGGTAGCAGGTTTGCAGGTGACGATCATCTTCGCAACTCGCAATTCTCAACTCTATGAAAATCCTATCCATCCTCAAAAAAGATCTGCTGTTGGTGTTCAAGGATCGGGGTGAACTGATCTCGCTCTTTCTACTGCCGTTGGTTTTCATCATCCCCATCAGCTACGCCTTCCCCAAAGATGGCTACAATCTCGACGCCGATGTGAAGCCGCTCATGCCGGTGATCAACTATGATCGCGTCGCTGGCGGTGGACTGTTGGCAGCATCCACGAGTCAATCGACAGCGTTGCCCATCCACACGCAGGAGTTGCTCGACTTTGTGGCCGAAGGCTTCACCGTGGAAACGGATTTCGATCAGGCGATGATCGACCGGCTGGGGCTGACCGCGGATGCTGCTTGCGCGCAACCCGGCGCAGCCTGCGACGAAGCGGTTGCACGCGAGATGGTGAGACGATCCTGGCGGCAGGCGGCGTTGGTGATCCCCCGCGACTTTTCGGCAGCCATCGACGCCGGGCAACCAATGACACTGACGCTGCTCTACGACCCGGCCGGGGATGCCATCGGGCGGCAGGTACTCGAAGCAGTGATGACCGGCGGGGCGATGCAGCTTTCGGTGCAGAATCAAGTCTTCAGCGGCTTTGATCAGTTCAACGATCTGATCAGCCTGGCCCCGCAAGAGATCCGAGATGAGATCGAAGCCGACCGCGCCGCCACCGAAGCCGAGACAACTGGGCAGCAGCCGGCCCTCTCGGTGACGACCCTTTCGCCCAGCAATTCCAATCTTGCCGTCCGCCCCGATACCTACCAGCAGACCATCCCCGGTTACACGGTGATGTTCGTCTTCTTTTTGATCACCTACATCAGCGGGGCCATCCAGGCTGAGCGGAACGGCGGCACCTTCCGCCGGTTGCTGCACATGCCGGTGGATCGCAGCGTGGTACTGGGCGGGAAGTTGTTGGCCGCCTTTGTGATCGGGCTGGTCCAGGTGGGGATCATGTTCGGCGTGGGCCATTTCCTTTTCGGCATGGGGCTGGGCCAGGACCCGCTGGCGCTGCTACTGATGACGGCGGCGCTCGTCTTCGCCGCCGTGGGGATCGGGCTGGCCGCGGCGGCTTTCGGGCTGGAAAATGTACTCACCATCCCCTTGATCATCGCCGCGCTGATCGGCGGCTGCATGTTCCCCGCCGATTGGCTGCCGCCCGTTGTGCAGAGCGTCAGCCTCGCCATCCCCCACACTTGGGCGATGAACGGATTTCAAGCGATTCTCGTGCGCGGGCAAGGGCTCGTCGAGATCCTGCCGTCGATTGCTGTGCTGCTGGCCTTTGCGCTGATCTTCTTCATCATCGCCGTGCGGCGGCTTGAATTTGAATGAGATGCGATTGAGCGATTAAGAGATTGGGGAGCGGGAACTCCGTCTCTGAAATCTCCCAATCGCCTAATCTCAAAACAGACAGGCTGACACATTAAGAGAAGGCTCCGTTTATGCTCACCCCAATCTGGGCGATTACGCGGAAAGAATTGAAGCTCTGGTTTCAGCGCCCCAGCCAATGGATCATCCTTTTTGTCGCGCCATTCCTCTTTGTCGCCATTATGGGGCAGGTCTTCGGCGGGGGCAGCGCGCCCACGGTTTCGGTCTATCTCGTCGTCGAGGAGGAAGGACGCGCAGCCAAACGCGCCGTGGATCTGTTGGAAGACGTGAAGAACGTGAACCTGGAACGGCTGGAGAACCGCGCCGAGGCGGATCGGCGGGTAGGGCAGGGACAGCGCATGGTCGCTATCATCATCCCCGCGGGCTTTGGCGAAGCATTGAAGACGACGCAGGGCGCCAAAGTCGAGCTGATCGTCGATCCGGCTCGCGAGCAGAGCGCCGGATTGGTGATGGGGCAGGTTAACGCCGCGCTGGCGCCCTTGCTCATCGACGCCGAAGTGGCGCGCGGGGTGAACACGGCCTTCGCCTCGGCGCGCAACGATTTCGGCATCGATCTCACCGATGCCAATATCAACACAGAGGATGTGCAAAAGTTCCTCACCGCGGCGCTGCAAGGCGTTGTCGCCAGCCAGGTGCAAGACGCCTTTAACAATCCATTGGTAAGGGTCGAACTGCAAGCTGCGTCCACAACGGGAATGGTTGTGCGCGCACCGACTATCCTCGAATGGCTGGTGCCGGGCTACACACTCTTCTTCGCCTTCTTTTTGGTCGGCATGTTGGCACAGGTCCTGTTGGATGAACGCGTCGCCGGGACCTTCCGTCGGTTGCTCACCATGCCCACTTCGCGGGCGGCAATCCTCTTGGGCAAGATTCTCCCCTATTTTGCCATCACCCTGCTCCAGATCATTGGCGTCATCGCGCTCTGTAGCCTCGTCTTCGATGTGAATTTAGGCAGCGATCCGGGGGCCTTTTTGCTCGTTGCCGCGGCCACCGCGGCCACCGTCGCCGGGTTGGGGATCATGATCGCCGCGCTCGTCCGCAGCACCGGGCAGGCCGGGTCCGTCCCCAATTTGATTGCCACGGCGATGGCTGTTGTCAGCGGCGCATTTTTCCCGTCGATCCGCGTGCCTGTGATCGAGTACGCCACGCCCCATCATTGGGCCATCCGCGGCTTTCAGGACGTGATGACGCGCAACCTGGGCATCGCAGGCGTCGCCGACGAAGTCGCCATCCTCTTGGGGATGGCGGCGCTCTTTTTCGTGATCGGGGTGTGGCGGTTCCGGTTTGAGTGACCGCGGTCTGCGGTCCTCCGTCTGCCGTCATCTCTAAAAAGGATCTCTTATGACCAACTCTGTCATTATCATCGGCGCGGGGATCGCGGGTCTGGCTGCCGGTTGTTATGCACAAATGAATGGCTATCGCAGCCAGATCTTTGAACTGCACGATCTGCCCGGCGGCCTCTGTACGGCCTGGGATCGCAAAGGATACACCTTCGACGGCTGCATCCATTACCTCTTTGGCTCCGCGCCGGAACAGCCCTTCAACCAGGTCTGGCAGGAGTTGGGCGCGGTGCAGGATCGGCCCATGATCAACCACGAGGAATTCATGCGCGTCGTCGATCCCTATGGGCGCACGCTGATCATCTACTGCGATCCCGACCGGCTGGAAGCGCACATGAAGGAACTTTCCCCTATCGACGCGGCGCTGATCGAGGATCTGGCCGAAGGGGTGCGCCAGTTTATGAAGTTCGACATGGCCTCGATGCAGGAGAAGCCCAAACCTCTGATGGGCCCCAACGATTGGCGCGATTTCGGCCTCAAGATGTTGCCCTTCGCCCTGCCGTTAGCCAAATGGGGCATGGTCTCCGCTGCGGATTTTGCTCAACGCTTCAAAGATCCCTTCTTGCGCCGCGCCTTTCCCCACGTCTTCGCCTGGCCGGAGATCCCGATGATGGCGGGTATATCGCTGCTCTCGTACATGCAGACGGGCAACGCCAGCTTCCCTCAAGGTGGATCGCTCGAATTTGCCCGCGCCGTCGAACGTCGATACTTGGAACTGGGAGGGCAGATCCACTACAAGGCGCAGGTCGAGAAGATCCTCGTCGAAGGGGATCGCGCCGTGGGCGTGCGTCTCTACAACGACGAGATCCACCATGCCGACGCGATCATCTCGGCGGCGGATGGGCACGCGACGCTCTTCCACATGCTCGACGGCGAGTTCGCTAACCGCAAGATCAAAGGCCGCTACGATGGAAGGTTGCCCATCCACGCGCAGATGCAAGTCTCACTGGGCGTGGATCGGGATCTCAGCGCCGAACCCCACTGGGTCACTTATCTGCTCGATGAACCGATAGTACTGGCTGGCGAAAAGAAAGAGACCATCGGCGTCAAACATTACTGCTTCGATCCCACCCTGGCGCCAGCGGGCAAATCCGCCGTAATCGTCATGTTCCCCAGCGATTATCACTATTGGCAGCGTATCTACGGGCGCAGGCTCTATGACATCGAACAGATCCAGGTCTGCGAGACGATCATCGATTTTTTGGAGACGCGCTACCCCGGCGTCCGCGCTCAAATCGAGGTGAAAGATGTGGCGACGCCGGTGAGCTATGAACGCTATACGGGGAATTGGCTCGGTTCCAGTTGCGGCTGGCTGCTCACCAAAGAGACGATGATGATGATGATCCAGGGCATTGAAAAGACGCTGCCCGGTCTGCGCAACTTCTATATGGCCGGCCAGTGGGTGGAACCCGGCGGCAGCGTGCCCATCGTCGCCATGTCGGGCCGCAATGTGATCCAGATGCTCTGCCATGAGGATAAACGGGCGTTTGTGGCGCAGATCCCCGAAAGAGTAATGGGTATTGGATATTAGATATTGGGTATTGGAGATGATGGCGTGTTGCGTGAGCAAGTGTCACCAGCCACTTGCAAACCTGCAAACTTGCTCTACGTTCGTCTGCGGTCTGCCGTCCGTCGTCCTCTTTCATGAAAGGAAGATCATTCAATGATGACAACCCCCTTCGCCCATCTTTTCCATCTGGCAGTAGAGATCGGCCAGCGGCCTGGCGGATCGGCGGGCAATCTCGCCGCAGCGGACTATATTGAGGGTGTGTTTCGTTCCTGTGGGCTGGCCGTGGAGCGGCAGCGCTTCGCCTGCACCGGTTGGGAAGCCCAGGACAGCTATTTGCAGATCAATGAGGAGTGGGTACAATCGGCGGCCAATGTCTTCTCGCCACCCTGCGATGTAAGCGGAGCAGTGACGGCGGTGAGTACGCTGGCCGAACTGGAGGCCGCCGATCTGCGCGATAAGATTGCACTGCTCTACGGCGATCTCACCCGCCATCCACTGCCTGCCAAAGCCTGGGCCTTCAAAGAGGAAAAAGCTGCGCGCGTCGTCGAGCTTTTAGAGGAAAAAGAGCCGGCCGCGCTGATCACCGTCCAATCGCGCTTCGGCGATCTCGAACGGGTGATCGAGGACGCCGATTTCACCATCCCCTCGGCCACGGTGCCGGCGCAGGTGGGGTTGCGGCTGCTCAAACGCTATCTGGCGACGGTTCACCTGCGAATCGCCAGCACACGCACCAAAGCGGAATCGTACAATGTCGTCGCCCGCCACCCCGGTGCAGGCGCGGGGACCGTCCTGATCTGTGCGCACTACGACACCAAGTTCGACACCCCCGGCGCCGCCGACAACGGCAGCGGCGTCGCCGTCCTCTTGACGCTGGCGCAGATGTTGAGCCAGCAGATCCACCCACATGCACTGGAGTTTGTGGCCTTCAGCAATGAAGAATACCTACCTCTGGGCAATGACGCCTACTTTGCGCGCCACAACGATTCCTTCGACGAGATGCTGGCGGTGATCAACATCGACAAGGTGGGCTGCACCCTGGGCAACAACAGCATCACCACCCTTTCTGCCAGCGAACCCTTCCAAGAACATCTCGCCGCCATCACCCGATCCTATCCCGGCGTGGTCTGGGTGGAACCGTGGATCGAGAGCGATCACGCCTTTTTTGCCTGGCGCGGCGTGCCCTGTGTCCCCATCAGCAACGGCAGCGCGCCCCACTTCGATCACCTGCGCGGGGACACCATTGAGTGGATCAGCGCGGCCAAACTCAACGAAGCAGCCTCACTCGTCCATGATATTGTCGCAGATCTTCAGCGCAGACCCGTCGGCTGGGGGCGCGAGCCGAAATGCGAAGAAGTGGGTGAAACGTAGTGCGTAGTGCGTGAGCGATTGTCACCTGCAACTTGCAACCTGCCATTCGGCATTCACCATTCCCCATTTTCCAGCAGCCGGTTGCTGTCGAAGAGGCCGAAGGCGTTGACATAACGATCCATACTGCGGGCGATGCGGTCGACCACGTAACTGTTGGGATGGGGCAACAAGGGGTGGAGATTGGTGTAAAGTCGCTGGCGCGCCGCCGCCACCCCAGGATCGGTCCAAACGTAGCGGGCGCCGGTTTGCACCAGCCAGGATCGGCGCTGGACGGAGAGATCGGCGAACTCCACTCCTGCTTCCTCCGGCTGGAGCCATTTCTGCCAGCGATTCGAGGCATAGACCGCCCCTTCCAATGCAGCCAAAAAGTTGGATGGGGTGATCCCGGCGCGACTGCGGCAGAGCGCTTCCTCTTTCGCAACCAGATCGGCCAGCGCCAGATATTCCTCGGCAGTGAATTCAGGACCGACGTTGGCGCCGCCCATGCCGCTGGCTGGGTAATCGGCGGGATTCTCTACCCAGTCGGTGTAATGGCCTTTGATCAACGACCCAGACGGGGCGACGATTTCGTAAAGCTGGCGCGCCGTATCGGGATCAAAAAAGCTGGTGTGCAGATCGGTCCCCACTTTGCCGACGATGAAGCAGGGCCAGGCATGGTCGAGGTTGCGTTCGGCCAATCCACGCGCCAGAGACGTGACAAAGTGGGTGAAATTGTCCATGTCTACCAGCCCGCCGTGGACCTCCTCGGTGCCGACCTCATAGGCAATCGGCGGCAGGCCCAATTGCTCGCGTTCCGCTTCGGCATAAGCGATCAACTCGATGGTCCGCTCCACCACCATCTCAATGGGGACAGACGCGCCCGGCGGTAACGTGCGATCCACCGTGGGATCGATGTGGAGCAGTTGATAGCCGGCGCGCAGACAGGCGCTGAGGCTCTCCTTGACCTCGGCCATGACCGCGGCCAGGGGCAGACGCTGGCGGGTGTGCGCATCCTTGAGCCAGGGTCCGCCGTGATCGAGGCACGGGTAAAGCGGACCGTCCCATGCGTACTTGGCGGCGTACTGCTGCATCTCGGCCACAAACTGCGCGGGCGTCCAGCCGGTGTAGCCGCCATCCCGATCTACCTGGTTGAGCGTGGCGGCAAAGAGCATGGGTAGATTGTTGCGCGCCGCCGTCAACACAGCCGCCTCCAGCACCGCCGCTGAATTCGGACAGGCCGCCAATAGCGTGATCCGCGCCCTGCCCTCCTCGCGCAGACGCAAGATCCGCTGGATGATTTCGTTGAGCGCGAGCATACGCTGTCTCCTTTGCTTGAGAAGAGACGGAGGACGACGAACGAACGTATTGCACCCTTTGGAACAATACATTCGTTTTTTGTCCATGTTAACGGGAATAGATACTGCCCCTGACTCTAAACCGCTCTACTAGAGTTGTCAAGCAAAACCGTCATCAAAATATCAAAATTTGACTTGACACTGGGAGCTATCCGCCCTATAGTAACCGCCAGTCATCACTTTCCATCATTAAAGCAACCATTTCCGTTCATTTGTCTTAATTCCAAAATCATACACCCATCTAAAATCCTTGATCCGCGAAGACGCACAAAGGAATACCAGGCTTTTCTCTGCCCTTCGTATCACTTCGTTTGGCTTCGTGGATCATTCTCTCATGACTGAGCGGAGACTCTCATGGCAATCATTGACGCCCACATCCACTATGGCGACGATCATCCCGATCTGCTGGCCCTATTGGAAGAATTTGACCTCACCCTCTTCAACATCTGTGTTGCCCACGAGCAGGGGGAGTGGCGCAACTGGTCGGCTCAGGCCGAACGCTACCGCCGGTTGACCGAGCGCTATCCGCACCGTTTCGGCTGGTGTACGACCTTTGACCTGCCCCGGTTCGACGATCCCGACTATGTGGACAAGGTAATTGCCCGGCTCGATCAAGATTTTGACGCCGGCGCGGTGGCCTGCAAAGTCTGGAAGAATGTCGGCATGGAGGTGAAGAATCCAGCGGGCGACTTCTTTATGGTGGATGATCCACTGCTCGATCCCATCTTTGACCACATTGCCAGGCGTGGACGTACGCTGCTCACCCACATCGCCGAACCGCTTGCCTGTTGGCAACCCCTGAACGAAGACAACCCGCACTATGGCTATTACAGCCGCAACCCCGAATGGCACATGTACAACAAACCGGAGTTTCCATCCCACGCCCGCTTGATGGAAGCCCGCGACCACATGATCGAAAAACACCCCGATCTGCGCGTCGTCGGCGCCCACTTTGGCAGCCTTGAATACGATGTGGACGAGGTAGCGGCCCGGCTGGATCGCTTCCCCAACTTCGCCGTGGACATCTCGGCGCGGCTGCTCGACATCGCCATTCAGGATTCGGACAAGGTGCGCCACTTCTTCATCGACTATGCTGATCGCATCCTCTTTGGCACCGATGTTGTCATGCGCACGCCGCCTTCGCAGATGGACGCCGAGACACGTGCGCAGGCGATCCAATCCCTGCGCGAGACCTACCAGACCCACTTCGCCTACTTCGAGCGCGGGGATGAGATGACGATCCGCGGGCGCTCCACGCGCGGGATCGCCCTCCCCGCCCAGGTGCTGGAGAAGTTCTATCGAACCAACGCCGAACGCTGGTATCCGGGGCTGAGCGCGCGATCTTCGTGATTGGGCGACTCTCCGCTCTCTGCTGAGATTAGGCGATTAAGAGATTGGGCGATTTTTGGACTCTGCGCCTTTGCCTCTTTTCGTTAAATTTTGTATTGATCAGGAAGATGATGAAACGTAGGTGCGGTTTGTAACCGCACGTCTACAGGTGAACGTGCGGTTGCAGTCCGACCGCAGCGGTCGGCCCGCACCTACAGATTCCACCATGTCGTTGACCAATTCAATTTCAACTAGAAAGTGAACGGTTATGAAAGTTGTCCTCATCGGCGCGGGGAGCGTCTCCTTTACCCAGGGACTCGTCGCCGATATGATCCTCAGCGGCGGGGAATGGGACGTGCATCTGGTGGATGTCAGCGCCGAGAACCTGGCCGTGGTCCACGGCGTGGTAGGGCGGATGGTGGCGCATACCGGCGCGTCCGTCCACCTGACCGCCACAGATGATCGACGGGCCGCGCTGCTCGGCGCCGATGCCGTGGTCTGCACCTTCGGCGTGGGCGGTCGCCGAGCCTGGGAGCAGGATGTCTTTGTCCCGCGGCGCCACGGCATCTACCAACCGGTGGGCGATTCGGTACTGCCCGGCGGCATTTCGCGGGCCATGCGCCATGTACCGCTGGCCGTCGCCATCGCCGCGGACGTGACGGATCTCTGCCCTGGCGCGCTCTTCGTCAATTACGCCAACCCTATGACCGCCATCACCCGCGCCATCCGCAAGGCGACGGGCGCGCCCGTGATCGGCCTCTGTCACGGCGTCAACCATACCCAATCCTACCTGGCCGAGATCGCCGGTTTGCCGTTGCATGAGACATCGATCACCGTGGTCGGCGTCAACCATTGCACATGGATCACCGAGTTCCGCCACAGAGGACGCAACGCCTGGCCGCTGATCGAGGAGGCGCTTGGCTCGCAACGGGTGCGGGCGCAGATGGTCGAGGACGCCGCCAACGTGGGCTACGCCTTTAGCGGCAACGGCGCGCTGAGCTGGGAGCTTTATCACCTCTACGGCGCCTTCCCTGCGCCGTTGGATCGCCATGTGGCTGAATTCTTCCCGGCGCTCTGCCGCGAGGACGCCTATTACGGGCGCACCCCTGGCGTCGACGCCTTCAGCTTTGAGGGGACAATTGAGGCGGGGGATCGATCCTCTGCGCGGATGGCGCGCATTGCCCGCGGCGAGGAAGCGCTCAACGTCGAGATCCTCAACCACGCGCCAGGTGAACACGAGCAGTTGGTCGCCATCCTTCAAGCTTTGAAGGGACAGGGCAGCGGCATCTTTTCGGCCAACCTGCCCAATGCGGGGCGCGTTCCCGGCGTGCCGGACGAGGCGATCATTGAAGCAATGGCGCTGATCGACGAAAATGGCGTCCACACCCTCTCGGTCGGGGATGTACCGCTGCCCCTGCGCAACCAGATTGGTCACCGCGCCGCCGTCACCGAAGTCACCGTGGACGCGGCCCTGACCGGCGATCTCAACTTGATGGCCCAAGCGCTCATGATGGATGGCGCGGTCAGCCGTCCCCACGCAGCGCGGGCGCTGGCGGCAGATCTTGTCCAGGCGCAGGCGGACTATCTGCCGCAGTTTTGATAATGGCGTGGGTAGGGGCTTTGGTCTTTACGCTTGGAAACGATTTCGTTCAAATTTAGTGCGTAGTCCGTTCACACACTACACACTACTTTTTACATCAACCACCCACCAACGGACATTTCCCATGAACGGTCAACATACCTATCGCGAGATCACCACACAGAGCGAAGCCTGGGCCGATGCGCTGCGCGTCTTTGAAGGGCAGAAATCGGCGGTGCAGTCGGCGTGGGCCGAACTTGCGCCATCCCAGATTTTGGTCACCGGCTGTGGATCGACCTATTATCTCTCCCAGATCGCGGCTGCGCTGCTGCAAAAGCTGACCGGCCGGCCCGCCCGCGCCTACCCTGCGTCGGAGATCGTCCTCTGCCCAGAGTTGACGACAACTGATCCGGCGCGCACGCTGCTGCTCACTGTCTCCCGCTCAGGGACGACCACCGAAACGCTGGAAGCGGTAAAACGCTTCCGCAGCCGCGGCGGACGCGCCGTGTGGGGCATCACCTGCTACCCGCAGAGCGATCTGGCGCGGATGTGCGATCAATTGCTGCTGGCCGAAGCCGCCCAAGAGGAGAGCATCGCCCAGACCCGATCCTTTGCCACAATGCTGCTGCTGGCGCAAGCCCTGGCCGCGGCCGTCGGCGGCGAGGAAACCGCCCCGCTGGCCCGGCTGCCTGAATTGGGACGCCGGTTCCTCAACGAAAACAGCGCCCTCATGGATCGGTTGGGCCGCGACGATTCGCTGCAACGCTTCTTCTTCCTGGGGTCAGGATTGCAATACGGTATCGCCTGCGAAGCCATGCTCAAAATGAAGGAGATGTCCCTGAGCTACAGCGAAAGCTTCCACTGTTTGGAATTCCGCCACGGTCCCAAAGCGATGGTCAACGAGGAATCGCTGGTGGTGGGCGTCCTCTCCGGGCAGGCGCACGGCTACGAAGAACAGCTCCTGCGCGAGATGATCGATCTGAGCGGGCGCACCCTGGCCCTCAGCTTCGCCGGGGACGCCGCCGCCACGTGGACGCTCTCGCTGGATCCACAACTGCCCGATTGGGCGCTGCCCGTCCTCTACCTGCCGCCGCTGCAACTGCTCGGCTACACCCGCTCCGTCCACAAAGGGCTTGATCCCGACCATCCGCGCAATTTGGACGCAGTGGTGCATTTGAAGTTTTGAGGGAAGGGTGACTGGTGACTAGGGATTAGTGACTGGGACGGAGATGGCGAGATAATGGGTATTGGATATTAGATATTGGGTATTGAGAACCGGGAAGCACCTTTGTAATCCTGAAACTCCGTGTCCATTCCTTCTGGAAATCTGTGATCATCTGTGCCATCTGTGATCCAATTTCTGGCGACCTGCCAGGTTTTCTGCAACCGGGCGGGTCTTGCTGCCTGAGCGGGGATCACCGTCTGCAATCCTGCACATCCTGCAAATCCGTGTCCAAATCTCTGGGAAACCTGTGTTCATCTGTGAAATCTGTGTTCTAATCTCTTTTCTGATGTGAAGGAGTTCTGCTATGTCCGGAATCGAAATTGTGACGCTGCGGATGGAGATGACTGACGCGCGGGAACAGGCGGCGCGGCTGTTGAACGTGGCGTTCGCCGAACATTGGCCCAATTCCTGGGGGACGATGGCGGAGGCGCGCGAGGAAGTCGAGGAAATGCTGGCCCCGGATCGGATCGCGCGCATGGCGCTCGACGGCGATGAGGTGGTGGGCTGGATTGGCGGCATCCCTGAGTATGGAGGCAACGTCTGGGAACTCCATCCGCTGGCGGTCAAACCGGAGCGTCAAGGCCAGGGGATCGGACGGGCATTGGTGTGCGATTTTGAAGCGCAGGTGAAAGCGCGCGGCGGTCTCACCATCCAACTGGGCAGCGACGACGTGGACAACATGACCTCGCTCGCCAACGCCGATCTCTACGTGGATACATGGACGCAGATCCGCGACATTCAAAACTTCAAAGACCATCCCTACAGCTTCTACCAAAAGATGGGCTACACCATCATCGGCGTCATCCCCGACGCCAACGGCCGCGGCAAACCCGATATCTACATGGCGAAACCTGTGGAGTAATCGATTTTCAATAGTTCACGATTTTATAGGCTCTGGGACGGTCACGGACCGTCCCAGAGCCTAAGCAGCAACTACTTCCCCGCGTTTGGAGGATCACGCTCACGGCTGCATCGTCACATTGCTTTCAAGGTGGGCGACGCCAGCCAACCCTTCCGCTTTGGGGCCGGTATAGCGCACAACGTGCAATCCACTTTGAATATCCACCACATAGAGCAGACCCTCGCGCAGGATCGGGTAGCTCCACGTCTGCACCGGATAGCGCCCGACATAACTCTGCGCTGCCGCCCCAGCCCGCCCAGGCAAAAACTGCCCCACCCGCTGTGGATGGGCCGGATCGCTCACGTCGAGGACCTGTAACCCGCCGGCGTACCAACTTACAAAGAGCAGATCCCCCACGAGCAATGGATTGTGCGCGGTGAAGACAGCATCCGCCGCAGGGAGGTTGTCACAGCGGTTTTCGGGCAGACTGAACGAGGAGATCACTTGCGGCGCTGCCGGATCGGCCACATCGACGATGAGCATCGCGCCAAAGGGACATTTGTAGATCTCGGAGGTCAGCAAGACATAGCGCGGATCGGTCAGAGGCAGCGCCGAATGCGTATTGGGGAACCAGAAAATTGGCGCGCCGATCTCACCCTTTCCCAATACATGCACCTGGGGCAGATCCAACTGGGCCATGGCAAAACCGCCATCCCACAAGGCCAGGTAAGCGAGATCTGCCGAGGGCGAGACGGTCAGCGAATGCAACCGTCCAGGCAACCCGATGTCGCGGGCGGACCAGCGCGCAACTTCATACGGCGCAGCGGGGTAGGTCAGATCCACTACCACCATATCGGGGGGACCGCCAAAGGTCGCCGCGAAGAAGAGGACGCGTTCCCCACCCTGCCAGAGATAGAACTCGTGGGCCGGCGCCGGCAACGTCATCGACGCCAGCGGTTGGGGGTTGGCGCAATCGGTAATGTCAAATGTGCGCAGATGGGGCGCTGCTACCACATCCGCCACCACCAGCAAATTGCGCGCGGGGATCGTGCGCAGCTCCACCGGTTCCGTATTTCGCCCAATGGGGATGCGCCCAATCGGTGTTGGTTGGGCCGGATTGGTGATATCCACAATGGCGATGTGGCCCGAACGGCGGTTGCCCACGTAGGCGCAGCGATCTGCCAACGCCAGCCCACCGTGCCAACCGATAGCATCGAGCGAGGTGTGGCCGATCTGCTCGAAATTTTGTAGCGTATCAGGCAGCGCCGCAGCCATCACCGGGGGCAGCGGGGTCAGCGATGGGGTAGCTTCTAAGGTCGGGGAAGGGGTGGCCTCCGGCGTTGCTGTGGGCGTATTGGGCAAGGGTGTCGGCGTCGGCGTAAAGGTAGGCATAAGCTGCCGGGCCATGGATGCTGGGGTGGGGATGATAACGACTTCTCTCGACGATTCTCCCCAGCGTTCAGTGGGCAGCGTACAGGCCGCCACCGCTACTACGAGGATGCCAATCAGCATCCACATCCGCACATGTCGCAATAAATCCATGCAGTCAAATCTCCAAATAAGAACACACTACAGATGCAAAACACAAACCAGATCCTTACGAATGCCTTTTATCATACCGAGAGATGGCCGATATTGATAAATTATCAGATCGATTAAGTTCGACTTGGGTCGGCGTGGGGTAAAATAAAGATGAAGAGTGAAACGTGAAGAGTGAATGGCAAAAGATCACGTTTCACGTTTTAGATCTGCAAACCAGGACAGTTTCGTGAACGGCATGAACGATCCTCTCTCCAAACCTGTATACCAGCGCATTCTGGCCGTCGTGCGACAGATCCCGCGCGGGCAGGTGGCAACTTACGGACAGATTGCATGGATCGAGGGATACTGTACTCCGCGTATGGTGGGCTACGCGCTGGCCGGGTTGCCCGAAGGCAACGATGTCCCCTGGCAGCGAGTGATCAACAGCGGAGGCCGGATTAGTCCACGCGCCGATGGATCGGGTACGATGGAGCAACGCCACCGGCTGGAAGAAGAAGGCGTCCGCTTTGACGCTGAAGATCGGGTCGATTTTGATCGCTTCGGCTGGCATGGTCCTGACCCGACATGGCTGGAAACAAACGGATTCGCCGTGGGCGCGCCCTATCGACATTCAAAAAGGAAATGGAAATGACAACCACGCCCGTCCAGATCGACGTCTGGTCCGACTTTAATTGACCGTGGTGCTTCCTCGTCTCTGTCAGTCTGGCGGAGCTAGAACGCACCCATGCGGTGAACCTCAACTGGCATTCGTTTGAACTGCGCCCCAAAGGTGGGCCACCCATCCCGCCGGAGTATCGGGCCAGGATCGAGGCAAGCCGCCCTCAACTCTACGCCACTGCGCGGGAGCAATATGGCGTCGAGATGAACCCAGGTCCCTTTGGCATTGATAGCCGTCCTGCTCTGATCGGCGTGAAATACGCAGAGGCGAAGGGCAAGGGCAACGCCTTCCACGACGCTGTGCTGAGGGCGTATTGGCTCGAAGCCCGCAACATCGAGGATCGCGCCGTGCTGAGTGATCTTGCCCAAAGCGTCGGGCTGGATGCGACAGCATTCGAGGCTGCGTTGGACGATTCTCAATATGAGGCAGAGGTCAATGAGGACATCGACATGGCGCGCACATACGGTCTGCAAGGCGTCCCCGCCTTGATCTTCGAGCAGAAATATCTAATCCCCGGTGCGGTGCCCTACAACACACTGCGCCAGGTCGTAGAACAGATACAGAGTGAGATATTCCTAAAGGGGTAGATTCACCAGCGGTTCTGATAACAGCCTACCGTCCTGATCCGGAACGTTGGTCGGAAGATTATTTACGGCGGAAATAATGACGAAGCGTCTGGTAACAAAGTTAGTTCATGAGGGTAGATTCGCTGCTGAAGTAGATGTTGAACTTATCTACGAAGAAGAAGGTTGGTCCCCATACCTGACACTTGCAGACGTACGTAGATTAGATGAAGTACGCAAAGCCTTACGTCAGGGGGGAGCGCGTCCCAAATTTGGGGTGAGAATGCTCCTCGCCGGTCCGTGACCGGCAGCGGTCGGGTCCCGGACCCGACCGCTGCGCCCCCAATCTGGGAGTCACCCGTATCCAAGTTCGTGCGAAACCTCCAGTCACCAATCCCCAATCCTTAACCTCATGGACGCGGCAGACCCGTTGGCGCGGTCGGCGCGATGAAGGTGAATGAGTCGATCACGGTCGTATAGAGATCCTCCATCTGCGCTTGGACTTCGGCGCGTTCGACATCCGCCGGGGCAAAGAGGAAGCTGTAGAGCCGCCCGTTGTGGACAACGAAAAGCTGCCGGTTGAGATCCTGGCCGGGGACGTTGTCTACCATAAAGCCTGTTTCATTGGCGACATTCACCTGAGAAATCTCAAGCTCAAAACCCAGCGGGTTGAATTCATCCACCAGCGCGGTAGCGACCTCCTCGGCGGTGCGGCCCAACGCATCCTCAACGTTGATGTGGGCATGGGCGGCGTCCAAAAGACCGTCCATCACCAACACGGTGATGCCATCCGCGGGCTGCTCTACGATGTACCCGGCGGGGTATAACAGACAATAGCCTTCGCGATCCACGGCTAACTGTTGTAGATCCCCGGTTGGCACAGGGCAGGTTGCATCCAGGGCTGGTATCTGCCCCTGTGTCGGTAGCAACAGCGGAACCCGAACAGGCCCACACCCGGCAAGCAGAACCATCAACCCCAGAGAGAACAAAACAAAGAACCGTCGCAACATAAAACCTCCATTTTCAAGTATCAAAGTGAAGAATGAACTGTGAGAGATGCCAGCTAGCCACTTCGGCATCTGCGCTCAGTATGTCATGCGCTCCGTTTGGCGGACGTTTCAATGCCCGTTTCAAGCGGATTCTGATAATTCACACAGAATCGCTATAATTGGGTGAATTGTTCAACCATTTCTGTTTAGAAAGAGTCGCTAGAATTTATGGAAATTAACATTGCCGTGGTGCCTGTAGCCGGACATGGATCCCGTTTGCTGCCGGCGACGAAATCACAACCCAAGGAGATGCTGCCGGTGGGGCGCAAGCCGGTGGTGCAATATGTGGTGGAAGAGTTGACGCGCGTGGGTATGGAGCGCATTCTTTTTATCACGGGGCAGGGGAAAAGTTCAATTGAGAACCATTTCGACCTCAACCACGAGTTAATCGAGATCCTGCGCGAGACCGGCAAAGAGGATCTGCTGGCGGAGCTTGATTTTGAGCGGGCGCCGCTGCGCTACTTTTTCACCCGTCAGCGTCAATTATTGGGGCTGGGCCACGCCGTCCTCTGCGCGCAGCCCTTCGTGGGGGATCGTCCTTTCGCCGTGGCGCTGGGCGATTCGATCATTGGAATGAACGCGCAGAGCGATGTGGTGCGGCGTATGGCCGCTTCTTTTATCGAGAAGAAGGCCGATGCTGTGGTCGCCTTTGAAGAAGTCCCAATGGACGAGGTGCATCGTTACGGCGTCGCCCAGCCCAAGGAGCGGGGCGATCTCTTCGAGTTGGCGGATGTGATCGAAAAACCATCGCGCGAGGAAGCGCCCAGCAACCTGGCGATTGCCGCCCGTTATATCTTCTCCCCTGCCATCTTCGACGCGCTGGATCGCATCGAGCCGGGGAAAGGCGGCGAAATCCAACTCACCGACGCCATCCGCCTGATGATCAAAGAGGGCGGCAAGGTCTACGGCATGTGCCTGCGCGAGGACGAACGGCGTTACGACATCGGCAATTTTGAATCGTACTTCCGCGCCTTTGTAGAGTTTGCCCTGGCTGACGAGAAGTTTGGTCCGGATCTCCATTGCTATTTGGAGGAATTGCTCCATGCAAATCATCCGTAAACGCGCCTACGCCCGCGCCGGTCTGCTCGGCAACCCATCCGATGGCTATAACGGCAAGACGATTTCGATCATCGTGCGCAATTTTTGGGCCGAGGTGGTGATCTACGAATGGGATTCGTTGGAGATCGTGCTGACCGAAAATGATCGCGCCCGCTTCCGTTCTATCCACGATCTGGCAAAGGATGTGCAGCTTCATGGCTATTATGGCGGCATCCGGCTGATCAAGGCCACGATCAAGCGCTTCGTCGACTATTGCCAGGCGCAGGGGATCAGGCTGCATGACCGCAACTTCTCGGTGCGATACAGTTCCAGTATTCCTCAACAGGTGGGGATGGCCGGTTCCAGCGGTATCATCACGGCGACCATGCGCGCGCTGATGGAGTTTTACGCGGTGGAGATCCCGTTGGCAGCCCAGCCCTCCTTTGTCCTCTCGGTAGAGACCGAGGAATTAGGCATTGCCGCCGGCCTGCAAGATCGGGTGATCCAATGTTACGAGGGCATGGTCTACATGAACTTCGACAAGGCGTGTGCGCGCTCGATCTCTGGCTTCACCTGCTATGAGTATGAGCCGCTGGAAAGTGGTTGGCTGCCGCCTTTCTACGTTGCCTATCACGCCGCGTTGAGCGAACCGACCGAACGCTTCCACAACGACATCCGCGGACGGTATAATCGCGGCGACGCGCAGATCGTCAACGCCATGCGCCAGTTTGCCGATCTGGCCGCCCAGGGCCGCGAAGCCATCCGCAATCAGGATGTGGAGGGGCTGAACCTTTTGATCAATGCCAACTTCGATCTGCGTCGCACCATCTACCAACTGCCGGCCTGGCAGGTGGAGATGGTCGAGACAGCGCGAGCCTGTGGGGCGAGCGCCAAATTTGCCGGTTCCGGCGGCGCAATTGTGGGTCTCTACGCGGATGAAGCGATGCTGACGCGGCTGCGCGACTCCTTGACAGCGATTGGCTCAAAGGTGATCGTGCCGCAGATCCTGTGATGACTGGTGGCGCGGTTTTGGCTTAACCCCTAACCAAAATGGATGGTAGATTTGATACCCGATAAGAAAACGCAGCTAGAGCAGATCGCCGAGGAGGCGCGCGCGCTGACGGCATCTCCGCTTTACGAATATCGCATTCAAAACAACTATCACATGGTCTTTGGCGAAGGCGACCCCGACGCCGCGATCCTCTTGATTGGGGAAGCGCCTGGTGAGTGGGAAGCGAAGAAGGGGCAGCCGTTTGTGGGCGCGTCGGGGCGGATGCTCAACGAACTGCTGGCTGGGATCGGGCTGGCGCGCGACAAGGTTTACATTACCAATGTGGTCAAGGATCGCCCGCCGGCCAACCGCGATCCCAACAAGGCAGAGATTGAACTTTATACGCCCTTTCTTCTGCGCCAAATCGAGGTGATCCAACCCCAGGTGATTGCCACACTGGGCCGCTTCGCTATGGACTTCATCTTTGCCACCTTCGACATGCCGCAACAGGGCGAAAAGATCAGCGCTCTGCACGGCAAAGTCCTCACCGCGCAGACGCCGTATGGAGAGATTGCCGTCGTGCCCCTCTTCCACCCAGCCGTGGCGCTCTATAACCAGAGTCAGAAACAGACACTGGTCGAAGATTTTCAGGCGTTGAAGCGGTTTGTGTAGCAGGCTACAAGTCAATGTCATTAAGTTAAGTGTGGAGTTAGCGCCCCCAGGCGCGGGTCTACAGGAGGACAGCCGCACATAGCGCTGAGGACAGCGGCGTGCTAACTCCGCAGGGTTTCGAGCATTGCATCCCTTAACTTATTGGGCTGCAAGTTGCAAGTTGCAAGTGGCAATCGTTCACGCATCACGGGACACGCCATCATCTCATCGTCCCATCATCTTTCTTCCCTCATCCCATAGGATCTGTCTATGCAAGTCGACGAACGCAGCATCTACGAACTGTTGAGCCTTCAAGGCAAGGTCGCCATTGTCACCGGGGCGGCGGGCTGGCTGGGATCGGCCATGAGCCGGGCGCTCGCTGAGGCGGGGGCAACCCTTGTCGTCACTAGCCGCCACGAGGACCAGGCTCGCGCCTTCGCCGCCACGCTGCCGGGCGAAGGTCACCTGGGCCTGGGCTTTGAACAGGCCGAGACCGAGAGCATCCCCGCGTTTGTAGCCGACGTGGTGGATCGGTTGGGGCGCATTGATGTACTGGTCAACAACGCCTACGGCGGCACCGCCCCGTCTATCGACACCGCCACCGCCACGGATTTCGACAACGCCTTCCATACCGGGGTCACTGCCTACTTTTTGCTGGCGCGCGCAGTTGTGGATCACCTGCGCGCGCGGCAGTCGCCGGGATCGATCATCAATATTGCCAGCATGTACGGCGTCGTCGCCAGCTATCCCGACGCCTACACCGATCTGCCCATCAACAGCCCGCCCAACTACCACGCCCTCAAAGGGGGAGTCGTCCACCTGACGCGCCATCTGGCTGCATATTGGGCGGCGCACAACATCCGCGTCAATGCCATCAGCCCTGGCCCCTTCCCCAAGCAGTCCATCCAAGAACGCCTGCCCGAATTCATAGACCGGCTCTCGGCCAAAGTGCCGCTGGGCCGCATGGGCCGCCCGGAGGAACTCAAGGGGCTGGTCGTCCTCCTTGCCAGCGACGCGGGGAGCTACATCACCGGCCAGAATATCCTCGTGGATGGCGGGTGGACGGCGTGGTGAGCAGATGACGAAACGGGATTGGTGACTGGTGATTGGTGACTGGGAGCGGAGATCCTCTCTGCCCCAGTCACCAATCACCAGTCACCAATCACCAATTTGAAAATCCTTCAAAGGAGATCGCACAACAATGCCCGACTGGAAACGCTCACAAGAACTCTTGGACCGATCTAAACAGACGATGGCGGGCGGCGTCAGCAGCAATGTGCGCCTGCAATCGCAGCCCTTTCCCCTCTTTTTCGAGCGGGCGGAAGGGGCGATGATCTACGATGTGGACGGCAACGCTTACATCGATTATGTCCTCGGCCAGGGACCGATGCTGCTGGGCCATTCTCACCCCGCGGTCTTGGATGCGGTCAATGCGGCCATGCGCCAGGGACAACTCTACGCTGGCCAACACCCATTGGAGATCGAGGTAGCCGAGGCGCTGGTGCGATTGGTCCCCTGCGCCGAACTCTGCCGCTTCGGGTTGAGCGGCTCGGAGATTGTGCAGGCGGCTATGCGCCTGGCCCGCGCCGTCACCGGGCGGGTCAAGATCCTGCGCTTCGAGGGCCATTATCACGGCTGGTTCGACAACGTGCTGATCAGCCTGGCCCCGCCGGTGGACGCATCCACGCCGCGCACGCCCAGTCGCCCCCATCTCATGTCCAAAGGGCAGGTCGAGAGCGTGCGCGATGAGTTTATCGTGCTGCCGTGGAACGATCTGGCTGCAGTGGAAGCGCTCTTCGCCGAGCAGGGGAGCGAGATCGCCGCGGTGATGACCGAGGGGATGATGTGCAACACTGGCGCGATTCCGCCGCAGCCTGGCTTTTTGGAAGGCTTGCGCCGCCTCTGTGATCAATCGGGCGCGCTGCTCTTTATGGACGAGGTGATCACCGGCTTCCGCCTGGGGCTGCACGGCGCGCAGGGGCGCTTCGGCGTCATCCCCGATCTGGCGACCTTTGCCAAAGCAATGGCGGGCGGCTTTGCCAACGCCGCGCTGGTGGGCAAGCGCGAGTACATGGCGCGCTTCGCCGCGGATGTCAACCATTCGGGGACCTTCAACAGCAACGTCATTTCGATGGCGGCGTCGGCGGCAGCGCTCAAGGAATTGGAGCGCGACAACGGCGTCATCTACAGCGATCTCGAACGCGTTGGCGCGGATCTCATGGGCGGCATTCAGGAGATCGCCGGGCGATTGGGGATGTCGGTGCTGGTGCAGGGCTTCCCTACTGCCTTCCACATGTCTTTCACCGAGTTGGATCAGATCCGCGATTATCGGGATTACGCCATCCATTGTGACAAGGCTCGCTACGACCACTTCACGCTGGAGATGATGAAGCGGGGCGTGCGACTCATCGGCCGCGGCATCTGGTACATCTCCGCCGCGCACACGGCGGATCACATCGCCCGCACCCTCAGCGCGGTCGAGGGATCGCTGCGGGCGGTGGCGTAGAAGCCGCGGACCGCGGACAGCGGGCAATGTTGCGTTGATCCACGCACTACGCGCTACGCAATTCTGGATACGAATCACGAATCACGTTTCACGAGGCCACCCATGCCCTACCTAAACTTTTCTCACCATGAAGCGCGCACGGCGACGGCGATCTTTGAACGGCTCTTCCCGGCGGATGACCTCCCCGGCGCAGCGGAGATCGGCGTGGTGGACTATGTGGATCGGGCGCTGTCCGGCGCATATCGGGATCTGCGCGAGATCTACCGGGTTGGGTTGGCGGCGCTGGAACGATGCGCCGTTGACGCCTGTGGCCGCGTCTTCGCTGATCTCGATCCTCCCCAGCAGAATGGGTTGATCGCAATGCTGGAACGTGGGGATCTGCCCAACTTCCGCACGCCGCGCCAACAGGACTTTTTCGCGATCTTGCGTGCGCATTTACAAGAAGGTCTCTTCGCCGATCCGCTCTATGGCGGCAACCGCGAGAAGTTGGGCTGGCGCGTGCTGGGCCATCCCGGCGTCTGGTTGGAAAACAGCGCCGAAGAGAATCTCAGCGCCGAGCCGGCGACCAAAGAGGGGATCATCCAATCCATGGCCGATCTGGGCTTCAACCTGGACAGCGGCGCGCCCGCGCCGTCCATCCCCGGCTACGATCCGCAGCGCAGTGTGGAGCCGCCGATCGGCCCCGCCGATGTCGTTCTCGTGGGATTGGGCGGCGTGGGCGGCGTGATTGCGCCCGTCCTCTGTGAAGCGGGGCTGAAGGTAGTGGCGCTCGAAGCCGGTCCCTACCGCACCCAGGCCGATTTCCGCCCCGACGAGTTGGGACACAGCTTTTCCTGCCGCGCCGAGATGGGACCGAAGTTTATGGCCGAGATCCCGCGCTGGCGGCGTAACGCAGACGAAGATACGGGCGAGGCGACCTTTTCGCTGGGGCGGATGATGAACAGCGTGGGCGGCTCGGTGATCCATTACGGCGCGTGGCTGCGCCGCTTCCACCCATGCCACTTTCAGCCGCTGACCCGCGTCCTCGAACGCTGGGGCAAGGACGCGCTGCCCGCAGATTGTACACTTGTCGATTGGCCTATCACCTACGATGATCTCGAACCCTACTTCGATCATCTGGAGCGATTGGTGGGCGTGGCGGGCCGTGACGACGGCAACCCCTTCCTGCCCCGCCGCACTCCCTTCCCCATGCCGCCGCTGCGCCCCTTCCGCATGGGCGAGATCTTCAGCGAGGCGGCGCGTGGATTGGGGCTGCACCCCTTCCCCGTACCCGTGGGGCTGAACAGCGTTCCCTACGGTGGACGGCCCGCCACCTCGTACACGAATTGGAACAACGGTTTCGGCTCGCTCGACGGCGCCAAATGGCACCCTGGCATGACCGAAGTGCCGCGCGCCCTCGCCACCGGCAACCTTGATCTGCGCACCGGTTGCCGCGTCGTCCGCATTCTCACCGACCCGGACGGGTACACCGACGGCGTCGAGTACATCGATCCCAACGGCGCGCGCCATACGCAGCGGGCGCGCACGGTGATCCTGTGCAGCTACACCTTCGAGAATGTGCGGCTGCTGCTCCTGTCGGGCGATGGGCGACATTCGGGCGGGCTGGGCAACAACCGCGGGCAGGTGGGCAAACATTTTATGACGAAGATGTTCGCCCATGTGGACGGCGACTTCCCCCATCTTGTCTTCAACCGCCACACTGGGCCGGCGGCGCAGAGCATCATCTTCGACGATTTTATCGAGGATGGTTTTGACTCGATGCAGCATGGTTTCATCGGCGGCGCCACCTTTAGCTCGGAGAACCAATTCCTGCCCATCCAGATCAGCCGCGAGACGCTGCCGCTCGATGTGCCATCCTGGGGCCAGGGCTACAAGGATCACATCCGCCGCTGGCAGAATATCGGCGTCGTGCGCATCCAGCCCGATTCGCTGCCCTACGTTACCAACTTCCTCGATCTCGATCCCCGCCATCGGGATCGCAGTGGATTGGGGCTGCCGGTGATCCGCATCACCTGCGACATGCGCCCCAACGAAGCGCGCCTGGCCGATTGGATGGAAGGCAGGGCCGAGGAGGTCCTGCGGGCGATGGGCGCCACCAAGACCTGGCGTGGTCCGCGCTTTACGGGTGTGGGCAGCAGCCACGATCTGGGCGGCTGCCGCATGGGCGAAGATCCGGCGTCGTCGGTGGTCGATCCAGATTTGCAGGTCCACGACACGCCTGGCCTCTACGTCTTCAGCGGCGCCGCCTTCCCGTCCTGCCCTGGCATCAACCCGACTCTCACCCTGTGGGCCGTGGCGTTGCGGGCGACCGAGCGGTTGATCGCAAGGATGGGGTGAGGCGACGGTGGACGGCAGACGGCAGACGGCGGACCGCAGATGGCTGCACCATCCTCATACCCAATACCCAATACCCAATATCCAATTACGCATCACGCACTCCAGGAGTTCCTATGGAAATACCCACATCTGATCCACTCCTTGCGCAACTGCTCGACAAATTCGCTGCTGCGGATTGCTGCTGGTTTGCCTCGACTCGCGCCGATGGACGGGCGCATCTGGCCCCGATCTGGCATGTCTGGCACGAAGGCGCGGTTTACGTGGTCACCAAGGCGGATGCGGTGCGCGCCCGCAACATTGAGCGCAATCCACATGTCAGTCTTTCGCTGCCTGATCCGATGAATGTCTTTGTCATCGAGGGGATCGCCCACTTTGCCCCGCATATGATCGACGAGTTGAATCCCGTCTTCCAACAGAAATACGCCTGGGATATTACAACGGACCCGCCCTACAATACGATCATCGCTGTGAATCCGATTAAGGCGATGGCGTGGGGTGGGCATGGCGAAGGACGCTGGAAATGGGAGAGGTAATGGGGGAAGAAGGGAAGGAAGAGGGGGTGGAGATGTTACGGCATGAAACGGTAAAGACCAACGGGGTTCGATTGCATGTGGTTCAGGCGGGACCAGAGGATGGACCCCTGGTAATTCTATTGCACGGCTTCCCCGAATTTTGGTATGGTTGGCGGCGTCAGATCCCGGCGCTGGCCGAGGCTGGGTATTGGGTGTGGGCGCCGGATCAGCGAGGCTATAATCTGAGCGACAAACCAGCGGAGATCCCAGCGTATAATTTAGACGAGCTGACCAGAGACATTGTGGGGTTGATCGACGCCGCCGGGCGCGAAAAAGCCTTTGTGATCGGACACGACTGGGGCGCGGCAGTCGCTTGGTGGCTCGCCATTCACTACCCCGAACGCGTGGAAAAGTTGGGCATCCTCAACGTTCCGCACCCATCGGTGATGGCGAAAACGCTCCGCTCGCAGCCGCGACAACTGTTGAAAAGCTGGTATATCTTCTTCTTCCAGATCCCCAGGCTGCCTGAATTCTTGATCAGCCGCGGCCAGTGGCAGGGCGCCAAACAGATAATGCGCCGCAGTTCCAGGCCTGGCAGTTTCAGCGATGAAGATTTAGAAATGTATCGAGAAGCCTGGTCACAGCCGCAAGCCTTCACATCGATGATCAACTGGTATCGCGCCGCTGTGCGCAATTCACAAAAAATGGGCCGGTCGCGCCGCGTCAGCATCCCCACGCTGATGCTCTGGGGCGTCAACGATGTAGCGCTGGATCGAAGCATGGCCCAACCCAGCATTGATTTTTGCGACGAGGGCCGGCTGGTCTTCTTTGAACAGGCCACCCATTGGGTACAACATGACGAGGCTGATAAGGTAACGAAATTCCTCCTAGACTTTCTGGCTAAATCGCAGTAAAGTAGAGATAGGTCGTTCGCACTTTCTATTTTTCTAGCGCGTGGTTGTCGCCAACTGAATATGAGTTTCCCATAATCATTCCATCGGGTTTTGCGTTGACAACACAAGGAGGTTGTTCCCCATGCGTCAAATTCGGAGAGTCTTTGCATCTGTGCGTCTGTGGAAAGGAAGTACATGGGGACCCCGGTTGATCATAGCCGGGATCATTGCTGTGCTATTGGTAGTTGGATTGGTCCCAGCGTATACATTCGCTGCCCCAGCGGAAAGCAGTTCCGCAGCGCCGACCCAATCTGGCTTCTACTACACAGTGCAACGGGGAGATACACTCTATTCGATTGCCCGCCGCTACGGTACAACAGCGACGGCCATCGCCAGCGCCAATGGAATTGCCAACATTAACCATATCCGCGTGGGGCAGCGGCTCACCATTCCTGGTTACACGGTTGGCAGCACACCCTGGCCGGTGGATAGCACCCACTATGTGGTCAGGGCAGGCGACTCGCTTTCTGTGCTGGCAAGACGCTTCAACACAACTGTACAGGCAATCGCCCGCGCCAATGGCATCGCCGATACCAGCCACATCCGTGTGGGGCAGAGGCTGATCATACCAACCGGGTATGCCTATCCACCCTCAGTTTATGGCTTCTACTATACCGTCAAAGCTGGCGATACCTTGAGCAGCATTGCCAAATGGTATGGCGTAAACCTGAATACGCTGGCCTCGGCCAACTGGCTCAGCAACGTAGACAAGATCTATGTGGGCCAACGCCTCTATATCCCGTAGGATAGTCAACGTCGGTCATTACCCAGGCCCGATCTTGTCCCAAGAGATCGGGCCTTTTTCGTGGGTGAGATCAATTTGATAGAATGGCGTGATGCGTGACAATTGTCACCTGCAAACTTGCAACTTGCGACCTGCAACCTGCCACAGCAAAGATGAAACCAGAGACAACAGAAATGCCCTATCCAGTCGATCTGCAAATGCATTCTAACTGCTCTGACGGCACGGAGACTCCCGCCGACCTTGTGGAACAGGCCGCCCACCTGGGCATCCATACCCTGGCCATCACTGATCACGATAGCGTCCTCGGCGTGGCAGAGGCGACAACGGCAGGCGCACTCCTGGGCATCCGGGTGATCCCGGCTATCGAGTTCAGCACGACAAGTCAGCGCGATCGCGATTTCCTCGATATCAACATCTTGAGCTATGGCATCCGCCCAGAGGACCCTACCTTGCTAGACGCGCTGCAAGAGGTGATCAATGCCCGCGTCGAGCAGAAGATCCGCCAGGTGGAAAGGTTGCAGAGTTATGGCATCCACGTGCCGGTGGACGAAGTGTTAGCGCTGGCGGGCGGCGTGCCTGGTCGCCCTCACATTGCGCAGGTTGCCATGAAACACAACCCCGAACGCTTTCAGTCGATCAGCGATGTCTTCGATCAGTTTCTGGCGGCGGACGCGCCCAACTCGGTCTACGTGAGCCGTAGCTACAGCCTGACGGTTGAGGCGGCCATTGAACTCACCCATGCTGCTGGCGGCGTCGCCGTCCTGGCCCACCCCGGCACTTATCATCGCGTATTGGATATCGACGCCGCCATCGAACGCATGGTGGGTGCTGGGCTTGACGGTCTCGAAATCTGCTACCCCTATTGGCGAGAATCTCGGCGTAGCCTACCCGGCGCATCGCCGGATGAGATGATCCACCATTTCGCAGAGATCGCTCGACGCTCCAATTTGTTGATGACCGGCGGCAGCGACTATCACGGCGGACGCAAAACCAATCAACTGGGCGAAGCCGGGCTGACCGAGGAAGCATGGGATCATCTGCGCGAAAGGACAGGGTGGTGATGGCAGAGCGCAGACGGCAGACCGCAGACGGCGGTCCGCAGACGGCAGCCGACGGAAGTTCCCCGATCCCCAGTCCCCAATCCCCTACAAGTGCCGGGGACTTTTCGCAGGCCCCTAACTTAGCGCTTATACCCCAGTCCCCAGTCCACAATCCCCAGTCCTCGCTCCATCGTCCCACCTGGCTAGAGATCGATCTACACGCGATCCGAACGAATGTGGGACTACTGCGACAACAGATCGGGCGGGAGCGGACGCTCTTTGCCGTAGTCAAAGCCAATGCGTATGGACACGGAGCAACCCTGGTTGCGCCGGCGGCCCTCAACGCCGGCGTGGATCGACTCGCCGTCGCCGCCGTCAACGAAGGGATCGAACTGCGCGCTGCGGGCATCCATGCGCCGATCCTGGTGATGGGGTATGTGCCGGGCTGGCAAGCCGAAGATCTGGCGCGCCATGATCTGACTGCCGCGCTCTACGACCTGGAAGTAGCACAGGAATTCAGTGCTGTCGCCCAATCCTTGGGGCGCACAATCACTGTCCATATTAAGGTGGATACGGGTATGCGCCGTCTGGGCCTCTATCCTAAAGATGTGGCTGCTTTCCTCCAGCGCTTAGCAGAGTTGCCCGCGCTCCGGGTCGAAGGGATTTATACCCATTTCAGTACCGCCGATGAAGCGGACAAATCGTTCAGCTATCGACAGATCGGGGAATTTGTAACCCTGTTAGAAGGGCTGAAAACGCTGGGATTGTGTCCACCGTTGGTTCACAGCGCCAATTCCGCAGCAACCTTAAGCGTCGCCGCAGCCCATTTCAATGGTGCGCGTTGCGGCATTTCGCTTTACGGGCTGCACCCCGGCGCCGAGACATCCCTGCCAGAGGGGTTTCTCCCTGCCTTACGCTGGGTGGCGCGGATCGCCCAGATCAAGCATCTCAAGCCTGGTGACACCGTTTCATATGGCAACACCTATATTGCGGATCAACCGCGCACGCTGGCGGTGATCCCCGTGGGTTATGCCGACGGCTTTCCGCGTGCGCCACGCACCTGGGGAAGTCTCCTCATTGCCGGATCGCTGGCCCCAATCCGCGGACGGGTCTGTATGGATCAATCTATGGTGGATATCACAGAGATCGTTGCGGCGGGGAAAGATGTGCGCGCTGGCGATGAGGTTGTTCTGCTCGGCGCGCAAGGGGACGCCCGCCTCAGCGCCGAGGATGTCGCTGCCCAATTGGGGACGATCAACTACGAGGTTGTCAGCCGGTTGATGGCGCGCATCCCCAGGATAGCGATAAATGATGAATATGCCTGATAAATGAAGATCGGAGTTGCATGTGTCTTTACACGAGAAAGCAGAAGCCATCTACGGGGCGTTGTTGGTCGAATATGGGGAACCGGATTGGCGACCGAGTCACAGCCCGGTGGACGAGTTGATCTGGACGATCCTCAGCGCCAACACAAATGATCGCAACAGTGAGCGCGCATTCTATGCCTTGCGCGAACGTTTCGGCGAGGATTGGGACGCCGTACGCACAGCGCCGCTGGACGAGATCAAAGAGGCCATCCGCGTGGCAGGCATGTACAACCAGAAAGCGCCCAATATTGTCGCCACTCTGGAAAAACTCAAGCAAGAGCGCGGTGAATACAATTTGGATGATCTGCGCCAGATGCCGGTAGCCCAAGCCCAGGCCTATCTGCAAAGTTTCCCCGGCGTGGGGCACAAGACGGCGAGTATCGTGCTTCTCTTCTGCTTTCGATTGGGCGCCTTCCCGGTGGATACGCACATTCAACGCCAGAGCCAGCGCTTGGGGATCAGCGACCGCAAGGCCAGCCCCGAAAAGATCAAGCTGCTTTGGGAATCGCTGCTCCCCCCCGAAACCTACTACGCCCTCCACCTCAACTTGATCCGCCACGGGCGCGAAGTCTGCCAGGCCCGCGCCCCCCGCTGTGAGATCTGTGTGTTGCAGGCGCATTGTGATTATTTTTTGATGATTGGTGATTGGGGATAGGTGACTGGGAACAGAGTGTGCCAGCCACCTATCCCCAATCACCAGCACTTATTCCAAAACGCAAAAAAGCCACCACACGCCCTGTGGAGGCTTTCGCGCACCAATTCGGTTGTGGCGGATGCACTTATTCGGCGGCCTCGGCCTTGTGCAGCGCCTGCATCAGACGGCTCTTGCGACGAGCGGCGTTGTTGGCGTGGATGACGCCCTTCTGCGCGGCAACATCAAGCGCCTTCACAGCCTTGAGTACGGCTTCGGTCGCTTCAGGATTCCCCGCATCGATCAGCGTACGCGCCTTTTTCACGGCGGTGCGAGCGCTGCTGCGATAGACGCGGTTGCGCGCATAGCGCTTTTCGTTCTGGCGTGTTCGCTTCTCGGCAGATTTTGTATTCGGCATGTGGTCAACTCCCCTTCCGGATCGATCTTTTTCAGCGTACTGGCAACAAATGCATCAAACGACAATTCGACTGATTGTCGATGGTTTGCGTCAAAATGAACGGTTCACAAGCGTCCATTTTAGCAAAGACGGATAGATTTGTCTAATTTTACGGCCTCAGATTCTCTATCAACTTTTATTGGCTGAGTTTAGCGCTGGCTAAACGATTGAGGCTTATCCCTGCTTCAGTGGCTTCAATGGCAAGACGGCGATGGACTTCGGGTGGAATGCGTACAAGAAAGCGTCCGCTGTACGATTTGGTAGCCAGGGGTTCAGGCACTGGCTCTCCATTTGTCTGTAAATCGGTAACGACCTCTGCGACAATGGCGCGAATGCCTGCTAGTGCTTCTTCGGGTGTATCAGCCAGCCAGCTCAGACTCGGGAATTCGGTACAAAGTCCTAGATGTTCTTGATCCTCTTCGGACCATGTAACGCGATAAGTGTATTTCTCATTGTTCAGAGTCATCTATGCCCTCCAGCCTATCGATTGCCCTCAATACCTGCCGCACCTGATATGCCTTTGCCATCCCCTTACTTGACTGAATGTTAATGCGTGGATCCCCATGCCAGGGCATCTTATAAACTCGATGGCTTCCACTTGATTGTCGTGGTTCCCCAAAGTAAAAATCACACACCTGGCACAACGTTTGAAAACGTATTCTTTTCGGGTTTCGGCGCACTTCAGCAACAATGTTGTCAATATCAGCCATGAAGATGATACCATTAATGATATTATCGGGTCAAGGATCTTACTCATCTACCTTCAACTGCAACATCTCATCCCACGTTGCCAGATCCAGCCCGTCGACAAAACCGCTGTGGAACTCTTCCATGTAGACTTGATCCCAGACGGGGACGATGGTCTTGATCTGCGGCGGCAGACTTTGGAGGATCTCGGCGTAGGCATGTTCGGTGATGCGATAGCCAGAGGTGGGGGAGATGACAAATCGAGGATGGGGACGGATAATGCCATCTTCCACCATCGTCCGGTCGAGGACATCGGCGATCTTGTGGAGCAGATCGAGTTTACGTTCCCACGGGGTGGAGAGTTTCACCGCTTCGTGGACATACTCGCCCATGCGCGCGTACATGCGCGGCAGCTTGGCAAAGTAGGCCATCAGCCACTTGTCATAGGGGAAGTAGGTTTTGTCGAGCAAAAAGGCGAGGTGGATGCTCAGGCGGATGGCATTGCTGAACCGGGTGGTGGCGTAGAATTCGTTCTCGCGCAGGATCGCGCGTTTGAGCGCGTACGTACCCATGCCCGAAAAGAAGCGGCACCAATGCGCAATACGGCGCAGACGCACCGGCTCAGGATAGTAGCCCAAGAAGACATCCCGGATGGCGCTGAACTCTCCCAGCGGATCGGACCAGACCTCACCGTTGACAATGTGGATAATATCCTCTTCGGGGATGCGCAACCATTCTTCCCAACGCTGTGGCGCCCGATCCAAACCAATCGTGCGGCGCAGGAAGGCCGGCAGATTGTCTGGCGCCAGACCCGCCCCCGCCAGATGCGCCTCGCGCAGAGAGTGCCCTCGATAAGAGGCGGGCAGATGCGCGCGCAGTGTATCCATAATGGCGTGACGTTTCTGCTCGAAGATATCGGCGGGCATCAACGCGTCGATGCGCAGCCCCCAGTGATGATCGCGCGAATATTCATCGTCCAACCGCAGGGCGTCGGATCCATAACCGAAGACGCCAAAGGCCGTCTGCGCCATCTCTGCGGGGAAATGTCTCTCTAAGATCGGCTTGACGACTTCCTCAAAAAAAGCGCGGCTAATGTCGATAATCGAATCGGTCATGCGCAGATCCCTACGTGCGAATTTGGCGAGAGCGCTTACACACGATCCTGTGGATAGACCAGGCCAATCTCCTGACGCCAGCGGTCGAGGAGGCGCATATTCCCCAGCGTATCCTCCCAGGACATGGCCGGCGCCTGACGTTGTGCGATGTGCGTCGCCACCATATCGGCTTCATAGGTAAAAAGATCCCGATCCACAGGAACGACGATCTCCTCCGGCTCCCCTTTGCCATAAACGTGGAGCAGAATCTTCGTAGACGGGAAGGATGTATCCAGGGGCAGGGGTTGGCGCGCCGTCCGGCAGGGGGAGGAGGGAAGCCACGGATTGGGCACGGAGATCATCCCCTCATCCCCGTAGATGGTGGCCTCCACAGGCAGGCGGAGGGTGACCCCGGTGATGATCTCGGCCACAATCTCATTCTCAAATTTGAGCGTGGCGGCTGTGTAGTGATCCACGCCGCTTGGGCCAAGCACACCGCATCCTTTCACCTCGGTTGGGTTGAGGAAAGGCTGCCCTGCTGCTGCGCCTGCAATCAGGCGCGCCATAGACGCGGGATAACAGCCAACGTCGAGGATGCCGCCGCCACCCATCTCCGGCGAAAAGGTGCGCCGGGTCGGGTCGAAGGAAGCCTGGAAACTGAAAACCGAACGGATCAATCGCACCTGGCCGATGACGCCGCTTTTCACAAGTTCGACAAGGGTCTGGGTCTGAGGGCTGCACCGGTACATAAAGGCTTCCATCAAGAAGACATCGTGGCGGTGGGCGGCGTCGATCATGGCCTCAGCCTCAGTGGAGTTCATGCCGATGGGCTTTTCAACCAGGATATGTTTCCCCGCCTCAGCCGCCTTGATTACCCATTCCTCGTGCAGAGGATGGATGTTCGCCACGTAGACGGCCTCCACCTCTGGATCTGCTAACATCGCCTCGTACGAATCGTAATGCTTCTCTAATGAAAAATCGCTGGCAAAGAGGGCTGCTTTCCCTGGCGTCTGGCTGGCAACCGCAACCACCCGCCCTGTCTGCGAGAAGCGCGCCGCATTACAGAAGACACGGGCAATGCCGCCCGCACCCATAATTCCCCATTTCAACATGGATTGCTATCCTTTCGTGGGCGTGATCATGAAGATGGTCTCAGTATACCATAGCCACAGGGTATGTTTTCCTCACCTTCAAGGGTTGATGATATGCTTTCCCTATCAGATGTGACCAATCGACGCGCAAATGTCATTAAACTGCTTTGGAGAACGGCTATGAACGATAAACGTGTAATTATCATCGGAGCGGGATTGGCTGGACTCAGCGCCGCCCGTCACCTCACCCGGAATGGCATCGGTTGCACGGTGGTAGAGGCGTCCGATGGGGTAGGGGGCCGCGTACGCACGGATCTGGTGAATGGCTACCGGCTCGATCGTGGATTTCAGGTCTTGTTGAGCGCTTATCCTGAGGCAAAGAAGGAGTTGAATTACCCGGCATTGGATCTCCACGCCTTCACCCCAGGCGCGCTGATCCGCTTTCGCGGCCACTTCCACAAGATCTCGGATCCCTTGCGTCGGCCCACGGATCTGGCCGCTACCCTTGTCTCGCCCATGGGGACGCTGCTCGATAAGGCAAATGTGGCGCGTCTGCGCTGGGATGTGCAGCGCGGCAGCGTGGATGACCTCTTCCAGCGTCCCTCCACGTCAACGCTGCAACGATTGCGTCAGGTGGGCTTCTCAGAGAGCATGATCGACCGTTTCTTCCGTCCCTTCTTCGGCGGGATCTTTTTAGATCGCAACCTGGGCACATCCAGCCGCCTCTTCGATTTTATCTTTCGCATGTTCGCCCAAGGGGATACTGTCTTGCCCGCGGGCGGGATCGAGGCGATCCCTCGCCAACTGGCGGCAGCGCTGCCCGAAGGGACGATCCGCTTGCAGACAAAAGTGGAGTCATTGACCGAGGACGGCGTGCGATTGGCATCCGGCGAAAGTTTACACGCCGACGCCGTGATCGTTGCCGTGGAAGGGCCAGAGGCGGCGCGGCTTACCGGCGAAACTCAGGACCCAGGCGTGCGCAGCGTCACCTGTCTCTACTTTTCGGCAGAACACGCGCCTATCTCCGAGCCGATTTTGATCCTCAACGGCGATGGGGTGGGGCCGATCAACAATCTCTGTTTCCCCAGCCAGGTCTCCCCATCCTACGCGCCAGCCAATCGAACACTGGTCTCGGCCAGCGTCCTCGGCGATCCTGGGGATGATGACGAGTTGCTGCGCGCCAGGGTGCAAGGCCAACTGACTGAGTGGTTCGGCTACCCGGCCAAGGAGTGGACTTTCCTCCGATCCTATCGTGTACGCTATGCGCAGCCAGCCCAGCCACCCGGCGCGCTGGAACCGCCTCAGCGACCAATCCGTCTGCGCCCTGGTCGCTACGTCTGCGGCGATCACCGCGACAACGCCTCGATCAACGGCGCTATGGTCTCAGGCCGCCGCGCCGCAGAAGCGTTGATGAGGGATTGGTGATTGGGGGCTGGGGATTAGGGACTGGGGACTGGGGATTGGGGATTGGGAAGATTGCAAACCTGCAACTTGCCACCTGCAACCCCCTTTACCCTTAGCCTTTCCTCTCACCCTACATGGGCGTAGCGCTGGCTGACTTCCTGGTTGCTCAGGTGAGAAATGTCGGCGCTTTGGAGCAGATTCCAACCGTTATGGTTGCGGGCCAGGGTGAAGATGGCGCACAGGGGCACGCGGATCTTCTCTTGCGTGCCTGTCAGGTGGCGGACGATACCGACGACGGGCGCAGCATGGGTGACGAAGAGCAGATTCTCGCCGGGATGACGAGCCGCGATCTGGTCCACGGTTTCGCCGGCGCGGCGATGGGCCAGATCCTCAGCTTCGGGGAAGACCGGTTGGTAGAGCGGCGAGTGGCTGGCGTCGAGGCGGGCAAAGCGGCGCAGACGTTCCTCCGCCGAGAGGATCGCGGGCAACTCAGCCACGTTGGGCAAGATCTCGCCAATCCCCGGTTCCAGGCGCACGGGCAGATCGAGTAGATCCGCAATGTGGCAGGCCGTCTGGATCGTGCGTAGATAAGGCGAGGCGTAGATGGCGTGGATCTCCTGACCGCGCAACCCCATCCCCACCTCGCGGGCCTGCACCTCTCCATCGGGCGATAGCCCCGGATCGTAGGGGCGTTCCGCAGTCTTGCCCCAATTGAGATTCAAAAAGTCCTCGCGATTGCCGTGGCGTACAATCCAGATCCGCTGCTCCATGTTCAATGCTATTCCTTTCCAATAGGATTTTCGTTTCCAAATTGGAAATTAAAGCAAATCCCAGCGCTGCTGTCTACTTTTCAGACGGATGCAGGTGTATTTCACGTTAGGGGCGAAAGTGCCGGGGACTTTACAAACGCGGCGATAAGTCCCCGGCACTTGGCCTGCCCCAGAATTGAACTGCACCCGGCAGATGCAATATCCTCTACCTTAGCCCACAGCGACCGGCTCCAAACTGCGGTACATGCGAATCCCTAGCCAGAGCGCCGCAACCGCGACCGCGCCAAATATGATCAAGGAACCCACCTCGGGGGCGCCCTCCACGGCCCAGGCCATGAATAGCATGGCGCAGATGGCCCCAGCCATGGCCACGGCCTTGACCACAAAAACAATACTGAGCAGATAGCCGACTGCCCAGCGCATCCAGATGGCGATGGCCGTGAAGAGCGCCAGCGGCACGATCATGCCCAGATCCATGGCCTGCACCACCATCGTCGTCTGCCCGAGCAAAGCGCCGGTTTCAAAATCTCCGGCCAACCCAGCGAGGATCATGCGCAGCCACGAGAGGATCAGAAAGAGCGACAACAGCACACACAGGATCGCCATCCCTCGTCGGGGGAAGCGCGCTGATGCCCGTCGGGCCAGGTCATCTATAGGGATGGTCGAGACGATCCACGCTGCTGCGGCGAAACTCAGTGTATAGATGGGGATAAAAAGCAGCAGCAGTGGACCCAACGCCCAGGTCAGCGCGTACATGAAGTATTGGTAGAAAAAGTAGGCCAGCAGACCAATCGCAAAGAGGCGGGCGTGCAGCGATCCGCGAGCAACTTTGGGCAGGGCGATCAGCATCGCTGGCACAGCCATAAAGAGGGTAAAGATGTCCCAGCCCACACCCTCGGCCACCATCCGCTGCGAGTTGAAGCGGTAGATCCCCTCTGTAATCACGAGATAGGATTCCCCGCGCACACTGGTTACTTCCACTGCTGCGCCATTCCCGCGGAAAAAGATGCCCACAGCAGCGGCAACGGCAGCCAACACTGTCACCAATGCACATAACATTGCGATTTTTGTGTACCGATTGTTCGCCATTGAAGTCTCCCCTTGTCATTAGAATGAAATCACTGATCACAGCGTAGGTGATCTTCACAGCGCGGGGATCACATAATGATGTGGTTTTGAATGTGGGCAAGGGGAAAAAGCCAATCTCAGTCGTTCACAATTTACGCTCTCACCGGGTCACGGACCCGGTGAAGGCCGGTCACGGACCAGCCCAGAGCGCATGGAATCGTGAATTACTGAATCTATGTTTGGTTTGATCAGTGTTTACAAGCAGAAGGTCACACCTGCGCAGACAAGATGGAGTCGATCCCGGCGGCGAGGTCAATAGACGGGGCGAAGCCTATTTCCTCGCGCAGACGTCTCATATCCAGTGGAACGCGCCTCTGGCTGGGACGCATGGCGATATCCGCCACGGCGGGATCGTCCACCCATTGGGCCTGCAAGCCGTGGACGGTGAAATGGTCAACCAATTCGGCGAAGGTGGTGGCGATCCCGCTGCTGAGGTTGTAGACCGAATGACGCCATGCTGGCGCGGTGAGGAGCATCCAAACGGCGCGGGCCACATCCGCCGAGTGGATCCAATCGCGACGGATCGACGGACCGGCAACGTGGATCGGCTTTCCGTCGGCCCAGGCCATCCACAGGCAGTGGATCAAACTGGCGCGGGGACGGCTGCCGCTGGGCCGTTCCATAGGGCCGTAGACCGACGCCAACCGTACAGAGGTCATCATCTTTCCCCATTGGGCGCTGTAGCGTGTGGTCAACTGTTCAGCGCTGAACTTGGTGATGGCGTAAAGGTTGCTCAGATCCAGCGGGCCGTCTTCGGGCAGGGGCGAGGGCAGATCAGCGCTATTC
>JAHBVG010000018.1 GCA_019637695.1 Caldilineaceae bacterium | reverse complement strand
ACACAGCATGTTGATCACTGCACTGGCGCGAGAGAAAGAACGTCACTATCAGCAGGGCATTGAACAAGGCATTGAACAAGGTCGTGAACAAGGCATTGAGGAAGGCCGTGAAGAAGGCCGCATGGAGATCGTTCTGGCGATGTTCATGCGCGGCTTCGACCTTACTGTGATTGCAGATATCACGGGCCGCACTGTGGATGAAATCCAACGGATCGTTGCTCACGCTGCGCAAACTGGTGAATAATGGCCTATATTTCCGGATTAGCCGAAATCGTATTGTGGACTGCCGACAAAGCCAGGGCATTGGCGTTCTATCAAGATCTGCTGGGGTTTGAACTGATCTCGCCTCCCACGCTGCCCAACGCTTTCCTCAAAGTGGGGGATGGCAACGCTGGCGTGCCGCAGATGATCGTCCTTGTGCCAGCGCCGCCCGAAATCGCCAGCGCGCCGCGGCAAGGACAGCTCCATCATCTGGCCTTTCAACTTGCGCCCGAGGAGTTCGACGCCCAGCACGCAGCCCTGGTGGATGCCGGGTACAGCCCGCGCGGCGGCAAGCATCCTGTCCTGGCTAGCCGTACCCTGTATGTGGACGATCCCGACGGCAACGAAGTGGAATTTATCTGTCGCGCTTGATCTACCGAACCAAGGAGAAACTCCGCGGTGGAATCACCCTATCCAATGCTCTCAGTTGACGCAGCGCTCGCTGCGGTCCTGGCGCAGACGCAACCATTGCCCGCATTCACCGTGAATCTACACGACGCGTTAGGACACGTTGTCGCCGAGACGATCCATGCCAGCGAACCGTTGCCGCCCTTCGCCGCATCGGTCAAGGACGGCTACGCTGTCATCGCTGCGGATGGGCCGGGCATTTACCCCGTTGTGGGCGAGGTGACGGCGGGCCGGTTTGCTGATTTCCAACTCCAGCCGGGAACCGTGGCCTACATCACTACCGGCGCGCCCATGCCTGCCGGGGCCGATGCAGTGGTCATGGTCGAGGAGACTGAGCGACTCGCCTCCCTAACTGGGACGACCCAGGTGCGCATTGGGGTGCAGGTCCGTACCGGCAGTGATGTACGCCCCGTCGGCGTGGATGTGGCGGCGGGGACGGCTGTTTTGAAAGCGGGCGAACGCCTGGGCGCCGCCGAGATTGGTCTGCTCGCTACGGTCGGCTGCACCGCTGTCCCTGTGCATCCGCGCCCACGGGTGGCTCTCCTTTCCACCGGCGATGAGTTGGTCGATCCCGGCACACCCTTAGGACAGGGGCAGATCCGCGACAGCAATCGCGCCATGTTAATGGCCGCCATCCGCGCCAACGGCGGTGATCCACTGGATTTGGGCATCGCCGCCGACAGCAAAGGTCAACTGCGGGAACGTATCGAGACCGGTCTGCATGAGGCGGATGTATTGGTCACTTCCGGTGGCGTCTCGATGGGCGATCTCGATCTGATCAAGCCCCTGCTCGGAAATGCCGGCGTCATCCACTTTGGTCGTGTGCGCATGAAGCCGGGCAAGCCCATCACCTTTGCCACCGTCGAAGCGGATAGCCGCCGTCGTCTGGTCTTTGGCCTGCCCGGCAACCCGGTCAGCAGCCTTGTCACCTTCTATCTCTTTGCCGTGCCGGCGCTGCGCAAATTGGCTGGCTGGCCCGATCCTAATCTGAGACGTCTCCATGCGAGGCTGGCCCAGCCTCTGGCGCTCGATTCATATAGACCCGAGTATCACCGTGCTACTCTGCGTTGGGATGATACGCAGCAGGGTTTCGTGGCCGTCAGCACCGGCAACCAATCGAGCAGCCGTCTGCTCAGTATGCGCACTGCCAACGCCCTGCTCGAACTGCCCCAGCGCGAGGGTACGCTTGCAGCGGGAGAGATTGTCTCTGCGCTGTTGATTGGGGAACTGTAGAGATGACCGCTAACCGCAGACCTAAGACGGACGTTGAGCAGGTTGCAGGTTTGCAGGTGCCAAACGACAATTCTTTACGCATCACGCATTATCTTGTCACCAAACGGACACACCATGACCCATTCTCTCACCCATCTCGATCAACACGGCCACGCTGCCATGGTGGACATAAGCCAAAAGGAGGCCACAAGCCGTGAGGCGGTGGCGCAGGGTGAAGTGCGCATGTCCCCGTCCACGTTGGCTGCGATCCGCGATGGGGATGTTCCCAAGGGTGACGTCTTGGCCGCAGCGCGCATCGCTGGGATCATGGCCGCCAAACGCACGCCTGAGTTGATCCCGCTTTGTCATACGCTGCTTCTGAGCAAAGTCGCCGTTGATTTTGAGATCGACGAAGCCGAGAACCGTGTACTGATCACCGCTACCGTCCGCTGTGAAGGGCAGACCGGCGTCGAGATGGAAGCGTTGACCGCCGTCAGCGTGGCGGCGTTGACCATCTATGATATGGCCAAGGCGCTGGAAAAAGGCATGGTCATCGGCCCGATCCGCCTGTTGGAGAAGCGAGGTGGCAAATCTGGCGAGTGGAAAGCAAAGAGTGAAGAATGATGAATGTGACTGTACGACTATTTGCCGGGCTGCGTCAGAGCGCCGGGTTTAAGGAAAAGAATTTTACGTTGTCCGAAGATGCGACTGTCGCCGATCTGCTGGCGCAACTGCCCGCCTCTATCACCGAGCGGACCTTTTATGTCGCCGTCAACCAATCCTATGCCAGGCGCGACGCTATCCTCAAAGATGGGGACGAAGTCGCCCTGCTCCCGCCCGTCTCCGGCGGAAATGCGGAAGGGTGAATGCGGAATGCGGAATGGAAAACAGAGGACCGCAGACCGCAGCCGACGGCAGGTGTCCAATATCCGATATCCAATACCCAATACCCAATACCAATGCCAACCAAACTCTTCGAAATCACCGATCAACCGCTCTCTCAAGATGATATTCTGCGCCGGGTCAGCCGTCCTGACTGCGGCGGCATCGTCACCTTTGCGGGGACAGTGCGCGGCAGCACAGCTACGGACAGCGGCGAGCGAGGCACCGACTTCCTCGAATATGAAGCCTACACCGAGATGGCCGAAAAGATGATGGCTCAGATCGGCGACGAAGTCATGCAGCAGTGGCCGCTTGTCAAAGCTATTAGCATCCTGCACCGGATTGGTCGCTGCGAAATCGAAGAACCGACCGTTCTTATCGCCGTAGCGACCCCTCACCGTGGGGATGGCTGCTTTGATGCCTGCCGTTACGCCATTGAGCGGCTCAAAGCCATCGTCCCCATCTGGAAGCAAGAGAACTGGTCCGATGGCAGCGTCTGGATCGAAGGGCCGCGCCAGCTAGATTTAGAGTGACAGGTGATCAGTGATAGATGACTGGGCATTAGTTGTTCATGCGATGTGATACGCCTTCACACTAATCTCTAGTTACCAGTCACCTATCATCAATTCCCCAAAATCGAAAATCGCATAAAATTTGACACCCCATCCCCTCTGTAGTAGACTATCCTTTGTGGTTGTGGGGATCTGCCTCCAACCTTGTAGATTAATAACTGATGGTCAAAATGGAAGAAGCCGTCGCTGCTGGTCTTCTCCAGCAGAGGAACTTCCCGACTCTCATCCGGTCCGCAAGACTGGAAGGTCGCCCCACGAAAACAGAAGTGGGGGCGCATCTCTGGTAACGGAGATGTGACTACAACCGCAACAGAGAGGAATCCCGCCGGTATGTTGGAAACAGTGTACGGGTCAGGGGTGAAAGGGTGGGGTAAGAGCCCACCAGCGATGCCCAGCAATGGGGTCGGCTAGGCGAGCGTGCGACTGAGAGCAAGGCGAGAGGGTTCCGCTTCGGTGGAATCTCGTCGCAGCGGTGCGGGTGAACGCAGGTAACACCTGGGTATCCACAAATCGCCAGCGCCCGGTAACGGGTGGCTGAGACAGATGACGGCAGGCCGAAAGGTCGACAGAATCGGGGGTACAACCATTTTGAAATCGGAGGGCGGGCGCGTTTTGCCCGATAACCGCCGAGCCGACGTGGCGGAATGGCAGACGCGATAGACTTAGGATCTATTGCCCGACAGGGTGTGGAGGTTCGAATCCTCTCGTCGGCACCTTGTGAAGCGCCAAGAATAGGGGCCCGTGGCCAAGCGGGAAGGCGCCTGCTTTGCAAGCAGGAGATCGTCGGTTCGAATCCGACCGGGTCCACTGTAAGTTGAAGAATTTTGAAGTTTTTGAGATTTGCACGTTTCCAATCTGTCGGCTATAATAGAGCCATTGTTGAGAAGTGAAGCAGCAAAGATTTGCGGGCGTAGTTCAGCGGTAGAACGTCTCCTTGCCAAGGAGAAGGTCGTGAGTTCGAATCTCATCGCCCGCTCTGCTAAGGGCCGACCTTCGGGTCGGCCTTTCTGCCGAGGTAGCTCAGTTGGTAGAGCACAGCACTGAAAATGCTGGTGTCCCCAGTTCAAGTCTGGGCCTCGGCACCTGTAGGACCCCACAAGGCCCGCTTGATTGGCCTCTTAATGGGGGATCGTCTAATGGCAGGACTACGGACTTTGGATCCGTCAATCGGGGTTCGAATCCCTGTCCCCCAGTCAAGCCGGGGTGGGTCCTGCCCGCCCCGGCCTTTTTGTTAAGTCAGTATGGCGCCCATAGCTCAACGGCAGAGCGCTTGATTGTGGATCAAGAGGTTGTGGGTTCGAGACCCACTGGGCGCCCCAAATACAAAACACTGTGGTGAGAGGTTGACACACCGCTAGATGTAGTAGCCGCTCGAATGTGTGAGCGGCTATTCTTTTTGCCAGACCTCTTGACCTCCCACCACGACGACCTCTTGATCCTTCCACAATCAAGCGCTCTGCCATGATAGAAAACTGACAAGGTCTGCCTTCAGCAATCAGCAAAAGGCAATTGACAAGGCAGAACCTGCCCTTATATAATGTTCTCATCTGGACAAACCCGTTTGTGGATTTAGGAAAATTGAAATCCGCTGTCGATGCGACTGTTTTCCTCAAACCAGTTGTATAGTGGATTGCTGCATGCAGGGCTGAAATAGCATCCTGGACCGCTTTCGCACTTGAGTGTCCTTGATGCTATCGACAGATCTTCAAAAGCGAGAGCTGTCGCCCTCCAATGTATGCCAAACTCATCGATTCTGCCGTTGCATACGGGATCTCCGTCCGGTCCGCCGATAACCCACTTTGTGGATAGCTAATTTCTGGCAACCACCTTATCATAATTGAATCCACCTGAACGATGCTGGAGCAGCCATGAACGTTGCTGAAATGGTTTCCTACCTGGCATCAAAATTCAAATCATGTGTCAACCCAACCTGGGTACGGGCTTCCTGACTCTCCCCGCTACCGGTTTGGGATCTTATTCTCTCCCTATCCAATCAGATGGCGTGATGGATACTTCGAAACAAGGAGGATGCGGATGTCAATCAAGTCTCGTATGGATCGGCGGACGTTTCTGAAGATGGGGGCCATGGCTGTCGCTGGCGCAGCCGCGGCCGCCTGTGCAGGACCACCAGCGTCGACATCTGAGGCGCCGGCAGCGCCGGTTGAGGTAGCGGCGGCCCCACAGACCGGCGCGCCGGCTGCACCGCCGTCGCAGTACCGGGAAGCGCCGATGCTGGCCGAGCGGGTCGCCGCCGGCCAATTACCTCCCGTCGATCAACGGCTGCCGCCGAACCCTCAGGTCATCACCCCCGTTCAGGAGATCGGGCAGTATGGCGGCACGCTGCGCATCGCCATCGGCAACGCCAATGCTCTCTTCGGCGATGGACAGGCCGTGATCGGCACAGAACTGGTGCTGCGCATCGCGCCCGATTTCAACAGCATCACCGGTGGACTCTTTGAGAGTTGGGAATTCAACGACGACGCCACGGAACAGATCCTTCATCTGCGCCAGGGGTTGAAATGGTCGGACGGTCAGCCTATGACCACCCAGGATTGCCTGTTTGACTATGTGGACTGCAAACAGAACAGTGAGTTGAGCCCGGCGGGGCCTGGGGCCGCCTGGCGAGCTGGTCTGGATCGAGTGCCGATGGAGATGACGGCGGTAGACGATTACACACTCAAGCTCAACTTTGTCGCCCCCAAACCGCTGATCATCCTCGACCAGGCCTTTTACAGCGGCGCCCAGTACTCTGGCATGTACGCGCCCAAGCACTACGGGATGCAGTTTCATCCCCAGTATGCCGATGCTGCCAAACTGGAACAGGCGGTGAAGGATGCCGGTTTCGAGACCTGGATTCAGCTTATGGGCGCCAAAATGCGCATGGGATCTACCATTCCGTCCGAGGTGGGTCTTCCCGGCATGACTGCGTTCATCCGTACGGCAGACGATCCCAGCCACCACACCTACGAGCGCAACCCGTACTACTGGAAGGTAGATCCCGAAGGAAACCAGCTTCCTTACGTCGACACTGTGATCATCAACATCATTGCCGACAAGGAACTTCTGACCACCCGACTGCTTTCCGGCGACCTGGACTTCTCCGGCCACAGCACCTACTTGAAGAACATGGAACTGTACAACCAGGCCCGCAACGAGGGCAGGGTCAATATTTATCTTTGGCAGTCAACCCTCGTTTCGGCGGTCCTGATCTATCCCAATCTGACGCCCAAAGACGAGGAACTGCGCGAGTTCTTCCAGAAGAAGAATGCGCGCGTCGCCCTGTCCATTTCCATCGACCGCGAAGAGATCAACGATGTCGTGCATTTCGGCCTGGGTACGTCCCGGCAGATGGCGCTCTGGCCCTCCTCTATCTACTACCAGGAGGGAGACGAGTCCCACTACATCGATTACAATCCTCAACAGGCAAACGATCTGCTTGACCAGGAAGGCTACACCAACAGGGATGCTCAAGGCTATCGGCTCTTCCCGTCGGGCCGGCGCATCAGTTGGGTCGGCGAGTTCGATCCAGAACAGGGCGATATCCCGCCCACCCTGGAACTGTGCATCCAGTACTGGAAGGACATCGGCATTGAGTTCACCATCAAGCCACTGAACCGCCAACTCCTCACCGAACGGTGGACGGCCAATGAATTGCCGATGACTTTCTGGCAAGGCGACATCGGCTCCGATATCGTCTTCCCCCTCAGCCCCAAGGTCATGCATGGCAACTCAGAGCCGGGCAACGCCCTGGGCTGGAGCCGCGCCTGGGAGATGTGGATGCGCAACAAGGGGCAGTTCCCCGATATTGAGGAGGAACCCCCAGCCTGGGTTCAACTTCAGTACACAGACTGGGATCAGTTCCATAGCACCCTCGACGAGCAGGAGCGCATCCAGATTATGCGCGGCGTCTTCGACCGTTTCTACGAGCATCTGCCCTGTTTCGGCACCGTCGGCGTGCCGCAGGCCGTCGTCCTGAAATCGACTATCACGAACGTCCCGGAGATGGGCGTGTGGGGCTTCGGCACTATCCGCGCTGTGCCGGTCCACCCAGAACAGTTCTTCATTAAGCAAGCATAGTAACTACGAAGCCTTGCTCTCGCCAGGTCCGTGACCCGCCCGGAGCATTGTACCAAACATAGATGATTCCCCTCTCCCCTTTCCCGGCTTGGGAAAGGGGAGAGGGGAGCCAACCAGAAAGCCTCCCCATGTCTGACGAATACCCTCCCATCCGCGCCATTACGCGCGGACCCAAGTATCATTGGTTCGGCTACTACGACAAACTTCAGTTCGATCCATCTGGCCGCTATGTGTTGGCCATGGAGGTGGACTTCGAACACCGCTCCCCGACTGCGGACGACGTTATCCGCGTCGGTATGGTGGATCTTCAGGACGGCGACCGCTGGATCGAGCTTGGTCAGAGCCGGGCGTGGTGCTGGCAACAGGGCTGTATGTTGCAATGGCGGCCCAACTCGACCGCTGAGGTGGTGTGGAACGACCGTGAAGGCGACCAATTCGTCTGCCGCATCCTGAATATCGACACAGGGCAGGTGCGCACCATCCCGTTCCCGGTCTATACGATCAGCCCCGACGGCAAGGCTGCTGTCTCGCCCGACTTCCGCCGCATCAACCACACGCGGCCAGGGTACGGCTATGCTGGTCTGGCGGACCCCCATCGCAATACGCTGGCGCCGGCCGATGCTGGCATCTGGCATGTGGATCTGGAGACAGGCCAGGTCAAGCTGATCATCTCGCTGGCGCAGATGGTGGAGATCCCCTGGCCGCATGGCGACATCTGCGCCATGACCCACTGGTTTAACCATTTGCTGTGGAACCCCACCGGCACTCGCTTCGAGTTTCTGAATCGCTGGCGCGGTCCCAATACTGTCGGGCTGCCCACTCGCATGATGACGGCCAATGCAGACGGCAGCGATCTGCGTGTGGTGGACGACTATGGGCATATGTCACACTTTATCTGGCGCGACGATGACCACATCCTGGGCTGGTCACACCATCCTTCCCACGGCAATGCCTTCTACCTCTACAGCGATGTGGACGGCGCCTGCCGCAACGCCGGACAGGTGGAGGCTGTGGGCTTGAATGTCATGACGGAAAACGGTCACTGTACCTATCTGCCGGGCAACGAATGGATCCTCAACGACACCTACCCGGACGGCGACCGCCTGCAACATATGTATCTCTACCATGTGGCGACGGAACGGCGGATTGCGCTGGCCGATCTCTACACTGGGCCGGCGTACACGGGCGAATGGCGCTGCGATCTGCATCCGCGCTTCAGCCCAGACGGCAGGCGGATAACCGTGGATTCGAACCACGAGGGCCAGGGACGACAACTCTACCTGCTGGACGTGAGCGCCATTGTCGGATGACACCGGGGCCATGATTGCCGGCACGCTGCCAAGAAGAGACAAAGATGCGCACGTACCTGCTACAACGCATTCTACAGGCGATCCCAATCCTGATCGGCATTTCGATCATTTCGTTCGTGATCATCCAGTTGCCGCCGGGGGATTACCTCACAACCTATGTCAACAACCTGCGCTCGCAAGGCGATATGATCAGCGATGAAGAGGTCAAAGCGTTAGAGCAGCAGTACGGCCTCGACAGCCCGGTCTACGTCCAATATTGGAAGTGGGTCAGCAACTTCATGCGCGGCAACATGGGCCAGTCTTTTTACTGGAACAAGCCGGTGCGCGATCTGATCGGCGAGCGCATCGCCCTCAGCATTGTCGTGGCGCTCTTCTCCTTGATTCTGACCTATGCCATCGCCATTCCCGTAGGGCTTTATTCGGCCACACGCCAGTATACGCTGACCGATCACATCTTGACCATACTCGCCTTCATCGGCGTTGGGCTGCCCTCGTTTCTGGTGGCGCTGGTACTTATGTATTATGGGATGCGCTATTTTGGGCTGAACGCCGGCGGCCTCTTTTCCGCTGAATACCTTAACGCGCCCTGGAGCTTTGGACGTGTCGTCGATCTGCTCAAACACATGTGGCTGCCGGCGCTGATCATCGGCATCTCTGGCACAGCCGGCACAATCCGTGTGATGCGGGCGACCACGCTGGACGAGCTGAGCCGGCCCTACGTTGAAGCGGCCCGGGCGCGTGGATTGGACGAGGCGACCACTGTGTTGCGCTACCCAGCACGCGTGGCCCTCAATCCAATTATGAGCACCATCGGTTGGCAACTGCCAGCCATTGTGTCGGGCGAGACCATCGTCTCGCTGGTCTTGGGGCTGCCCACCTGCGGCCCTCTGTTATATACGGCGTTGATCACCCAGGACATGTACCTGGCGGCCAGTTTTATCATGATCCTGAGCGCGCTGACGGTGATCGGCACCCTGATTTCCGATCTACTGCTGATGTGGATTGACCCCCGTATTCGCTTTGGAGAGCTTCAGTAGCATGGCCCAACAAGTTGTTTCACCCACCACCCAAGAGACGGCAGCCACCGGCAACGCTGCCGACGAGCAGATCGATCGTTCGGTCCGTTTGCTGACGCACCGGCAGCTTGTGTTGATGCGTTTTCGCAAGAACCGCCTGGCGCTCATGGGCCTGGTCTTCCTCGTGGCGCTTTACCTGGTAACGATCTTCTGTGAATTTCTGGCGCCCTATGAGCCTAACCGCCGCTTCCAGGGGTATGTACACATTCCGCCTAGTCGAATCCACATCCGCACGACGGACGGTCAGTGGCGGATGCCGTTCATCTATAAGATGGAGCGCAAGACCGATACCAGCACATTTGAGCGTACTTACGTCGAAGATACGTCAACGCCCTACCCGATCCGGTTGTTTGTGCGCGGGGACCGCTATCGGATGTGGGGTGTGTTCGCCAACGATCTTCACCTGTTTGGCGTCGATGCGGAGGCCGGACCGATAGCCCTCTTAGGCGGCGACGCCATGGGCCGGGATCTCCTGAGCCGAGTCTTGTACGGTGGACGCATCTCGCTCTCGGTCCCGCTGGTGGGCGTCGTCCTCAGCCTCATCATTGGCCTGGTGCTTGGCGGCGTGTCGGGTTACTACGGCGGGGTGGTGGACAACATCGTGCAGCGAGTGATCGAACTGATCCGCTCCATCCCCACTATCCCCCTGTGGATGGGGCTGGCCGCTGCCCTGCCGCCCTCCTGGCCGCAACTGCGCATCTACGTGGCGATCACGATCATCCTCTCGTTCGTGGGCTGGACGACCCTGGCCCGTGTGATCCGAGGCAAGTTTCTGGCGCTGCGCGAAGAGGATTATGTCATGGCGGCGGTACAGGCCGGCGCCAAGCCCTCGTTCGTCATCCGCGAGCATTTGATCCCGGCCTTTGCCAGCTATATCCTGGTCCATCTGACGCTGACCATTCCTGGGTTGATCATTGGGGAGACCAGCCTGAGCTTCCTGGGGCTGGGGCTGGTGCCGCCTACCATCAGTTGGGGTGTGCTGCTCAAAGACGCGCAGAAGGTCCAGGAGGTCGCCCTCCACCCGTGGATTCTGACGCCGGCCATCTTCGTCCTGGTGACCGTCATGGCCTTCAACTTTCTAGGAGACGGGCTGCGCGATGCAGCAGACCCCTATACACAGAGGACCTGATCGGCCATGCCTAGCGAGATACCGGGAACAACCAGACCTGCGGCCACGCATCCCCAACAGGCCAGATCTTCGCCCAACGAGAGGCCCATGACTACTGACGATATGCTTCTGGAAGTTGACGATCTCAAGACCTATTTCTTCCTGACCGAGGGTATAGTGCGCGCCGTGGACGGTCTTGGGTTCCGTATCCAACGCGGCCAGACCCTGGGGGTGGTTGGCGAAAGCGGTTGTGGAAAGAGCGTCACCGCCCGCTCGATTATGAACATGGTGCGCCGTCCGGGCCGTAATGTCGGCGGCCGGGTACTCTACAATCGCCACTCGGCGCGCGGCAGTGAGCCGGTCGATCTCCTGGCCTTGCCGCCTATGGGAGAAGAGATGCGCGCCATTCGCGGCGGCGAGTTTTCCATGATCTTCCAGGAGCCCCGTGCCTCGTTCAGCCCCGTGCATACGATTGGTTCGCAGATCATTGAGGCGATCCTGCTCCACGAACAGGCCAGCAAAGCCGAAGCGCGGGCGTACGCAATCCAGATGTTAGCCAGTGTCAAGATCCCCCGGCCCGAACAGATCGTTGACGCCTATCCACACCAGTTGAGCGGCGGTATGTGCCAGCGGGCGATGATTGCGCTCGCCCTGGCTTGCCGGCCTGCGCTGCTCATTGCCGACGAACCCACAACCGCATTGGATGTGACGACCGAAGCGCAGATCCTGGATCTGATGCGTGAATTGCAGGCAAACTTCGACACAGCGATCCTCTATATTACCCACAATCTGGCCGTTGTCGCCGAGATTGCTGAAGCGGTGATGGTCATGTATATGGGCAAAGATGTGGAATATGCGCCGGTGGACGCCATCTTCTACAATCCCAAACACCCATACACGGTGGCGTTGCTCTCGTCGATCCCCCGCATTGACGTCGAACGTGACGATCTGACAGTGTTGCCCGGCGCCGTCCCCGACCCCTATGCGCTGCCCCGCGGCTGCCCCTTCCACCCGCGCTGTACAGCGCGACTGCCCATCTGCAGCGAGGACGTTGAAGTGCCCTACATTACGGTGGGCGCAGGCCACCGCGTACGCTGCCATCTCTATGCATAGGCCAGAGTCAGCGCGCCGTCAGGCGATGGTCGGCGCGCTGAGAACTTATCGAGGCATCATCTCTTTTGTCGAACAGCACAGTGAAGGGTGAACCTGCATGACACCGAATGGTCCAGCGGTTGCGGATTCGGCGCCGCCCTTGATCGAAGTCCGCGATCTCAAGATGTACTTCCCTATCACTAATGGTCTGTTCTCGACTGTGCAAGGCTATGTCAAGGCCGTGGACGGCGTGAGCTTCGACATCCCGCGCGGTCAAGTGTTGGGGCTGGTGGGTGAGAGCGGTTGCGGCAAGACAACGGTCGGTCGCTTGATCATGCGGCTGTACAGGCCCACTGGGGGCCAGATCCTGGTCCATATGGGCGAGAACGACGAGGAAGCTGTTGACATTGCCCGACTTGGCCGGGATCAATTGCTCTCCTACCGACGGCAGATGCAGATGATCTTCCAAGACCCCTACTCTTCCCTCAACCCGCGCAAGACCATTTTGGACATTGTCAGCGAGCCACTGCGCATCCACAAACTGGCGTCTGGGAACGCGCTGCGCGAGCGGGTGGAGGAGTTGCTGGAACTGGTTGGGCTGCGCGCCGAATATGTTCTGCGTTACCCGCACGCCTTCAGCGGCGGTCAGCGCCAGCGCATCGGCGTAGCGCGGGCGCTGGCGCTGAACCCTCAGTTTATTGTGGCCGACGAACCCGTTTCGGCCCTGGACGTCTCGGTGCAGGCGCAGGTTCTCAATCTCATGCGTTCTCTGCAACACCGGTTGGGCCTTACCTATCTGTTTATCTCGCACGACCTCAGCGTGGTCAAGCATATTAGCGACCGCATCGCCGTCATGTATGTGGGCAACCTGGTGGAGACGGCCGCCGCCAGGGAGATCTTCCAGCGTCCCCTGCATCCCTACAGCGAGGCGCTGCTGACGTCGGTGCCCAAACCAGACCCGCGGGCGAAGCGCCAGCACAAGATCCTGGAAGGTGAGGTGGCCGATCCGGCCCATCCGCCGACCGGCTGTCGCTTTCACCCGCGTTGCCCCTACGTCCAGCCTCGCTGTGTAGAGGAAGAGCCAGCGTTGCGCGCATTCCCCGGTGGGCGGACGGTCGCCTGCCATTTCGCCGAGGAGTTGACGCTGAGTGGCGCACTCTAGTACACGGTGGCGGAGCTGTGGTGAATAAATCGGTACACGCACTACGCACTCAATATCATTAATTAAAGGCGGAGTTAGCCCCCCCAGGTGCGGGTCTACAGGAGAACAGCCGCCTGGCGTGCTAACTCCGCAAGTTTTCGAACATTGCATTCCTTAACTTAATGACATTGACTACGCACTACCAATTCCAAAAAGTTCATGGAGAGCGACGATGATCCGTGCAATTACCCACGGCCCTGACTTTCACTGGTTTGGCTACTACGACAAGCTTGAGTTTGACCCCTCCGGTCGCTTTGTCCTGGGCATGGCGGTCGACTTTGAGCATCGTTCGCCTGGACCCGATGACCGGATCCGCATTGGTATGGTGGATCTACATGAGGGCGACCGCTGGATCGACCTGGGCGAGAGCCGGGCCTGGGGCTGGCAGGCAGGGTGTATGTTACAGTGGCTGCCGGGATCGGACAGCCAGATCATCTGGAATGACCGTCAAGAGGGACGCTTCGTCAGCCATATACTCGACATTGAGAGCGGCCAGCGACGCACGCTGCCCCACCCGATCTTCAGCCTCAATCCCAGGGGCGGCAGCGCCCTCACCATTGACTTTCACCGCCTGGAGGATATGCGCCCTGGCTATGGCTACGCCGGCATCCCCGATCCGTGGGCTGGGGTGCTGGCGCCAGCGGAGAGCGGCATCCACACAGTCGATCTACAGACGGGCGAGAGACAGTTGATCCTCAGCCTGGCGCAGATCGCCGCCCTGCCCTATCCCCACGGCGAGATCCACACGGCCAAGCATTGGTTCAACGTCCTGATATTCAACCCAAGCGGGACGCGCTTTCTCTTTCTCCACCGTTGGCGGTTCGATGGTGGACCGTTTCACACACGTATGCTAACGGCGGCGGCTGATGGCTCCCAGGTCCACATTGTGGACCACTCCGGCTATACGTCGCACCTGATCTGGCGCGACGACGAACACATCCTGGCCTGGTCACGGCGCCCCTTGCACGGCGATGCCTTTTATCTCTTTCCCGACGCCGACGATGGCACGGCGGAGGTTCCCGTCGTTGGCAACGAAGCAATGCCACTCAACGGGCACTGTACCTACCTGCCCGACCGGGACTGGATCTTGAACGACACCTATCCACAGGGCGATGAACGGTTGCAAGCGCTCTACCTCTACCATGTACCCACCAACCGTCGCGTCGACCTGGGCGTCTTCCATGCCCCACCCGCTTATACCGGCCCATTGCGCTGTGATCTGCACCCGCGTGCCAATCCCAGCGGCGATAAGATCGTCATAGACTCTGCCCATGGCGGCAATGGACGGCAGATGTATCTAGTACAGCCTGGCGTAAATAAGATGGACAATTGGGTTAAGCCTAATGAGTAAGGAATAATCAGTAATCAGAGTGGGCGACCGGTGATTTACTCATTACTCGTTACTCATTAGGTACACAGGAACTATCCAACTATTTACGCCGTCGTGTACTAGTCGACATCGCCGGTGTGATCACAGGCAGCTGATATCCGCAAATGGAGGTTCTATGACATCTGGCCCGCGTGCCCGACCTGCTTTCACCAGTGCATCGATCTACAACCACCCTAGTGGCCTGCTCTCCTTCTTGTATGCCAGCGAATGGCATCTGCAGGTTGGCGAGCAGGCCCTCCCCGCCGTTACGCTGACCCCAGATCTGGCCGATCCGGTCACGCACATCGCCGTCACCGTGACCGATTTGGGCGCGCCTCTCCTGTTCGAGGACCGCGCCACGGTGGTTGAGGGTGTGCGCGAGGGGTTGAAGCAGTTGGAGCGCTGCCGTATCGAGTCGCTGACTGAGTTGAATCTGGAGGGGCGGTGGGGCGTGGAGTGGCAATGTACCTTCCTGGCCGGCGATGCCCGCTGCCGGCGCCGGGGTCGCTTGTTCTTCAGCGGTCGCTATCAGTATGCTGTGGTTCTACAAGGTTCCACCGAAGCGCGCTACGCCTATTGGCAGGGCATGTTCGAGTGGACAATGCTCACGGTGGCCACAGCGTCGTTCCACCTTCAATCGTGGACGCAGTCTGCATCAAGGTGAGTGTCCGCACGGTCACGTCAGGTTCACGCCTTTGTCAGGCAGACGGACTATGAGTGCTGCCCCTCAACTCATTGTCCCTGGTCATCGTTCTGTTTCGTCAAACTCTCGTACCAACTGCGGTAGGGTGTGTTCTTTGCCAAATAGCGATTATAGTCTGGAGCATCGTCATCCCACCACACCGGTCCACGCTCTCCAAGCGCGACCTTGGCTTCATGGATTTTGCGTCGTGCATCTTGTTCACCATCTGCGTTCCCTGCGCGCTTCGCTCGCCCCACCGCAGTCCGGTGACGCATCAGCTCGCTCGTGAGACGGTGTCGCTCATCCTCAGCAAGAGCCGGATTCGTACAGCGCCACAACCGTCCACGAACAACGAAGTAACGTCGATCCGGTGTCACAGGATACTCCACCTGAGCAACCTCCACCTATTGAGTAGATGAGTAGCGTGAATCGTTCCCACCGGAAATCGTTTCACGCCTCAGAAGTAGCCCTTCGGGCTTTCAGTCGTCGATTGGCTCGACGCCTTGCTGCTGGAGGCGCTGGAGACCGTCCTTCATGGCCTTGGTCTGCTCCGCAGAGTGTCCCTGCCAGTCCAGGACCTCTCCTGTTGCGCGCAGCGGCTCGCGGGAGCGATACGACCTGGTTGGATTGCCTGGATATCGCTTGTTCGTCAAGTTCGGGTCATCCTCGATTTGCCCGGTTGGTTCCACGATGTAGATTCTGCCAGGACCTTCACCGAGGGCCAGCTCCGCGCCCCAAATGGCGGCATCCAGAGTACCGGTAAAATAGACGTAGGTCGTCGTGCGCTCTCGGTTGCCAAAATTCGCAGAATGGCCGGGTTCAATGAGGTCTCCTGGTGCGAGATCGGCCTTCGTGCCATGGAAGAAGCGCCCCACACCGGTGCCATGACATGCAGCGCAGATCTGTTCGTTGATATTGCCCTGCCCATGACATACGGAACAAGGTTGCGATACGACAAATGGTCCCTGATTAGCGGCAACGGCGTCGCCATTCTGGTCGTCAATGGATGTCATTGCTACCTCCTATATTGGTCTGGTTAAATGACGTGTGAATCAAGCTTCTCAACCCTTCTAAAACTCGCTATAATTGTCGATAGTTCCTCAAATGGACGAGTGCGATGCGTGGTGCTGTGCTGTTGGGCAATTATTCACCGGGGTGTGGCGGCCTTGGATAGATACAGATAAGGATAGCGTACATGGCTGATCGACATCGGATGCCTTCGACTTCGACGCCGTCCACGCTGGCAGCGGCGCATCAACTGTTGCATGATCTCTTTGGCGATCAGCCATCTTTGCTATCCATACCATTTGCGGATTGGGTGACAACCTCAAAGCCATTCCTGGCGTTTGCACAGACCTACCAGAGCAAGATTCGCAAAAAAATCAGGACATGCCAGACTCTGGAAGAGACCTACAATCTCTACTGTGAACTGCGTACGGCGTACCTTCTCCTCCAGGAGCCGAAGTTTGCACTTGCCTATGAGTCCGCAGGCAAGGAAGGACGGAGCGCCGACTTCGCTGTCACCTTCCGAACGCATACAACCTTCCATGTGGAAGTCACCCGGTTGCGCGCCTCACAGCAGGAGCAGCAGTTCCATGCGGGCGCAGGCAGTCTCGATCTCTCCACGCAGGCGGAGCAAATCGATTTTCTTCGACGCTATGAGAGCCGTCGATTGGCGGATGCCGTCTGTGATAAGATCGAGCAACTCTCGCCAGCCACCCCCAATCTGCTGTGGATATGGAGTGAAAGCAGGCTGCTCCATGAATTCGATGTGGAGCAGGGGATGCTTGGCCTCAAACGCAGCATTGAACAGCGAGAAGCGCCCCTCTTCTCACGCTATGGCTATGAAAAACCGGCAGACTTTATCCGCTATTACCAACGGCTGAGCGCCATGCTTATCCAAAGTTTGTCCGATCAGGGGATGCAGCCATCCTTTGTCTGGTGGCAAAACAAAGACATCCGCCATCCCTTTCCCTCCAAAGTCACCAATCTCTTGCATTCTTGCATCCAGTCAGATGCCTCGCAAGCCTTTCCACGGGAAAATTGAGGGGACAGCTACGCCGCTGGGGTATGCACAGCCAGCGCAAAGACCGACCGCGCCATCGGAAAACGATAGTCTAACGCTGATCCGCCCCCGCCGCCAGGACGCGCATTTGCTCCGCCGTAGCAGAGAGCGTAGCCCAGTCACCCAGCCAGGCATTGTACGCCAGGTGATCAAGGCCGATGTGCAGGTAGCAGGCTTGCAATCGAGCGATTTTGTTGTGTGGTTCGTAGCCGATTTCGCGCCAGCGACTCTCCAAAGCGGAACGCAGGGCGGCGATATCCTTTTCGGGATACCACGGGGCCCAGAACTCGAACCAGGCCAGATCGTAGAGATGATCCCCGTAGCAGCCGCAACCCCAATCAAAGACGCCGCTGATCTTATGATCCTGTACGAGGACGTTGCGGTTCATCAGATCGGCGTGATAGAGATGACGCGGAATGGCATCGTCCACGATCTGTTGGAGGAGGGCATAGCCCCAGGTGAAGGTTTCCTCGTCGGCGGGGGATTGGGCCAGCTTCTGCCGCCAGCCGTAGTTGCGCCGCTCTGGTGTGTCAACGTTCACCATTAACAGAAATTGCGACCATGAAGTATACGGCGCTGTGCCGTCGCCGCCCCAGCCGCCCCAGCCGGTCGTCTTCGAAACATCGGCCATGCGCAACGCCTCCAACATTGCCACCGTGGACGGGATGGTAGCCTGCCAATCTTCGCAGTTGAGATGATCGAGCGGATGGCCGTAAACGCGTGTCGAGATGGCGTAGTATCCCCCAAACGCCGGTCCAATCGCCAACACCTGCGGGACGGGCAGATCCACCGCGTTATAGATGCTGGCGCGCTGATCGTTCTCAAAATCGTCAACATAGTTGCCAAAACGAACGACGAGCTTCTCATCCCCGCGGCGGAAGCCAAAACAGCGCGACCATGCGCCCTCGCCGATCTGTTCCACATCGGAGATGGTTGGATCGAATTGCGCAGCCAGAAACGTCTGCGCCTGGGTCGCGTCCACGGTTACGCCTTGCGCCTGGCTCATGGTTTATCGTCTTCCTGCCTCCACAAATTCCTTGACCGCCGCGCCCCGCTCCGGCTGGCGCAGTTTGCAGAAAGTCTCGCCCACGAGGATGGCGTCGCAGCCCATTGCGGCCATGCGCCGCACATCGTCGGCGTTGCGGATGCCGCTCTCGCCCACGAGGATGCGATCGGCGGGGATGTGGGCGCGCAGCCGGGCCGTAGTTTCGATATCCACCTCAAAGGTCTTGAGGTTGCGGTTGTTGACGCCGATAATGCGAGCGTCCGCGGCCAGGGCGCGTTCCACTTCCTCCTCGTCGTGGACCTCGACCAGCGCCGCCATGCCTAATTCGTGGGCCAGCGCCAATAGCTCGCGCAGCTCCCGATCCCCCAACACGGCAACGATGAGCAGGATCGCGTCCGCGCCGGCCATGCGCGCCTCGTGGATCTGATATTCGTGGTAGATGAACTCTTTACGCAACACCGGCACGCGGTAGCTCTTGTTACGCTGATCCTCTTTGATATTGGTGAGGTAGGCAAGCTGTCCCTGGAAGAAGCGGGCGTCGGTAAGGCAAGAGATCGCAGCCGCGCCGTTACGAGCGTATGTGTCGGCGATCTCGACCGGGTTCCAATCACGGGCGATCAAGCCTTTGGATGGGCTGGCGCGCTTGACCTCGGCGATCATACTCGCGCCGGGCCGCGCCGTCAGCGCTGCGGCGAAGTCCAGCGGCTTGGGTGTCAGCCGGGCGAACGCTTTCACCTGGGCCAGAGGCATCTCCTCCATCTGCCGCGCCACCTCCTGCCGCTTCCAGCCCATGATCTCGTCAAGGACCTGTCCTTTGTATTTGGTGATGTCGAGTTTTGAGTATTTGGGCATCGAATAGAACCTTTGTTGTTATTGGGTACGTTGGTCGGTAAGCGGAATGAGTAAGGAGTAATAAGTAGGTCAAGCAGGCTTCTGGGTGAAGTTGAACGCAAAGTCGTTCAACTTCACCCAAGATCGTACTTAACTTACTCATTACTCCTTACCCATTTTTCATCCCTCGCGTCTTCTCCACAAACCGATCCAACACCTTCAACGCGGCGCCGCTGTCGATGCTCTGCGCGGCTTCGTTGAGACCGGCTTGCCAGTTGCCATCTTCGGTGCTGAGCGCGGCGGCGGCGTTGAGAAGAACCACATCGCGCTTGGGTCCGCGGATCTCCCCACTCAAGATGTCGCGCAGGATGGCGGCGTTCTCTTCGGCGCTGCCGCCCATGAGATCGTTGAGGGTGGCGCGGGGCAGCCCCAGATCGACGGCGTCTAAATCAAAGGTGGTAACATTACCCCCGTGCAGATGGCTGATCCGATTGGGGCCGGTGGTGGTCAATTCGTCCACACCGCGGCCGTCGCCCGTCATGCCGTGGACGACAAAAGCCGCCTTCGATCCCATCTGGCCGAGAACGTGCGCCATCGGTTCGGTGAGCGCCGGGCTGGGCACACCGATCACTTGATGGGTGGCGTTGGCCGGGTTGGTCAGCGGGCCGAGGATGTTGAAGACCGTGCGCGTCGCCAATTCGCGGCGGGGACCGATGGCGTGGCGCATGGCCGGATGGTAGAGCGGCGCAAAGAGGAAGCCGATGCCTACCTCCTCAATACAACCGGCCACCTGCTCCGGCCCCAGGCTGAGGTTGACGCCGAGCGCTTCGAGTACATCCGCGCTGCCACATTTGCTGCTGGCCGAGCGGTTGCCATGTTTGGCGACTTTGACGCCATGCCCGGCCACCACAAAAGCGACGGTGGTGCTGATGTTGAAAGTGCCGGTCTGATCGCCGCCGGTGCCACAGGTATCCATCAGCGGCGCGTCCCCAATCTGCGGACGGACCTGCACAGCGTTGCGTTTCATGGCGCGGGCGCAGCCGGTGATCTCGTCTACGCTTTCGCCTTTCAGCCGCAGCGCCGCCAGGAACGCGCCCACCTGCGCCGGGGTCGCCTCCCCGCGCATGATCTGGCTCATAGAATCGTCGGCCTGCTGGGCGCTGAGCCCCTTGCCGGCGAAGATCGTCTCCAATGCCTCGTGAATCGGTGTGTGGGACATGCCTCTCCTCTCTCTCCCTGTGTGGTGCAGAATTCAGATGGGCGGGCACAGAGACCCGCCCCGACAAAGTCAATCCCCGATCCGCAGCAGATGATCGAATTGACCGCGCAGATCGTCCATATCCTCGCGCAGCGGATCGGCCAGCAGGCTTCCCGTGGCGTGGAGCAGCGCCGTCGCCATCGTCTCGACCAAAAAGGGGCGGCTCCCTTCAAGTTCGCCCATCTGCGCCGGATCATTGGCGATCTCACGGCCAATGCCGGTGAGCAGCGAGGTGAGCGATTGGAAGGGCAAAATACGCCGGTAGATTTCGATCCGGCTCTCCAGCCCCGGCTCATCCATGCGCGCCAGGTAGCGGTCCAGCCAGCGCGCCTCAGCCGACGGGTCCATGATCTGGCCGTTGAAGAAGAGCAGCCGCGCCGCATCTTGCGCCGGATCGCCCAGGCCGAAGAGTTCCCAATCGAGCAGCAGCGCCTGCCCGCGGTGGAAGATCACATGCTCCGCCACCAGATCGCCGTGGATCAGCGCCGGCGCGGTCTCACCGAAGACCGGCAGCGCCGCCGCCATCATCCCTTCCACGGCGTCCCACATCTCGGCAAGGATCGCCCCCAACGCGTCGACCTTTCGTTCGCGCACCCACGCTGCCAGCGGATCTCGACTGCCCTGCCAGACCCGCCAGAAGTAGCTCAGGTTGATCGGGTGCGGGCTGAAGCGGCCATAGTCGCCCAACTCTTCGGTGTGGATGCGCGCCACGGTTTCGGCCAGCGCCTCCCATCCCCCCAGATCGGCGGGATCGAAGATGTCCCCATCGATCCACGCGTAGACGAGGAGCGGGCGGGGCAGCGCGTCGGGCTGCCGTTCCTGCCATAGTGGGCGCGGGGCCAATCCCCACGGCGCGAAGCGTTCCTGCCCGCTAAACTGGCGGTCGGCGCGCACCTGCCCCGCTTCCATAAAGAGCTTGAGGACCCCATCCTGATCCCCCGTGCGGAAGCGCCAGAGCAGGTTGTCCCGCCCCTGCCAGCGGTCGATGATTTCAATCTTTGCATCATCAAAACCCGACACGTGGTCGTGCCTGCTCCACTGCTCCGCGCTGCTCAAGTAGGCGATCACATTCTGCGTGCCGGCGCTATCCTGGGTCATCGAGTCTGGCCGCTTCCGTGGATCTTCAGAAAATTGTGGAGCAATTCCTTGCCATGCTCGGTGAGGATGCTCTCCGGGTGGAACTGTACCCCGTAGATCGGTTTGGTGCGGTGCTGCACACCCATCAACTCGCCCTCTGTGGTAAAGGCGGTGGCCTCCAGTTCGGCGGGCAGCGGCTCCTGCACAATCAGACTGTGATAGCGGGTGGCGGTGAAGGGGCTGGGCAGGTTGCGGAAGATCCCCTTCCCCTTGTGGTGGACCGGACTGACTTTGCCGTGCATGAGCCGCGGCGCGCGCACCACTTCCCCGCCGAAGACATGGCCGATACACTGCTGGCCCAGGCAGACGCCGAGGATCGGCGTCGTCTCGCCCAGCACGCGGATCACATCGTTGCTGACGCCGCTGTCCTTTTCGGGCGTGCCGGGGCCAGGGCTGATCACAATGTGGCTGGGCTTGAGATCGGCCAGTTCCTCAACGTCGATCTCGTCGTTGCGCCAGACCCGGATCTCGTTGGCTGCACTGCCGCCCGGCAGCGGCGTCTTGTTTATAATCTCGCCCAAAAACTGTACCAAATTGTAGGTGAAACTATCGTAATTGTCGATGACGGCGATCATGAAATTCCTCCGAGAGAGAGTATGCAATGGTTGGTTCTTGTCTGGGAAGGCGATGAATGAAGAATAAAGAGGCTCAACCGGATTGTATGGGGTGACGCCGATGAAACGTGAGGCGTGAAACGTGAGGGTTGCCTTGATCGCCTCACGCATCACATTTCATCTTGTTGTCAACCGCCTGAAATCCAAAAGAGCCAATAAAGATTGGGTACCGCATCTGATCTCTCCTCCCATTCTTTATTCTTCATTCATCATTCTGCACTTGCCTCTGCCTTGGCAAGCTTCTTCTGCCGATTCTCTGCCGCTCGGCGGATGCGGTTCCAGACGCCGGTGAGGCCCATCGCTTTCTTCATGGCAAAGAGGGTTTCCTGCGCCTCTTTCTGGGCGCGGACGGTTCCTTCATAGAGGAGTTCGTCAACGTAACCGGTCTGCTCCTCATAACGGGCGCGGCGCTCGCGGATGGGCGCAAGGAAGTTCTCCAGCGCAATGTAGAGCTTCTCTTTCACTTCCACATCGCCGACGCGACCCTCACGGTAGCGGCTCTTGAGATCCTCGATCTCGGCCTTGTTGGGGTTGAAAAAGTCGTGATAGGCGAAGACCGGGTTGCCCTCCACCGTGCCGGGGATGTCAGCGCTGACCCGTTTTGGATCGGTGTACATGCCCATCACCTGTTTCCTCACCGTCTTCGAGTCGTCGCTGAGCATGATGGCGTTGCCCAGGCTCTTGCTCATCTTGGCCTGACCGTCGGTACCCACCAGTGTACCCCCCTCCACATAGGGATCGGGCAAGGGAAAGATCTCCTCGTAGAGGTTGTTGAAGCGGCGCGCGATCTGCCGTGTGATCTCGACATGGGCTTCGTTGTCCTTGCCCACAGGAACGAGATGACCGCGCGGCATAAGGATGTCCGCCGATTGCAGCACAGGATAGCCGAGCAGGTTGTAGGGCATCTGCTCCAACCCAGCGGCGCTCGCCATATCTTTGATCGACGGCAACTGTTGCAGTCGTTCCACCGTCACCATGCCGCTGAGCAGCAACTGCATCTCGTAGACCTCGTGGACTGCCGATTGGAGATAGAAAGTCACCTTAGTCGGGTCAATGCCAATGCCCAGGTGATCGAGTACGATCTGCCGCGCATTCTCGCCGATCTGATAGATATCCTCTTTGGTCGGCTTTGTCGTCAACATGTGCAGATCGGCGATGATGAAAAAGCACTCATACTCATCTTGAAAGCGCAGCCGATGACGATGGCTGCCCACATAGTGCCCAATATGCAGTTTCCCGGTCGGGCGATCCCCCGTCAGAATTCGTTTCTTGCCACTCATTATGGTAAATCCTTTCGTTCAAATGTCGATTCGATAGTTGAGTTTCACTTCATCGCCGTGCATGCCACGGAATCCCCAGTTGTGGGGTGGGCTTTCGGTGAGACAAATCTCGATGTCCTGTTGCGAAATGCCCAGTTCTGCATTGATGCGGTCAAGGAGCAGCCGGATCAGTCGTTTCTTCGCCGCCACACTCCGCCCTTCAATGAGACCAATCTCGATAATTGTATAGGCATCTGTGCGGCCCGCAGGCCAGAAGAAATCTTCTCGCTCCAGAGGAAAGAAGCGGTGCGCCCGTTTGTCCTCTGGGAAGACCAATGCTTCCACTACACAGCCATGAACAATATCGGATAGCTGGCGCTTGATTGAGTTTAACCTTTCGCGCAGCCCATAGATTTTGACCTGTCCCATGCGCTTACAAACCTTTCTCCGCTTCGTTGACGGCTACCGAAAGCGCTTTGGCTTTGTTCAAGGACTCATAATATTCCGCTGTAGGATCGCTGTCGGCGACGATGCCGCCGCCGGCCTGCAAGTGGCACGTCTTGCCCTGCATGACGATGGTGCGAATGGTGATGCAGGTGTCCATGGTGCCGTCGTAGCCGATGTAACCGACCGCCCCGGCATAGGGACCACGCCGTGTCCCCTCCAATTCTTCGATGATCTCCATCGCCCGCACTTTGGGCGCGCCGCTCACCGTCCCCGCAGGGAAGGTGGCGCGCAGCAGGCTGAAGGCGTCGTGGCTGGGCTTCACGCGGCCGCGCACATCGCTGACAATGTGCATCACGTGGCTGTAGCGCTCCACGTTCATCATCGTCGGCACGGTGACAGTGCCATACTCGCAGACCCGCCCCAAATCGTTGCGGCCCAGATCCACCAGCATCACATGCTCGGCCCGCTCTTTGGGATCGGCCAACAGCTCGGCGGCCAGGGCGTTGTCCTCGGCTTCGGACTTGCCGCGCCAGCGCGTCCCCGCGATGGGATGCAGATAGGCGTAGCCATCCTCCAACATGACGTGCATCTCCGGGCTGGAGCCGATAATACGGATCGGTTCGCCGGTAGGCGCGCCGCCCGCCACGCCGTTGAAATCGAGGAAGTACATATAGGGCGATGGGTTGAGCATCCTCAACGACCGGTAAATGGTAAAGGGATCGGCGTCGGTCTCGCGGCTGAGGCGCTGGCTGAGGACCACCTGGAAGATATCGCCAGCCTTAATGTATTCCTGGGCGGCGCGCACGTTGTCCTCGTGTTCGGTCTGGGTGAAATTGCTGCGCCACTCTGCGCCGCTGCTGCATTCGTAGGCGGGCGGCGGCGTCAACGGCTGGCGTAGATCGGCAATGATCTTGTCGATGCGGGCGACAGCGTCGGCGTAGGCGGCGCGCAGATCCTCTTCGACGCGCATGTTGGCGATGATCAACAACTTGTGGCGCACATGATCGAAGACCACCAAATTGTCGCTGAGCAGGAGCATCAGATCGGGGACGCGCAGATCGTGGCTGGCCGTTTCCGGCAACCGTTCCATAAAGCGCACAAGATCATAGCCAAAGTAGCCCACCGCGCCGCCAATGAAACGGGGCAGCCCCGGCAGGCGCACGGGCTTGCGCGAGGACATGATCTCTTTGACCACGGTGAGCGGGTCGCCGCTGGTCTGCTCCAACACCGATCCGCCCGCTGCGCCAATTGTGATCTGCGCGCCCTGCGCCGTCACCGTCATCGGCGGGTGGACGCCCAGAAAACTATAGCGCCCGACCTGTTCCCCTTTTTCCACCGATTCGAGCAAAAAACTCGGCCCACCGTTGCGCAGCTTCAAATAGACCGAAACCGGCGTCTCTAGATCCGCGGGCAGCTCCCGGTAGATAGGGATCAGATTGCCCTGAGATGCCAATGTACGAACTTCCTCAAGTGTGGGTTTGTACTGTGATGCCATGATCTTCTCTCCTGAGTGTGGATCGATCTGGAGAACGGGAGATTAGGCGAATGGGAGATCAGGCGATTTTCCAGAAGATGTATTGGTCAGGAAGATGATGAAACGTAGGTGCGGGCCGACCGCTGCGGTCGGACTGTAACCGCATGTCTACAGATTCCACCATGTCGTTGACCAATACACGATTTTCCAGAAGAACACGACAGTGGCCTTCTAATCTCCTAATCTCCTAATCTCGTCTGAAACAAAAAACCCTCATCCTCAAACACAGAGCATACTTTTGCTCTGCATTTGGGGACGAGGGTTGAAACGTCAACACCCGCGGTGCCACCCCACTTAGACTGCCAATTAAAAATCCCTACGTGAAACGCAGGGACATTCGCCAGTCTCACTCTGCGAAGACGAGTTAAAACAACTCAGCTTCCGCGCCCAGATAACGGTGGCGTCTCCGAAGTCGGCTACTTGATGGCAATTTATGTGCCGACGTTCGCCACTTGACTCCCCGGTCCATTCACTTTCTGCGCTGTTATCCCCGTTCCACCGGCTGGGGACTCTCTGGAACTCGCTTTGACAGCTACTCTTCCGGTTCACAGTCTTTCTATGTGATTTGTGATGACACTATATGCGAATCGGTGATTGATGTCAAACAACAAATGGATGAGAATTGCGAGTTGCGAGCGGCAAATTGCGGGCGTGTTGCGTCTTACTTGTCTGGAACCGCGTGAAGCGTGAGAGGTTGTTATTTGCAAACCTGCAACTTGCCCCCACATTCCGCATTCCTCATTCCACAATCGGCGGACGCCCATCCATACCGGTGTGTTCTGAGTAGCTATCCCACCCTTGCGCTTTCCATTCTTCGCGGCGTGCTTCCACGTTGACCACATGATTGGCATATAAGATATCAGCAATCTCGACAGTGTGTTCCTCTGGCGCGTGAACAACCGCAAGCACACCCCCACGCTGGATCCCTTCCATGTAGAAATGAGCATCCTCTTCGGTGGCGCCGTAGCCCATAAGCGCGCCCATGAAGGCGCCACTCGCTGCGCCAAATCCTGTGCTGACCAGGGTAGTCCATAGCGCTGCTGCCAGCGTCCCAACGCCCAAGATCTGCCCCAAGCCAGGGATCATGAAAAGGGAGGCTCCGGCGACAATCCCAACGAAAATGCCAGCAGCGCCGCCTGCGGCAGCGCCATAACCTGCGCTCTTGGCGACGCCGCTCTTTTCACTGCTGGCGTCAAGCCCCTCACGGAAATCTTCATCACGAGCAAATAGCCCAAAATCGGTATCGGGTAGATTGCGCGCATTTAGCTGTTGTACCGCTGCCTCTGCATCCATACGGTTATCGAACAAACCGACGATGTACTTTTTCATGATGTCATCCCTTACGGTCCTGAGTTAGGCTGTTCTAGAGGTAGAGATACCAGGCTGCTGCTCGTAAGCAGCCTGGTATCTCTACCATGATCCGAGTGTAAAGAGCTTTGCTCCTTACATGTCCTTAGCCTACTCGAACCCATCTCAAATTACTATGGTCCTTGATATAAAGGGACGGTACAAAAAGGATATATTCTTGCGCCAATCAAAAAAGACTGAGCAACCTAAGGGTTGCCCAGTCTAAAAGGGTCAGGAATTAGGTCAGGCGATGGCTACACGGCGGGATTCCTGAGCGCTTTCAATTTTGCTCAGCAGGGTCACCCGATTTTGATGCGTCTTCTCGTAAGCTACAAGATAGTCCAGTTGTTCTACGCTCAAGCTGACCAACCTGGATTCGATCTCTTCGACGGTCATCTCGTCGTAGCCAGCAATGGGCATGGATTCGATGCGCCGGTTGGCTTCGCGCAGGACGGTTACCCGGTTTTCGTGGGCTTCTTCAAAGCGTTTGATCTCTACCAACTCGGCAATGGATAGTTTGTCGAACAGGTTGACGATCTCTTTAGCCGTCAACTCTGTGTAATTGACCAACGGCATTGCCATAGGTTCAGCTTCGATCTTGACTACAATGCCTTTGTCAGCGGCCATTTGCGCATCGATCTTCAGGCTCAACGCTTCGATCTCCTCGCTCAACTTCATGATCCGGTCGCGGCTGGGAATGCCAAGGCGATCCAATACACGTTCGACCTGGGTTTCAAGATCGTATTCGACTTTGTTCTCGGCGCGTTCAGTTCGGCTTTTGACCTTGCCCTGAAGGCTTTCAACGCGAGCTTCGACTTTTTGCAGACGACTCCGGGCTTGCTTGCCAACCTTCTTGACCTGCTCTGTGGCGTTGTGTTCCAGGGTTTCGCCTCGATGTTCTGCCTTCTCTAAGATGGACTTGCCTTTGTCGATCAAAGTAGCTGCCTCATCGTAGGCCATGCCCCACAGCCCCGCATAGGCGAGGACGACTCTACGGCTGGCATCGCGGACTTGACGGATGTTGTTATCCATTTTCTCTTGTGTATCACGAAGATCAATGTTCTGAACATTCAATCGGACTTGCATAGGATGATCCTTTCTTTCTTGAACTGGCTATACCAGTAATTAGTGTATGACGCAATGCGTTATAGATGAATCATAACACACCGCGTCATAACTGTCAAGAGGGAATAAAAAAACCGGTCAAGCAAGGATTTCCTCGCTCGACCGGCCTTCTGTGAGGGATATCGGGTATTGGGTATTATTACTCAATATCCAATACCCAATACCCTTTTTTTACATGAATCCAAAGATCCGCGTTGGCCCGCCTGTCGCCCCAGCGATCTTGGGACCGCCGACTACAACTGTCGCGCCGGATGCAGGCATCTGCCCCAGGTTGGCGACACATTCTATGCCCCATTTGTTGGCAGGCAGCCAGCGGTAATGGACAGCAAAATCGGCCGATTGCCCATAGTCGAGGCTGAGCGTGTCAACGAAAATGCCCACAGCGTTGCGCTCACCGAGCAGCATCTCAATCGCTTCAATGTGAAAACCGGGGAAATGCATCCCTCCCTGGTCATCTGCGTTACGGAACTTCTCGGTTCGCACATGTTCATCCCAACCGCTGAGCATGGCAACAATGGCGCCGTCGGGCAAAGGACCGTAGGACGCTTCCCAGGCGGCGATGTCGTCGGGGGTAAGCTGCGCGTCGGGGTCCGCTTCGGCCTTGCTGCGGATGTCGATCACGGCCAGCGGCCCGATCAGATTTTGCACTGGGATCTGATCCGCGCTGGGGCCATCGGAGAAGTGGAACGGCGCATCCATGTGGGTGCCGGTATGCTCGTTGAGCAACCAGACAGAGAGGTTATAGCCGTCAGAGGCCAGCGTCATCAGTTGATCGATCTCCAATTGCTGTTCCCCGCCAAAGGTTGGGAAGTCAGTCGTCAGCGTGTGGGTAAGATCCACCACATGGCTAAAAGATTGCAATCCCGCTGCCGGAAGGATGGTGGTCGTTGCCACCTGCACCAACTGCGCAGATGGCACACACGCCGCTGCTCCCAGCGTGGCTGCCACCCCTGCTGCGGCTCTTAGGAATCCGCGCCGCCCTAGATCCCGTGCAATTTTCTGTTTACAAGCCGGAACGCACATAGTTTCCCCCTTTGATCCCCATCATTGTGAAAGTACGATTGCCTTGCGAGCTTCCTCGTCCACAAGGCTGAAGAGGATTATATGCACGGGCTAATGGAGATGCAACTGTTGAAAAATTACCTGAGAATGGATCTTTTCAGACCGCCGCCAACGCCTGTTCCAAATCCGCGATGAGATCCTCTGGGTGTTCGACGCCGATGGAGAGGCGCACCATCTGCTCGGTGATGCCCATCTCGATCCGCTCTTCGGGATCAACGTCGGAATGGGTCATCGCCGCGGGGTGTTCGGCCAGCGATTCGGTGCCGCCCAGGCTGACAGCCAGGCGGAAGATCTGCAAGTGGTTCAAAAAACGGAAAGCCTCGGCCTCTCCCCCAACAATGTCGAAGGCGATCATACCCCCAGGGGACAGACATTGCTTGCGATAGACGGCGTGCTGTGGATCTTCTGCGGTGAGATGGCCCAGGTAGTAGACCCGCTCCACTTTGGGATGATCGGCCAGGTAATTGGCGACGTAGCGAGCGTTCTTCATCTGGCTGGTCATCCGCAACTTCAGCGTCTCCAGGCTGCGCAGTAGCAGCCAGCCGCACCAGGGGCTCGCCATCGTCCCCAGGATGGTGCGCATGAGCTTGACTTTGCCCATCAGTTCGGTCGAACCCAGGCAGACGCCGGCGATGAGATCACTGTGCCCGCCGATATATTTGGTGGCGGAATAGAGGACAAGATCCGCGCCATGTTTGAGCGGATGTTGCCAGAGCGGGCCGAGGAATGTATTGTCCACGGCGATGAGGATGCGGCGATTCGGAGAACGATATTGATCGGCCAATGCGGCACAGGCGGCGATATCGACCAGCGCATTGGTCGGGTTGGCGGGCGTTTCGATGTAGATCATCGCGGTTTTGCCGCGGATCTCGCGGTTGAGGAGCAGTTTTTCTAGCGCGGCGGGGGCGCCATCCCCGGCAGGGAAAGCCACCGGGCGGATGCCGAATCGGGGCAAAATCTGCTTGAGCAAGAAATCAACACCCCCATAGACAGGCTCGCTGTGCAGGATCAGATCCCCAGGGCTGAGGAAGGCCAGCAGGGTGGTGCTGATGGCGGACATGCCGCTGCTAAAGACGCCGGCCGCCTCTGCGCCATCCCAAAGTTTCAACCGATCCTCTAAGATTTCCAGATCCGGATTGTTGAGGCGGCTGTAGATCAGCCCCATCTCCTCTTTTGGCTCGGCTTTGCGCAGTCCATAGGCCAGTTCAAAGAAAGCCTTGCCCTCTTCGGCGCTGTTGAAGACAAAGGTTGACGTCTGGAAAATAGGACATTTGACGGCTCCCTGCGACCAATCGGGCCGGTAGCCATAGCCCATCATCAGGCTTTCCGGGCGCAGTGGATGGCCATTGATCTCGGTGGCGTGGACGTCTTTGTCGCTGCGATTCGTGTCGCCGTTCATACCTTCCTCCTTGAAGGGTTTATCGATTGTTGTTGAGCTCTGTCAGTCGCCTGGAATGTCAACCAATACGTACGATTGTTCGACCGTCACCGCGTAGCTTTCGACAACATAGGGGCCTTTGACGAGTCCTGATTCTAGATCGGTGGGCGCAACCGTCTGGACGGCGACTTCATAACTGCGCACGCGTGTGCGCGCCGGATCCCACCAGGATTGGCCTGTCTTGACGTCGAATTCCCAGCCATGCCACGGGCAGCGGACGATCTCTCCGCGGCGCGCATAGGAATAGTGGCCCGGTCGATCTGCCATCAAAAAGCCGGTTAACTGGCCCTGGCAGAGGGGTCCCCCCTGGTGCGGACAACTGTTGCGGATGGCGAAAAACTCGCCATCAATGTGGAAGACGCCAATCGAGCGCCCAGCCACTTCAACGATTTTGCGCCCGCCCACAGGGATCTCATCCACTGTAGCAACGATATGTTTTGGCATTGATCAATCTCCATGCAGAGACGACGGCAGACCGGGGACCGCAGACCGCAGAGGGTCTAAATCTCCCAATCCCCAGTCACCTGTCACAACCCATACAACGTCCGCGCGTTCTCCGCCAGAATCTGCCGCTTGAGATCGGGTGAGAGATGGTTGGGCAGGGCGCGGTCGGGGGCGTCGAAATCCCAGTGGGGATAATCGGTGGCGAACATGAGCCGATCATTCATCTCCATCTGCTCAAGCAATTGAGTAAAGAAGCGGGGATGCGGCGGCTCCTCAATGGGTTGAGTGGTCACCCAAAAATGCTCGCGGATGTATTCCGAGGGCAGCCGTTTGAGATAGGGCGTCTCCTCTTTCAAGCGTTTCCAGCTTTGATCCAATCGCCACATGAGCGGCGGCAGCCAGGCAAAGCCCCCTTCGATCAGAACAATTTGCAGGGTGGGGAAGTGTTCAAAGACGCCTTCCGTCACCAGGCTGATGACCTGCGGTTGGAAGGCCTGGGGCATGCCGCCGTGATCCTCAATATAGTGGGACGGCCAGCCCGCGCCGGTGATAGGACCGCCGCCAGCGCCGCCAAAGTGGATGCCGATGGGCAGGTTGTGGCGGACGGCTGCTTCGTACATCTTCCAATATTTGCGATGGCCCAGCGGTTCGCGTGTGCGCACTACCAACATCACCTGCACATAGCCAGGATGCGATCCCAGCCGCTCGATCTCAGCGGCGGCGGCGTCTCCGTCCTCGTAGGCAACGATGAGCGAGGCGCGCAGCCGCGGCTCTGGCTCCAGCCATTCGGCGATCTGCCAATCGTTGACGGCGCTTGCCAGCGCTGCGCCAAATTCGAGATTGGTGGCACTGCCCGCCCCGAAGAGACAGTTGAGGACGCCGACCTCGATCTGCCACTGATCGAGTAATTGTGCGCGCATGAAATCAAGATCGCCCCCTGGCGGTAGACCCGACGGCGGCCAGGCGTCGTGGCGGGCCGCGTTGAGCATGGCGCGCGGATAGGCCGAACCGATGTGGCCGCGCACGCCCATCATTTCGTGGTAGCGTCGCCAGCGCGGTGATAGATATTTGTAGAGCGTCTCGTTGTTGGGCATGGTATTGTGAATGTCACAATCGATTACGGCCATTTTGGCGCGGGCGCGCCGGGCAGTCTGTGGTCGCTCCAATGTCGGTATCTCTGTCATGGGGTTTCTCCTAATACGGGCAGGCACAGGGCATTGGACAATGCCGTTGACGATGGCTTGGAAGGTTTCTCCTAACACGGGTGGGCCCTGCGCCCACCCCTACAGTCTGTAAAATTCGCGGGCGTTTTCGGATAGAATTTTGCGCAATAGCGGTTCCTCTGTTTGCAGCGGCCAGGCCTCCTCTGGCTGATCAAAGCGCCAGTGCGGATAGTCGCTGGCGAAGAGCAACAGATCCTCGGATTCAAGCTGGTCAATAATCTGGCGCAGCATCTGTGGATCGGGCGGGGCGTCGAGCGGCTGTGTGGTGACGCGCATATGTTCACGGATGTACTCCGACGGCAGCCGTTTGACCCACGGGGTGTTGTTGCGTAGACCCTTCCACTCTTTGTCCAACCGCCACATCAACGATGGCATCCACGTGAAGCCGCTCTCGATCAGCGCCACGCGCAGCGCTGGAAAGCGATCAAACGCGCCTTCGATCACCAGACTGATCACCTGGGATTGGAAGACCGACGCCATCCCCGCGTATTCTTCGAGGAAGGTGAGCGCCCACCCCGACGGCGTGGACGGGTGGCCGGGCGCGCCGCCGTATTGGATGCCTACCGCCAGATCGTGTGCGACCGCCGCGGCGTAGATGGGATCATAGCGGCGATTGCCATAGGGCGCTTCGGAGCGCACCGGCAGGATCACCTGTACAAAGCCGGGATGATCGCCGAAGCGTTCGATCTCCTCGGCGGCCAGTTGTGGATTCTGGCTGGGGACGACGAGGGACGCGCGCAGTCGCGGCTCCCGCTCCAACCATTCGTCGATCTGCCAACGGTTGATCGCGGTTGCCAGCGCCGCCGCCAGATCCTGATTGTGGACGCTAGAGACCCTGTACGCGCAATTGAGGATGCCGATCTCGACGTTCCACAGATCCAATGCCTGGGCGCGTAACAACCCCAAATCCGAACCGGGCGGACCCGCGGCAGGTTTGGTCCCAGGGCGAGCGGTCAGCGGCGCGCCCGGTGGGTAGTCGGCGGCGTCCGGCTCGCGGAATGCCGATTCGTTGCAATAATCTACCCAGTAATCGGGCAGGTACGGGTAAAGCGTCGAGAGCGAAGGCAACGCGTTGTGTAGATCGCAATCGATAACGGTCTTTGCATCAAAAAGGCTCATCGGTCAACTCCAAAGTGGTGTGAGCGTCTAATCTGTCTTTAGTCTATCACAGGACGACTTTTTGCAGAATGGAGTACAACGTCCACCCAATTGCTGGCAAACTTTCTTTACACTGTTTGCGCCATTTGTTACAATGCCAGCAAGTGGCATCCGGCTGAGAATTTGAAATTTTCGGAACCTTGACGACGTTCCACTCTGCCTATGTATTAAAATACCGAAGAGGATCTCTTCTATGACGCTTGATTTTTGGCGCAACGTGGCTGTGATCTGGCTCTGCTTTCAGGGTTTTTTCATCATGCTCATCCCGCTGGCTATCGCTTTCTTTTTGGTGCGGGGTATGGGCTGGGTGCTGGATAAACTTCCTCTGCTCTTCCTGAAAGCTCAGGGTTACAGCCGGCTCATGCGCAACAAGACCGAAGCGGTTGCCGACAAAGTGGCTGAACCTGTCATTCGCGCCCATAGCAAATCTACAGAGATGGAATCCGTTCTAAAGCGCCTTTTCCGACCCGATCCTCCGGCGGCGTTAACGCGTGGCAAGCTGCCCGACAGGTTGCCTGTCTCGACGCCCGGCGTTACTGCTGTGCGCACACCTACTCTCCCCATCGCTAGAAAGGAAGAACTATGAAAGATCTATCGAGACCTGGTATCATCGTCCTCGGTATTGTGCTTGGCGCATTTTTAGGCGGCAGTTTCGCCTGGCTTGCCAGCAGCCGTTCTGAGGATGGCAACGAGACGACCCTCGCCAGTCTGGGCCCCTCCGATTATTTCCAATTGGGGATCAGCGTGCTGACGCTGGCTCGTCAGTTCGGGGCTATGATTCAAAAGAGCCGCGAAATCTAATTTCAGTAGTTCACGATTTACGCTCTCAGCGGGTCCGTGACCGGCATAGAGCGCATGGAATCGTGAATTACTGATTTCATCAAAGGAGTAGGAACTTGGCAAGCACTCTGGGTACGGGCAGTCGTCCATTGCGGATTGCCATTGTCGGCGCAGGGCCTTCGGGCCTTTATGCCGCGGGCGCTCTGTTGCAGCAAAAAGAATATCACGTCTCGATTGATATCTTTGATCGGTTGCCTACGCCTTATGGTCTTGTTCGTTATGGAGTTGCGCCCGATCACCAAAAGATCAAATCGGTTACCAAGATCTACGAACGCACACTGAGCGATGCGCGTGTCCGTTATTTTGGCAATGTGGCGTTGGGCAGCGACATCAGCCGCGCCGAGATGAAAGCCCATTATGATCAGATCATTTATGCCGTGGGCGCTCAGTCGGACCGCAAATTAGAGATCCCCGGCGAGGATCTGCCCGGTAGCTTCTCGGCCACAGAATTTGTGGCCTGGTACAATGGGCATCCTGATTTTTTGGATTATGAAGTGGATCTGAGCGCCGAGAGTGTCGTCGTGATCGGCGTGGGCAACGTCGCCATGGATGTAACCCGCATCCTTGCCAAGTCGATTCGCGAGCTAGAAACCACCGACATTGCCGACTATGCCCTGGAAAAATTGCGACACAGCAAAGTCAAACATATCCACATCCTCGCCCGTCGTGGTCCTGTGCAGGCCAAATTCACCAACCCCGAAATCAAGGAACTGGGTGAATTGGAGATCGCCGATGTGATCGTCAAACCAGAGGATCTCGAACTCGACGCGGCCAGCCAGGCAGAACTGGCGGCAGACAAGACAGCGCAGCGCAATTTGGAGACGCTGCAAGAGTTCGCCCATCGCCCGCTCAGCGGCAAACCAAGACAGATCCACTTTCACTTCTTGCGTTCGCCGGTGGAACTCTACGGTGAGGATCGGGTCACAGGGATGCGCATGGAGAAGAATCTCCTCGTGACCAAAGAGGGGGGCTATATCTCGTGTGAAGGCATCGGCGAGTATGAGGAATTGCCGGCTGGCCTTGTCTTCCGCGCAATCGGATATCGCAGCGTACCCATCCCCGACGTTCCCTTTTACGACCGCTGGGGCCTGATCCCAAACGAAAAGGGGCGGGTCACGGAGACCCATAAGGGCGAGATCGTCCCGGGTGAGTATGTGGTGGGCTGGGCCAAACGCGGACCGACAGGCGTCATCGGCACGAACAAACCCGACGCCGTGGAGACCGTCTATCTGATGTTAGAGGATGTCCCTGACCTGCCTCCTGTGGCAGATGAACTGGCAAGAGCAGATGCCATCGTCAAACTGCTCAGATCGCGCAGCGTCGAGTTTTTTGATTTCGGCGACTGGCAGATCCTTGATCAACTGGAGACAGGACGGGGGGCAGCGCAGGGGCGTCCTCGCGTCAAATTCACCGCTGTCGACGAGATGCTCAGATTGGTGCACCCACAGCGCACTCAAGAAGAATCACCGGCCAGCGTCCTGGGATCCTAAAGACAAATCGACGTGAAAATGAAGCGGGACGGCCTCAAGGCCGTCCCGCTTCATTTTATTGCGAAAGTGCCGGGGACTTCACACTGGACGTGAAGCCAGGCGTGGATACATCGACTTGCTGCGGCGAAAAGTCCCCGGCACTTGCCCGTTTAAGTTAGCGTCTATGACCCATTCCCCAGTCACCAATCCCCAATTACTTATTTTCTGACGCAGACTTCAGCGCCTGAAAGGTCGGCGGCCAAAGGCCAATAAAGACACCGGCCATTTTCTTCCCGCTCAAGAAGAAAGCAATTGAAGCGACAATCGAAGCCACAGTCAAAATGTGAAAGAGGCTGGTCCCTGTCGTCTTTTTGACGTTTTTATCAATACTGTTGAGCATGTTTTCCGTCACATCGTTGCGTGTACCAAACATTTTACCGATCATAATGAAGTTATCTCCTTACATTAGGTGAATCATTCTCGGTTGAGGATTAAAAGCCTCACTTGAGCATTTCCATGATCAGGTTACAGGATAAAAGGCGAGAACTCAATAGGTCAGGGCATAAAGCATGGGTACAAAGTTGATTATATCTATCGGACCATCACATCCATCAAGTGCGTCAGGGCTGCGGCAGGATCGGTGCAGCGCCCACAGTGGACAACCGATGGCTGAATGATTGTGCTGCGCGGGGAGGTGAGCCAATGGAAGCGATCCGCCAGCGGCAACGCGCCGATTGGACCGGCCCCCTGCGCAATGGCGGGGAAGAGCGCCAGGGCAGCTTCCACTCGATCATAGTCGAGATGGGCCGGCGCGATCGCCGCCAGCCGCGCCCGATCCAGTTCCACATGGGCATCCAGAAAGCGCTGTGTGCGGCAGAAGAGGATCACCCCGACGTTCATGCACTCGCCGCGCGTGATCGAAGGAATCACGCGGATCACGGCGTAATCGTATGAGGTATAGGGAGGCTTAGAGGGTCGCTCTGGCACGGTGGGCCTCCTGCAAAAAGAGATCTGCCGCGGCCAGCCGTCCGGTCAGGTAATCCACATAGCCCTGGCGATGGGCTGCTACATCATCGAAAATCGCTTCGCCGCCCAGCCACTGATCCGGGACCGAATTGACGATCTGGCGTAATAGATCCGCGGACAGCCGCGCTCGCAATTTATGATCTGCCTCGTCCAGGTGTGCGGCAAGGGAGAGCAACGTATGCTGCCGGATCAAGGGGAAGGGGCTTTGGCTGCGCTCGCGGAACCCATCCCAACTGTGGTGGAAGTAGAGCGCTGCGCCGTGATCGATCAGCCAGAGATCGTCTTGCCAAAAGAGCATGTTAACGTTGCGCGCTGTGCGATCCACATTGGTGATGTAGGCGTCAAACCAGACAATCTCCGACGCCAATTGGGGATCAGGCGGCGGTGCCAACAGGATGTTGAATTCCAGGGCGTTGGGCAGATAGCGCAACCCCAGGTTGAGGCCGATGCTGGCGCGTAGAAGATCTTGAATTTCCGGATCTCCTTCCGAGCGGCCCAGCGTCTCATCCATCTCGATAAAGACAAGTTCGGGCACGTGCATCCCCAGTGCGCGGCCGATCTCCCCGGCGATCAATTCGGCGATCAGCGCCTTGGCCCCCTGACCAGCGCCCACAAATTTCATTACATAAAGCGCGCCGTCGTCGGCTTCCACCACCGCAGGGAGCGATCCCCCTTCGCGCAGGGGCGCAACATAGCGGGTCGCGTGGACGGTACGAATCATTGATTGTTCCATGAAATCTCCAAAGTATAGGTTTTTGCACAAGTTCCACCTATGATAGACTTCGCTTTGGTTTACCGTCAATTGAGAGGAAGGGAAAACTTCATGACAACCATACCCGATCCCCAGGAATTGCGTACCGCACTCAAGCGCGTTATCGATCCTGAGATCTTCGAGAATATTGTCGATCTGGGGCTGGTCTACAATGTGGATGTACTGCCTGAGAATCATGTGTTGGTCACCATGACGCTGACAACGCCGCACTGCCCAATGGGGCCAGAGATCATCGGCAATGTGGAAAAGACGATGCGCGCTGAAGGCGCGGCGTCGGTCGAAGTGAAGATCGTCTGGGAACCGCCGTGGACGCCCCATATGATGACCGATGAACTTAAGGCCCAAATGGGTCTTGAACCTGAGCCTGTCCTTGAAATTGAGATTTCTGCGCCGCCCCCGCCCAAAAAGCCACAAAAGAAGGGTCTGCTCTCGCGCATCTTTGGCTGGTAAGGAGAGCCGTTAGCCGTTGGCAGTTAGCGGGTAGCCCAGAAAGAGATAGAGAAGGCAAAAGGCAAAAGTGGTGCAAGTTGCAAGTTTGCAGGTGACAATCGTTCACGCGCTACGCAATTCGCACTACGCACTACGAATCACGTTTGTTCATCCCACAAGAAAGAATCACGATGTCACATCATCCACAGGTTTTTGCGCATCGCGGAGCTAAATCGGTTGCGCCGGAAAACACGCTGCCTGCCTTCCAAACAGCATTGGAGATGGGCGTGGACGGGATTGAGTTGGATGTCCAATGTACTTGCGACGGCGAGATGGTGGTGATCCACGATTTTACAGTGGACCACACCACGAATGGGATGGGGAAGGTAGCGGACTTTTCCTACGCCGAGATCGCCCGACTCGATGCCGGTTCCCATTTTGGCGACGCCTTCGCGGGGACGCCGATCCCCACGCTGGCGCAGGTCTTCGATCTGGTGGGGGACCGCTGTATCGTCAACATCGAGATCAAAAGCATGGCCTGGGATGGCGGTCCCGAAGTCGAAGCGGTGGTCAAGTTCATCCAATCACGGCGGCTCCACGATCAGGTCATCGTCTCCAGTTTCAACCCTGTTTCGCTGATCGCCATGCGCTGGCACGATCCCAAAATCGCATTGGGGCTACTCTACATGGAGAGTCTGCCCATCTTCCTCCGCCGCGCCTGGATGGGTCCACTCATCGCGCCCGAAGCGCTCCACCCTCACTATAAGATGATCGACGCCGAGTACATCCAGTGGGCGCACCGCCAGGGCCACTACGTCAACACATGGACGGTCAACGATCTGGCGGAAGCCAAACGGCTGGCCGATCTCGGCGTGGATACGATCATCTCGGATGTGCCGGATCAGTTGATGGCGGCGATCCGAGGATAAGTGACGGCAGACCGCAGACGGCAGACCGCCGACGAACCAATACCCAATACCCAATTATGCCATCCTCACATGATGCCCTCACCGCTCGCTGGCGACCCGAATTTCCGGGGCTGGCGCGCAGCACCTACATGAATACCTGCTCGCTAGGCCAGTTGAGCCGTCGCTCGATTGAGGCGATGAACCGCTATATGGAATTGTGGATGAGCTACGGCGCCAGCGCCTGGTATGAACTCTGGTTGGGCGAGATGACCGACGCCCGCGCCCGCTTTGCCCGTCTTATCAACGCGCCGCCCCACGAGGTGGCGATCCTGCCCAGTGTGGGGGTGGCGTTGAGTATTATCGGCAGCAGTTTGCAATACGGCGCTCGCAACGAAGTCGTCATCACCGAGATGGACTTCCCCACCATCCCTTACCAGTGGATGGCGCGCAGCGAAGAAGGCGCGGAAGTCCGGTTGCTCTCCTCGCCGGATCGGGTGCAAGTGCCGTTGCGATCTTTTGCCGACGCCATCAACGAGCGCACCGCGCTGGTCGCCACCACCCACGTCTTCTTCACCAGCGGGTGGATTCAGGACATCGCCGCCATCAGCCGCATGGCCCACGACGCCGGCGCGCTCTCTGTGGTGGATGGCTACCAGGCCGCCGGGCAGATCCCGGTGGATGTGAAAGCCGCTGGGGTGGATGTCTATCTCAGCGGCGGGTTGAAGTGGCTGCTGGGTGGGCCGGGGATCGTCTTCATGTACGTGCGCGAGGATCTGATCCCTGCACTGAACCCCACGACAACTGGATGGTTCGCCGCCAAGGATATGTTCAAATTCAACCCGGAACGCTTCATCCGCGCCGATGACGCCCGCCGTTTCGAGCCGGGGACGCCCGCCGTCGCCGCTGTCTACACCGCCAACGCCGGGATGTCAATCATCGAAGAGATCGGCGTGGATGCGATCCGCGCCCGCACCCAGGCCCTCAATGCTGATCTGATCGGTCGATTGCGCGCCGCCGGATTGGAGCCGCGTATCCCTGCCGATCTCGACCGCCACGCCGGTATCGTCATGCTCCCTGCGGATGACCCCGCCGGCCTGGTGCAGGGGTTGAAGGATCGCCACGTTATTATCGACTATCGGCCCGGCGCGGTGCGGCTCAGCCCCTATTTCTACAACAGCGAAGAAGAAAACCAGATCCTTGTCGATGCCATTGTCGATGTGCTGAGAGGCTGATCTATGCAACCGGGACGTATCCGCGCCATTGCCATCGCCGTGATTCAACGCCCCAGCGACGGCGCCGTGCTGGCCTTCTATGGTGAGGACCCAACCGATGGCCGCCGATTCTACCGTCCGTTGGGCGGCGGCATCGAATTTGGCGAAAGCAGTGAAACCGCCGTGCGCAGGGAACTCATGGAAGAAATCGGCGCTGAAGTCGATCCGCTGGGGCTTATCGGGGTAGTTGAGAACATCTTCACCCATCGTGAGCAAACAGGGCATGAGATCGTCTTCATTTGGGAATGCCGTCTGCGCGACGAACGCTTCTACGCCCGCGACGAAATCCTCATCGACGAAAACGGCGTCGCCGCCATCGCCCATTGGGTCCATCCACATCACCTCGCCGCCCACGGCATCCACCTCTACCCTGAAGAACTCGCCGCCTTTCTCAATACCCAATATCCAATATCCAGTCCCCAATCCCCAGTCCCCAGTTTCCAATCATGAAAACCACCGCTGCCGCCCCCGGCAAGATCATCCTCTTCGGCGAACATGCCGTTGTCTACAGTCGGCCCGCCATCGCCGTCCCTGTGGTGGATGTGCAGGCCACGGCAACGATCCTCGATCTCTCGCCGGGCAGTGGATGCACGTTGATCGCCCACGATCTGGGCTCACAACTGCGTCTCTCCACAACGGGTGAAGATGACGCGCTGGGATTGATCGTCCGCCTGACGTTAGATGAACTTGCTCTGGCTGCAGACCCCGATTGGCAGATCGAGATCCGCAGCCAGATCCCCATTGCCAGTGGATTGGGCAGCGGCGCAGCGGTGAGTACAGCGCTGGTGCGCGCCATCTTCCACCATGTCGGTCTCGATCCTGAGCCGGAGACGATCAGCCGGTTGGTCTATCGCAGTGAGGAACTCCACCACGGCACGCCCAGCGGCATCGACAACACGGTGATCGCCTATGCCCAGCCGATCTGGTTTGTGCGCGGCGAACCGATCCGCACCTTTGTTCCGGCGCGATCATTCACGATTGCCATTGCGGATAGCGGCATTGGCAGCCCCACCAAAGAGACTGTGGGGGATGTGCGGCGGGCCTGGCAGCGCGACCCGGCACGCTATGAAGATTGGTTCGACGAGATTGGGGAAATTGTCCACGCGGCGCGGAGCGTGATGGAGAGCGGCGAGGTCGCGGCGTTGGGTCCATTGATGGATCGCAATCAAACCTTGCTGAGACAGATCGGCGTCAGCGCCGATCCGCTCGAACGGTTGATCACGGCGGCGAGGAACGCAGGCGCTGCTGGGGCTAAACTCAGCGGCGGCGGACGCGGCGGCAACGTCATCGCCCTTGTCGAAACGGAGACCGCGCCGGCCATCCGCCGTGCCTTCCTCGACGCCGGCGCAAAGCAGGTCCTCGTGACAACGGTGATTGGGGATCGGGGATTGGAGACTGGGGATTAGGGATTGGGTATTGATACCCTCATCAGTTTGTTGTCTTAGGCCGCTGCAAACAATTGAATCTGTTGATACCCCGATGCGACGCACTGCCCACGAGAAAATTCAGCATTCCAACCTGGTTCTGGTCAGTGCGTCGCATCGGGTAACGTCGTAACGGCCTTATTATCCCCCTGGCTCTCCTACAGATCCTTTTACAGAGGGAGCGTTCTTGTGCTACCATAACTGAGGAAATTCTATCGAGTCAGCCACTCACACGTCCATGAGGAGCAACGCATGGTCAATCGCATCCCGTTGGTGATTCATGCCACCCACGAAGCCGGCGTCAAAGTAGGCGGCATTGGCGCTGTATTGGATGGCCTACTCTCTGCCCAGGATTACAACACCACCGTCAATCGCAGCATTTTGGTTGGTCCTATGCTGGGGTGGGATAGCGCCCAGATGGAGCGGCTCACCAGCCCGCGCAACGGGTTGACGATCCGCTATAGTAGTCTTCATGGGATCTTCGACAACGTCGTCCCTAATGTGCGCGATGCGCTGCAAGCCATTGAGCAGAGCTACGAGATCGGGCTGCTCTATGGGGTTCGACGCTTTGGCGCTTACGAACACGAAGTAATTCTGATCGAGGCCAGCAACCCGGCCCCGGACCCGATCAACAGTTTCCGCTATTTCCTCTGGCAGCATTACGGTATCGACAGCAACCGTTACTCGTACGACGGCGAATTTAATCTCTATTTCAGCATTGCCCAACCGATCTTTGCCGCGCTGAAGGCGCTCAAAGTGGACGATGGACTGTCGCCCAATGATCGCTTTGTCATCGCCCATGAGTGGTTGGGGATGCCGGTGGTCTTCGCCGCGCAGATGAACGAGCCGGAACGCTGGCGCACGATCTTTTACGCCCACGAGACGGCTACGGCCCGTCTGCTGGTTGAGGAAGACGCCGGCCACGACACCCGCTTCTACAACGCCCTCTACAAGGGACGCGAGTGGGGGCTGGATCTACCCACCCTCTTTGGCGATCAGAGCTACTATTACAAGGATGTGATCGTGCGTCAGGCGATCCGCTGTGACAATATCTTCGCCGTCGGCGATCTCGTGGTGGACGAATTGCGTTTTTTGGGTGGGGACTTCCGGCATAAAGGGATCGATCTCGTCTACAATGGCGTCACCACACAGCCGATCACCATTCAAGCCAAGTTGGAATCGAAGCGGTGTTTGCAGAAATATTGCGAAAACCTACTCGGCTATGTGCCCGATTTTGTCTTCACCCATGTTACCCGTCTGGTCCTCTCCAAAGCGCTGTGGCGTGATCTGCGGGTGATGGAACATCTGGATCAGATGCTGGGGGAAGCGGGCAAAACCGCTGTCCATTTTGTGCTTAGCACCAGCGTCCCTGCCGGTCGCCGCTCAGATTGGGTCCACGCCTGGGAAGCGCAATATGGCTGGCCGGTGGGTCATCGCGGTGACAATGGCGATCTGATGGGGCTGGAAGGTGACTTTTTCTTCCACGGGGTGGAACCCTATAACCAGGCCGCCGAAAACAGCCGGGTGGTCTTTATCAACCAGTTTGGCTGGAGCCAGGAGCGCTGTGGGCAGCGGATGCCGGCCGATATGGAGTTCAACGATGTGCGCTTCGGCAGCGATCTAGAATTTGGACAGAGCATCTACGAACCCTTCGGCATCGCCCAGGTGGAACCGCTCAATGCTGGCGCCATTACCTGCGTTTCCAACGTCTGCGGCTGCGTCGGATTTATCCACCGCGCTGCGCATGCTCTGGGGGTGGCGCAAGATCAGATCGCCAATCTTGTCGTGGCCGATTACGTCACCTTGCCGCCCGATTACTGGCTGAAGACCCCGTGGGATGCGCTGGGCATTCACCACGCCACCCGCGATTGGATCGAGTCGATCAACAGTCGCGGCGCGGCAGAGCGGATCTTCCGCAACCTTCCACACGATCACCAGCAGATGCAAGCGCTGATCGAAAGCGGCACTGCCCTGGCCCAGCAGATGAGTTGGGATGTTGTCGCCCGCGACTATCTTATACCGGGATTGGAACGGGCAAAAAGGTGAGTATAGAACAACGGGCCGGTCGAGATCAGCGCGTGCTACTGCGTCCTTTTGAGTTGCCCGATCTCACGGCGCTGGTTGCTTTCTGGAATTTCGCGTTCGCTGATCAGCGCAACTTTCACCCCATCAATGCAGAGACTTTTCGTCGCCGGGTATTGGATGCGTCGGCCACCAATGCCGCTGGATTGATCCTGGCCTGGCGCGAGGATGGCAGCGATGACCGCCAATTGGTTGGGATCGTCCACGCCTTTCGCCCGCCGCCCGCCGCTGACTTTTACCGGAATTGGACGCCCAATCATTACATCGCCTTGCTCTATGTGCATCCGGCTTTTCGGCGACAGGGCATTGGGAGTCGCCTCTTACAAGCGGCGGAAAGCTGGCTCTACTATTGCCCGGTCCATTTTGCCAGCCAGGCCCAACCTGTCTACGGGGTGGTAGAGGGGCCAAGATCCCCTCTTTTTGGCAGCAGCGAGCGGATGGGGTTGAGCGCCACCAATGGCGTCTTGATCGACTTTTTGGCTAAACGCGGTTACCTTTCCATTGAGATCGGCGATGTCTCTATGGAAAGGGTCGATACCGTAGCCCCTGATGCGCCGGATTTTCCGCCATCTTTGGCCGAAATAGGATTGCAGCCGATCCGATTCAGCCATCGTCGCCCATTCGTAGGGGAAGAATTGACCAAATTGCCAACTGTAAGCCAATGGGGAACGAACCAGGGTGATCCCTATGGCGGTGTGGGGCTGGTGGATCGGGAAGGGACGCTGCGCGGTCATCTGGCCTGGTACCCGATGGCGCAAACGGGGAAGATCGCCTTGATCAACTTTCGCGTGGATCCACCGTTGCGCGGCCAGGGCGCTGGGAAGTTCCTGCTTGATTGGGGGCTGAACGCGATGATCAGCGATGGCGACCGGGAAGGAAATCCTGTGCAGCGGGTGGAAATCCATACGCATCTGCAACAGAACGCTGCCGCCGTGCGCCTTTACCGCAGCCGCGGATTCGAGGTCGTCGATGCCTGGGTCAATCTTGTTAAGACCTGAGCGGTGCGCGGCGTGCGGCCCGTGCGGCCCGACTCAATGACATTCTAAAACGAAAAGAAGGGTAGAAAAATGAGTTCAAAGACAAAACCGGTGGCGCAGAATTTTGCACCCGATAGCGCTGAAGTTGCGGCCATCATTGCCGGCCATCATGGCGCGCCGATGAACATTTTAGGGCCGCACGTTATCAGCAACGGTGATACTTCGGCATTGGTGATCCGCGTCTTCCGTCCGTTCGATGCGGCGGTTTTCATCCGCGAGGTCGATAGCGGCGCTCGCCATGCCATGACATCCATCCACCCCACTGGCTTCTATCAGGCTGTATTCGAGGAGCGCGCCGAGCCTTTCGCCTATCGATTGATTGTGCAGGGGCGTGATGGCAGCGAGCATGAACTTGAAGATCCCTATCGTTTCCGCGATGCTTTCGTCACCGATTACGAACGCCATCTGCATGGGGAAGGTCGCTTTCTGCGCAGTTACGAAAAATTCGGCGCTCACCTGCGCACGGTGGATGGCGTCGGCGGCGTCAATTTTGCAGTCTGGGCACCCAACGCCGAGCGGGTCAGCGTGATCGGTCCCTTTAACAGTTGGGATGATCGGGTCCACCCTATGCAATCGTATGATGGCATTTGGGAGATCTTCATCCCCAACTTGCCCGAAGGCATGGACTACAAATATTCGGTTAAATCGCGCTACCTCAATTATAAAGCGGACAAAACCGATCCGCATGGATTCTATGCTCAGATGCGTCCAGAGACCGGATCGGTGATCTGGAATGTGGACAAGTACCAGTGGGGAGACGACGACTGGATGGGCAAACGCGCAGAGCGACAGGCGCTCGATCAGCCGATCAATATTTATGAAGTACACCTGGGCAGTTGGAAGCGTGTGCCCGAAACCAACGGCTTTCTCAACTACCGAGATCTGGCCCATGATCTTGCCGATTATGCAAAGAGAATGGGTTACACCCACATCGAGCTCTTGCCGATTACCGAGCATCCTTTTGATGGATCGTGGGGATATCAGACTACGGGCTACTTTGCGCCAACCAGCCGCCACGGTACCCCGGACGATTTCATGTACTTTGTGGATCATTGTCATCAGCATAACATCGGCGTGATCCTGGACTGGGTGCCGGCGCATTTCCCGCGGGATGCACATGGGTTGGGTTTTTTCGATGGCACGCATCTCTATGAGCATGAAGATCCGCGCCAGGGAGAACATCGGGATTGGGGCACCAAAATCTTCAACTTTGGCCGCAACGAGGTGCGCAACTTCTTGCTTGCCAGCGCCATTTTCTGGTTGAAGAAATATCACCTTGATGGGCTACGTGTGGATGCAGTCGCTTCCATGCTCTATCTGGATTACAGCCGAGAGGCCGGGGATTGGATCCCGAACAAATATGGCGGTCGCGAAAACCTGGAGGCCATCGAATTCATTCGTATATTCAACGATGTTTCGCATGAATATGCCCCCGGTATACTGACAATTGCCGAAGAGAGTACATCGTGGCCGATGGTCTCTCGCCCCACGTACACCGGTGGATTGGGCTTTGATCTAAAGTGGAATATGGGGTGGATGCACGACACGCTCAAGTATTTTGAAAAAGATCCGCTCTTCCGTCGCTACCACCACAACATGATCTCTTTCAGCCTGGTTTATGCGTTTTCAGAGAACTTTGTGTTGCCTTTCAGCCATGATGAAGTTGTCCATTTGAAGAAGTCTCTGCTGGACAAAATGCCTGGAGATCAATGGCGCAAATTCGCTGGTTTGCGCTCGTTATATGGCTTTATGACTGGTCACCCTGGCAAGAAATTGCTCTTTATGGGGGGCGAATTTGGTCAATGGCGCGAGTGGACAGAAGCTTATAGTCTGGATTGGCACCTGCTGCAACAGAAGATGCACCAGCAATTGCACCAATATGTGGCCGATCTCAACCATCTTTATCTCAGCGAAGCGGCGTTTCACGAGATCGACACCAGTTGGGAAGGCTTTGCCTGGCTCGATCTTCAGGATGTGGATAACTCAATCCTGAGCTTCCAGCGTATGGCCAGCGACCCAGAGGAATTCATCGTGGTGGTCTGCAATTTTACACCGGTTCCTCATTTTGGTTATCGCGTGGGCCTGCCCCAGGGTGGGCGCTACACCGAGATTTTCAACAGCGATTGGGCGCAGTATGGCGGCAGCAATGTGCGCAACCCTGAAGAGATCCACGCCGAAAATATCCCGTGGCAGAGTGGATCCTGTTCGGCCATGCTCAACCTGCCACCCCTGGGTGTTATCTATTTGAAACCGCAAAGATAATCGCAGGTAGGTGTGTGGTGAAAATCTATGTGTAGCGAATCAATCGACGCTGAATCTGCGAGCCAACCGTTCACGCAACCGCAGAAGCCTGATGAGCTGACCGCCATTTTCAATCGCATCTTGTGCGATCTTGAGTCATTCATTGAGTACAAGGCGGCCAGCGTCTTCCAAGAAGAAGATGGACATCTGCGGGTGATTGCCATCCGCCATCATACGACCTTAGGCGTAGGATTCACCTATCCAATCGCCGAGATGCCGCTCTATCAGGAGATTGTGCGCACGAAGAAGCCGGTTGTGTTGCAAGATGTCCACGATGAACCGCGCTTCCGCTATTTTTCGCTCCAACTTGTCATTCATGGATGGATGGCTATCCCACTTATCGTTAACAGGATGGTGCAAGGCGTCATCACCTTCGTCAGCGATCGTGTGGGCGCATTTAGTGAGCAAGACGCCCGTTTGGCGCAGACCTTCATCAATCAGGCGGCGCATACCATCGAAAAGACAGAAATGGCCCATACCCTTTCTGTCGAGAAGCGCAATCTGGAGATGCTCTATCAGATCTTGCGTCAGTTAAATACCACCTCATCTGTCGCCGAGATCTTGCCGGCGATTGGGGAAGGTCTCCACAAATTGACCGATTGTGATGCTATCGAACTGGCGATCTTTGAAGAAGATGATCAATCTGTTACGGTCGCGCGCCACAGTCTGAGCGAAACAGAGGAGGCGGCACTCTCGCACACCCGCTACTCGCAGGTAGAGAGCGCAGCGACTGCGACCCTCCTTGCAGGTCAGATCCACCACACCAGGGACTTGCAACAAGAGCAGGCATTTGGCGTGGAGGCGACATACGTTTCCGAAGGGTATCAAGAGCGGATCATCTGGCCACTGGCGTTGACCAAACGCATTCGCGGTTCGATCCAATTGCTCTGGCGCTCGTCATTGCCCCAGCGGATCGATAACTTGGGAGGATTTGCACAGGTAGTTGATGTTATTGCAATGGCAGTCGAAAAGAATTTACTCTTTACACAGACACAACGTCGCATTCAAGAGAAGGACAATCTCAATCACTTCACCCTGGCGTTGCGTCCGCTAGGAACCAGCGTAGAGATCATTAAGGCGGCGTTAGAACACATTCTTTTCACCTTTCAAGGCAGTTCCGCCCGGTTCTGTGCGCCAGCTAGCCAGCCCGGTTTTCTAGAAATGGTTGCCGAGGTGGGGCAGCCCCTTTCCAGATGGGACAGAGAGCGCTACGGCGAGGATTCTATCTTCGGCCATGTTTACGCAACGGGGCAGCCCTATCTTTCTGGCATTGGTTTGTTAGAATCGCTGATGCGTACCCCGGCGGATCTTTGGAGGGATACCCCATATCAATTGGTTTCGGCCCTCTATGCACCCGTTCATATCGGGACACAGGTAACGGGCGTTATTGGCCTCTATTATGTGGGTACAAATTCACAGTATACCCGGGATGATCTAAAGCTGCTGACGACGATGGCCGAAATTATCGGGACGGCGCTCCACCGTTGCAGCCTGATGGAGACAATGGAGCAGAGGGTGCGCAGCCGTACCCAGGAATTAGCCGAGGCCAACGAACGGCTTAAAGAGTTAGATCGGCTTAAATCGGACTTTGTAGCCAATGTCAGCCACGAACTGCGGACTCCACTCACCAACATCCGCTTCTATGTGGATCTGTTACAGCGAGGGCGCAGCGAGAAACGTGAGCAATATCTCGCCATCTTGGAAAGTGAGATTCTGCGGCTCAACACGCTGATTGAGGCCATTCTGGATCTGTCGCGGCTCAACCAGGCTCGCGAACAGGAAATATTTGAAGTAACCGCGTTTGACATCGGCCAGCTTTTGACAGAAGTCTACCAGAACTATCTATTACAGGCGGTGAACAAAGGGATCTCGCTCTCCTATCAGCCACCATCCCAACCCTTGACACTTTCGGCGAACCGCAACCAGATCATTCAAGTTGTAACGAATCTGCTCAGTAACGCCATCAACTACACCTTGAACGGCGGATCTGTAACCCTCTCCGTCCATCCGGCACAGAACGATGGCATTGAAATTTCCATCCAGGATACAGGAATTGGGATCGATTCCGCTGATCTGAAGCACCTGTTTGAACGGTTTTATCGTAGTACTCACGTGACCAATATGGGGATCCCAGGCACAGGGCTTGGGTTAAGTATTGTTAAGGAAATCGTCGATCTACACAGAGGAGAGATCCGAGCGAACAGCAAGAAGGGGTTCGGCAGCACATTTACCATCTGGCTACCGGATTCTACAGCCCGGACTTAGCTATTTGCTGATAATATTGCGATAAGCAGATGCAGACAAACATCCACATGATGAATTGGAGGTTGCCACTGTGGGCAGTACTTCTGATGGTCTAGTTCTGGTAGTCGAAGACAACCCAGCCATGAATAGCGCTATCTGCGATATTCTGGAGCTAAACAACTATCGAGTCCATTCAGCCAGCAACGGCCGGGAAGCACTCGACTACCTTCAAACAGAGCGCCCAGATGTCATCCTCTGCGACATTATGATGCCCCAAATGGATGGCTACGCCTTACTGCGCCACACTCGCGCGGATGAACGGCTGCGCACACTGCCTTTCATCTTCCTCACGGCGCGCTCATCAGAAGATGACAGGCGGCAGGCCAAAACCATCGGCATTGAGGATTATCTGGTTAAGCCGGTTGATCCAGAGGATCTAACCCTCGCCGTGGAAAACGTACTGCGCCGTTCACGCAACCTCGCCGCCGAGACCCAAACGCAGATGGATTTACTGCGCAATCAGATTGTGCGCACACTCCAACATGAATTTCGCACCCCCCTTACTTTTATTCTGGGTTATGCCGAATATTTGGCCGAAGTTGCAGACGAGCAGATCGATCTGGAGACGCTCAAACTCTCAACCCATGCCATTCTTGAAGGCGGCCATCGACTCCAGGACCTGGTGGAAAAGTTCCTCTTGCTGGCGGACATCCAATACCGGCAAAATCTGCCCGGCCGCGAGGAACAACTGTCGGCGCAGCAGATGTTGACCAATGCCGCCAATCATATGGCGAACGCTGCAACTGACGCCGCACTGGAACTCATCGTCAACCCTGCGCCCAGACAGGATATAGTTGTCGGCGACTTTGGCTATCTGTACAAAGCGCTCATCCACATGCTAGAGAATTCGATCCAATATCGTCGCCCGCAGTCGAAAATGATTTGGCTTTCGGTTGTCACTTCTGACAACTACATCGGGTTACAGGTAGAGGATGAAGGCAGAGGAATCTCGCCCACCATGTTGGCGCATTTACAACGCCCATTTGAGCAGATTCAGCGCAACGATCGAACAGTACCTGGCGCTGGCCTCAGTCTGGCGTTGATCCAACACGTTGCACGGCTGCACGGCGGCTATTTAGAAATTGAAAGCCAGGAAGGGCAAGGCAGCAAATTCACCCTCTGGTTACCCCGACCCTTGAGTAACGAAACGGCAGATCCAGAATGACAGCAAATGACTCTCCAGAGCGAAATCTGCTCATCCATCGCATCGACAGCGGTCGCTTCCCCTTCACCGAGGTTGCGACCACGTATGCATCTGAATTCCAGGCGGGCAACCTTGTTTTCTCAGAAGATGGCTGGATCGAGGAGATCACCCCCGCCGACAGCACACCGCCAATTGAGGAGGATCAATTACAGCTTGACGCCTCTGGGTGTACGGTCTTGCCCGGCTTCATTGATGTTCACATTCACGGAAGCAATGGCTTCGATACCATGGATGCCACCCCCGATGCGCTGCACGCCATGAGCCGCTTCTTGGCGCGACATGGCGTTACTGGTTTCTACGCCACCACCATGACGGCTTCGCACGCGGCGACACTGGCGGCAGTGCAGAACGCTGCCACAGTCATTGAGGATCCACTGCCCGGCGCACGCCTGCTCGGCGTCCATTTAGAAGGCCCTTACCTCAGCCCCGAATTCCCCGGCGCGCAGAAGAAAGCGTATGTGCGCGATCCCAATTTGGCTGAGTTCGACGAATTGATCGCCGCCGGTCCCGTTCGGCTCATCACTCTGGCGCCGGAACGGCCCGGCGCGGATATCTTGATAGAGCGCGCACGCGCCAGAGGGATCATCGTTATCCTCGGCCACACCGCCGCCACGTATGAGCAGGCGACCGACGCCATCCGCCGTGGAGCGGGCCAGGCCACCCATACGTTCAACGCCATGACCGGGCTGCATCACCGTCAGCCGGGGATGGTGGGGGCGACGCTCAGCAACGACGCCATCTACGCGCAGATCATCCCCGACAACATTCACGTCCACCCGGCGGCGATGGCGATCCTCGCCCGCTGCAAAGGACCGGATCGCACGCTGCTGATCACCGACGCCATCCGCGCCGCAGGTCTGCCCGAAGGAGCAACCGAATTGGGCGGGCAACCGGTAACGGTTCGGGATGGGGCGTGTCGTCTGGCCGATGGCACGCTGGCCGGCTCGATTGTGACGATGGATCTGGCCCTGCGCAATTTTTTACAGGCAGCCGATTGGTCCCTGGCCCACGGATGGCCGGTCTCCAGCCGTTCCGCAGCCCGGTCGCTCGGTTTAGATGATGAATTAGGGACTATCGCCCCCGGCTATCGCGCCGATCTCGTCCTTTTGGATCGCAACCTCGACATTGTCGCTACGCTGGTGGGCGGACGGCTGGTCTATCTCCGCGACGCGTGGCGACTGGGAGGAAGGTGACAAGGTAGGGAAACCAATCCCCAATCCCCAGATTTTCTATGCCTGTCTGTGAGATCTATAATATGACGATTCAAATTGGCGCTCTTCCCCTGTAGCGCCTGGATGAATGCTGTGTCCGCCTGACTTCTACCCTATTCAACCTTTTTGGTGGGGAGATTGGATCGATGGCCAACCGCCTTCCCCAAATACAGCCATTGACACGCTTGCAGGCTACATGGTGGCTTTTTCTGGTGGTCGAAAGTGCTGTCATTGTCTTTTGTTACTGGTTTCTCTATGGTCAAACAAAGACACAACAGCAAATATCAGCGCCTGCCAATCAGTGGCTGATCCTGGCTGCGCTTGTGATCGGCGTTGAGCTTTGGCTGATCCGCCGCAATCTGCGCAAAAATCATCGCCAAGGGGAGGTCTCGCTGTTGCCCACCTTGGGGATCGGTAACGTACTCACCATCCTGCGCGGATTGGCCTACGCGCTGATGGCCGGCTTCCTCTTCGCTCCTCGCCCCGGCGGCTGGCTGGATTGGGCGCCCGCCATCCTCTACTCGTTCGCCTGCCTGGCCGACTTTTTTGATGGCTATCTCGCCCGCATCACCAACCACAGCACCCTTCTCGGCGAAGTTTTGGATATGGAGTTTGACGGGTTGGGCATATTGATCAGTGTGGCGTTAGCGGTTCAGTATGGTCAACTGCCCTTCGTCTACCTCTTGATCGGCGTGGCCCGTCCGCTCTTTGTTCTGGGGTTGCGTCTGCGCAAGGATCGCGGGTTGCCCGAATACCCCATGACCCCCAGCTCCAATCGGCGTATCGTGGCTGGCGTCCACATGGGCTTTATGATGTTTCTACTTTGGCCGGTCTTCGCCCCACCCGCCACCAGCATCGCCGCCTTCCTCTTTGGGATGCCGATTGTGTTGAGCTTTCTGCGTGATTGGCTGGTGGTGACCGGCGCGCTCGACCCGGCGTCCGATGGCTACCAGCGCGTGCATCGGTTGAGTACTGGCTTCCTCTTTGGCTGGCTGCCGCCCGTGTTGCGGATCGGCGCAGTGATCCTGGGCATGTGGATTGTCCGACAAGCCATCGCCGATCCCGGCCCCTGGCGGATCTTATTGGTCAACCTGGGGATCGCTGGACCAATCCTCATGGCGATTTTGATTGGCGTAGGCGGTGTGGCGGCGCTGGCTGCACTCTTCGGGATCGCTACACGCCTGGCAGGGATTGGGCTCATTGCCGTCGCCATCACCGATTTCCTGGCGCGCACGGTTATACTCGAAAACGGCCTCCTATTTGCCGTTGCCATTTCCCTCGTGCTGCTCGGCAGTGGACGCTTTGCACTGTGGACGCCAGAAGAGTACATTTTCCGCCACCGCACAGGCCAGCGCGCACAAACTCACGCCAATTCGGAACCTGCTTCGTGAAAAAACCATCCATCCGCGCGATCGAGGTCGTCTTTGGCCTCCTCTTGTTGATTCTGCTCTACTTTACTTTTCGCGATCTCTCCCTCGCCAATGTCTGGGCTGTGCTGAAACGCATGGACCCATTGCAGGTGATGGGGCTACTCGTCTTAAATGGAGGGATCGCCCTGCTGTTAGCCAGCCGTTGGTGGATCATCCTGCGCGGATTGGGACAGCACATCCCCTATGGGCGGGTGGCGGAATTCCGGCTGATCGGCGCAACTGTCAGCCAGTTGACGCCCGGACCGCAATTTGGCGGCGAACCGACGCAGGTCCATTTGCTCGTGCAGGATGGTGTACCGCTGCCCAAAGCCATCGCCAGCGTCACCCTGGAAAAGACGTTGGAACTCTTCACCAATTTCGGCTTCCTTATCCTGGGTACGCTCTTCATTCTCTCTCAAGGGATCTTTGGCCCGCTGCTCGGTTGGACAGCCCCCTTGCTGACGCTGCTGCTACTGTTCATTCCCAGTGGGGTGCTGATCCTTCTTTGGCGCGGCGGCCATCCTATCTCAAGGGGATTGGCAAGGGTGGGTACGGTCCTGCCTTCGACATGGCAGAAATGGATGCATCTATGGCTGATCAGCGCTATCAACAGCGCCGAAGAGGAGATCTATCATCTGATCCGCCGTCGTCCGCTGGCGCTAATAGCGGCGCTGGGCGCATCGACGATTAACTGGCTAATCGTCATGGGCGAGTATTGGCTGGTCACCCAGATCCTACATATGAACCTCTCCTTTGTCGAAGTCATCGCCCTGCTTGTCGCCGCGCGGCTGGCCTTCCTTTTGCCCATGCCGGGCGGACTGGGTACACTGGAAGCAAGCCAGGTCTTCACCCTGATCCTGCTCGGCCAGGATCCAGCCGTGGGGATCGGACTGAGCCTGCTTATGCGCACCCGCGATCTTGCCCTGATCGTTGCCGGGATCTATCTGGCCTGGCGCAATGGCTGGTTTCGCCGTCCGCGCGCCCAGACCCAGCGCTCAGATTTGAAGATCGGGGATTAGAGATTTGTGACTGGGGACTGGGGATGCGTGACTGGGGATCAGGACACGCACTACGCACTACGCAATAGGCATCCACATTTCGCTAGAAAGTGAAACCATCATGCCCTTACCAAACCGTAAAGAAGCCTACACCCTGCTCTGTGAATGGGTCGAATCAGAGAGTTTACGCCGTCATATGCTGGCTGTGGAGGCTGCTTTACGCAGCTACGCTCGCTATTACGGCGAAGATGAGGATCTGTGGGGGATCACCGGCCTGCTCCACGATCTCGACTATGAACGCCATCCCGACATGGACGATCAGATCAACGGCCATCCTCGTACCGAGTTGCGCCTCTTCCGCGAGCGCGACTATCCCGCCGAGTTGATCCATGCGGTTGAAGCGCACGCCACCTTCCTGAACGTGCCGCGCGAAAGTAAACTCGACAAGGCGCTGCTGGCCTGCGACGAGTTGACCGGTCTGATCCAGGCCTGCGCTTATGTGCGCCCCAGTAAGGATCTGCGTGAAGTTCAGGTGAGTTCGGTGAAAAAGAAGTGGAAGGACAAAGCCTTTACCGCAGCCATCGACCGCAAGGAAAATATGCTCTTTATTGAGGAACTGGGTGAGCCATTTGATGAACATGTGGCTCGCGTGTTGGAGGCCATGCAATCCATCGCCAGCGAATTAGGGGTGGATGGAAGGCAGTGATCAGTCAACGTTATTAAATTGTTACCAGACTATGCGATTAACTGATTGGGCGATTGAACGACTAGTTTAATCGCCCAATCTCTCAATCTCAGAACTTGACACTTTGACTGCTTGCGAATGGTTGATCACCGCCCGCTCCGTTTTATGCCCGTTGCGCGCCTCTTCGCGCTCTTGGGCTTTGCGCTCGCTCGCCAGATCATCCAATTCCTGTTTGCGCTGGCGGTAGAGGATCTCTTCCATCAGCGAGCGTTGTGTGGAGCTAATATCCGCCAGCACGCCAAAGAGGAAAATCAAAAAGCCCACGGTCAGCAACGTGCTGCCAATCGTCACCGACTGCACAAAGCGATCCGCCCGCCCGCCCTCGATCAGACTGTAGAGGTAGACAACCCCAAAGCGACCCAATAGGAAGATCCCGCTGAGCAAGAAGGGGATCGCCAACATCGAAAAGGTGCGTAGTGGTTCGTAGAAAGCATAGAGGCGCAGGATCGTCGTCGCCGAGCGTTTCACATAATTCCACGTGCTGCGGATCAGGCGCGAATGGCGCAGTGGATCGTTCACCTGGATTGGCACATGGGCGACGATCAACCCCTTCTTCCCCGCCTGGATGATGGTCTCTAGCGTGTAAGTATAGCGGGTGATGACGATCAGCCGCAGCGCTGCTTCGCGTGAAAAGGCGCGGAACCCACTGGCTGCATCGGGGACATGAGTACCCGACGCCATGCTAACCGCCCGGCTTCCCCACTGTTGCAACATCCGTTTGAGCGGTGAAAAGTGGATCACCGAATTGGTCTGCCGATCCCCAATCACGATATCGGCGTCGCCCCTTAAGATTGGCTGCACCAATGCGCCGATCTGATCGCCGGGATATTGATTGTCGCCATCGGTGTTGACGATCAGATCCGCGCCCACGCGCAGGCAATAGTCCAACCCTGTCTGAAAGGCGACGGCCAGCCCGCGATTGTGCTGATGGCGGACAATGTGCTGTACGCCAAGCCGCGCCGCCACCTCGCTCGTCCCATCAGTGCTGCCATCGTCGATGACTAGCACCTCCAGACGTGTGATGCCCGGCAATTCTTTGGGCAGATCCGCCATCACCACTGGCAGCGTCTCCGCCTCGTTATAACAGGGAATTTGGATGATCAGATGCATGGGTTGATTGTAGCATAATTCCGCTAAAAGCGAGGATGCGCCGATACGATGAGCAGAGGACCGCAGACCGCAGACGGCAGACGTGCGCAAAGTTTGCAGGTTTGCATGTGGCAGGTGAGAATCGCTTACGTACCACGCACTACGCACTACGAAACCATCACCGCCCGCGCCACCAGTCTTTGCGTGAGCGGGCTTCCATAAAGCTTCCCCGGTCGCGGATGGCAGCCAGGATCTCTTTTCCCCGGGCCGTGCCCAGAATTTCACCATTGCGCAGCGCTGGCAACTCTCCTCGCCCGGTTGCATTCGCCTGCCGATAGAGCGCCAGCAGGTTAGGATCGACACAAAGCTTTTCAAGATGGACGGCATAGCCCGGCGCTACACTATCATCCCGTGTATAGCCTAGCGTAATGCGCTCCTCTGCGGCATAGAGGACCAGCACCTTGTAGCCTCCCACGTAGATCTGCGCCCCGCGATTGGGGATTGAAATTGCCTCCTCTGGCGTTGTACCCAACCCCACCAACGAGACTTCGGGGGAACTGAGCAGATCGCCACGGCAGCCATGCCCGCCGCAGCCCCAATGCCAATCGTAGACTTTGTAGGTTGATGTAAACGTTGGCGTGCGCCCGTCCGAAAATAGACCGGGGAACTGAGGTGGATCGCCGTCCGACGGCCCGTTGATATCGACGATCCGCAATGCCGCGGGCGATGCCTGATAGCCCCGGCGCGACAGATTGAGATCCGCATGTTCTTCATCAGGCCGATCCGTGGGCGGCCACAAGACCGGGATCAACTCGTAGCTGCGCGTTGACGTGGTTGGGCAGGTCAGCGCAGGGGGCGTTGCCGGCGGCGGCTCTGTGCGGCTGATCAAGGGCATGAAGACGCGTGCGTTCCCTTCGGGGATCGTCCAATGGGGGTTGACATCCTCTTGAGCCGTGACTGTTTGAGAGGTCACGCTGCTCAAGAGCCAGATGATCAAGAGCGTCCCCACAAAGGAGAGCGATGTGAGGGATCGATGTGTTTTGGGGGAAGCAATCATAGGATTGACCTCGTTAAAGCAATTAATATTTTTGTAAGGTTAGACAAAAAAAGATATCACAGGCAAAAGGTTCCGAGAAGTTTGGGGCGGGCGTTCGTTACAATTGAAATTCTGGGCCAGGACGGTTGTCGAGGGCGCCGCCAAGATTGACCAGCGTCGAGGCAATCTGGCGGAGGCAGCCCGGCAGATCCGATTGGATCTGCTGCACGTTGAAGAGGAGCAGCGTCCAGCGGGGGGGGAGTTGGGCGTAAGTTATCTCTTGGGTGGTATCGTCTTCATCGACACAGCGGATGCCCAGATAACCGCTGCGCACACGCAAGGTAATGTCCACGGGCCACTCTCCGGCCAATCGATTCGCCAGTGGCCGCAGCCGGTTGGCGTGGAGGGCCTGCCAGAGCTTTTCAAAGCTGTCATCTTGCGTGTAGAGATCGGTCACGTCCTCGGCGCTGAAGAGTTGTGCCAGCGTGGTGTGGATAAAAGTGAGGCGGCGCAGTTGGTTTGCCGGTACAGGACGATCTAAACGTATGAGCGGGCCAATTTCAATGCGGAAATAGTAATCCTCGGCGCGGGGATGATCAGCCTCTGTGGGTATTATCTCGGCGCGCGTGCGTAACTGATAGCGGCGAATCGGCGCGTAAAAGGTGACGGTCTGCGCCTCCGGCTGTTTGCCAAAGGCGCCGGTCTGGTAAAAAGCCAGATAATCGGCCCCGATGCGTCGAGGGGCGCGGCGCTGTGGAATCCGATACCATCCCTCAGACGCGGCGCGGCGTAGATCCGCCGGGTTGTTCACCACAGCCACCAATACCGTGCGCCGACGAATATGCGGATCAGAATAATCGTTGCCCATCGTCATCCTCGCATTTGGGAAGCAGGTTGCAGGTGAGAATCATCCACGCACTACGCACTACGCACTACCCTATCATCGCACCTCATCCCATCACCGGGGCGAGTTTGGGCGCGAAACGGGCGATCTGATCGCGGAGCCGGAGCAGCGCGATCTCTTTGGCTTTGGCCTCTAGCATAATATCGAATGGACGCAGCCCGAGACGATGCGCCTGTACCAATAGGTCGATCACCTCAAATGGATGCAAGAAATCGCTGTGCTGATTGGGCAGCGGTGGCTGCGCACGCAGGCTGCCTTCGCGCAGCAGGTGACGGACCTCGGTACGCGGGCTGCTGATGTGGATCTTCGGACGCTCGGACGCTGGCCAGGTCGTCAACGCCAGACGTAGGGCTTCGATCAAGGGCAGCCCTACAGGATCAAAGCAGCGATGGTGCAGCGTGTCCAGCACGACGCGCAACCCTGTGCGCGCGTAGATCCAGAGCGCGTCTTGAAGATGATAGCGACGGTCATCGTGTTCTAGCGCCAACCGGCTGCGTAGCGGATCTGGCAGCAGGTTGGCCTGGCGCACAAATCGCTCGCGCCCTGCGGCAGCGTCCCCATGCACCCCGCCCACATGGATCACGATCACTGCTTCGGGACCGAGCCCCATCCGATCCAACAGGGATGCAGCGGCGTTCAGTTCCGTGATCGACCGCGCTACCCAGCGTTCGTCCGGGCTGTTGAGTTGAACGTAAAAGCCCGGATGCAACGTCAGGCGCAGACCCAATTGGCGGGCCAGATCCCCTGTCGCTGCCAGTTCAAGTTCACATTCATCCAACTGATGATGAAATTGGCTTAGATCAGGATGGGTGAGATAAGGGGCCAGTTGCCCAGCCATCCGATACAAGCGAATCTGCCGCCCTTCCAAATAGAGGAAGATGTCGCGCAGATAGGCGAGGCTGACGCTCAAATGGGGATGGTTGTGCCAGCGGCGGCTGTCATGGGAGGGCAGGTTGGGCAGGCCGACCACCTTAACCGGAAACCCCAGTCGAAAGTGGGGGACAAGAGGGGAGGCAAGATTGGACGCGCGCTCCGCAACCATGATTGCTATCCCAGTCAGGAGGGTGAGATGGGTTGGACGGCCCAGGCGACAACATCAAGGCGGCGCACAAAATGCAGCAGCGGTGGCTGATCCGGTAAGGATAGGCCGCTGGCCTCGGCCACCGAGTTGATGGTGAAGTCCGCTTCCGCCGGTTGCAACGGCCACGGCTGATGGTGAATCTCGCCTCGGTAGATGCGGTCACGGCGGTCGGCGCTATAGAGCGCGTACCGTTCTGTCAGCCAGTATTCGAATGAGCCAGCCGCCGCCCGATAGCTCGGTCCTAACGGTCGATAGCGGGCGACAAAGGACGCTGCTGGCGCGCCCTGATGGGTACGTCGACTCGCGTAGTGGATCGTCGCTGCATCTCCTTCACCATTCCCGTAGCGCAGATCCATTCTGGCGCGGAAGTAGGGCAGATGGAAGAATGTCCGTGCCAGCGCCACCGCTATCGGGTTGCCTGCATCCAGGCTAAAGAAAAAGACGCCAGGGCGGTCCTTCACACGGACATAAGTGCGCACATTCAGTTCGGGGAAGTACGAGAGCCAGGGCACGGCGGGCAGCCCACGCGGGCGCACATGACTCATGCGGAAGGGGACGATGCCAAGCCAGGCGGCGCCCGCGTAGGTTTCCAATGTCAGGCCAGGGGGAATCATCGGCGCCATCTCTTCCGCTGGGATGGGCCAGTGGGCAAAGAGCAGGTCCTCCCAGCGTTGAAACATTATCCAGGGTCGCCGGGGCAACGGCCAGGGACGGTGGTCGATCACGGCAAAGGGATCGAAATTGGAGAGGTTTCGTTCGGTCTGCAACGTATGCATTTTGAATGAAAATCAGTTCTGTGGTCAGGGATAATGAGTAATGAGTAGCGGCTGTTACTCATTACTCATTACTTTTTCTACCGTCCAAACCCGCGCCGCCCGCCGCCGCTGCTGCGTCGGGAACTGCTGCTGGAACTTGATCGACTAGATGAAGATCGGCTGCTGGAGAACGAGGACCGGCTTGACGAAGAGCGGCTCGATCCCCAACTGGATGAGTGGCTGCTGCTGCCGCCGCTGTGACGGCTGCTGCCGCCGCCAGAGGACGATTCCTTGAGGATGGCCCCCAGGATGTCCATCGTCGAGGCTGATCCTTTCTGAATGGCGCCGAAGGGAGTCGATTGTCCACCGGCGGCTGTACTCAGGACCTGCCCCAATTGGGCGCTGCTCTGGCTCAAACGCCGGCCCAGGCTGTGGCTGGCGTCGTTCAAAGTGGTCCCAATGGTTCGGCTCTGCGGGGTAGTCAGTACCGGTCGCTGGGAGAGAGGCGGCCGCGGTGTCCCAAGCGATCCACCGGTGGGGATCGGCTCTGACGAGGATGGCGTTGATGTCCAGTCACGCCCTGTCCCCATGCGCCGCATCATCGGTCCATAAGACCAGGTGGGGACGCGCGTCCCCATTTCTGCGGCGCTGTTGAGGACAACCTGTTCCACATCCAGAGCGATGGCGTAGGCAAAGTAGCGATCGAGGATTTTCTGGGCCTCCTCAACACCAGCATACTGTTTGAGATTGCTCAAGTAGCGTTTGAAGGCGCGCCAGCGTTGCGCCTCTTCCACACCGCTGTCGCTGCGCCGCGGCATAAAGCGGCTGATCCAGGCGAGTCCTAGACCTACAAAGAAGAGAGCGACCGCCGGTCCCATGGATAGCCAGCCCACGCGGTCGGTATAACCCATCGCCAGGAAGAGCGCGAGAATCACCGCCAGGATCATGCCCCACTGGCCCCAGGCGAGCCACCGCTGGCGCGCCTTGCCCGGCAGCTTGTCGAAATAGGGCGTCACCTGTTCACCCATCTCGGCGTAGATGACAGGCAGCGCCTGAATGAAACGAGGTTCGATCTGGGAAAACGGCGTATCCTTTTCGGGTTCGAGAACAGGGTCGAGCGAAGCCCATAGTTTGCTCAGATGTTTGGGCAATTGCTCCGCAGAGATCGGTGGATTGGCAACTTTGCTAATGCGGAGACCATTCTCCAGATCCAATTCGAGGAAGCCCAGGCTCGCCAAATGGAAAAGGCCAGCCATCGCGCCCTTCGTCGTTGGCTTTTCGTCGAGAAGATAAGCGACAATTCCCGGCGGCAAGTTTGAAGGCGGCTCAGTCAGATAATCTGCCACTTCGGGCAGCGGTTTGTCCCGCCCCCAGGTGTACCAGATCAGGTAGAGACCGGCGATCCCCAGGACGAGGAACAAGAAGGTTGCCGTGCCAAAGGCCAGGCTGAACCGGGCGTCGGCTACACGCGCTCTTTCGGCCTGGTCAATCGTGGCTTGAATCTCTTGTTGCCAGATCGACGCAGAGGCCGTCGTGGCGTTGCGCGGCAGGTCCACACTGACTTCCCAGGCCTGCCCGGGGAGGACTTCGCCATTGTAGGCCACACGTAGCGCGCCGTCCTCTTGACGTTCCACAGGGCCGCCAGTGACGCGCACTGAATTCTGGTTGATTTGGGGCGGCAGGTAGAGATAGACCACTGCGGATTCGACCGGCGCCTGGCGGTTGGCGTAGACGGCTGTCCACCGTATGTGCTGCCCGCTGTCGAGGATCTGTACTGCGCCATCCACCCGATAACTCAGGACAAAAGTTGTGGACTCGCCGCGCACCAACGGCGGGTAGGACCAGGCCACTATCACATCCCCGGCGGCGCGGTTGTTGTAGATCAGCTCGTAGCTCTGGGGGTCATAGCTCACCCAATTGCGGTCCCGCTTATTGCGGACGATGCGCATACAGTACTCGCAATTGGATCGGCTCTCGACAAAGGCGCGGTCCCCTTCATGCAGGCTGATCTGGCTGAGGCTGTCAACATAGCGGGTGGGGATCGTGCGGCTGCTCTCGTAAAGCGCGCCGGATTCGACGGCAACGGTATGGATCTCCTCAACCCACAGGCTGCCATCCTCTTGCACCCGGATCGTCGTTTCCAGCGCGGGCAAAGCGAGGGCAAGATTGGCCTGATCTTCGGCGATCTGCCAGAGGCTGGGCGTCGCTGACACCATACCGTGGGGGAAGCCAACCTGCACCTGCGCTATTTGACCATCGGGCAGGGGCCTCTCCGCCTCGAAGATCACCTGGTTGACTTCCGATCCTTCGACGACGGGCAGACCGTTGAGGGCGTAACGCACGCTATACGCTGCTCCGTGCATCACCGCAGGCATCGCGGCGGCCACGGTCGTTTGAGGGAGCGTCACCGTGACGCGGCTGGCTTCGATAGGCACACCACTGCGATCCGCCGGAATCGCGCGCCATTCAAGAATGTCTCCTTCCTGGTAGATCCACAGCCCGCCGATAACCGTGTACTCCACAACAAAGGTACGCACGTCGCCCGCAGAGGTCGGATTATAGGTCCAATCAATATAGATCGAATTGCCTTCCCGTTCGGTTTTGAAGGTGTAGGGCAATGGTTGTTCCGCATTGATGGCGGTAGCGTCGACATACTTGACCTCGGCGCCCCCCATCAACTCGTAGATCTGAATGGAGCCGATAGATTCGGTCAGATCAGTGGGGATCTCAGCGAAGGCTGTGCGAAATTCCTGGTTGAAGCGGATCTCTTGGATTTCGCGCACACGGAACGATCCATTTGTCTGCACGTCAATGGTGACATCATAGCGCTGATAGAGTACAGGCGGCTGCGCTTGATGGGGGGCAACTGCCATGATAAAGGGCAGACAGAGAAGGCAAATGAGCAATACGAGCATAGACCGGCCTACATGGCCGAATCGAAGGTTCGATACCAGATTCATGCGGGATATACTCCATCAATACAGGAAAACAATGATAGGAAGCGGCTATGGGTTTTCGATGATTATCGACCATTTGCCATCGGCGATAATGCTGACAAAATACGTTCCTTTTGTTTCGATGTTTACAGTTTTGCTGCCGTCGAAAGGACCAGTCCCACTGGCGAGGAGGTCGATGTTTCTACCAGTGCTGCCGACCAATTGCATACCGAAGGTTCCTCTTCCGCTGTGTTGCATCTTAAAGAGGACGCCGCCTGCATCCAATGTGAAAGGCGTGGTGAAGCTCTGCCCTTCACCGTTGAGCCGGTAGAGTTCCTTGGCCGATGGCGGCACTGTGGGGACAGGCGGCGGGATCTGGTTGCCGCTTTCGTCAAAGAAGCGATTGTCCTTGAAGGTGATGCCGGTACACTGCACGCTTTCGCCAACCGTATAGGTCCACACTGGCGAAACAGGATAGAGCGGGCCAAAGCCGGTCATCGGGCTTTGACCGCCGATGGGGACGCCGCCCTCTGGGCAAGGGACGACGTAAATACGCACTGTTGTGCCTGCTTTGCCCGGCAGATTGCCGAAGGGAGCAAATCCCCACTTGCCAGCAACTGCGCCATCACAGCCGGTACATTTGGTGTTGCGTGGCCCATCATAGGACACATGGACACACGCTCCGGTCAACGGTTCGCCAGCGTGGTTAACCACTTTGCCCTCAAAATAAGTCATGGCGGGGTTGGCTTCACACATGCCCGAACTCTCTAACAAGAAGGGGAAATAGGGCGTAGGCACCCCTGTGGCCGTTGGGATCGGCGTCGGCGGCGCAAACGTCGCCGTCGGGAATGGCGTCGGCGGCACGTTCGCATCAACGCCAACCGCGGCCACACCCGAGGCTTGGACCAACTCGGCGTAGACCCATCCGATCTGGCCCATGAAATCGATCTGCCACCAATCGCGCTGTGCATTTACAGCCGTCACCGGGTAGATCGATCCATCCCTTGCCGTACCCAGGATGGTGTAACTCGTCCCCGGTCCACTGCGGATATTGGTCTCTTGCCCGATCCTCACCTGTGGATAGGGAGTAGATGTCGGCGTCGCCGGCGGCGACGTCGGCGTGATCGTGGCGAAGCTTTGATCCGCGCCTGTCAACGCGCCCCGATATTGATGGATAATCGTATTGCCCGCCCGTAAGGAGAGTTGGAATTCAAGGCCAGCGTATTGCGCTACCTCGGTGAAGCGGTGACGGTTGCATTGCGGTGGGCCGTCGGGCAATTCGTAGTAGCGGGGATCGCCCAAACTGCGCAGACGTTCCAATGGCAGGGGTCCATAGCGCTCGAAAACAAAGACGCCATCGTAGATCACCAGCTCGGCGTCGATCGCTTGCAACGCATCCAGATCATCAGCGCCAGCGCCGCTCAGCCAAAAGGAGAGATAAGCGCAGCCTTCCCCAGGGCCACGGATCGCGCCAGGGTAAGCAATCTGCCAGCGAAACCTGCCAGGAACGGTGTCGATCTCCAACGCCAGCGCTGCCGCCGGATGGGGCGTTGGCGTTGGTGTATAAGTAGGGATGAGATCCTCAAACGCGCCGATCCCCGGTTGATCCCCTGTGGAACGGTCGCTGCCCATCAGCGGTTGATCGATTGATGCGTCCCGGCCGGCAGCGAAGGGCAGCCCTGACCGCATGCTCTCGATCCGCGGCGAGATGTACTGAACCCGCCAGCGTGGGAAAGCCACCAGCAGCGTCAGGATCACAACCAGCAAAATCAGCAATAGCGCCAGAATACGCCGAAAGAGCATCCAGCCGCCGCCGCTGGCTGGCTGCGCATCAAAATCAGCAGACGCCGATTCGTCCCCGGTAAATTCCATCGGCGGAATTTCTGGTTGTGATGGGAATGACGACGCCATGTGGAAACGCTCGTTCTTTGACAGAGTGTCAAGAAATAGACAATTGGGTGGAAATGCTAATTGTCTCAACAGGAAGGTAGGCCTTTGCGATGTCGCCCCATTGTAACATGAAGTTGCGTTGGAACAATAAGCAAAACCTGTCGATTTCAATGATTGTAGGGCTTATGCAGTTCGGAGACCTGCCAGGTTTTCTGAAACCTGGCAGGTCTGCTTCAACTGCGTACGTCCTAAATTGGAGATGTAGGGCAATGGGGTCAGGCAGCCCATTCGCGGCGGAATTTACGCCAGAACGGAGGTGAGAGCAGGGACGATCTGAGCAGGCGATCCAGCTTTGGATCAGCCAAATTCAAACGTCGCCGGTCGTGGATGGCTGTCCACAGCCCTTCCGCCAAATAGTGGTGCGGGTCCTCGCGCCCGGCCTCGGAAAGTCCATAGCCCAGGGTAAAGAGATCCGCGATCTGCGCACCGATCCTGGCCCAGCGCGGGTGGATGCCTTCACCTTCGGATAGCCAACGGTCCTGGACATCGCCGCCGCAGCCCAGCAGATGATCCAAAGGCAAGAGCGCACGGATCGTCGCCTGCTCCGGTTCGTAAAGGATCTGGCGCAGGGGAATCGACGCCACGCCTGTCAACACATTGCCAGCGTGTTCGAGTGGATCGGCGCTATAACCGCTTTCCCCTGCCGTGAGCAAAATGTGCCCGGCTGGCTGCTCGGCCCACCATAAGAAAGCGTCCTCGGGCAGTCCGCCCAAGTGATGAACGATCTCAACCGCCGCCCGCCATGAGGAAGGCAAGCGCTCTTGCACATCCCCACGGCTGCGCGCCAACGCGTCCGCGCGCACATGGATCTTGTGGCGCAGCAACGCGCGCTGTCCTTCGGTGAGCAAAGCCGTTGTAGCCAATGGCATCTCGATTTCATCCAAACCCAATCGATTTAGAAATTGCGTCGCGTCCGTTTGAAACTTTCTGACACAGGCTGCGTATTGTCTAGCGAACGATGTTACCAGGCAGAATCAACCCAATGGATGGGCGTTTGTATTCTGAGTGTACCGTGAGGAGACGAAATGAGCAACGAAACTACCTATCTGGCAGCGGGCAATATATCGCCCCAACCAGCCGAGCATGAAGTAGTCATCACGAACGACAAGGGCGTAGCGCCAGATGCAGCTGCCCTTCATAGGCAAGATCAATTAGTCGAGGAGAGACCAATGGAAGAGAGAAGTGTTAACGTAGAGGTTACCAACACCGAGAGAGAACGGACACCCGTACGACCTCCGCTCTACCGCCATCCGAGCCATCAACTGGTTGGCGGCGTCTGTGGGGGGATCGCCGATTATCTGAACATCGACCCCGTGCTGGTGCGCATCCTCTGGATCGTGCTGACCATGGGCACAGCGGGGGGCGGTTTCCTGGCTTATCTGACTTTGTGGCTGCTGTTGCCGGTTGGCACATCCCGCACCGGGCTTCAAGAGCCTGCCACGTTGGAATTGAATGAGCGCAATGTCCAGCGCGCTGGCGCAATCCTGATTGGCTTAGGTGTACTCTGGCTGTTGGCGAATGTGGGCATCCTGCCCTGGCTCTGGAATGCGTTCTGGTCGGTGATGAGCATCCTCTTCTGGCCGGCATTGTTGATCGGCGCGGGTTTGCTGCTGATCAAGAACCAGAAGGAATGGCGGACGAGCTTTGTGGCCTGGCGTGAACGGGTGCGCAGTGGCGTACGTGAACGCTCCAATGGCGTTAAGATCGACCGCAGCTCAGTGAAGAGTGGTCTTTACCAAACGCGGCAGCGCATCCCACTCAAGCGCAGCCGTTCCGAGCGGATGGTCTTGGGTGTCTGTGGCGGCATTGCTGAAACCTTCAATGTCGATCCAAACCTGGTGCGCCTCTTCTGGATTCTCTTCTCGATTGGCAGCGTCGGCACTGGCGCCGTAGTCTATGCCCTCTTCGGCCTGATTCTGCCCGAGCGGGCGGTGCAGGTCGCCGAGATGGATTACGACCATGAGCCGAAGAACATCCACATCATTGATGGCGAAGCCCGCTAAGTCGGGTCCAATCAAGAGAGCGGGCAGCCGAGTCTAGGTTGCCCGCTCTTTTTTTTGTTTGCCCTCTGTTCCAATCTACGCGACAATGAGACCCAGACCTGTTTTGTTCCGAAAGCAGGCAAGTGAAGCATCCTTTTGGATCAGCCAACGAGGGGATTTATGGACAAATCAGTCAGTTTTGTATTGGGGACAATTGTTGGCGCGGCAGCAGGCGCGCTGGTCGGCTATATCTTCGCGCCGGCGCGCAATACTTCTTTTGATAAGAGTTATCGTTCGCGTATGGATAAGGCATTGGCCGAAGGGAATAAGGCCGCCGCCGAACGGGAAGCCGAATTGCGCAGGGAATTTGAGCGTTCCAAACGTCGCTACACGCCAGGACAAACCTCTGCCTGATCTGGCGGCATCGGGATGGCCCGTGTATACCCGTGTTCCGCGTTAACCTTCCGGCTGACACTGCGCACAGAAGTGGGTGCTACGCTGGGCAATTACCATCCTTTGGATGGGTTGACCACAGCGGGGACAGGGCTGGCCCGTGCGGCGGAAGACCTGATGCGATTCCTGGGCCGCCCCGGCGACGCCGTTGGGTGGAAGATAGTTTTGAGGGCCACTCCCCAGAGAACTGCCGCGCAGGTCGATCCCCATTTGCAGCACCCAACAGACCGCTTCGTAAAGACGCGCCAGCGCGCTTTCGTCAAGATGACCGCTGGGTCGCCGTGGGTTGATCCCGGCGCGGAAGAGCGCTTCGTCGGCGTAGATATTGCCGACCCCTGCCACAATTGATTGATCCAACAGCAGCGCTTTGATCGGCGCACTGCGCCCAGCCAGCGCTTTGACCAATCCCTCCACCGAAAAATCATCGCTCAACGGCTCTGGCCCCAGTTTGTGCAGCACGCTCGCCACATCCTCCACCAACCAGACCCGCCCAAACTTACGCTGATCCCGATAGTGGATCCGCTCGCCGCTTGTCAAGTTGAGCAACAGGTGAGTATGGCTGTCGGGTTCCACATTGGGGGGCTGCACGCGGAGTTCACCGGTCATACGCAGATGAATGATCAACGTCTCCCCGCTATTGAGGCCAAAAAGCATATATTTCCCGCGCCGCCCGAAGCTATCAAAACGACGGCCGCGGATCAGATCACAAAAGAGGGACGGGTCAGGCTGCGCCACAATACGAGGCCAGAAGATCTGGGCATTGACGATCTCTTTATCCTTCAATTGCGGCGCTAACGCCCGCATGTATGTCTCTACTTCTGGGAGTTCAGGCACCGTCGTCTGCCTTGCCTATTGTCTTGGTGAACGTGAGGAACGTTGACGGCTACCCAGCCAGAGCAACCAGAGGATCAAGGCCAGGACCAAAACACCGATTTGCATGATCTGCCACACATCTGGACTGACTGTCGTCGACTCGGCAGGCTCTACGATCAGCGGGGCGACTTCAACCCTGCTTGCTGCCCCTTCCTCGGCCATGGAAATGGTGCTGTCTTGGGGTTCCGTTGGCGGCATCATGTCCGCTGGTTCGTCCATCAATTCAACTGCGCTGCTCTCGATTTCTGGCACATCCTCAGTTGTAGACTTTGTCGCGAGATCGGGTTCAGCCAAGGCTGCGTCGGCGGCAAAGGTTTCTGCACTCATCTCTTCGACCGCGGCGTCTTCCACGGCGGATGTACCCGCTGCGCTGGCTTCATCCTCGCTGGCTGGGGCTACGCGAGCGATCCCCATTTCTGGGGCGCCCATCTGTGTAGCCTCCATTGGTGGGGCCGCCATAGCCGCGGCTGCCTCGGGGACAGCTTGCGGCTCTGGTTCGTCTTCCTCCAACGGCATGACGCGCAGTGCAACCACATCAGGGTTCTCTTGCGCTGGTTCCTCCGCAACAGGCTCTGTTTGGAACGCTGCCGTTTGGAGGGGCGCTGGTGGCGCCGCCGGCGCCTCAGTCGCCCCCTGTTCTTCAGAGGCTGGCATGGAGCGCGCCGCGGCTGCTGGCATAGCACTCTCGGTTGTGTTGATCGCTCCGGCGTCGGCAGCCTGCGACTCAATGATCCCCGGCTCCTCATCCTCACCCGTAGCCATCATCAAGGATGGCGCTGGCTCATCCGGTGCGGCGGGCGCTGCGGCAGGCGCTGCCTCAAACATCGCCGCTTGATCCGGCTGGGCCACCATCGGCGTCATCGGTCCACTGGCGACAAAAGCGCGGCTTACTGTGATAATAACAAAGAGCATCGCTGCCAGCGCCGACGCATTGCGTAGGGCAAGGTTACCCGTGCTGAAGAACCCCAGTAACCGCTGCCAGAAGGAAGGATCATCTGTGCGGGTCGCAGATCGGACAGCAGCGCGTCTGGCCTGCAAGGTGTCCGCTACCTGTTCTTCTTTGAGCGCAAACGAACGCGGCAGAGGAATCGGCGGCATCTCGCGCAGCAAAGCCACTGTCTGGCGCAAAGTTTCTACCTGCCAGGCAACCTTAGGATCCGTGGCAATGGCGAACTCGATTTGCTGCTTCTCTGCCGGGCTTACGTCGCCGTCAATATAGGCAGAGAGCAATTCGTCGCTAATGGGGAATGGGGAGGATGGGTTCATATTCATTCACAATCGGGATCTCTAAAGTCCAGATCCTTCGGCTAGAGATCGGTTACCTTCCACAGGTTTGCACTCAGCATGTGAGCATTGTCGATAAGCTGCTGGTTCACTCTGCATTAGGACGAAAGGTCAATGGCAAAAGTTCCGGGTGCTGGATCAAGTAGTCGCGCACCTTCCCGCGCGCTCGACTAATGCGGGATTTTACAGTGCCAATGGCGACGCCTGAGATCTCTGCGATTTCTTCATAGGTATAGCCTTCAATATCACAGAGGATGATGCTTACCTGCTGGTCTTCGGGTAAATGTTGAATCGCAAGCGAAATGATCCCAGCCAGTTCTTGCCGTTCTACGTACTGCTGGGGAGATTCACTCTTATCGACGAGCGCAGGAATGTACTCATCTTCAACGGGGAAGGAGTCAAGACTATCCGTTTTGTGGCGCTGACGGGCGCGCAAAACATCGTAACAGGTGTTGGTCACGATCCGCATCAGCCAGCTTTTGAAACTGCCGCCGCGGAAGGTGTCCAGCGCCCGATACGCCTTAATGAAGCTATCCTGTACAGCATCGCCGGCCGCGTCCGTATCATCGAGCAAGCGGTAGGCCACGCTATAGGCAAGATTTTGATGTTCGATTACCAACTGGTTGAACGAATGGAGATCACCGTTCAACGAGTGTTCGATCAATAACTGCTGGTCCATAAGCCCGACATTCTATGGTTTGGGCAATGTATGCAAGCTTTCAAACATCAACGTATTTGACGAGCCGAAAGTGAAAGATTATACTGTGCGCATGCCGAAGTGGCGGAACAGGCAGACGCGCACGACTCAAAATCGTGTGGGGTAACCCGTGTGGGTTCGACTCCCACCTTCGGCACCTAAGACTTGATTGCGGTCTGTCTCAATTCGGGCAGACCGCTGCTGTGTCTGGCACAAGTCCACTCAGCAGCGAAAGGATTCCGTGCATTATAGCAAATGAATGGTGAGCAGGGAATTTCGCCTTGTCGGCAATCCTGATTCATCCGATTCTTGGATAGCGTATGATACTAGATCAAACTACCACAGTTACTCTGTATTCCTCACCCCTTACTTCTCGCAGGGACAGCCTTTCAACCACAAGCGAATCGAGAGGAACCGGGCCGACCCGCCGTCGTTCCTTTTGGGGCTGGGTGTCGTTGATGATTTGTTTGGCATTTGTTCTTTCGGCGTGTGGCCCGTCGCGTTCGGGCAACGATACCGCTCTCCTTTCCACGCAAACCCGGCAGATCGCTCAGAATTATGGGGCAAATGGCAATCTTGAAGCCGCGCGAAGCGCATTGGCTGCGCTCAATGTTGCCAATGCCAATCAGTGGTTGGTATTGGTGGCCGAAGAGACAATTGCCCAAGGCGAATCGGAGACCGCCGATGCGCTCGTCAAGTTGGCGCTCGATTTGGGGCTGAATTCGTCGGTGATCAACCGGTATGCCAGCGCACGCGGGTTGAATCAACAAGTGGCTGCGCCGGTGACTGAACAACCGATGCCTGTTCCAACACCGACTGAAACGCCTGCGCCAGCCGTTCAGGAGCCCGTACCTCCGGCTGAAGAATCGGCTGCGGATCTGCCTGACGCAGATACGGAAAGCGATCCTGAGCGTCTACCTGCGGATGAAGACGTAGAAACGTCGCCGTCCGAACCTACATCCGTGGCGCTGTCGCCAGTGGTGAATCAACCGGCCCAGGTTCAGGCGACGTCGCCGATGAATATACGCGCCGGGCCAGGAACGGATCACCCGATCATCGGCGCGCTTCAGACGGGTAACACTGCGAATATTCTTGCCAAAAACAACAGTGGGGATTGGTGGCAGATCACGCTTCCGGGTGGCAGCACCGGTTGGATCTACGGCGCGCTGGTTGAGACAGTTGGCGACACAGGCAGTATTTCTGTAGCGCAGGCCATCCCGACGGTGCCGCCCGCCACGACGACGCCGGTTCCACAACCGACCAGTCCCCCCGTTGCACAACAGCCGATCCCTGCATCGCCAGTGCAGCCCCCGTCCTCGCCCGCTGAACCACCGGCCACACAAGCGCCGGCGCCGTCGGGTATGGAATTCTCTCATGTGACAACGAGGTTACGTCCCGTAGGTCAGGATGCGCAGAGTTGTGCAGGGGGTGAAAACAGTATCTTCGTCTTTGTACAAGACGCAAATGGCGCTCCTTTGAATGGCGTGCGCGTCCAGGAGGTCTTCACTGGACAGATTAAGGAAAGTGGCTCAAAGGGGCCAGGGATGGCTCAGTGGGATATCTATCGCGGCGGCGGTGGTCAAGTGCAGCTTGTAGACGGCGGCGGCAATCCAATCAGTCCTGTTTCCGCTGGCATGAGTGCAGACTGGCCTGCATTTCAAATGATGTGGGATGGTGGGTATTGTAATTGCAAACCACACTCGGATGCAGATAGTTGCCGAAGCGACCTGGAAAACAAGCAATATCTCTTTGCTGTAGGTCACTACACATATGAAGTGATCTTCAAGCGCAACTAGCATCTCCTTCTACCGATTGCCTCACTGAGAGGACAAGCCGTCCCTGGGTTGCCCTCTCAGTGAGGCAATCCTTTTCTCTAGCCTTTTGGTGGGTTGATCCCCAGGCTGACAATAGGGACTGCACATTGCTTCAGGATGCGTCAGTAACTTGTCGGTCAATCGGTTAGTATGAAGATAGATTTTGGAGTACAATAACCCACATGTTTGGTTTCGTTACTTTCTTAGCATTCCCTCCTCTTGCATCGCTTGACCGAAAGGAGATAGCGTGAACGTTGAATTGATCCGCCGTACCCCACTCTTTGCGGATTTGGCGGAGGCAGATGCAGCCCAGGTCGCCAGCATCTTCCGCTCCGAAAATCGAGCCCGAGGGTCGGTTATTTTCAACAGTGGTGAAAAAGCCCATTCACTCTACCTCGTTGAGTCTGGTTTCATTCGTCTGATCGATGCGAATGGAATGGCCCTGGCTACATTGGGACCCGGCAGCCTCTTGGGCGAAGCGGAGTTCCTGCGTGGCGCAGATCACGTAATGAGCGCTATTGCCGCGGGGGATGTCTCCCTGCTGGCGATGACAGATGAAGCCCTGCGTCGGCTTTTCCAGAAGCACCCAGAGGTTGGCGTTTTGCTCACCCATAGCTTTGGCGAGCAATTGGTCCAGATGGAAGATTACTTGATCGACCGTCTGGCCGAGACCGATCTCCTCGGCGATTTGCCACCGAACATTTTGCGTACGCTGGCCGTCCATCTACGTCCCCACGTTGTGCGCGCTTCATCAATGCTCTATCGCACAGGTGAACCCCCGCGGGGACTCTTTTTGCTGGAGAACGGCCTGATCGAACTGCGCCCCAGCGCAGAAGAGGACAACGCCCAGCGCGTGGAAAATGGCGAGATCTTCGGCGCCTTACCCCTGCTCACACATAAACCCTACAGCGATACGGCCTGGGCAGTGGAAGATTCACTGATCTGGGTTCTGCCCCTCAACGATTTCCACAGAGTGAGCAGCCACTTCCCTGCGGTGCGGCGGACTCTGGGACGGCGCGTACGCAGCAAACTAAGCCCCGCTGACCAAACTCAGGCCGTAATCCGGCTGGCGCAGACGTCGATCTTCGCCAATATGGGTCCACAGAACCTCCATGCGATTGCCCAGCGGCTTGTGCTTCAGCATGTCACCGCTGGCGAGATCATCTACCGTGCGGGCGATAGCGGCGATGCTCTCTATTTGGTGGATGATGGCGAGGTCGAACTGACTACAGAAACACCAACCGGCGTGGTCCAAGAAGTGGATCGGATCGAACCTGGCCGTTTCTTTGGTGAGATGAGCCTGCTCACCGGCAAGAATCGCGCCAACGACGCCACCACCTTGCGCGATACCAATCTCTGGGTTCTTTATAAAGCGGATCTTGATGAATTGGTTGCGCTCTACCCAACGATTGGATCGACGCTCAATCAGGTGGTTGCCGCCAAACTGGCTGCCGACGAGGGCGCTGTTGAAGAAGGGCGCTACCGGCGCTTCCCCTTGCTGGCGAAACTCACCGGGCGCGATTTGCGCGAGGTGGTCCGCTATCTCCACCCGACTCGCTACCGTTCCGGCGAACAGATTGTCCGCGCCGGCGCGCCGGGCGAAATGCTCTATTTGATTGAACGTGGCTCTGTGCGGATGCAGCCTTCGGTTGGGGAAGCAGGGTGGACGTTGCGCGAAGGTGAGATCTTCGGTGAGCGCTCCGTGCTGACCAATCAGCTCCACGCCCAGACAGCCTACGCTGAGACTGAAGTCGATCTATTGACCCTGGATCGCGAGGATCTCGAAGCGTTGATGATGCGGGTGCCGAGCCTGGCGATGAGCTTGAGCCGTCTGCTCAGTCAGCGCAGTGAAGCAGCCGTGATTGTCGACGAAGGACCAGAGCGCAGCCAGGGCGCTGTGCTATCTTCTCAGCGTCGGCGCAGTGCGGCAGCGCGTCAAGCGCCCAGCGAACCGGTCCGCCCTGGCATCGGTGAATGGTTCTCGAACCTGAGTGGTGGCGCCAAGCTAAAACTTGTCCTGCTGGTGCTGCTATTAACCTATCTCTTCACAGTGGCGGCCTGGGCTTCGTTCAACGCCTTGATCAGTGGGCCTACAGTCGCCGCAGGCGGCGCTCCTGTGGTCTCGGCCAGCGTCCTCAACTCGGTGGAAGCAAGCAACCGCGTGGATCGGGCCCTGGCCGCCAGCGCCAACGATTCCAATCTCATCGCCCTTGCCCTAACTGAGGATGCCGAGGCCACGCCGACCTACACTCCTTATCCAACCGAGACGGCCGTCCCAACCAGCACGCCTACGAATACGCCGATCCCCACCGATACGCCTGTGCCGCCAACGGCCACGCCGGTGCCTGTTCAACCGCGGGCTGTGCAGGTAGCCCAGGTTGCCCAGGCAGCCCCACCGCCCGCGCCTGAAGAGCCGCAGCCTCAAGCGCGAAGCGCTCCGGCGCAGCCATCACGCGCCTGGGATGGTCGCTTGAGCCAGTTAGGCGTCAATGTTGCGGATGCCTCTGTTGGCTCAGGCCAGCCCTACTGGCAGTTGGTCGAGGCGCGCTGGGAAAATGAAGCTGAAGCGGGCGGCAAACACCACATCTACGTCGAAGTTTTAGACGAAAACGGACAACGCATTGTGGGCCAGCCTGTCAGCATCTTCTGGAGCGATGGCGGCGACATGATCCTGACTGAGGACAAACCCGCGCCTGAGTACGCGTCGAACTATCCAATGTACAAGGCGGGCAACTCGTACAACATCAAGGTCGAGGGGCTGCCCAGCGATGTGCTTCAGGGGGCAGGCTTAGGGACGCCGGATCTGCCCTTCCACACCATCCACACCAATGTGCTGGTGACCTTCCGCAAAGCTGTAAAACCCTAGATTCAGCAGTTCACAATCTACGCTCCCGCCGGGTCCGTGACCCGTTGGAAGTTTGGTCATGGACCGGCCCAGAGCCTGTGAGACTGAGAACAACTGAGAGTAGCGCATCGAAAAGCCCGGTCCAGAGGGACCGGGCTTTTCGATGCGAATGGAGCAGCTCCCGTGACTAGGCCGCCCCGCTCAATCGGTTGATGTCTCCTGCGCAAACACTACGCTGCGACGCGCTCGATCCCACGAACTTCGCCTTCGTCCACCACAGTGAAGGTGAGTGCGCCGCCCCGGCTGTCCACCCGTACATGGTCGCCGTCGCGAATCCTGCCCTCTAAAATTTCCAAGGCCAGCGGATCGGCGATGCTGTGCTGGATCGCCCGCTTGAGTGGACGCGCGCCATAGGCCGGATCATAGCCGGATTCGACCACGGCGCGTTTGGCTGCATCGGTCAGGCTAAGCGAAATGGCTCGCTCCTTCAACCGGCTGCGCAGCCGTTCCAGTTGGATTTCAACGATCCCAACCAGGTGTTCCATGGTCAGGCTATGGAAGATCACCATTTCATCCACGCGGTTGAGGAACTCTGGGCGGAAATGCTCGCGCATGGCCCGCATCACCCGGCGCTCCACTTCATCGTCCAAACCGGCAACATCTAGGATATATTGGCTGCCGACGTTGCTGGTCATGATGATCACCGTGTTGCGGAAGTCTACGGTGCGTCCCTGCCCATCGGTAAGGCGACCATCATCCAGAACCTGCAACAGCACATTGAAAACCTCTGGATGCGCTTTTTCGATCTCGTCAAAGAGGACCACCGCATACGGACGCCGTCTCACGGCTTCGGTCAACTGGCCGCCTTCGTCGTAACCCACATAGCCAGGCGGGGCGCCGATCAGCCGCGCCACCGTGTGCCGTTCCTGATATTCGCTCATGTCGATGCGAACAACATTATTCTCATCGTCAAAGAGAAACTGCGCAAGCGTCCGCGCCAGTTCGGTCTTCCCCACACCGGTCGGGCCGAGGAAGATGAAACTACCAATGGGCCGGTTGGGATCTTGCAGACCAGCGCGGCTACGGCGGATGGCGGCGGCCACGACCTCCACTGCACGATCCTGGCCCACAACCCGCCGGTGGAGTTCGTCTTCCATGCGGATGAGCTTCTCGCGCTCGCCCTCAAGCAGCTTGCTGACGGGAATGCCTGTCCATTTGCTGACCACGCCGGCGATCTCGTCGGCGTCAACTTCCTCCTTGAGCAGCGCGCCTTCCTGCTGTAGAGCGCGCACACGCGCCTCGGCCGCGTTCACCTGCCGCTGGAGTTCATTCATGCGACCATAGCGTAGTTCGGCAGCGCGCTGCAAATCATAATCCCGTTCCGCCTGCTCAATCGCTGTGCGGATTTCGTCGATCTGCTCCTTGAGCGCCTGCAACTGCTGGATCGCATCCCGCTCGGACTGCCACCGGGTCGTGAGCCGGGCGCTCTCCTCTTTCAGATTGGCAAGCTCGCTCTCCAGCGCATCGAGTCGACCGCGGCTTGCCTCATCCTTTTCCTTGCGCAGGGCTTCGCGTTCGATCTCCAATTGCATGACCTCACGGTCAATCTCATCCAGTTGCTGCGGTTTCGACTCGATCTGCATCCGCAAACGGCTGGCTGCCTCATCGATCAGATCGATGGCCTTGTCGGGCAGGAAGCGGTCGGTGATGTAGCGGTTGCTCAACGTCGCCGCTGCGATGACTGCACCATCGGTGACGCGGACGCCGTGATGGACCTCGTAGCGCTCCTTAAGCCCGCGCAAGATCGAGATGGTGTCCTCGATGCTTGGTTCGTCCACGAAGACCGGCTGGAAGCGCCGCTCCAGGGCAGCGTCCTTTTCGATGTGCTTGCGGAACTCGTCGAGCGTGGTGGCGCCAATGGCGTGGAGTTCTCCACGCGCCAGCATCGGCTTGAGCATGTTGCTGGCGTCCATCGACCCTTCCGCTGCGCCCGCGCCGACAAGCGTGTGCATTTCGTCAATAAAGAGGATTACCTGTCCTTCGGCGGACTGCACCTCTTTGAGTACAGCCTTAAGGCGTTCCTCGAACTCGCCGCGATACTTTGCGCCGGCCACCAGCGCGCCCAAATCCAAAGAAACAAGCCGCTTGTCCTTGAGTGTTGTGGGCACGTCTCCGTTCACAATGCGCTGGGCGAGACCTTCAACAATGGCTGTCTTGCCCACGCCCGGCTTTCCGATGAGGACAGGGTTGTTCTTGGTGCGCCGGCTCAAGATCTGGATCACACGGCGCACTTCCTCATCGCGGCCGATGACGGGATCGAGCTTGCCGCGCTCTGCCTCCTGTGTGAGATCGCGGCCATACTTCGCCAGCGCTTCGTATTGGGCTTCGGGGTTCTGGCTCGTCACCCGTTGACTGCCGCGCACCGCCGCCAACGCCTGTAGAATGGCGTTGTAATCCACGCCGTGGCGCGCCAACAACTGGCGCACCCGCGCCGACTTGGCCGACGCCATCGCCATCAGCAGATGTTCCGTCGAGACATACTCATCTTTCATGTTCTTGGCAATCGTCTCAGCTTCCTCAACGAGTTCCGTAGCCTCGCGACTTAGACTCACCTGAACTGAGGATCCGGTTGTGCGCGGTTTCTGAGCCAGTGCGGCTTCCACGCTTTGCCGTACCAGCGCCGTATCCACGCCGATCCGACCCAAGACCGACGGCACCACGCCTCCCTCCTGTTGGATTAAGGCCAACAGCAGATGCTCAGGATCAATGGCCGGATGATTGTATTCGCGCGCCAGCGCCTGAGCCTCGATCACCGCGCTGTGTGCTTTTTCTGTAAAGCGATCTAATCTCATCGACAACTCCTCCTCGCAATCCAAATCTCTCGCTGATCATGGAAAACCATCATAGAGGCGAACCAGAATAAACGCGGCTCAACCCCTGCGCCTATGTTCGCATGGGACACAAATCTAGCATAGTCAACAAGCGCAAGAATGGCAACAGCGCGGCGTTAGCAACAGGTTAGAAATTCTGAGAACAGATTTCGATCTTGACATTAGAACTTTTGTTCTATATACTTTGGATCAGAACAGTGCAGACAGCGATGTCTGACTGCTCTCCAACTGATTGGAAGAACGGGCTCGTTGCGTGCCATCCACGATCAATGCGAGCCAAATCCTACAAGGCCCGATCTTCGCCGTGAACCTCGCCCTGTGAGTCCGGTGATCGGGCCTTGTGCTATTGGTTGACGGCTCCGGTGGACAACTTCGATAGGGATCTCTGTGCATTCAACACGCCACCTCTAGGCCGAAGAAGGGGGACACGATGAGCCAGCGCCGACGTACGCTCAATCTGCAAGCTGACCGCATTGAGGCGGTACTCAAAACACACAAGGTTCCTGGTCGCGTGGAAGGCGGCACGGTGATGCCGCGGCTCGTCCAGTTTCGCCTTGCCACCGATATGGGTACGAAGGTTGCCAAAGTCGCATCCCTGGCGGAGGAGATCGCACTGGCATTGGGCAGCCGTGAAGCCCGTGTCTATCGCGATGGAGCCGCCATCAACGTCGAGATTCCGCGACTAGATCCGGAACCGGTACGCCTTCTGCCACTTTGTAAGCGTCTTACCCTCGTCCCTCCTGTTGCAGCTGTCCTGGGTATGGACGAATCTGGGACACCGTTGGTCTTGCGATTGGCTTCTCCGGACGTGGCGCACGTTCTTGTGGCAGGAACCACCGGCAGCGGAAAGACCGCGCTGGCGCGCACGCTGCTGACGTCGCTGGCGATGTACAACCGCCAGAGCGATGTTCAGATTATCCTCATTGATCCGAAAGGTCGAGGATTCCGGCCACTAGAACGGCTTCCGCATGTCCTTAACGGCGTGCAGGATTCGGTGGAATTGGCATCCACTTGTCTTCACTGGCTCGTCCGCGAGATGGAGCGCCGCGACAAGGAGGGGATCTCGAAGCCCGCACTCATCATCGCCGTGGATGAACTCGCCGACCTCATCCACACAGGAGGCAAGGAGATGGAAGATCGCCTCACCCGCATTGCCCAGCGCGGGCGCGAGGCTGGCATACATCTGGTCGCCTGTACCCAAAAGCCGACTGCCAGCCTGATCGGAGGCGCCATGAAGGCGAACTTCCCGGTGCGTCTCGTTGGCGCAGTTGCGAGCAGTGACGAAGCGCGTTATGCCAGCGGCATCTCCGGCTCCGGTGCGGAAAAGCTCGAGGGCAAAGGCGACTTCATGCTTGTCGCAAAAGGCGAAGTGGTGCGTTTCCAGGCGGCCTGGCTCGGTCCAAAGGATCTCGACCTGGTGACCACCGAATTAAAGATGGGTGGTCGCAATAGCCGGCGCTGGTCAAAGGAAGGCGCATCCGACGATCTGCCGGCGTCCGCTGTTGTTGTCGAGCCGACGGCACATGCTGCTCCACGCATCGCTCTGCCGTTTGTCAACCGCCTGCTCGGCCGTTCGTCGGCCTAGGCAAACATTCCACTGATTCGATTGTAGCAAACTGAGGGGACCTATTGTGAAACGATTTCTGATCCTGGCAATCTTTGTTTTCCTCGGCGCGGCTGGCTGGAGCCTGGGTGAAAAGCTAAGCGCCGACGCGTTGAGCATGGCAATCGGTATCTTTTTTGGGGTCCTCGCCAGCGTTCCTGCGGCGCTGTTGGTACTGGCTGCCTCCCGTCGCGCGGATCGTCAGCCGCAGCCCGACCGCCGCCAGGGGCTGCCTCAGGCCGGCTATCAGACCCCAGTGATCGTCGTCGCTCCGCCCATGGCGGGCTATGGACCCATGCCGGGGCAGGTTGGCGGGCAGATGCCCGTTAACGGATATCTGCCCGCCTCCCAGCAGATTGTGGAACCGGCTGCCCAGCGCCAGTTCCGAATGGTGGGTGAAGACGATGAGTGGGTGGACGACTTCTAGGCCAGTGCTATCATCGCTCGTTCCATATGCTCTGCGTAGGAACCTTTTTCGTGCGCCCTACGGGATTGGATCCCAAGTTGAGCATGGAACGAGCCGACGTATCCAACTCTGTTGACATCAGTACGCGATGAATACTACGCACTACGCACTCAATGTTTTGTGAATTTGGAAATTTCGCGCTCGTAGACCTGCGGAGTTAGCGCCCCCAGGTGCGGGTCCACAGAGGAACAGCCGCCGTGGGCGTGCTAACTCCGCTCAAGGGCGTTGACTGCCCACCACGCGCTACGCGCCTTTCTTTACTCGCCTAACACCAGCCGGCTGACGACTCCACCGTTGAGGTCGGTCACATAGATCTCGCCAGCTTCGTCCTCTCCGAAGGAACTGATCGCCTGCCCTGACTCAATGAGCAAGGCGTTTTGAGCGATCTGCTCTGCGTCTGTCCAGTAGCCCCAAATCCGCCCACTACAGAAGTCGCCATAGATGTAGACGCCTTCCAACGCGGGGATAGCGGACCCGCGATAGACTTTACCCCCTGTAACCGAACAGCCATTGCCGTGATCGTAGTCAAAGAGTGGCGGAGTAAGGCCGGTTGTATCGCAGTTGCTGGTTTGGTAACACTGGTTTCCTTCCATGATCGGCCAGCCAAAGTTATGCCCGGTGTTGAGATCCTCGGCGCGGACCAGGTTGATTTCCTCGTATCGGTTTTGCCCTACATCGGCGATCCAGAGGTCCCCAGTGGCCCTGTCAAAGCTATAGCGCCAGGGATTTCGGAGGCCGATGGCCCAGATTTCGTCGCTGACGTTTTGCCCCAGGTAAAGGTCTTCCACCCACGGGTTGTCGGCGGGGATGGTGTAGGGCTGGGTAGGATCGCTGGTCACGTCGATACGCAGCATCGCGCCCAGGAGCGTCGTCGGGTTCTGTGCATGACCGAAGGCGTCGCCAGCGCGTCCGCCGTCGCCGGTTCCGATCCAGAGATAGCCATCTGGTCCAAAGAGGATCATGCCGCCGTTGTGGTTGGCCGCCGGTTGCTGGAGCGTCATGACGACAGATTCGCTGTCCGGATCGCCACGATTGGGATCGTCTGCGCGCAAGGCATAGCGAGCGATGATCGTATCTCCGTTTTGATTCGTGTAGTTAACATAGAAGTGACCTGTCTCGGCGAAGTCCGGCGCAAAGGCGAGTCCGAGGAGTCCCTGCTCATAGCCGGTGCTGCGCACGCGGTCGCTCAAGTCGATAAAGGTCTCGCCGTTCGCGCGGTCAGGACCATAGGCAATGATGCGCCCGACTTTTTCCACGACGAAGAGTCGATCACTGCCATCCTCGGCGGCGGTGATGTAGAGGGGCTGTGTCAAGCCTGTAAAGATTGGCGCTAGCGCCAACAGCGATGCAGCGGGATCGAGCGCAGGGGACACCGGCGGGTCCACGGCAGGTTCAGCCTGCGGCTCCTGCGCTGGCTCGGCTGTGGCGATTTCTGTGAATTCCTGTGGCGTTGTTTCTGCTTGTTCGGTCTGAGGCTGAACGACCGGCGCTGCTGGTGGGGTTGGCGAGGGGGCGGCACACGCGGCAAGAATGGCGAGGAGCAGGGATGCGGCCAGCCACCAGCGATGACTCGGTTTGTGCGGCGTCGAATTGGGTTTACTGGATTGTTGCACTTCAGATCCTCCTGTTTCTATAGGAATTGGTCGGCCTTTATGGTACTGTCAAGCGCTGGGTGGGTAAGTTGGGCTGATCTCAGATGAGGCTAGGATATAATTCCGCGCTCTGCCCCTGATGCGTGTATACTTGCCTTATGGCGGAGATTGAAATTGGGGGCGATGTTGGCGGTGTCGTTAGCTCACTTACAGCGGCAATCCGTGGCGAGGCCCGACGTCTGGGCTTCGATTTCTGTCGCGCGCTCCCGTTGGGACAGGCTGTCCACGCTGATTTTTTCGAGCGGTGGATTGCGGCGGGGCGGGCCGGTGAGATGAGGTATTTGGAGCGTCACTTGGACAAGCGGCGGTTTCCTGCACTGCTCGGCGAGGATGGCCCTCCGCTCAAGTCCATGATTGTGCTGGCGGTGGACTATTTTCAAGGCGCTCTGCCGGCGGAGTTGGCAAACGATCCGAGCCGGGGCATTATCGCCAGCTATGCGTGGGGCGACGATTATCACGAGGTCATCCGGCCCCTCCTCTTTCAATTGGATGAATTCATCCGCGCTCAGACTGGGCGAACAACTCGCGGAAAGGCGTTGGTCGACACTGGCCCTGTGCTGGAGCGGGATTGGGCGCAGCAGGCGGGCATTGGCTTTACGGGCAAGAATTGCTGCACGATCCACCCAGGGCGCGGCAGTTGGCTCTTTCTGGCGACCTTGTTGATCCCAGAGGTAATCGCCTATGATCCACCGCCAACGGTGATCGAGCAGCCGCTGTTCTCTACGGATGATCTTGTCAACGGACTGTCCGGTGCAGGACACTATGGTCAGTGGTCGATTCCTCCGGTTGCGCACGGCGAATCCAATGCCGCGCGCCTGGCAACCTGCGGCGGCTGTACGCGCTGTCTCGACGCCTGCCCGACCGACGCTTTCGTGGGGCCGTTCCATCTTGATCCCCAGCGTTGCATCTCGTATTGGACGATTGAATCGCAGGGACCGATCCCCTGCGCGCTGCGTCCGCACTTTGGCAATCGCATCTTCGGATGTGACATTTGCCAGGAGGTCTGCCCGTGGAATCGACACTTGCCGGCGCGCACGCCGCTGCTTGAAGGGCTGCGCGCTCAACAGGATCGGGTGTCGCCCCCGCTACTCGAAGGTTTCCGCGCCGAGACTCCGTATTGGTTGGACGGCGATGCCTTTGCCGTGCATTTCCGCCGATCCCCAGTGAAGCGCGCCAGGCGTCCGGGTATGCTGCGCAATGTCTGTGTGGCGTTGGGCAATTGGGGTGATCCGGTTGCGATGCCAGCGTTGCGGCAGGCATTGGCGGATGCCGATCCCCTGCCGCGCGGGCATGCTGCCTGGGCTCTTGGCGAGGTGCGGCGGCGTCATCAAATCGCTGAGATCGGGCCGATCCTATTTGAGCGGTTGAGGCTTGAGACCGAGGAATGGGTGCGCGAGGAGATCGATACAGCCTTAAACGTTGAATAGCCGGACAGGGCGAAACTTTCAATGGTTGCGTGCGTAGTGTTCAGCGATGGGAATTCAGTGTTTTCCTCTCTGGATTGCCCACGAATTGGGGCTATGCTAGAATTCATCTTGTACTCATCGGTACATCCACTTGCTGCAGCGACTTGCTGCGGTGAGGACTCACATGAAGGAGATCCATATGGACATTGGACGGGCGTTGACGTTTTTTACTGAGGAAGAGCGTTGGATTGAAAAGACTGCGATTGGCGCACTGGTGCTTTTGTTGAGCAGTTTGTTGAGTTTTGTACTGGTTGGCGCGCTTGGCTTCTTCATTGTGATGGGTTACAGTGTGCGCCTTATGCGCAATGTGCAGCAGGGTGTGCGTCCTGTTCTGCCAGAATGGGATCAATGGGGTGAAGATCTGGTGCGCGGGCTTAAGCTCTTTGTGGTGGGGTTTGTGTGGGCGTTGCCGATCATCCTTGTCTTCCTGCCCGTGCTTTTTGGTTCGATCATGGTCGATCAAGGAGGCGCTGCTGAGGGCTTTGGCGTCATGCTCATCCTGTGCGGCACTTGTCTTTCGCTGATTTATGGGCTGTTCATCGCCTTGGCCCAGCCGGGTTTCACCATTGCCTTTGCCCGCGATGAGAAGATCAGCAGCGGCTTGCAGTTCACGCCTATCTGGCAGTGGACACGCGCCCATCTGAGCGATGTGGTGATTGTGGCGATTGTCTATGTGGTCGGAGGCCTGATCATCGGAACCGTGGCCGGTATTGCCGGCGCAATCTTGTGCGGCATTGGTCTCCTCGTGACCCTGCCGCTGGGCCAGTTGGTAATCTATTACTTTCAGTATCATCTGTTTGGACAGTTGCCGCCTGATGTCTTTGCGCCTGCCTATTCGCGAGGGGCAGCCTATGACGCAGATTTTGGCACGCCAGTGGCGCCGGTTGCCCCAGTTGCGCCAGCGGTCACAACTCCTGTGGAACCGGAAGCGCCGCTGCCTCCGGTTGAGGATGCACCTTCCGCCCTACCGCCCGCTGATCGCCCTGCGGACGACGATAGAATCTAATCTGCGGATCAAAAATCCCCTCGGCCAGACCGAGGGGATTTTTTGCGCCAGGTCATTGCCTACGTTTGATTGGCTTCCACCATGTCTATGAAAAGCTGGTGCCAGCGAGTATCTGCTGTGAGTTCGGGGTGGAACGCGGTCGCAAGTAGCGATCCCGAGCGGACGGCCACTGCCACTGCATCGTCGGCCTCTTCTGAGTTGATTTCGGACAGCACCTCGACTCGTTCGCCGGTTTCGGTAATCGCCGGCGCGCGGATGAAGACCGCCCGGAAGGGTGGATCGCCCAACGCCGGCACAGCCAGATCTGCCTCGAAACTATGGATCTGGCGACCAAAGTAATTACGGTTGACAGTGACATCGAGACCGCCGAGCAGCGCCTGTCCCCCCTGTTTCTGGCCGACAGCCTGCTCTGCCAGCAGGATCATCCCTGCGCAGGTGCCCCAGGTGGGTTTGCCACTGTGGACCCAGCGGCGCAGCGGCTCGACAAGTCCCCAGCGTTCGGCGATCAACGCCATGCTCGTACTCTCCCCGCCGGGGATGATCAAGCCGTCGAGTTCCGCCAACTGCTCCGGCTTGCGCACTTCCACGGCGCGCACGCCCAGCCCCTCTAAGATCTGAATGTGTTCGCGAAACGCGCCCTGCACTGCCAGGACACCAATAACGCTTGGGTTCACGTAAGTTCATTCCTATGGAGCGACGATGCGACAAGCAGAATATCCAATGCCCAATATCCGTCCTCTCTCCTCGCCTACCAGCCCCGATGGGCCATCTTCTCTGGCTCGGAGAGGGTTTCGAGGTTGATGCCCACCATCGGCACGCCCAGGTCCTCGCTGATTTCGGCCAGCACCTTGGGATCGTTGTAGTGGGTAACGGCCTGCACGATGGCGTGACCGCGCTTGACCGGATCCCCGCTCTTGAAGATGCCGGAGCCAACAAAGACGCCGTCCACGCCCAGTTGCATCATCAGGGCGGCGTCGGCGGGGGTGGCGACGCCGCCGGCGGCAAAGTTGACCACGGGTAACCGACCCGCCTCAGCGGTCTGCTTCACCAGGGCAAACGGCGCGCGGATCTCTTTGGCATAGGCGAAGAGTTCATCTTCGTCCATGGTGCTGAGGCGGCGGATGGCGCCGTTGACAGCGCGGGCATGGCGCACCGCTTCCACCACGTTGCCGGTGCCGGCCTCGCCCTTGGTGCGGATCATGGCGGCGCCTTCGGCAATCCGGCGCAAGGCTTCGCCCAGATCGCGGCAGCCGCAGACAAAGGGAACGGTAAACTTGTGCTTGTTGATGTGGTGTTCCTCGTCGGCGGGGGTGAGGACTTCGCTCTCATCGATGTAATCGACGCCGATGGCCTCCAATATTTGCGCCTCGACAAAGTGCCCAATGCGCGCCTTCGCCATCACAGGGATGGTCACCGCGGCGATGATCGCTTTGATCATCTTGGGATCGCTCATGCGCGAGACGCCGCCCTCTTTGCGAATGTCCGCGGGGACGCGCTCCAGCGCCATCACCGCACAGGCGCCGGCCTCCTCGGCAATGCGCGCCTGTTCGGCGGTCACCACGTCCATAATCACGCCACCTTTGAGCATCTGGGCCATCCCCGCCTTCACGGCGAAGGTTCCTCTCTCTACATGTCCATTTTGCTGGCTGCTCATTGTTTCCTCCTGTTTCCGTAATGGTTCAAGCGCTGTGCAACTGTCATTGTCCTATTATGATCTGACATTGTAGCCAAAAGCAGGCCGAAGACACAACTTTCAGTATCCTGACATCTGCCATGCAAGTTGTGCATGTGCAGCCGGGTACTTTTTGTGCAACCTGCACATTGAGTCGGAGATAGGTTGCTGTTATGGTAATAGCTGTCGCATTTTGCATGCGTACAGCACTTCACCGCCCCACAATCCCAAAGACAGAAAAATATGACATCTATTATCTATCTTGTTCTGGCTTTGCCTGAGCCGGTTAGAGGATGATGTCAAAGATCTGCCTACAAGCAAAGGAGAGAACGATGGAAGGCATCAACAGCGGGGATACTGCCTGGATCCTCATTTCGACGGCATTGGTCTTGATGATGACCCCGGCACTTGGATTTTTCTATGGAGGTATGGTTCGCAAAAAGAATATTCTCTCTACCCTGAATCTGAGTTTTATCACCATCGGCCTGATGAGCCTGCAATGGGTACTCTTTGGCTATAGCCTGGCTTTTGGCGATAGCATCGGCGGCGTGATCGGCAGTCTGAATTTTGTCGGGCTGAACGGCGTCGGCACAGAAGCGCTGGAGGGTACGGGCATTCCGCACCTGCTCTTTATGGCCTTCCAGATGACCTTTGCCATTATCACGCCGGCGCTGATTACCGGCGCTTTTGTGGAACGGATTCGCTTTCGCACCTACCTTCTCTTTACCCTGCTCTGGGCAACGCTGGTCTATGATCCTGTGGCGCATTGGGTCTGGGGCGGCGGTATCTTTCACGCCATGGGCGCGCTCGACTTTGCTGGCGGCACGGTGGTTCATATCACGGCGGGCTATTCGGCGCTGGCCTTTGCCATGGCCATTCGCCAACGCAAAGGCTTTGGCTCGATCACCATTGAACCGCACAACATCGTCTACACCGTGCTGGGCGCATCTTTGCTCTGGGTTGGTTGGTTTGGTTTCAACGGCGGAAGCGCACTGGGCGCCAATGGAATTGCTGTCCTCGCCCTGGTGAACACCAACACGGCGGCTGCGGCTGCGGCAGTCGTCTGGATGTTGCTCGCCTGGCGAGACAACAAACCCAGCGTCCTGGGGATCGTCACCGGCGCGGTGGTGGGGCTGGTCGCCATTACCCCCGCCGCAGGCTTTGTAACCCCCATGGCGGCGTTGTTGATGGGGGCAATCGCTGCGCCTATCAGCTACTACAGCATTGGCTTCCGCCAGAAACGCGGTCTGGACGAATCTTTGGACGTGTGGGCCTGTCACGGCATGGCGGGTACGTGGGGAGCGCTGGCCACCGGCATCTTTGCTACCACCGCCGCGAACCCGGCCGGCGCGGATGGGTTGCTCAGCGGGAATGTTGGTCTGTTTGCCGTATTGGTGCCATCACTGTGGTTGTCACCATTGTCTTTGCCTTTATGTCACCTTCCTGCTCACCAAACTGCTCAACGGCGGCTGGGGTCTCGCCGTCAGTGAACAGGAGGAGGAAGTAGGATTGGACATCAGCGAGCATGGTGAACGGGCATATGCGTAATGCGTAATCCGTAACTATCAAACCTACAAATCTACTCTCTCAGGGGGAGATCATGTTTAAGAAAATCGAAGCCTATATCCGTCAGGAAAAATTAGATGACGTGAAGGCAAAGTTGCAGGAGATCGGCATCGTCGGCATGAACGTCGTGGAAGTGCATGGACATGGGCGTCAGGGCGGCATCGAGCTTGTCGGGCGGCGCGGGAAATATCGGGTGGACATGCTGCCTCGTTATCAACTCAATATTGTCCTCAGCGCCCACAACGTAGAGCGCACTGTTCAGGCGATTCAGGAGGCCGCCGTCACCGGCACTGTGGGGGATGGCGTCATTTTTGTCTACCCTGTGGAAGAGGTGATCCGCATCCGCACCGGCGAGCGTGGCGGCGACGCCCTCACCTACGCTGGCGACATTGATTCACGGCGCCAAACCGGGGCGTTGGGGATGTGAGGTAGTGAGTAATGAGTAAGTGAGTAATATCGTGTAGACGATCCGTTGCCAATAATGCAACCAATAATGTCTATAAGATTTACTCATTACTCATTACTCATTACTCAATGTCATTAAGTTAACGAGTCGGTTTGTAGGTAGAAGGGAAACGGCGTCGCTGAACCGACTTTTTTCTAGGTGTAGAACGGTCTGAGCGAACAGGTTCAATGGTAAGAAGCATCTGTTGCCAAAGAGCATCCAAGAGAGAGTGAATGTGGTTTCGAGAGAAAAGCAGCACGATAGTATCCTTGAGTTTGGAAAGCAGGTTGGTCATATTGACCTGATAGCCGCACGGTGAGTGGCCGTCTGTTGAGCAACAACCAGCTGAGCAGGATGAGCGAGGATGGCAGCCAAGTTCTTGGTAAAAAGGGAGGCATAGAAATCCCATGAATAGCGAGAGGAGAAAGGCCACCCAGTTCTCCACTTCGAGCCGACTGAGCGCTTGTAGTCCTCTCAGCCGGGCCACTGCTGCTTAGTAGAGGGCAAAGCAAACGGTTGGGAAACGGACTGCGTCGTGCAAAGAGGTGGCGAGTACTTCCACTCTGCCACTGGGCAAATCGACTCTGACCAGCCGCAACGTGAAGGTATCACACTCAAAGCCAAGGGCTTTAAGGCCAGGGCGTGAGGTAGGACACAGCGAGAGTGCCACCACTTGTCTGCTTCACCAGCTAAATCAGCGCTTGAGCCGCCGACCACTTATGGTGTTTCAAGCCGTGCGCAGAACGCGCGACCGCAGGCAACGATGGCCAGAAAGAGCGCCAAAACGCAGGATAGCCCGGTCCAGCAACAACAGATCGCCCGGGGCCGACATGGCCAAGTGCTGTTGGGCCAGGTGGCGCTCTCCTTCTGCGATGGGCGCAGGCAACCGACGCTGATATGGTTGAACACGTCGAAGAGTTGGGAAACCCTGGGCCTTGGGCCGTTTGGGTCCTGTGGCGAGACCCCAACTGCCAAAGGCCTCCAGTGGCTACAGAGGTGCAGGTCCGCAAGCTGCCATCGATGCCCAGCAGACGATACCCTTGCCAGCGTTCTGACTAAAGTCCATACAGAAATGCGCCACCTGCAACTGATTCAGTTCAATGAACGCCGTGGTAAGCAGCTTCTGACGCTTGACTCGAAGGCACTTCCTGGTCACACAACGTTCTGCCACTTCTGTACCACTGAAAAGGCGAAACATCTCATCCAGTTCAGTCTTGTAGTGTGAGCGTTTCAGCATGTTGATCAGCATCAAGATGAAAGCATAGGGAACGGCTTACGCTCCCGTGTGAAATCACATTCTTGCTGGCGATGTCTCGCCATGAATTCTTGGCTTTCGAGCCGATTACGCAGCTCACTGCACAACTTTTCGTACCGATTTGCTACCGTTGCTTCCATAGGAGTCTCTCCTGTGTTTTGAGATTTTCCTATGAAAACACTTTCTGCTTGTTGAGTTACGCCTTAACTTAATGACATTGACTCATTACTCATTACTTCTTTACGACCTTTGCTGCGGTATCCGCTGTTCCATGTAACGGACGAGCAGAGAGAGGGCCAGGGTCATCACCAGATAGAGGAAGGCGACGACGTTGTAGGTCTCGAAGAATCGGAAGGTGCCGGCGGCGTAGACTTTGCCCATTTGGGTAATGTCGGGCACGCCGAGGACAGAGACAAGCGCCGAATCCTTGAGCATGGCGATAAAGTCGTTGCCCAGCGGCGGCAGCACCCGGCGCACCGCTTGGGGCAGGATCACGAAGCGCATGGCCTGCCAATAGCTCATGCCCAGGCTGCGGGCCGCCTCCATTTGGCCGCGTTCGATGCTCTCAATGCCGGCGCGGAAGATCTCGGCGATGAAGGCGCTGTAGCCGATCACAAGCGCAATAATGGCGCGGGTGGTGAAGTTGAGGGCGCGGATGTTGAATCCAATCAGCGGCGCGCCGACGGCGGTCAACCCGGCGCCGCTCAGTTGCATCCCCACCCAGCGGATCAGATCGACCAGGGCGGGCGCGCCCACAAAGGCCACGTAATAGAGGATCACCAGCATGGGCACGCCGCGGATGATCTCTACGTAAAAGGTACTCACCTCCAGGATCAGCCGGTTGCTCGACAGCCGCATCAGCCCCAAGATCAACCCAAAGAGGACGGCCAAGAGATAGGCCACCACACAGACGTAGATCGTCACACCGACGCCTCTAACCACCGCATCGAAGATCACCCGATAGCCAACATCGGTGAGGATCTCCCAGAGCATCAGCACGCCGATAATGACGGCAGCCAGCAGCCAGTAAGGCAACCGGGCAAAGAGATCGGCGGGCGAGCGGCGTGGACGTGAAATTGTCGTTGTCATGTGTGATACCAGGGCAGGGGCGAGATTAGGTATTGGGTATTGGATATTAGAGATTCGGCGTGAATTACCCAATCTCTAATATCCAATACCCAATCTCATTCCTTTAATTCGGATCGTAGAGGAAGAACCACTTCACGTTGAGATACTCGTTGTACCCGTCGGCCTTGATGGTTTCGAGCGCGGCGTTGAAGGGTGCGACGAGGTCAGAGCCTGGGGTGAAGATGAAGCCGAAGTCCTCGGTGGCGAGGGCATCGCCGACGATCTGCAACTGCTCAGGGTTGGCGCCGATGTAGCCGCGCCCGCTGGCCGCGTCCACGAGGACGAGGTCGATGTCGCCAGCGAGGAGGGCTTGCACCGTTGCGCCGAAGTCGTCGAAGACGATGACGCGCGGGTTGGCCTCGTCGCCGTCGAGGATGTCGTAGATGGCGGTGTAGAAGCCGGTGGTGCCGGTCTGCGCGCCCACCAACAGCGAATCATCGGCGGCGAAGGCTTCGGGCGTGTCGAAGCGATCCTCGTCGGCGCGCACGAGCATGAACTGCTGGCTGGTCATGTAGGGGTCTGAGAAATCGACCTGCTCGGCGCGGTCGGCGCGGATGGTGATGCCGTCCATGCCGATGTCGAACTGCCCTTCGGCCACCGCCGGGATCATCGCTTCCCACGAACTGACCCCCCATTCCACCACACAGTTCAACCGGCGGCAGATCTCTTCCACCGCTTCATACTCCCATCCCTCCGCCTGACCGGTGAGCGGGTTGACGAAATTGAGAGGCAGATAGGTGTTCGATGTTACCGCGGCGATGGCGCGTCCGCCCAGGTCGGGCAGATCCCGATAGACAATGTTGGCGAGTCCTTTGTTCGAGATGGCGCCAGTTGGTGATGCAGCGCTCTGAGGTGCAGTCGCCGCGTCCCCGGAACCAACTGGCGCGGTTGGGGATGCCGCAGGCGCAGCGCAGGCGCTGATCAAGAGGGATAACAAAACGAGCAAAAAGATCGATAGTTTTTTCATCTCGGTTCTCTCTGTATGGGTGATGGTTGGAGTGGTAGATACACTGTGTCGAGGATAGCCGACTGTGCAGATCGTATCGTAGCGAGGATGGTTTGGCAAAAAGAGATTAGTGATTGGTGACTGGCGACTGGGGACTGAGCATCTCCTCCCTCTCTCCCTCTCTCACCCGGGGAAGCGTACGCCCAGCTTCACAGCATCCGCTGGATCACGATAGGCGCGCATGAAATCTTCGGCGGCCCGCTCAAAGGGAACGATGGGATCGACAATCCCGTTGGAGGTCAGCCATCCTCGCTCAAAGAGGGCAAGGACCGTCTGCTCCAATCTCTCTAAATTCCATAGGGGATGCTGGCGCGACGGATTGTCCCACACGGGCATACTGCTGATCAATTCCAGCCGGTTGTGGTGCCACTCCGCGCCAAAGGGGACGTGGCTGTGATCCCCTTTGTAATAGCCCAGGGTGACGATGCGGGCGCACTGCTGCACCGAACGCATGGCGTCGTAGAGCGCCCGATAGTTGCCGCTGGCTTCGATGGCTACATCCGCGCCCCGGCCCAAGATGCGGCGGATCTCCAGCCCGGTGTCGGTTTGGGATGGATCGATGGTGTGGCGCGCGCCCAACGCTTCGGCCAGGGCGCGGCGTTTGGGCAGCGGATCCACGGCGATGATGTTGAGGCAGCCGGCGCGCGCCAGCAACTGTACGAGGAAGAGACCAATTGCGCCCAGTCCGGTAACAACGGCATTGTCGCCCAGCGTAATGCGGGCGTCGCGCACGGCGGCGTAGGCGTAGAGCGCCGGATCGAGGCAGACAGCATCCTCCGGCGAGACAGTGGGCGGCAGCGGATGGACCTGGGCGGCGGCTTTGGTGACGGTTTCGGCAATCGGCGCGTAACAGTAGACGCGGTCGCCGGGCTTGAATTTTTCCACGGCGCTGCCAGTTTGGGTCACCGTGCCCACCGTCATGTTGCCGACATACTGGCCGACCATGCCGCCGGGCTGGGCGTCGGGACTATCCTTTTTGACAAAGAGGCGCTGCTGCGGATCGAAACGTTGATCCTGAAACGGCGACTCTCCGCTGAAGAGATGAAAGATGGTGCCATGTTTGATGGCGGCAAACTCGCTGCGAAAGCGTACTTGATCCGCAGCCAGCGGACCATCCTCATACTCAGCCAGCGTCACATGCTGGGGCTGATCAACGTAAAGTCCGCGCGGCATGGGAGGTTCCTTCTTGGGTGGATGCTATGGCGGCAATCCTCTAGTTGGATTTGTCTTCAGTATAGCACAATCAGGCTGGCTCCGCGCAGCGCGAAGCCGATGGGAGTGCGTCTCAAATTTGGGTGAGAATGCTCCTCGCCGGTCCGTGACCCGGCCGCCGCCGGTCACGGACCCGACCTGAGCGCCCCCAATCTGGGACGTACCCGCCGATTGATAGCGTACCAGCGATCAGGGTGGAATCAACCACCCAGCAGACCCAGCGGTATCACCTCTCATCAAGGAATGCAATGCTCGAAACCCTGCGGAGTTAGCACGCCAGGCGACTGTTTTCCTGTAGACCCGCACCTGGGGGGTGCTAACTCCGCACCTAACTTGATGACATTGAGGGCTTAGTAGTTACGTCGCCATACAAAAACCGGTTGAGCCTCAGGTCAGCGGTAGCGTCAAGCGCACCCGTGTACCCTGGCCGGGGGCAGAATCCACGGTGAATTCACCGCCGATGGCGCTGACGCGCTCCATCATCCCCACAATGCCCAGGTGCTGGCGGCGGGGGAGATCGACAAGGTTTTCGGGCATTGTAAAGCCTACGCCGTTGTCCTCTACCTCAAGGTCAAGCCGATTGTCTTGGCTGTAGAGGCGCACCCAGATCTGATCCGCTTCGGCGTGCTGGACAATGTTGTAGAGCGCCTGCTGGCAGACCCGGTAGACCGCCAGGATCACTTCCTCGGAAAGCGCGGGGATCTCCTCGGGAATGACCAACTCAACCTCGATTTCGGGCTGTTGTTCGCGGAAGTCCTCAATATGGGTCTGGATGGCCGCTGTCAACCCAAAATTGACGACGGCGGGCGGACGCAAAGTTGTCATAATACGGCGTAACGATCCAATGTTACGCTCTAATCGGGTATTGATGACAGCCAACCTGACCTGTACCGATTCCTCATCCATTTGTGTAGCCAAAGAGGTGATTTCAAAGGTGAGCGCTGTCAACTCCTGCATAGGACCATCGTGAATTTCGTGTGCCAATTGTGTACGCT
>JAHBVG010000017.1 GCA_019637695.1 Caldilineaceae bacterium | reverse complement strand
GTCCGCTGGGTGCGGCAAGCAGCACCCGTACCGAATTGTATGATGTTCAAATGGCTTCTCTATTAGCGGCGGGTCCGTGCCCCGCCCGGAGCATCGGGCTTGTAGTTACCCTTTCATTGACAATAGCTCCGATTGGCTAGATCGTAGCACGACTCGATCCTGAGGGAAAATGGAGGATTGTGTACTGATCAAGATGATGGCGGTCTGGGTAGGGGTTTGGGTGGACGGCTCACCACAAATATCGTCTGCGTAAGCCATTGCGCGTCTGCCGTCCACCCAAACCCCTTCCAATCCTCAACCCATTCTGGATGCACCCAAATGAAAAAACCTAGTCAATCGTCGGTTGACAAGTGTGGATCTAGACAAGATCATAGGAGTAGATGACGGCGGACGGCAGACGGCAGACGAACGTAGACAAAAATTCTGCATCTCTGTGATCTGCGTTAGATCTCGCTCTATCTTTGCGCCTTTGCATTAAATTCTCTCTTTGCGACCCTGCGTTCAATTCTCTCTCTCTACGCTCGAAAGGGGATCTACCATGACAACGCTCAACATTCGTGCGCTCACCTTTGATATTTTCGGTACGGTTGTGGATTGGCGATCCACGATCATGGAAGAAGGCGCCCGCTTAGGCAAACGCAAGAATCTTCAAGTAGATTGGGGGCTTTTTGCCGATCATTGGCGGGCTGAATATGGACCCAGCATGGATCGAGTGCGTCAAAATGAACTGGGCTGGACGAAACTCGATGACTTGCACAAGCAGAGTCTCTATAAACTACTCCACGACTTTGGCATTATCGGTCTCAGCGACGATGAGATCGAGGATTTCAACAAGGTCTGGCATCGGCTCCATCCCTGGCCGGATGCTGTCCAGGGGATCGCGCGCCTGCGCGAGCGCTACATTGTGGCTACGCTCTCCAACGGCAACTTTGCCATGCTCGTCAACATTGCCAAAACAGTCGGTATTGTTTGGGATTGTATCCTTTCGGCGGAACTGGCCCATTGTTACAAACCAGATGCACGGGTCTATCGCATGGCAGCGGATCTGCTAAGCCTGCCGCCCAGCCAGATCCTCATGGTGGCGGCGCATCCCAGCGATCTGAAAGCAGCGGCGAGGGTTGGCTTCCGCACGGCTTACATCCCGCGCCCACAGGAACACGGACCCGATCACAAAGAGGACGCTGTCGACAGGGGCAAATTCGATATGGTAGCGGCAGATTTCAACGATCTGGCGGCGCAATTGGACGCATGAGCAGAATTCTGTATTGGTCAACGACATGGTCCACGCAGCAATTTAACGCAAAGGCAGAGAGAAGACTTTCCACAGAGGCGCGGAGAGGAGAGACGCGGAGAAGAGAGTTAATGCCCCAATCCCGGTCTATTTCAGGTTGGGGGCCAAGAATGCCCTTCGCCGGTCACGGACCGGCGGCGGTCGGGTCACCGACCCAACCGGAGTGCCCCCAAACTGAAATGCACCGCCCAATCTCCCACACTTGACCTCTCGACACAGGTATTAGAGAATTAAAGCAGTGACTGACCCATTCAAAGGAGCCTGCCATGCATTCACCCCATCTGCCTGAAAACGCTGACGAAAGGACCTCTGTACAAGAGGCAATTGAAGCCTTCCTGGCTGCGCACTCGGAAGAGGAAATGGCCGATGTGGTGGAGGATTATCCATTTGTTGCCGAGCCCCAATTCACCCTGATCTTGGAGCAGATGATCGAACACGCTGGCCGCGCCGGGCAGCCAGAAGCCATGTTCCATCTACAAGAGCAGATCGCCACGCTCGAAGATATCCTGCGCGGGCAGGCGGCCACGCCTACCGAAGAGAAGGTGGAAGAATTCCTCTACGCCCAGGATGAAGAGGAAGCCGCCCTGATCTTCGACGAGAACAGGGATCTGCTGCGCTCTGCCGAGGCGTCCACGCTGCTCTTCTCGCTTGAAGCCAGCGACCCAGAAAGCCATCTTCACCTGGAAGCGCGCCGCCAACTTTGGAGGCGTCTCGCCAGCACAGATGATTGATGAAGTCAAACGATGACGCACTTTTACCACCGCCTGAGTACTAAGTTCGTGTTAGCGCTGCTCCTCTTTCTCTTCATTTTGGGGACGGCTACAGCCGCCGTCATCACGACTGGTTTTCGGCAGACACAGTTCAACGCCACACAGCGTAGCATCCAAGGACTACAGTACCAAGGGCGCGAGACCCTGCTTCAGGTGACCCTCCGTGAAGCGCAGATCAGCGACATCCGCTTGAGCGAAGCGCTCAACCTGGCTGTGATTGCCGCCAACTATTTTCAGGCGACTCGGGTCGGCGATCACGCTGATCACCTCTCGCTTGGCCCACTGGCTTATACCGAAAATGGCGCGCGCTATGATCCAAACCCGGCGCGATTGACCGAGGTCTGGGTAGATCCATCGGTGACGCTGACGCCTGAGAGCGAATCAAATCTGCGCGTATCCCTCATGCTCGATGAACTCTTCCCAGCCATGCTCAGCAAGTCGAGCGATGCCATTGCCATCTATTATATTGATCCACAAGGGGCGACGCGTTACTATCCGGTTGTAGACATTGCCGAGAAGATCCCGCCAGATCTGGTCATCACCGAAGGGATCTTCTTCCGTATAGCTGCGCCCGACGCCAATCCCCAACGCCAGCCAGTCTGGACGGATCCCTATGTTGATTTTGTCGGGCAAGGTCCCATCGCCACGGCAGCAGTGCCGATCTACGACGGCGATACATTTCTGGGCGTGATCAGCCTGGATATTTCGCTGACAAAGCTGATCGAACGGCTCAACGCCCTGACGCCCACGCCCGGCAGTTATGCCCTGCTGATCGACAAGGATGGCGATCTGGTGGCGGCGCCGCCCGAAGCGCTACGCGATCTCCTCAACGAAGATGTCTATGCGAATATTCAGGCGAGTCTGGCTGGCGATGAGAGTACCGAACACTTTATCGCCAACACGTTGGGCCTCTCACTGGATCAGGTCAGAAGTATGCCTTTTTTGCAGACCCTGGCCGATATGCGCCGCGGCGCCAGCGGGTTGGCCGAGTTCGAGTTAAACAACAGGCAAGTCTATCTGGCCTACGCATTGCTGCCCAGCACCGGCTGGAGCCTGGCCGTGATGGCGCCGATTGAGGAGATCACCGCGGAATCGCAAGCAGTCGCAACAGCAATCCAGGCAGACGCCAACACCACCGTGCGCTGGACGTTGCTGATCATTACGATCTTCTTTGGGATGGTGTTAATGGGCACGGCTATCTTTATCCACCGCTTCTTGACCCGCCCAATCGCGGAATTGGTCACCGCTACGCAAACTGTAGCCGCCGGGGATCTTTCGGTCTCATTACCCATCTACGCGCAGGATGAGTTGGGGCAATTGGCGGATTCCTTTAACCGTATGACGAATCAGATTGTACAGATGCAGCAAACTCTCGAGCAACGCGTCATGGATCGGACGCGGGACCTCTCCGCACTCTATGCTGTCACCGCAGTCGCCAGCCGCTCATTGGATCAGGATCGGGTGTTGGCCAATTCGCTCGACCGGGTGTTGGAGGTGATGGCGTGTGACTACGGCGCGTTTCATCTTTGGGATGCCGAAGAGAAAAAGTTAGAGATGGCGATCCAACAACGCGTGCCGACAGCGATTGTCAATTATCTTCAGAAAAGCCCTGACGAGATTGGACTTGTCCGTTGGGTGGTGGATCACGGCAAACCGCTGGTCATCGCCGACCTGGCGCAAGATCCGCGGGTGATCAAAACTGGCGTCGCCGACCATGTGAGCGGACACAGCTATGTAGGCGTGCCTATGTGTATTAAAAATAGAATATTGGGGGTACTCAGCATCGTCGGCGAAAAGGGACATACCTTTGGGCCAGAAGAAGTGGTTCTTTTGACGACCATTGCGGATCAAGTGGGCGTGGCGGTGGAAAATGCCCGACTCTACGGGCAGGCGGAACAGTTGGCGGTGATCGAAGAGCGCCAGCGTCTGGCTCGCGAACTCCATGATTCGGTAACCCAATCGCTCTACAGTGTCAATCTTATGGCCGAGACAGCACGGCGCACAGCGACAGCCGGAGATCTCGACCGCACCCGCTATCTCATTGACCGGTCCGGCGAGATGGCGCGCCAGGCGCTCAAAGAGATGCGCCTCCTCGTCTACGAGTTGCGCCCAGCCGCGCTGGCCCAAGAAGGATTAATCGGCGCCCTGCAACAGCGCATCGAAACAGTGGAAATCCGCGCCGGGGTCAAATCGCGTCTTCTGGTCGAGGGGGATCCCACGCTGCTACCCCCCTCGATTGAAACGAGTTTCTATCGGATCGCCCAGGAAGCGCTCAACAATGCGCTCAAACACGCCGAAGCCACCGAAGTCACCGTCTCCGTGGCGATCAACAGCGCAGAAGCCAATCTGATCATCAAGGACAACGGCAAAGGCTTCGATCCATCCATTGCCCGCGAACAGGGAGGGATCGGCCTTAAAAGTATGCAAGAACGGACTGAACAGTTGGCCGGTCAATTTACCCTTCACTCCAGCCCAGGCGAAGGCGCCGCAGTACACGTCTGCTTGCCCATTCAACCCCAATCCACCTACGAAACCACAAGGGAGAGACCATGAGCGACAGCATCCGCATCCTGATTACCGACGACCACGCCGTGGTCCGTGAAGGGCTGCGCGCCCTCATCTCCTCAGAACCGGGCATGACGATTGTGGGTGAAGCGGTGGACGGCGTCGAGGCTGTACTCAAGGCGCGATCCTTGCGGCCAGATGTTGTGCTGCTCGATCTAGTGATGCCGCGCAAAGGGGGAATCGAGGCGATTGAGGAGATCAAGCGCGACATCCCAGAGACGCGCATCCTCGTTCTCACCAGCTTTGCCGAGGATGACAAGGTCTTCCCGGCCATCCGCAAGGGAGCGCAGGGCTATCTGCTCAAAGATTCCGCGCCCGACGAGTTGCTCCAGGCGATCCGCCATGTCTATCGCGGGGAGACTTCGTTACACCCCACGATTGCGCGCAAGCTGATCCAGGAGATCAACCAGCCGTCGGATCTGCCTCCTTCGGAAGAGCCGCTGACCGAACGCGAGGTGGAAGTTTTGCGATTGGTAGCGCGCGGTCTCTCGAATCAGGAGATTGCCGATGAATTGGTGGTGAGTGAGCGCACAGTGCGTACCCACGTCAGCAACATCCTCAGCAAACTGCACCTGGCCAACCGCACCCAGGCCGCGCTCTACGCGCTGAAAGAAGGGCTGTCCAGCCTGGATGACGTTTGAAAGATCGGGGACTGGGAACTGGGAACTGGGGACTGGAGATCGGGGATCAGACAGCATACTCGATGCATCATCCCTTCTTCCCTTCTTCACTTCTTCCCTTCTTCCCTCCCTTCTTCCCTTCTTCCCTTCTTCCCTCCCCCTCTCTCCCTCATAAGTCAATTGTCGCAACCTCTCTGCCTTTTGCCTCAAAGTAAAACATGCAAATGCCCGATGTGATCGTAAAGTCGGAGGGGTAGAGTGGAAGTATCTGCAATCCATTTTTACGTTCAAGCAGAACCTTTGTGCTTCGATCCACGTTCACGCTGTCACGCTAGATAGTCAGAAACGATATGTCAAAGAGAGCAATTCGTCTGACGCTTTTGGGGGTAATTCTTATCAGCGGTTTTTCCCTGGCAGCGCTCATCTTTTGGACGATGGATTTTCACGCCAGCCAGAGCCAAACCCATGCCCAGCACACACTGAGTACATCCACTGTGTCTAGCCCCGACCGTAGAATTTTGATGCAAGAAGGGATTGTGATTCAGACGGCGGAGACGGGCCTTGACCTGTTGGATACGAACCTGACCCAAGAACTGACGGATCGTTTTCGACTTGAACTCCCTGCCGATAAGGTGACGCTGGGCAATGAAAGCGATGGGCGCCCGATACTCTGGATAGAGGTCAGGGATACGGAGATCCACTGGACGCCATTCCGCGCCAATGCGGATCTGACCATCGAGGTGATTTACGCCTCGGATGGCGATATCTCGTGGCGCAACGCCACCGGCACGATCATGAGCGGTGATCAACCTGCCGTCCATTCACGGGGGAATCTTCAACTGCTTGATAACACACAGGGGATCATCTCGCGCAAGGCTTATCAAAGACACCTGAGTACCCAGATCGCTGCCGAAGTCTACCGCATGATGCATCAGCCACTCTTCGATCCGCCGGGATAGTGGGACCTCAGTACCGTAGTCAATCCACCCAAGAGCAGATATGGTGATCGAAAGCCATGTCGTGTTCAGCGCGGCGTAAGGAGGATTGGACTATGTTCACCACCGCCCTTCCAATGGTCAAAAGCATTCTCATCCAGGAGCCGATCTGTCTACTCTGGTTGGTGGGTTTGATCATGGCCTGGATTCAACGGCGCGAATACCCCAAAGTGAGTGGATTGGCGGCCGCTGCACTCCTACTTTTCCTCGTGCAAACCACAGTTGGCATCTATTTAGATATGTGGATGCCCGTGATCCTCTACGAACACATGCAACGGTTGCCAGCCTGGCTCTTTGGCCTGCTTACGTTCAATGAACCGGCTCAACTGATCATCCGCACCGTGGCGTGGAGCCTGCTGCTCTTTGCGCTCTTCAACTGGCGATCCGCTGTCTACGAGAGGGCGCTGCTTTAGCGCGGAGACGCAGAGGGGCAGAGAGAGAATTCTGCTCGGTCCACGCAGAGCGTGGAATGCTTCTGCGGACGCTCCGCGTCGTCTGCCCCTCTGCAATCTCCTTGATCCACAGGGATCGGTAGTTGCAATTCCTGGCGACTTCGTTATAATAGGACCCAATCAGTGCCCCACACCGATTTGATGTAGAGGACCATTGATAAAAAGCGAAGAGGGTTTCATGTCTGCCGTTCTGCTGCTCATCGTACTCGTAAGCCTTATTAGCCTCGGTTCCGTAGTACTTACGGATCGGAGGTCGCTTGCGGTTGGAAGAGGGGCAGGGGTATAAAATAAACCCAGCCATAGGTCAGTGCAGACCCTTCCCAGCCGGGAAGGGTTTTTTGTTGTCTCTGACCTTTGGTAGTCCAGTGTTGCCCATGAGGTGTAAACGATATCGAATCTATGTTCTTAATTTCCTAAGTCGTCTGATTCCCTTACAAGCGTTTAAGAGGAGCACAAGCTGATGACCCAATCCACTTCTACCCCGTTTGATGATAGGCAGATGTCCGAACCCCGTGAGATGACCGGCGCGCAGATGGTCTGGGAAGCGCTGGTCCATGAAGGCGTCAATGTCATTTTTGGTCACCCAGGTGGCGCCATTTTGCCCACTTACGACGCCATGGCGCCCTATGAAGCGTCTGGGAAGATCCATCATGTGTTGGTGCGCCATGAGCAGTGCGCCGCCCACATGGCCGATGGCTATGCCCGTTCCACCGGCAGGGTGGGCGTCTGTATCGCCACCAGTGGACCCGGTGCCACCAATCTGGTGACGGGGTTGGCGACGGCGCAGATGGATAGCGTGCCCATGGTGGCGATCACCGGGCAGGTGCCCACCAATCTATTGGGCACTGACGCCTTCCAGGAATCCGACGTGGTGGGGGTGACCCAGCCCGTCTGCAAGCACAATTATTTGGTCACCGATATTAGCGAACTCCCCCAAATCCTCAAAGAAGCCTTCTACATTGCCCGTGAGGGGCGCCCCGGTGTTGTTCTGGTGGATATTTGCAAGGATGTGCAAAACGCAAAGGGGATCTTCCGCTATGATCATGAGATCAATTTGCCCGGATTCGAGCCCTGGCCTGAATATTCGCGCAGCGATTTAACCATAGCCGCCGATCTGATCAACAAAGCAGACCGCCCATTGGTCATGGCTGGACATGGCATCCACCTGGCTGGCGTGGCGGCGGAATTGCTCGAAATGGTGGAACGGGCCGGCATCCCTGTGGTCACCACTCTATTGGGGACAGGCAACATCCCCGAAACCCATCCGCTCAGCCTGGGTATGGGCGGCATGCACGGGGAAGCATACGCCAATCGAGCCGTCCAAAGTTGCGATGTGCTGATTGCCATGGGAATGCGCTTCGATGACCGCATCACCGGGCGGCTGGATACTTTTGCCAAACAGGCCAAGATCATCCACTTTGAATTGGACAAGGCCGAGGTGGGCAAGAATGTGGTGCCGGATATCGCCATCATCGGCAGTTTGAGCGAGACGCTGCCCGAGCTACTCCCCATGATCGAGGAACGCCGCCACCAGGCATGGATCGACCAGATTAAAGAATGGCGCACCGACACAGACGCCGCCGATATCCTCAATGTTGAGACCGATGAATTGACGCCTCCCTTTGTGATCCGCCAATTGTGGCACGCGACCAAATTCGCCGGGCGGGGATCCGCGATTGTGGTCACCGATGTGGGCCAACACCAAATGTGGGAATCTCAATACTTCATCCACGAACAGTCGGGGCAGTTGCTCACCAGCGGCGGCCTGGGCACCATGGGTTTTGCGCTGCCGGCGGCGATTGGAGCGCAATACGCCAACCGTGACAAGACGGTTTGGGCCGTGGCCGGGGATGGCGGCTTCCAAATGACGTTGCAAGAGTTGATTGTACTCCATCAGGAGAAGTTGCCGGTGAAGATTGCCATCATCAACAACGGCTTCTTGGGGATGGTGCGCCAGTGGCAGCAATTCTTCTACGACAAACGCTATGTGGGCACGCCCATCCTCTCGCCGGATTATGTGAAGCTGGCCGACGCTTACTCGATTCCGGCGCTGAAGGTGACCCATCCCGAACAGGTGGTCGCCGCCTTTGAGCAGGCCCACGCCACCGACGGTCCCTTCTTGATTGATTTCCGCGTTAAAGAAGAGATCAACGTCTACCCCATGGTGGCGCCGGGGGCAGCCGTCAACGATCTCATCCGCCGTCCCAAGCCATCCGTGGTGCAGGGGTTCAGCGGTGTGCAGCCCAGTTGGTAGAAAATTAGTGACTGGGGATTAGGGATTGGTGACTGGGAGAGAACCTCTTCCCAATCACCAATCCCTAATCCCCAGTCACCATCACTAATCACCTTTTGGAGAAAGAAGATAAGCGATGAAACATACTCTCGTGGCGTGGATGCGGGATAAGCCCGGTGTGCTGAACCGGGTGGCGGGTTTGTTGCGCAGGCGTAATTTCAACATCGACAGTTTACAGGTTAGCCACAGCGAGACGCCTGGCATTAGCCGCATGACCTTTGTGGTGGATGGCGATGAACGCATGGTGGATCAGGTGGTGAAGCAGTTGCAAAAGGTGGTCGATGTAACCCACGTTGAAGATTTCTCTAACCAGGCGGTAGTCTTCCGCGAGATGGCGCTGCTGCGCGTCCACACGACGTCGGAGACTCGCCAGGAGATCATGCAGTTTGCCGAAGTCTATCGCGCCCAGATCGTCGACGTAGCGCTAGACAGCATGGTGATCCAGATTGTCGGCACCGAGGATAAGGTGGATTCGCTGATCGATCTGCTCGATAATTTCGGCATTGAAGAGATGGTACGTACCGGTCGCGTTGCCATCAGCCGCGGCAGCACTCACAAATCCGAAAGACGCAGCGGCAGCGCTGTCTGGAAAGCTCAGGCCAAAACCAACGGCACCAGCCGATCCGCCCGCGAAAAGACCGGCGGCGTGTAAAATAAAGGGAATAGTGACTGGGGATTAGGGCAGAGATAATCTATATCCCCAGTCCCCAGTCACTGTTCCCTAATCCCCAATCACCAACACAGAAAGAGCAACACGAACTCATGGCAACAATTTACTACGAGAAGCAAGCAGACCTTGATCGGCTCAAGGGAAAGAAGATCGCCATTATTGGGTATGGCAGTCAGGGCCACGCCCACGCCCTTAATTTGAAAGACAGCGGCTGCGATGTGCGCGTTGGCCTGCACGAAGGCAGCAAGAGCCGGGCGAAAGCCGAGGCGGACGGTCTGCGTGTATTGAGCGTAGCCGACGCCGCCGCCGAAGCGGACATGATTATGATCGTGATCCCGGATCCGATCCAGGCCAGGGTCTATGAGGAGGAGATCGCCCCTAACCTCAAACCCGGCGACACGATTATGTTTGCCCACGGTTTCAACATCCGCTTTGGCTTTATCCAGGCCCCTGCCAATGTAGATGTATCCATGGTCGCGCCCAAAGCGCCCGGCCATCGTGTGCGCGAAGTCTTCACCGAAGGTTCCGGCGTCCCCGCGCTGGTCGCCATCCATCAGGACGCCAGCGGCGAAGCCCTGTCCAATGCGCTTGCCTATGCGAAGGGAATCGGCTCCACCCGCGCCGGCGTATTAGAGACCACCTTCGCCGAGGAGACCGAGACCGATCTCTTTGGCGAGCAGGCTGTCCTCTGTGGCGGAGCCAGCGAGTTGGTCAAGGCTGGTTTTCAGACTCTGGTTGAGGCGGGTTATCAGCCGGAGATCGCCTACTTTGAATGTCTACACGAACTCAAGCTCATCGTCGATCTGATGTACCAGGGCGGCCTCAATTACATGCGCTACAGCGTCAGCGACACCGCCGAGTGGGGCGATTACAAAAGCGGTCAGCGCGTCATCGGTCCTGAGGCCAAAGAAGCGATGAAGCAGATCCTGAGCGAGATCCAGAGCGGCGCCTTCGCCGAAGAGTGGATGGACGAATATCACAACGGCGGCAAGATCTACTACAATCGCCGCAAGGACGAACAAGGCCAGCAGATCGAAGTCGTGGGCAAAGAGCTGCGCAAGATGATGTCGTTCCTCAACGCAAAAGAAATTTAATAGATAAGGCAAAAGGCAAAGTGCAAAAGGCAAAAGTAGTTCGTCAACAACTTGAATGGATACCAGGTCGAGCATCGCTCAGATCATTTCATTTTTGCCTTTTGCCTTACTCCTTTTGCCTTTTGAAAGGGGGTGATTGGCTTGGACGATGGCCTTAGTGACCTTAGATACTTGTTGAATTTGACCTGCTATGCTCTGAAACTGGACAATTTACCCCATTCAATAGTCAATCATCTTCTGGAGAAATCATGAACGACACGATTAGCAACGGCCACGATGGACAACCGGAAGGCAGCGACGAGCCTGCCGTAGATGTATCCACCTTTGCCATACCTGATGTGGATCAGTGGGCCAGGGAGATCGCCCACGGCAAGACGATCCTCGTTTTTGATACGACGCTGCGCGATGGGGAACAGAGCCCCGGCGCCACCCTCAACGAACAGGAAAAAGTAGAGATCGCCCGCCAGCTTTCTCGTCTGGGCGTGGACATTATGGAAGCCGGTTTCCCGGCCGCCAGCCCCGGCGATCTGGCGGCGGTGAAACGGATTGCCGAAACGGTAGGGCGCACGCCGCGCCATGACAAAAACGGCGAATGGTGCGCGCCGCCCATCATCGCCGGGCTGGCCCGCGCCAACAAAAATGATATCGACAAGGCGTGGGAAGCCGTCTCGGCAGCGGTGCGGCCACGCATCCACACCTTTCTCGCCACCAGCGACATCCACATGGAACATAAGCTGCGCATGAGCCGCGAGGAAGTGGTGGAGACGGCGGGCGAAATGGTGGAATATGCGCGCAGCCTCTGCGACAATGTAGAGTTCAGCCCAGAGGACGCCGGGCGCAGCGACCCCGAATTCCTGGTGCGCGTGCTAGAGGTCGCCATCCGCGCCGGGGCGACGACGTTGAACATCCCCGACACCGTGGGCTACACCACGCCCGACGAGTTCGGACACCTGATCGACTACCTGCGTGAGAATGTTCCCGGCGGCAAAGACGTAATCTTCAGTGTCCACTGCCACAACGATCTGGGGCTGGCGACGGCGAATTCATTGGCTGGATTGGTCAACGGAGCGCGGCAAGTTGAAGTGACGATCAACGGCATCGGCGAACGCGCTGGCAACACCAGTCTGGAAGAGACGGTGATGGCGCTCTACACCCGCCAATCCATCTACAATCTGGACACAAACATCGTCACCCAGGAGATCCACCGCAGCAGCGATATGGTCAGCCGCTACACGGGCATGGTGATCCAGCCCAACAAGGCCATCGTCGGCGGCAATGCTTTTGCCCACGAGGCCGGCATCCACCAGGATGGCATGTTGAAGAACAAGCGCACCTACGAAATCATGGACGCCGGCACCATCGGCCTTAACCAGAGCCGCCTGGTGCTGGGCAAACATTCGGGCCGCCATGCGCTGCGCGTGCGTTTAGAGGAGATGGGCTATCACCTGGACCGCGAGGAACTCAACGAGGTCTTCCAACGTTTCAAAGCCCTGGCTGACAAAAAGAAGGTTGTCACCGACGCCGATATCGAAGCCCTGGTCGGCGATGAACTTTACCAGCCCGTGGAAACTTGGGAGTTGTTGGGGCTGCAAGTGCAGTGCGGAAACAACGTGATCCCCACGGCGGTGGTGAAGCTGCGCAACAACAAAACCGGTGAGGAGGTCACCGAGGCGGGCTTTGGCGCCGGCCCTGTGGATGCTGTCTACCAGGGCATCAACCGCATTGTCAACCAGCCCAACACCCTTGTCGAATTCCTGGTGCAGGCGGTGACCGAAGGCATGGACGCCAACGGCGACGTGACGATCCGCGTGGAGATCCCTGAAAGCCGGGGCTACAGCCAGACCGCGCAGGGGCGGGCGCGGCGGCGGCTCTACAGCGGGCGCGGTGTGGATACGGATATTATCGTCGCCAGCGCCAAAGCCTACATGCAGGCGATCAACCGTATCATTGCTGAGCCAGGTGAAGGCAGTTCCGCTGTTGCTATTGCCGACAAAAGTGTAGCGGCATAGCGACATAGATTATGTAAACAAATCAGCAGATCTGATGTATAATGATGAACGTTAGAACGTTTGAGCGTATCCATCTTCAAACGTCCTAACGTTCTCGTATTTTTATGTTCCAACGTTCTATGGGTTACATCGACACCATGTATCGACGCCAATTCCAATCCTATCGCGTGCGGATTCTCGTTGCGATCCTCACGGGCTTGCTGCTGTTGGCTGGCTGGCCGGCGGCAAGCCATGCACAGGAAGGGCCGATTTACTCCTTCCAAGAGTGTGAGGCCATTGAAGAAGCGACGCTGCGCGACGAGTTGAACCGTATCACCCAAGAGATTTTCGCCAGCGGACGCGAAGGGATCGACGTTCCTCGGTTGGTGGACCGCAAGTGGATCGAGTTGGGGATCGACAGAACCATCGACAGCGAGATCGAGGCTGCTGTGGCCCGAATTTACCAGAACGAGAGCTACTGGAATCGCTTCCTCTCTGGTTGGTCTACGGACAAAGCCAAAGAGTTCAGCGAGCGGATTGCGATTGACGCCTTTGGATCCGAAGGTTTCCGCGCCAAGATCGACGAGCTTTCCAACGCCGTAGCCACTGCCATCGCCGACGAGATGACAGTGGTTTCGGCGCGGTCGGCGTCCTCCGCGCTGCTCTGTGTCCAATCCTTTGTAGGCGATAGTTACTCGGATACAATGGCAGCGCTCTTTGAGGCCGAGATCGCACAGCAGGTGGGCGAGATCGACATGGCCGATGTGGACACCAACGTGATCCCCCTGTTACAGAGCCACACCCGCTCGTTGGCTGGTATCGGCGTGATCATTGGCTCGCAGATTGCCAAACGACTGGCGCAACAACTGGCCCGGCGTATTGCTGGACAGGTAGTGGGGCGCGTCCTGGGCAAGGCGGCCACAACCATCATTCCGGTGGTGGGGTGGATCATCGGCGGCGGTCTGATCGTCTGGGATCTAATCGAAGGCGGGCGCGGCGCGCTGCCACAGATCCAAAGCGCGCTGCAAGATGAGAGCGTCAAGGCCAGCATCCGCCAGGAGGTGGCCGAGACTGTCCAAGACGAATTGCGCAAAGAGATGCCAGCCGTGGCGCGCACCGTCTCCAACGATGTCTACAGCACCTGGATCGAGTTCCGCCGCAAATATACACAGGTCCTCGAATTAGCCGACGAAAACCAGAATTTCCATACACTGGTGGACAGCGTCACCACAGAGGATGTGGGCAAGCTGGCGACGCTGGTTGTCACTGTTGAAGAGACGCTGGGCCGCGAACGGCTGCTCCAATTGATCGATCAGGGCACGTTGGGGCGACTGCTCTACTTGCCACAAAGCGCCTATGAAATCCTGCGCACGACAGCCAACCCAGAACTGGTACTGGCCTGGGCGGATCTGGCCGGCGCTGATCTGGAAAAGGTAGTCGCGCTGGATCTCTATAAACTATCCACGCCGCAGAGTTTCAGCGGGCGCGCCGATCTCAACCGCATCCTGGCCCTGGACGATCACGCGACGGTTGGCGAGATCATGTTGCTCAACCAGCTAGAGCGAGATGTGCTGCTAACCCTGCCGCGGCAGAGTCTCGTGCGCCTGTCCACTCTTTTTGATGCAGAGGATCTGCGCTGGCTGGCGAGTTATATCGCCCAAATGGAGCCGCGTGAAAGCAATCTGTTGGTGGAACGGCTGCTGCGCGATCCCAGTTTGATGGATAAGTTACAACATGAGCCTGTGCGGCAGGCGGTGCTGAGCAGCCAGAATGTCGAGGAGACGCTGGCCTTCCTCTCCACCGACGCCGTAGCCGTGCAGCAATCGCCCGTGGAACAGGTCGGTCGCGTTGTGGCAGACACCGAACGGCTGCTCAGCGGTGAGGTGACCTGGCTGCTCTTCTGGCGTAAATATGGAACGCTGCGCAACTTGCTGATCCTGCTTGGCGCGGTGGTCGTCCTCTTCGTCGGCGTGCGCCTGCTCTGGCGGCGCAGTCAGCCGGTCCATGTGACGGTGAATATTCCGCGGGAGAGGGATTAGGGATTGGGGACTGGGGATCGGGTTGACTTTCTGAAATCTCCTAATCGCCCAATCGCTTTTAACGAGAGATTAAGCGATTGAGCGATTAGATACTCAACTCGATTCCCGATCCCCAATCCCCAGTCACTAATCCCCAACAGAAGGAGAGTCCATGCTCATTGCCCTGGATCAACTGCACGAAGATGTTGAGATCGGCGAACTGTTGGTATCGACATCGGTTTATGCTGCCAATGTGGTGCGCGACGTGCGTGAGAATATCCGTAACCTGATCGGTGGGCGCATGACCCATTACGAAGGGATGATTCAGACCGCAGTGGAACAGGCGCTGGCCGATCTCGATCAAAAGGCCCGGCAGAAAGGCTACGACGGCGTCATCGGCGTCAAGATCGTCCACCCCAACGTGGTGGAAGGCGGCGTGGAAGTCGTCGTCTACGGCAATGGCTTTCGGCGCAAGACAAGTTGACGAATTAGCTCCTCTGGTGTAAATTACTCGAACGTACCTGTGCAAAATAGAACAAGCATAGGTCCGCGCCCCCTTTACCTCAATGTTGTAAATCTGACAATGACGTCGCCCAGTCTACGCTGACGATACACGCCCAGATTCTATGCCCGAAGTCGCGCATAGAGTACAGGCAGCGGTTTAATGGATCTGGACGGAGAGGCTGCACCTACTCGCAGCGCAAGTATCGAGGAGACGTCATCGTGTCAAGCAAACAGGACCCCTATCAACCCAAACCGATCGGGCTGCCGCCCAAGCAGGGCCTTTACGATCCAAGCTATGAACGTGACGCCTGCGGCGTCGGCTTCGTGGTCAATATCAAAGGCAAGAAATCCCACGAGATTGTTCAGCATGCGCTGACTGTGCTGCTTAATCTTGATCACCGCGGGGCACGCGGCAGCGAACCCAACACCGGAGACGGTGCTGGCATCCTCATGCAGCTTCCGCACAAGTTCTTTCAAAAAATCTTCACCGAAAAAGGATGGGATCTGCCCGCGCCAGGCGAATACGGCGTGGGGATGATCTTTTGTCCACCTAATGAAGATGAATGCGGGGAATGTCTGCGCCGCTTCGAGCAGATTGTGCAGGAAGAAGGCCAGCGCTTCTTAGGATGGCGACGGGTGCCCACCGATGGCTCCAGCCTGGGGGCAACCGCCCGTATTGCCGAGCCAATTGTGCATCAGGCGTTTATTGGCAGCGAACTCAACGGCTCGGCCAGGGACGATCTCGCCTTCGAGCGCAAGTTATATGTGATCCGCAAGCGCGCCGAACACAGCATCCGCTATTCAAATGTCTACCCTGGCGCTCATTTCTACATCCCCAGCCTCTCCAGCCGCACGATTGTCTATAAGGGCATGTTGCTGCCAGAGCAGGTGCCTGCGTTCTATTCCGATCTTTCGGATGCGGATATGGAGAGCGCGCTGGCGGTTGTCCACTCGCGGTTTAGCACCAATACCTTCCCCAGTTGGGAACGCGCCCATCCGTACCGTTACCTCATTCACAACGGCGAGATCAACACCCTGCGCGGCAATGTCAATTGGATGTATGCCCGCCAATCCACCTTTGAATCGGAGCTTTTCGGCGATGATCTGCCCAAAGTGCTGCCCGTGATCAGCAACGACGGCAGCGATTCGGCCATGTTCGACGAGTGTCTGGAATTCTTAGCCATGAGTGGACGTTCGCTGCCCCACGCCATGATGATGATGATCCCGGAGCCGTGGTCGGGCCACGCCACCATGAGCGATGAAAAGAAGGCGTTCTACGAATATCACAGCACGCTGATGGAGCCGTGGGATGGGCCTGCTTCCATTGCATTTACCGATGGGACAGTGGTAGGGGCCACATTGGATCGCAACGGGTTGCGCCCATCGCGCTATTACGTCACCAAAGACGACCTGGTAATCATGGCGTCGGAGGTGGGCGTCCTTGACATCCCCGCGGACCGTATCCTTTACAAGCGACGGCTTCAACCTGGGCGCATGTTCCTGGTGGATACGGCGCAGGGCCGCATTATCGCCGATGAAGAGATCAAACGGCAGATGGCGACCGCCCATCCTTACCGAGAGTGGCTGGAGAAGTATCTCGTTCACCTCAGCGATCTGCCCAAGCCTCCCCATGTAGAAGGGCCGGATCACGAGACGGTGATGCAGCGGCAGCAGGCGTTCGGCTACACCTTCGAGACGCTGCGCGTGCTTGTGACGCCCATGGCCAAGGATGGGGTGGAGGCGCTGGGCGCAATGGGCAACGACACGCCGCTGGCCGTCCTCTCGGATCAGCCGCAATTGCTCTACAACTATTTCAAGCAGCTTTTCGCCCAGGTCACAAATCCGCCCATTGACGCCATTCGCGAGGAATTGGTCACCGCGACCGATGTCTACATGGGTACCGAGTTGAACCTGTTGGAGACGCAGCCCGAAAACTGCCGGCAGATCAAAATCAAATATCCCATCCTCACCAACGAGGAGCTGGCGAAGATCCGCTATCTGGAGCAGCCGGGGTTCAAATCGACGACGCTGCCCATGCTCTTCCCCATTATGGCAGGCGCGGCGGGATTGGAAACCGCGTTGGAAGATCTCTATGCAAAGGCCAAGGCGGCCATCGCCGATGGAACCAACGTACTCATCTTATCGGATCGGGGCGTCAACGAGCAGATGGCCCCCATCCCCGCGCTGCTGGCGACATCGGGGCTGCACCACTATCTCATCCGCGAGGAGTTGCGCACGCAGGTCGCACTCATTGTGGAATCGGGTGAACCGCGCGAGGTCCACCATTTCTCGCTGCTGATCGGCTACGGGGCCACGGCTGTCAACCCCTATCTCGTCTATGAGACGGTCAGCGATATGGTGCGCCAGGGCATATTGATCGACACCACCGAAGAGAAGGCCGTCGGCAAGTATATCAAGGCCGCGGTGAAGGGTGTGGTCAAGGTCCTCTCGAAGATGGGGATCTCGACCATGCAGAGCTACTGCGGCGCGCAGATCTTCGAGGCGTTGGGGCTGAGCCAGGCGCTGGTGGACAAATATTTCACGTGGACGCCCAGCCGTGTGGAAGGGATCGGGCTGGCCGAGATCTTCCACGAGGTGGCGATCCGCCATCGCGCCGCCTTCCCCGAGCGGCAGACCAATGGCCATGTGCTGCCCACGGGCGGCGACTATCAGTGGCGGCGTGATGGGGAGCGCCATCTCTTCAACCCGCAGACGATCCACTTTTTGCAGCGCGCCACCCGCGACAACGATTACGCCACTTTCAAGAAATACGCGGCGCTGGTGGACGATCAGTCGCGCGAGATGTGTACGCTGCGCAGCCTGCTCGAATTCAAGTTCCCCGCCGAACCCATTCCGCTGGAAGAGGTAGAGTCGGTGGAGTCGATCTGCAAACGCTTCAAGACCGGCGCCATGTCCTATGGGTCGATCAGCCAGGAGGCCCACGAGGCGCTGGCGATTGCCATGAACCGCATCGGCGGCAAGAGCAACACCGGCGAAGGCGGCGAGGACCCGGCCCGCTACACACTGGAACCCAACGGCGATTCCAAGAACAGCGCCATCAAACAGGTGGCGTCGGGCCGTTTTGGCGTCACCAGCGAATATCTGGTCCACGCCCAGGAGTTGCAGATCAAGATGGCGCAGGGGGCCAAGCCCGGCGAAGGCGGACAGCTGCCCGGCCGCAAGGTCTACCCGTGGATCGCGCGGGTGCGCCACTCGACGCCCGGCGTGGGGCTGATCTCGCCGCCCCCGCACCATGACATCTACTCCATCGAAGATCTGGCCGAACTGATCCACGACCTCAAGAACGCCAACCCGCGGGCGCGCATCAACGTCAAGCTGGTCTCCGAAGTGGGCGTGGGCACGGTGGCCGCTGGCGTCGCCAAAGGTCACGCCGACGTGATCCTGATCAGCGGACACGACGGTGGCACGGGCGCGTCCCCACAGACGAGCATCAAACACGCCGGTCTGCCCTGGGAATTGGGGCTGGCCGAGACGAACCAGACGCTGGTCCTCAACAATCTGCGCAGCCGTGTGCGCCTGGAGACCGACGGCCAGTTGAAGACGGGCCGCGATCTTGCCATCGCTGCCCTCCTCGGCGCCGAGGAATACGGCTTCGCCACAAGCCCGTTGGTGGCGCTGGGCTGCATTATGATGCGCGTCTGCCATCTGGACACCTGCCCGGTGGGCGTCGCCACGCAGAATCCTGAGTTGCGCAAAAAGTTCACCGGCGATCCGCAGCATGTTGTCAATTTTATGTTCTTTATGGCGCAGGAGATGCGCGAGTATATGGCGAAACTCGGCTTCCGCACGGTTGATGAGATGATTGGCCGCACAGATATGTTGCAGGCCCGTGGCAATGTTGAACATTGGAAGGCGCGAGGCATCGATCTCTCTCAGGTACTCTACCGGCCCGATATGCCGGAAAGCGTGGGCCGCTACTGCCAGATCCCGCAAGATCACGGCCTGGCGAAGTCGCTGGACATGACCGTGCTGCTCGAACTCTGTGCGCCGGCGCTGGAACGGGGCGAACCGGTCTCGGCCACCCTGCCCATCCGCAACACCAACCGCGTGGTGGGGACAATCGTCGGCAGCGAGGTGACGCGGCGCTACGGGCGCAATGGCCTGCCCGAAGATACCATTCTGCTGCGCTTCCAGGGATCGGCGGGGCAGAGCTTCGGCGCATTTGTGCCCAAAGGCGTTACGCTGGTCATTGAGGGCGACGGCAACGATTACTTTGGCAAGGGTTTGTCGGGCGGCAAGCTCATCGCCTATCCGCCGGACGGAGCGACCTTCGTGGCTGAGGAGAACATCATCATCGGCAACGTGGCCTTTTACGGCGCGACCGACGGCGAAGCCTACATCCGCGGTGTGGCGGGCGAGCGCTTCTGTGTGCGCAACAGCGGCGTGGTGGCCGTGGTGGAAGGCGTGGGCGATCACGGCTGCGAGTATATGACCGGCGGGCGCGTCATCGTCCTCGGCCCCACGGGGCGCAACTTCGCGGCGGGGATGTCGGGCGGCATCGCCTATGTCCTCGACGAGATCGGCGATTTTGACCAGCGCTACAACAACGAAATGGTGGATCTGGAGACGCTCGACGATCCGGCGGAGATTGCTCAGGTAGAAGCGCTGATCCGCCGCCACGGGGAGTACACAGCCAGCGCAGTCGCGGCCCGGGTCCTCGCCGATTGGGATGCGATGGTCCCCAAGTTCGTCAAAGTCTATCCGCGCGATTACCGGCGCATGTTGGAAGCCATCGCCGAAGTAGAGGCAGAGGGTATCCGCGGTGAAGAGGCGTTGATGGCTGCCTTCGAGCGGAACAAGAGCGACGTGACGCGCGTGAGCGGAAACTAATCAGGTATTGGGTATTAGATATTAGGTAGTGGGCGAGTGTGCCCACTACCTAATATCTAATACCCAATATCCAATGCCCAATATCTGGCAACATAGACGCGGAGATTTTTTACGATGGGAAAACCCACTGGTTTCATGGAATTTACACGGCAGATCCCGACTGAACGGGCGCCGCTAGAACGCTTACACGATTGGAATGAGTTCCATCTGCATCTGTCGAGCAAAGAGTTGCAGACGCAAGGCGCACGCTGTATGGATTGCGGCGTCCCTTTTTGCCACACGGGGACGCTGATCAGCGGCATGGCGTCGGGCTGCCCGATCAACAATCTGATCCCCGAATGGAACGATCTTGTCTATCGTGGGCGCTGGCGCGAGGCATTGGATCGGCTGCACGCCACCAACAACTTCCCCGAATTCACCGGCCGCGTCTGCCCGGCCCCCTGCGAGGGATCGTGTACGCTGGGCATCATCGAGCCACCGGTGACGATCAAAAACATCGAGTGTTCGATCATCGATCACGGCTTTGAGGAGGGCTGGGTCGTCCCCCATCCCCCGGCGCGGCGCACAGGCAAAAAGGTAGCTGTTGTCGGGTCGGGACCGTCGGGGTTGGCCTGCGCCGCGCAGCTCAACAGCGCTGGACACAGCGTCACCGTCTACGAGCGGGCGGATCGCATCGGTGGCCTGCTCATGTACGGCATCCCCAACATGAAGTTGGACAAAGCTACCGTCCAGCGCCGCATCGATCTGATGAAGGCAGAGGGCGTCACCTTTGTCGCCAACACCGAGATCGGCAAGGATCTGCCGGCGCGCACCCTGGTTGAGGAATTCGACGCCGTGGTCCTCTGTTGTGGGGCAACCAAGCCGCGCGATCTGCCCATTGAGGGGCGCACTCTCAAGGGCATCCACTTTGCCATGGAGTTTCTGCACGGCAACACTAAGAACCTGCTCGACCAATATAATAATGGTGCGGGCCATTGTCCGCCCATCTCTGCCGCGGGGCTGGATGTGATCGTGATCGGCGGCGGCGATACAGGGACCGACTGTGTAGGGACCTCTTTACGACAAAAATGTAAGAGTCTGGTACAATTTGAAATCCTGCCGCAGCCGCCGCTGACACGCCAGGCCGACAATCCCTGGCCGGAGTGGCCCAAGATTTTGCGCGTCGATTATGGACAGGCCGAGGCAATTGCCCGCGATGGCGGCGATCCACGCCACTACTCGATCTTGACGAAGAAGTTTGTCGGCGATGAGAATGGCCGCGTGAAGGAATTGCACACGGTGCAGGTCGAGTGGCAGAACGTCAACGGGCGCTTCATTCCCGTGGATGTCCCCGGCACCGAGAAGGTGTGGCCGGCGCAACTTGTGCTGCTGGCCCTGGGCTTTCTCGGCCCGGAGGATCGTATTATCGAGGAACTGGCGTTAGAACGCGATCCGCGCTCGAATGTCAAGGCCGACTATGGCAAGTTTGCCACCAGCGTGAAGGGCGTCTTCTCGGCGGGGGACATGCGCCGCGGCCAAAGCCTCGTCGTCTGGGCGATCAACGAAGGTCGCGCCGCCGCCCGCGAGTGCGACCGGTACTTGATGGGTGAGACGAGTCTGCCGTAGAGCTATTGTCGTATTTTGCATAAGGACAGTGAGGAATCTCAAATGGTCGATCTTGATCTTCTAAAGGATCTAAGTGTAGCTGAACGTATTCTCTATGTAGAAGAGATCTGGGACAGTATTGCAGTTGATCAGAAGGCCGTGGAGATTACCGAAGCCCAACGCCAGGAACTTGATCAGCGACTTTCGGATCACGAAGAGAATCCTGATGCTGTCTTCACTTGGGAAGAAATAAAGGCGAGGATTCGATCAGCCAATGGGTAGATCTATCGTCTTTCGTGCAGCAGCGGAGGCAGATCTACGTGAAGCGTATCAATGGTACGAAGCACAACGGGAAGGGTTGGGGGAAAGCTTCTTGCTATCGATTGAGGCAGCTTCAGCGGCCATTCAGCGGTCCCCAGAAGCATATCCAGTTGTTCATAAGCATGTGCGTCGCGCTTTGATCCGCCGTTTTCCCTTTGGGATCTTCTATCTAGTGGAACCGGAACAGGTGGTAGTGATTGCAGTTCTCCATGTGCGACGTGATCCCAAACATTGGCAACGTCGTACGTGATGTATGTGTATTGTCTGACGCGGTGCAATCGCTCATGCGGTTGGTGGAGATTCAGGAGACCCGCCAGGTTTTGAAAACCTGGCGGGTCTAATTCAAATGAGTGAATATCATCAAATGACCATCGCAAAAATTTACCAAAAAGTCTCCATTTCCGAACAACCCAATGACTCGGCCTATTGGCAGACCCGATCTTATCAGGACCGGTTAGCGGCATTAGAAGAGATTCGCCGCGAGTATCATCGTTGGAAATACAATGCTGAACCAAGACTTCAAAGAGTTTATTCAGTCGTTAAACGATAACAACGTCCGTTATCTTGTCGTCGGCGGCTATGCTGTCGCTCTTCACGGTCACCCGCGTTATACCAAAGATATCGAAGTTTCTATCGATGGTGTCATCGTGAACTTCATTGCGAAAGAGGATCTCAGGAGAAACAAACAGGCAAGCGGACGGTTGCAGGATCTGGCGGATTTAGAGAATTTGACGTAGTCAGGAAGCGTCGCTTCCGGCAAAGGAGCAAAGAATGGACCACGTCCAGTTGAAGGATAATTACGGCCTGCCCCCCAAGCAGGGGATGTACGATCCGCGCTTTGAACATGACGCCTGCGGCATCGGTTTTGTGGCCCACATTGAGGGACGGCGCAGCCACCGTGTGTTGCAAATGGGGCTGGAAGCGCTCTGCAACCACGCCCACCGCGGCGCGGTGGCGGATGACCGCAAGACCGGCGACGGCGCCGGAATCTTGACGCAGATCCCGCATGAATTCTTCGCGCGCGAGTTGACGCGCGTGGGCATCGAGACGCCGCCGCCCGGCGATCTGGCCGTGGGTCAGCTTTTCCTCTCTCGCCACGACGACGAAGACCGCGAACATGCCAAAGCCATCATCCGCGCGGTGATGGATGAATTAAAGATCGAGATCCTCACCTTCCGCTCGGTGCCGGTGATCGACGCCGCGCTGGGTGTGCGCGCCCAGGCCAGCCGCCCGTGGATGGAACAGGCGATCCTGCGCCGTAGCGCCGAAGCGGGCAACGCTGGCGATGAGTTCGAGCGCAAACTCTATCTGGCGCGCAAGCGCATTGTCCACCGTTCGCGCGCTGCTGGCGTCAAACGACTTTACATTCCCAGCCTGAGCAGCCGCACCATTGTTTACAAAGGATTGGTGCTGGCGCAGGAATTGGAGCATTGCTATCCCGATCTCAACGATCCCGATTACAAGACCGCCATCGCCGTCTTCCATCAGCGCTACAGCACCAACACCTTCCCCACCTGGGAGCGCGCCCAGCCCTTCCGCATGATCTGCCACAACGGCGAGATCAATACCTTGCAGGGCAACATCAACTGGATGCGGGCGCGCACCGGAGATCTGGCTCATCCCTTCTGGGGCGACGAGGTCAAGGATCTGGAGCCGATCATCGCGTTGGATGGCAGCGACAGCGCCATGCTCGACAACGCCCTCGAATTGCTCGTGCGCAGCGGACGCGACGTGCGCCACGCCTTGATGATGATGGTCCCCGAGGCGTGGGAGCGGCTGCCCGAAGAGGAGATCCGCCCAGAGCGGCGCGCTTTCTATCAATATCACAGCGCGCTGATGGAGCCGTGGGACGGCCCAGCGGCTGTCACCTATACCGATGGTCGCATTGTCGGCACAATCTTGGATCGCAACGGTCTGCGCCCGGCCCGCTATGTCATCCTCGACAACGGCTTTGTGATCAGCGCCAGCGAGGTCGGCTCGGTGAGATATGACGAAAGCCGGGTGATCAAAAAGGGGCGGCTTGGTCCGGGGCAGATCTTCTGTGTGGATACAGCGCGCGGCATGGTGATGAACGACGAGGAGATCACCCGCTATTTCGCCCATCGCAAACCCTACGCCAAATGGGTGGAGCAAAATCTGCTGCCGCTGAGCAGCGTCCCCGCGCCGGCTGATTTTGCGCTGCCTGTGATCGAGGATGCGACGCCCGACACCCTCGAAAACGGGGATGGCTCGAACGGCAAACGCCCCAAACCGACCAAACGGCAGAATGACGAATTGATCCGCCGCCAGCTTTCCTTTGGCTACACGAGCGAGGAACTTGTTGTCGTCCTGCGCCCGATGGTGACCGATGGGCAGGAGCCGGTGGGCGCCATGGGCGACGATACGCCGCCAGCCGCGCTCAGCGCGCTGCCCCGTCCGCTCTTCGACTACTTCAAACAGCGCTTCGCCGAGGTGACCAACCCGCCCATCGATCCGCTGCGCGAGGAGATGGTGATGAGCCTGCGCGTGCTGCTCGGCCAGCGCGCCAACCTCCTTTCGGAAATGCCCGAAGCGACGCGCTTGATCGAGTTGAAATCCCCGCTGTTGCAGCCGGAGACAATGGCGAAGCTGCGCAGCCTGTCCCAACCGGAATTCAAGTCCGTCACCGTGGACGCAACCTGGCCGCGCCCCGAAGGCGAAGTTGGAGATGCGCTCAAGGCTGCGGTGGAGCGGCTCTGCCGCCAGGCCGAGGACGCGGTGCGGACCGGCGCGCGTATACTCATCATCAGCGACGCCAAGAGCGACCAACACACGTTGCCCATCCCCGCGTTGATGGCCGTGGGTGCGGTCCATCACCATCTGATCAGCCGGGGGCTGCGCATGAACGTCAGCCTCCTCTGCGAAAGCGGCGAACCGCGCGAGGTCCACCACATAGCGGCGCTGATCGGTTACGGGGCCAGCGCCGTCTATCCGTATCTGGTCTACCAGACCATTGACGACATGGTGGCCGAGGGGCGGCGTATCAATTTCATGAACCGCAGCCAGGCGTACTATCACTTCGCCAAGGCCATCGACAAAGGCTTGCTCAAGATCATGAGCAAAATGGGGATCAGCACGCTGGACAGCTATTGCGGCGCGCAGATCTTTGAGGCCATCGGCATCGGTGAGGAACTGCTGGAGACTGCCTTCGTCGAGACGCCCAGCGTGGTCGGCGGCATCTCCTTCGCCAGCGTGGCCGAGGACGTGCTGGCCTGGCATACCTCGGCCTACCCTGCCCCGGTCCAGGTAGAAGGGAAGCCGGCACGCGCGGCAGCACCCAAGCTGGATACGTGGGGCATCTACAAGAGCCGGCGTGGCGGGGAACTCCACGAATGGAGCCCGCAGGTCGTCCACGCGTTGCAGGCCGCGGCCACGGCTGAGGATTGGGCGACGGGCTGGCAGAACTATCAAGCCTACGCCGAATTGGTCAACGGCATGAAGTTGTCCCCGCGCCATTTGTTGAGTTTCCGTCGTTCGCGCCCGTCGATCCCCGTGGAGCAGGTGGAATCGGTGGAGCGGATCACCCGCCGTTTCAGCACGGCGGCCATGAGCTACGGCGCGCTCAGCCCCGAAGCCCACGAGACGCTCGCCATCGCCATGAATCGGCTGGGCGGTATGAGCAACAGCGGTGAAGGCGGCGAGGCCAAGGATCGCTATTTCAGCGAGCGGGCCAGCCGTATCAAACAGGTGGCGTCGGGTCGTTTTGGCGTCACCCCCGAATATTTGATGAGCGCCGACGAGTTGCAGATCAAGATGGCGCAGGGATCGAAACCCGGCGAGGGTGGTCAACTGCCCGGCCACAAGGTCTCGGCGGATATTGCCCTGCTGCGTCACAGCACGCCCGGCGTCGCCCTCATCAGCCCGCCGCCCCACCACGACATCTACAGCATCGAGGATCTGGCGCAACTGATCTACGATCTCAAGACCGTCAACCCGCAGGCACGGGTCAGCGTTAAGCTGGTGGCCGAGATGGGCGTGGGCACGATTGCAGCGGGCGTTGTCAAAGGCTTCGCTGATCTGATCCACCTGAGCGGGCACAGCGGCGGCACTGGCGCGTCCCCGCTGAGCAGCATCAAAAACGCCGGTCTGCCCTGGGAATTGGGGCTGGCCGAGACACACCAAACGCTGCTGGCGAATGGATTGCGCACGCGTATCCGATTGCGCGTGGACGGCGGTCTCGCCACCGGTCGCGATCTGGTGATGGCGGCCATGCTCGGCGCAGACGAGTTCAGCTTTGGCACCAGCGCCATGATCGCCGAAGGTTGCATTATGGCGAGGGTCTGCCACAAGAATACCTGTCCTGTGGGCGTGGCGACCCAGGACCCGGCGCTGCGTGAGAAGTTCCCCGGCACACCGGAGATGGTGATGGCGATGATGCGCTTCATCGCCGAGGACGTGCGCCACATCCTGGCCGATCTGGGCTTCCGCAGTCTGGACGAGGTCATCGGCCACCCAGAGATGATGGAGCAGAGCATCCACGGGCGCGAGGCCGGTTTCATGGAGCTGGGGTCGCTGCTCTACGTGCCGGACACGGGCAGCGCACGGCGCAACGTTTTGCCGTCCAATGAGATGCCGCGCGAGGAAGGTCATGTGGGCGAGCGCATTGTCGAGCAAGTACTGGCCGGTCTCACCGCCAACCCCGATGCGCCGATCCGCCTGGCCCACAAGATCAGCAATACCCATCGCACGGTAGGGTCAAAACTGGCCGGACAACTGGCGCTGCGCTATGGGGACAAGGGCCTGCCGGAAGGTCAAATCCATATTACTTTCACCGGGTCGGCGGGACAGAGCTTCGGCGCATTCGGGCTGAAGGGCCTCAACTTTACGCTGATCGGCGACGGCCAGGATTACGTGGGCAAGGGCTTGAGCGGCGGTGAGATCGTACTCTATCCGCCGGAAGAGGCCATGTACGTGCCCCACCAGAACGTGATCCTGGGCAACACGGCGCTCTACGGCGCCACGGGCGGACGGCTCTTTGCCGCCGGTGTGGCCGGGGAACGCTTCGCCGTGCGCAACAGCGGGGCGACAGCCGTGGTGGAGGGCGCGGGCGATCACTGCTGCGAGTACATGACCGGCGGCGTGGTCGTTGCCCTTGGGGAGACGGGACGCAACTTCGGCGCAGGAATGACGGGCGGTCAGGCGTTCGTCTACGATGTGGACGAGAATTTCGCCCGCCGTTATAATCCAGAATTGATCAAGATCACCCGCTTTAGTCCTGAGGATGATGACGCATTGCTGCGCGGGCTGATCCAAACTCATTGGGAAAAGACCGGTTCCCTGCGCGCCCGCACTATCCTTGAGGATTGGGCCACCCATCGCCAATTCTTCTGGCACGTCACCCCGCACCAGAACGTCGTCGCGATTGAGGCGGCGAATGAAGGCGTCAACGAGAAGGATGAAGAGGAGACGGTGGCTGCGTGAGGAGGAATAGAAGCTAGCTCGTCTATTGATTTGGACGCATCGTCACAACATTATGATCAGAATCTACCTTGACACATGCAGCATCCAACGGCCGCTTGGAAGCGGAAGCCGTTTTGGGAGTTCTGAAACACGTCGATGCAGGTAGCGTTGAGTTAATTTCATCCACAGTGCTGGAACTGGAAATTCTCCGCAATCCAGTTAGTCAGAGGCGAGAATTCGGAGAACAAATTCTCAAACGGACAAAATCGGCGGTTAGCGTTGATGAACGGATAGCAGCAAGAGCGGCGGTGTTCATAGAACATGGCGTCAAGGCAATGGATGCGTTGCATCTTGCCCTAGCAGAGTCAGCAGGCGTGGATTACTTCTGCACTTGCGATGAGCGGTTTCTACGACGGGCGAGAAGCATATCTGATTTACGGACAGTGGTGATATCACCGCTAGAGCTAATCGAGGTGATAGAAAAATGATTGCAGAAACACAACCCTTAACTGAAATCACACAGAAAGCGCTTCGGCTCCTTTACCAGGAACTAGGATTGGTAAATACGGTCCGCTTTCTCAACCAATTCACGGCAGGACTGGGCGATTATACAGCAGAGCGCCAGCTAGCTATTGAAAACCAAACTTTGGAAGAAGCATTATCCGAAGTTTATCACTATCAAGCCGAACGATCGGCTCAGAATTCCGAAAGAGATCACTAAGCGAGGAGATTGTACGTGGCAGGGAAAACACTCTTTGAAAAAGTATGGGACGCGCACGTTGTGGCCGAGGACCCCGGCGCGCCGGTGGTACTCTACATCGACGCGCATTTGGTCCACGAGGTGACGTCGCCGCAGGCGTTCGCGGAACTGCGCGAGCGCGGGCTGAAGGTCCGCCGCCCGGACAAGACCTTCGCGACGATGGATCACGCCATCCCCACGCGGCAGGGCGTTTCGATTGATCTGTGGCCGAGCGACGCCGCCACCCAGGTGCGCACGCTGCGCCAGAATTGCCGGGATTTCGGCGTCACCCTCTTCGATATTGAGGGCGACGTGCAGGGGATCGTCCATGTGGTGGGGCCGGAGATGGGTATCACCCAGCCGGGCATGACCATCGTCTGCGGGGATAGTCACACCAGCACCCACGGCGCGTTCGGCGCGCTGGCCTTTGGCATCGGCACCAGCGAAGTCGGGCATGTGCTGGCGACCCAATGCCTGATGCAATCCAGACCCAAGACCTTCGCCATCACCGTGGACGGGGAGTTGGGCTTCGGCGTCACCGCCAAGGATATTATCCTTGCCATCATCGCCAAGAACGGCGCGGGCGGCGGCGCGGGCTACGTCTTCGAGTATCGGGGGGCGGCCATCCGCAACTTGAGCATGGCTAATCGCATGACGATCTGCAACATGAGCATTGAGGGCGGCGCCCGCGCCGGTATGATCGCCCCCGATCAGACGACCTTCGACTATATCAATGGTCGTCCTTACGCGCCCAAGGGCAAGGAGTGGGATCGGGCCGTAGCCTATTGGCAGACCCTCTACACCGACGAGGACGCCATCTTCGACCGCGAACTCTTCCTCGATGCTGGACAGCTCGCGCCGATGGTGACGTATGGTACGAATCCGGGGCAGGGCGTGGCCGTCACCGGTCGCATCCCCACAGTAGACGAGTTGGACGATCCCGCCGAGCGCCGCAGTCTGATCAGCGCGCTGGAGTACATGGGGCTACAAGAGGGCCAATCGATGGAAGGCCAGCCGGTGGATATTGTCTTTATCGGCTCGTGCACCAACAGCCGCATTGAGGATCTGCGCGAGGCTGCGCAAATTGTGCGCGGGCGCAAAGTTTCCGACAAAGTGCAGGCGCTGGTCGTGCCCGGCTCCAAAGCAGTGAAGGCGCAGGCCGAGGCCGAAGGATTGGATCGCATTTTCAGCGAGGCCGGTTTTGAATGGCGCGGCGCGGGTTGTAGCATGTGTCTGGCTATGAACGACGACAAGGCAGGCGCGGGCAAGTATGTTGCCAGCACCAGCAACCGCAACTTCCGCGGGCGGCAAGGACCGGGTTCACGCTCGCTGCTCATGAGTCCGATTATGGCGGCGGCGGCGGCGATCAACGGGCGCGTCGTCGACGTCCGCGAGGAGATGAAAGAAGCGACACTCGCATAGTCCAATGCCAAAGCTTTACGAGTATTTCGGTCTAATCGTGCTTTTCTACTCGAATGAGCATGAACCTGTTCACGTTCATGGCAAATACCAGGGTTACGAAAGCAGGGCGGAATTCATCATCGAGAATGGTCGCATTGTCGAAATTCGCTATTCACCCGTCCGAGGGAAAGAGCCGCTGCCAACGTCCCAACTTGGTGATTTCCGAACACTCGTAGAGGAACATGCAGAGGAGATTGTACAAAAATGGATCGATTACTTCGTTCTTCACAAACCCATTCAGGTCAAGCGGATTACGCGCCGGCTGCGGTAAGATTGTCGGAAGGTGCAGTAGTTGAAATCGTGTCTGTCGCATACCTGAATGGATATAAGTTGCAGATCTGGTTCAACGATGGTCACATACAAATTGTAGATTTTGAGCCATTCCTGCAAAGTTCGCTGAATCCACTAATCCGCAAATATCTAGATCCAGTACTGTTCCAGCAGTTCAGCGTGGAGGATGGGGATCTCCAGTGGAATGACTACGATCTCTGCTTTCCGATTGCGGACCTGTACGAGAATGATCTGCGCAAGTGGAGAGACGATCTTTGATTCGAGCGCTGATTTTCGATTTTGACGGGCTGATCCTCGACACCGAAAGTCCTGAGTATCAATCCTGGCGGGAGATCTACCAGACCTTTGGATGTGATCTTCCATTTGCCAAGTGGAGCGAATGTATTGGCACGGCCAATGTCTTCGATCCCTACGATTATTTGGCTGAACTGAGCGGTGAGGTCGTTGACCGCGCCGCGCTCCAAGCGCAACGTCGGGCGCGCTTCTCCCGGTTGATCGCCGATGAACCGATCTTGCCCGGCGTGGAGAGCTATCTCCACGAGGCCAAAAGACTAGGGTTGAGGCTGGGCGTGGCGTCGAGTTCTTCGCGGAGTTGGGTGGAAGGACATCTGCGCCACCTCCAAATCGATAGGTTCTTCGATTGCACCAACTGTTCGGACGATGTGGAGCAGGTCAAGCCGGACCCGACGCTCTACCTGCGGGCGCTCGATAAGTTAGGTGTCTGCGCGGATGAGGCCATCGCCTTCGAGGATTCGCCAAACGGCGCGTTGGCAGCGAAGCGAGCGGGGATCTTCTGCGTTACCATCCCCAATCCGATGACACGGCAGATGGTCTTCGCCGCCGGGGATATGATGTTGTCCTCACTGGAAAGCCTGCCGTTGGAGACGTTGTTGGGGCAGGTCGATGCAGCAAGGATGAAGGTAGATGAACGATAGCACAAGCTTTTGGGATCAGCCCCTTGAACCCGATCCAGTCGTTGAAGCCTACAAAAAGATATTGATCGAACGTTGACCGCGAGAATCTGAAGCTAACGTATGAAGAAAAGTCTTCGCCGCCTAATGGAGCTTCAGCAGTTTGCCGAAGAATTGCAGAAGACGAGGTTAGCCGGTAATAAGCAATCCGAGTAGCCAAGCTAAGCTGACCTTTTGGTTTAGCCAGACAAGTACAGGGGGGGTAATCAGAATGAATAAATTGCCGACTGGGTGCATGGTAATTTTCGGTATCGCATTTCTAATTCTTATCATCGGAATAATGACGCGGAGCGATCTAGGAGGGTTGGCTATTATAGCTTTTATTATAGTCGCAATCTCCATGGTGCCAGTCCTTAACAGCATTAACAGGCTGACACTAATAGAAAATGAGCGCGCGAGGATTATTCATGCAACCATCCACTAAAATCAACACCTCTGCTCTTCCCCATCGCGCAATATGCATATGGACCAGAAGTCACTGTTAAGGCAGGTTGATAATGACAAATACAATTCAGTTGAGAGCGGACCTCAACGAAAAGTTGCAGGAAACTGCCTATCAAAACCAGAAGAGCATTTCCGATCTGGTCAATGAAGCAGTAGAACAATATCTGCATACCCAACAACGCCAAATCATTGACCGAGAAATTGAGGCATACAACCGCGTGCATGCCTCCCTTTGGCATACAATTCCAAACCACTGGGTGGCAGTGCATGAGGGTGAAATCGTAGACAAAGATCTGGATCGTGTAGCGTTGTATACAAGGGTACGCGCCAAGTATGGACAAACACCCGTGTTGATCCGTCAGGTCAAAGCAGATCCCAATCCAGAGATTCAAATACGAACACCTAGCAGAGGTAAGATCTCATCGTGAAGTTCGCGTACGATACAAGTTACGAACCACCAGCGCCAAGCATGAAAATTCACCTGGCTCTTCCAGAAAGCTCCTATTTCATAGGGCCAGTGACTGCCTTCGTCGATAGTGGGGCAGACGCAACCATTGTTCCATCATACTACCTACAGGGGTTGCCTATCCAGGTCGATGATCGCAAGGTTCTGCGCAGTGCATGGGGAGAAAGGCGTATCGTCGACATTCATTATCTTGACGTTGGCATTGGTGCAATACGATTGCCTGTCATCGAAATCGTCGCAGATGAATTGAGCGACGAAGTTATCATCGGCAGAAACATACTCAATAGATTACTCGTGGTGCTCAACGGACCAGCACAAACTCTTGAACTGAAGGATTGACATTACCATGCAACCATTTACCAAACTCACCACTACCGCTCTTCCTCTGCGGGCGGAAAATGTGGATACGGACCAGATCATCCCCGCGCGTTATCTGACGGCGGTGACCAAAGAAGGGATGGGCGCGGGCCTCTTTTCGGCGTGGCGCTACAACGCCGACGGATCGGCCAACCCGAACTTTGTCCTCAACCATCCAGAGCATCAGGGCGCGGAAGTGCTGATCGCCGGGCGCAATTTCGGCAGCGGATCGAGCCGCGAACATGCAGTCTGGGCGCTGACCGAATATGGTTTCCGCGCCGTGATCAGCCCTGGCTTTGCCGACATCTTTTATAACAACAGCCTCAAAAACGGGCTGCTGCCCGTTACCCTGCCCGAAGCGACGGTGAACATGCTCCTCGATTTGATCGAGGAAGAGCCAGAGACGACTATCACTGTCGATTTGGAAAACCAGATTGTCATCCTGCCCGATGGTCAACAATTGGGCTTCGACATCGATCCCTTCCGCAAACACTGTCTGCTGCGCGGATTGGACGACATGGGCTACCTGCTCGACAAAGACGAGGCGATCAGCCGTTTCGAGGCGATGCCGGTATATTGAGAGACTGGGGACTGGGGATCGGGGACTGGGATCTCGTACAGAATCCCGAATCTCCTAATCGCCCAATCGCTATAACTGAGATTGGGTGATTAGGAGATTTCAGAAACTTGACCCGATCCCCAGTCCCCGATCCCCAGTCCCTAATCACCAACTATGAAAATCGCCATTGGTTCGACTAACCCAACCAAAATTCAGGCGGCAGAACGAGCTGCACGCAAGGTCTGGCCGCAGGCGCAGATCGTTGCCGCAGAAGTGGCGTCAGGTGTGGCTGCACAGCCTATGAATGATGAGGAAACGATCCGCGGGGCGATCAACCGGGCTAAAGCTGCACTCCTTGCCGCGGATGCCGAGATTGGCATGGGTGTGGAAGGCGGCATAGAGGACACGCCATTTGGTATGTTTACCACCGGCTGGGGCGCGGTGGTGGATCGAAAAGGCCGACTTGGAATTGGTGGCGGCGGGAGCGTGTTGCTACCAGAATCTATTGCCGAACGGCTACGCGCTGGTGAGGAACTCGGCCCTGAAATGGATCGATTCAGCGGGTTGAAGAATGTACGCCAAAATCAAGGTGCCATTGGTATCTTCACCGATGGTCTTGTCAGCCGTAGCGAAGCATTGGAGGTTGCGCTGACTTATGCCCTGGCCAGGTTCATCTGCCCTGACTATTACGAGTAGGTTTTGATATTAGAGGAAAGTCTTATGTCCGCTTCATCCAACACGAACGGTATGCTCGGGGACCGAAGTGACCCAGCGAAAATCCGCGAAGTCGCCCTTTATGCACTGTTGACAATCTTGCTGTTGTTTGGTGCAAGCATTGCTGCGATGGTCTATAAATTTGCGATGCCACGGGCCGAGACTGTTGAGGTTGGGCACATAGATCACTTTGAGATCGATAAACCTGTTCTCTTCACCGAATCAAAAGTGAAGCTTTGGATTGTAAACACTGGACAAGAACTCTACGTACTCGACCCTCACACAACCCATCCTACAGTGCGTTGCCAAGTGGTATGGGAAGAATCATTGCAGATGTTTTCCGATCCATGTCTTGGCACCCGTTTTTCGATCACCGGTGCGTATCAGTTTGGCCCTGCGCCACGTGGATTGGATCGTTACACATCCCAGGTAGTAAATGGGAAGATTCGGGTTAATCTCTCGACACGCATTCCAGGCCAGCCTTCGTGCGCTTTTGCATCAGCAGCCGACTATAGCCATCCCTGGGAGAACTACCGCTTTATTCCGGCAGAGAGCCAAAATCATTGTGACTGAATCGACAGCACAGGAGAATAGAATCGGCACCGACGCCACGGTCTGGAAGAAAGCGGCGCTGGTTGAACGTTACCTTGGACGGGTGCGTAAAGGCGTTCCCATGGCCGAGGCGCAGATCGATGTGATGATGCGCGTGATCGAGGGCCGCGGCCAGCCGGTGGAAAATTTCCTCGACCTCGGCTGCGGGGATGGCATTCTGGCGGCGACGATCCTCACCGAATACCCGGAGGCGAGCGGCGTGCTTGTCGATTTTTCCACGCCCATGATCCAGGCCGCCCTGCGCAATCTCAAAGAATACAGCCACGCGCTGCATTTGACCACATTGGATTACAGCGAGCCATCCTGGTTTGATATGGTGGCGGCACGCGGTCCTTTTGACGTTATAGTGTCGGGCTACTCGATCCACCATCAACCCGACGCCAAGAAGCAGCAGATCTACGCCGACGTCTTCGATCTGCTCAAGCCGGGCGGCGTCTTTGTGAATATGGAACACGTGGCCTCATCCACGCCGTGGGTGGAAGCGCGCCACGATGACTTTTTCATCGATTCGTTGTGGGCCAGCCAGGTGGGCAGCGAGGATGCGAAAAGCCGCGAAGAGATCGCCGCAGCCTACCATGTCCGCGAGGACAAAGCAGCTAACCAGCTTACATCGGTGGAACGCCAATGCGCCTGGCTGCGACAGATTGGCTTTCAGGATGTGGATTGTTACTTCAAAGCCTTCGAGCTGGCGGTCTTCGGTGGGCGTCGCCCCTTTGAACTGCCCGAACGCGAGGATGCATAACCGATCATGGATCTCCACTTTCCGCCTTTGCACGAACCCTATACCACAGCTTTGAAACAGGCGGTTGATTACATCATCGAACGCTATAATCCCGTCGGCCTCATCGCCAGCGGCTCGGTGCTGCGCGGCGAGGGAGACGCGACCAGCGATCTCGATCTCTATGTGATCCACGAGCAAGGGTGGCGACAACGGGCACAGCGCTGGTTCAACGGCGTCCCTGCGGAGATCTTCGTCAACCCGCCCCAGATGATCCGGCGCTACTTTGTGGACGAACGCCAGGAAGGCCGATTCGTCACCGCGCACATGCTGGCGACCGGAGCGGTGATCCTCAACCGGGGCGATGTGGTAGAGCGTTTGCGCGCCGAGGCAGCGCAAGAACTGCACCAGCCTCCGGGTTTATCCGAGGCGGCGCTGACCATGCAGCGCTATATGGCCGCCACTTTGCTGGAAGACGCCCTGGACATTGAAGCCAAAGATCCGATCAACGCGCTCTTTTTGTTGGAGCAGGCCATGCCACAGATGATCCAATACGCGTTTCTGGCTGCTAATCATCCCCTGCCGCGAGCGAAAAAGACGATTACTGCGCTGGCGGCGTTGGATCCAGTTTTAGGTGAACTGGCCCGGCGATTCTATACTGAGGCAGATCCAGCGCAGCGTTTCACCTGTGCGAAGGAATTCGCCCAAAGAATCCTGGGCGTCACTGGATTCTTCTCGTGGGAGGGCGAACGGCAGGACGTGGAGCTATGAAAATTACGAGCTTTCTGTGTGCATAAACAGGATGGACGAGCATTGGTGATTTCCGCACGGGATATGGATCAGTCGGAACGGAGGCGTTATGCACGAAAATAGGAGCTCTTTATCACAGGCTGCTTCTTATGAGGAGATGGGTGAATTTTGGGATACGCACAGTCTGGATGAGTTTTGGGAGCAGACTGAGTCTGTCGAGTTTGACATAGACTTTCAGCCACAATCTTTCAGATTTGCGCTCGATAGTAAGTTAGCGGAGAAAGCGCAGCAGATCGCCAAACACCGGGGAATATCGACGCAGACGCTGCTCAACTTATGGATTCAAGAGAAGGTGCAGGAAGATCAAATTCAGGAAAACGTTGCCACCAACTAATTCAATGCAATCCCAAAGGAGAATTCACCCATGGTCGATACCCAAGCCATTGAACAATTTCAGCAACAGGGCTACACCGTTGCCCGCGGCCTCTTCAGCGCGGACGAGGTTGCGCGCTACCGGGACCACTACATGGACCTGCGCGCAAAGGGAAGCTACCCAGGGGACACCGCCGGCGTGGACATCGGCAGCAGCGATCCGCTCAAGCGCTATCCGCGCATGATCCACATGCACCGCTGGGATCAGATCAGCCTGGATTGGCTGATCGATCCGCGCATCAGCAGTTGGCTGACGGCGCTGTTGGGCAGTGAACCTTACGCCGTGCAGACCATGCTCTATTTCAAACCGGCCGGCGCGCGCGGACAAGCCCTGCATCAGGACCAATACTATCTGCGTGTGCAGCCGGGAACCTGTATGGCGGCGTGGCTGGCGCTGGACGACTGCGACGAAGAAAACGGCTGTTTGCAGATTGTCCCCGGCACGCATGAACTGCCCATTCTTTGCACAGTGGAAGCGGATACCAACGCCAGCTTCACCAATGTCACCGTGCCCATCCCCGACGGCATGTCCCCCGTTCCCGTGGTGATGAAAGCCGGGGATGTCCTCTTCTTCAACGGACAGTTGATCCACGGCAGTTTCCCCAACACCAGCGCGGATCGCTTCCGCCGCTCGCTCATCGGCCATTACATTGTGGGCGAAGCCGAAAAAGTCTCGAAATTCTACCATCCCGCCCTGCGTATGGACGGCAGCGAAGTCACGCTGGACACATCCCAGGGCGGCAGCGAGTGTGGCGTCTGGGTGGATCGTGACGGTACGCCTATGGTGGAGATGATCGGCGGTACGCTGGCCGCGCCGACACGGACCGAGTAATCCGTGGCTGCTTGACGCAACATGCAACACGTCCAACCATAACCAGCTTCATCAGAAGGAAGATCGTATCTTGAACGCCAACATTGTGGTCCTCGCCGGCGACGGCATCGGGCCGGAAGTGACCAACGAAGCGAAGAAGATTTTGACCGCTGTGGCGGGGAAGTTCGGCCACAACTTCACCTTTGACCATCAGTTGATGGGCGGCTGCGCCATCGATGAAAAGGGGACCAGCCTGCCCGATGCAACGGTGGAGGCGTGTAAAGTTGCCGACGCCGTCCTTTTGGGCGCGGTGGGCGGCCCCAAATGGGACAATCCCAATGCGCCGGATCGCCCGGAACGCGGGCTGTTGGGCATCCGCAAGGCGCTCAACCTCTTCGCCAACCTGCGCCCGGTGAAGGTGCATCCCCAATTGATCAGCGCCAGCGCCATCAAAGAGGAAGTATTGGCCGGGGTCGATCTGCTAGTCGTGCGCGAGTTGACCGGCGGCGCTTATTTCGGTCCGCGCAAAGAGGCGGGCGAGGAAGGCTACGAGGCCTACGATACCATGCTCTACACCCGCCTGGAGATCGAACGGGTGGTGCGCCTTGCCGCGGATGCGGCTATGGGTCGGCGCAAGAAGCTGACCAGCGTGGACAAAGCCAACGTCCTCGCCTCGTCTCGGCTCTGGCGACGCGTCACCGTGGATGTACTCAAGGATTACCCCGAATTGAGCGTGGATCATGTGCTGGTGGATGCGATGGCGATGCACCTGATCCGTCGCCCGGCCGATTACGATGTAGTCGTCAGCGAAAACCTCTTTGGCGACATCCTCACCGACGAAGCGTCGATGCTGGCGGGATCCATGGGCATGTTGCCGTCGGCCAGCCTGGGAGACGTGATGAACAGCCACAAGTTGCCCCTCGGTCTCTATGAGCCGATCCACGGCAGCGCGCCTGATATTGCCGGCCGCGGCATCTCCAATCCGCTGGCGACGATCCTGAGCAGCGCCATGCTGCTGCGTCACAGTCTGGGCCTCGAAGCTGAAGCTGCTGCCATCGAAGCCGCCGTGGATACCGTCCTCAACGAGGGTGTGCGTACCGGTGACATTGCCCACACTGGCACCGAAGTTGTCGGCACCGAGGTGATGGGCAATCTGGTGGTGGAAGCGTTGAAAGTGTAATCATCTATGACGACACCTTCCCTTCAATCTCCAGCTGAAGACTCACAAGAACGCCTGCGCCAGACGATCCGTATGTTGGGCAACCTGCTCGGCGAGACGATTATCGAACAGGAAGGAGATGCGATCTTCGATTTGGAGGAGGAGATCCGCGCCCTATCCAAAGCGCAACGCAGCGGCGATGAGGAGGCCGGCGCGCTCATTGTCGCCAAAACAAGGGATCTCGTCCAGAATTTGGATCAGACGCGCGCTTTACTCAAAGCCTTCACCAGCTACTTTCAGTTGGTCAACCTGGCCGAGGAACAGCAACGTGTGCGCGTGCTGCGCGAGCGTGCAGAGCAGGCCCAGCGCGAAGGCAAACCCATGCGCGAGACCATCGCCGCCGCCATCAAAAACCTGCGCGAGGAAGGCTGTAGCGCAGAGGAAGTGCGCGATCTGCTCGACGATCTCTTCATCATGCCCGTCTTTACAGCCCACCCAACAGAGGCGAAGCGGCGCACAATGCTCCTCAAGCATAAAGCCCTGGCCCAGCATCTTTTCGACCTCGATGTACGCCATCTGCTGCCCGAAGAAGAAGCCGAGATCAACGAGCGCATCCGCGAGATCATTGTGGGTCTTTGGCAGACCGACGAGACACGCGACCGTCGGCCTACTGTCCTGGACGAAGTGCGCCAGGGTCTCTATTATTTTGAAAACAGCCTCTTTACGCTGGTGCCGCGCATCTATCAGGAAATGGAAAAGGCGCTGCGCGCGTACTACCCAGAGGAAAAATTCACGATCCCCGTCTTTTTACGCTACGGTTCGTGGATGGGCGGCGACCGCGATGGCAATCCCTTTGTCACCCTGGAAATGACCGAAGCCGCCTTGCGTGAGCAGAAGAGTACTGTACTCAAACTTTACACACAGGCTGTGGAAAATCTCTACGGCCATTTGAGTATGGCGCGCACACGCATGACCTTTTCGCAGGAATTTCAGGAGAGTCTGCGCCGCGACTTCGATCTGGTGCCGCCCGAAGAATTGGATGTGCTGGAGCGGTTCCGGCTGGAACCGTATCGCCAGAAGATGATCCTCATCTACCGGCGATTGCTGGCAACCATGCGTCAGAACGAGCAACCCTGGGACAAGCAGTCGCCCAATCTGCGCGCCTATGGCACATCAACTGAATTCTTGCGCGATCTACTCGTCGTGCAAGATAGTCTGCGCCAGAACAAAGGTGAACGGCTCGCCGAAGGACGCTTCGCCAATCTTGTGCGTCAGGCGCGCATCTTTGGTTTCCATCTGGCTACGTTGGACATCCGCCAGCATTCGGATCGACATCGTCAGGCCCTGGCCGAAATCATGGATCGGTACTACAACCGTCGCTACCCAGCCTTCGATTACCTGGGCATGTCTGAAGAGGACAAAGTCAGCCTGCTTGAGGAAGAACTCAGCAGCCCACGCCCGTTGACAGCACGCCTCGATTTTAGCGAAGCCACCAACGAGACCATCGGCCTCTTCCGGCTGATCCGCAAGGCGCATAACCAGGTAGGCGTACAGGCGATTCAGAGTTACATCATCAGCATGACGACGTCGGTGAGCCACATGCTCGAAGTATTGGTGCTGGCCAAAGATGCCGGCCTCTTTGGGCAGATCGATGTGGTTCCTCTCTTCGAGACGATTGAGGATCTACAAAACGCGCCCCAAATCATGAGTCGTCTCTTCCAGATTCCGATCTATCAGGAGCATCTAGCCCAGCGCGGACGCCAGCAGCAGATCATGATTGGATACAGCGACTCGAACAAGGATGGCGGCTACTTGCGCGCCAATTGGATGCTATATCAGGCGCAGCGCGCCCTGGCCCGCATCTGTGATGAACATCGCGTGCGCTTGACCCTCTTCCACGGCCGCGGCGGATCGATTGGTCGCGGCGGCGGACCGGCCAACCGGGCCATCCTGGCGCAGCCGCCGGAATCGGTGCGCGGACGGATCAAGGTGACTGAGCAGGGAGAAGTGATCTCCAATCGCTACGCCAGCCGAGAAATTGGCCACCGCCATTTAGAGCAATTGGTGAATGCAGTGCTGATGACCAGCGGCAAACGTCCTCGTTACGAGCGCGAAAGCGAATGGGGACCGATCATGGACGAGGTCAGCCGGCGCGCCGAACGTAAGTACCGCAGCCTGATCGAAGACGAGGACTTTCTGCGCTACTTCCACGAGGCGACGCCCATCGATCAGATCAGCCATTTGAATATTGGTTCGCGCCCGGCCAAACGCAAGCAGACGAGCGGCGTCAGCGATCTGCGCGCGATCCCCTGGGTTTTTGCCTGGACCCAATCGCGTGTTAACCTAACAGGGTGGTACGGGTTGGGCACCGGCATTGATTCCTGGGTCTGCGAAAAGTCCACAGAGGAACGGCTGGCCGTGTTACAAGAGATGTACCAGACCTGGCCTTTCTTCCGCACGGTGATTGACAGAGCCCAGTTCAGCCTCCGCCGCGCCGATATGAAGATCGCTGAAACCTACGCACAACTCACCGACGAGACCACTGGCGGTATTATTTTCGGCGACGTCAACGAGGAATTTCAACGAACCGAACGGGTGATCCTAAGTATCACCCGGCAGACTGATATTTTGGACAATGAACCCTGGTTGCAGCGGAGCATTACACTGCGCAACCCTTACGTTGATCCGTTGAACTACATCCAGGTCGCCCTGCTCCAACGGCTGCGTCAAAACCCGCGATTGGAAGGCGATCTACGCCAGGCGATCCTCTTGTCGGTCAACGGCATCGCGGCTGGATTGCAAAATACTGGGTGATTGGGGACTGGGGATCGTGTCAAGGGTCTGAAATCCCTTAATCTCCTAATCGCTTATTGGAAGCGGTTTCCGACCGCTGCGGTCGGCGCGATTAAGGGATTTCGGATACTGCTCCCGATCCCCAGTCCCCAATCCCTAATCTTCCACAGAAAGGATCTGCCAGTGTCCGCTCTCCTTTCGTCTATCGATGGCCTGATCATTGACATCGACGGCGTTGTGACACGTGGCAATGAGGTGATACCGGGCGCGCTTGAAGCGTTACAAACGCTGCGCGCCCGGGACATTGCTCACAGTTTTATGACCAATTCCACCATCTACTGCCGGTATACGCTTGCCGAACGAATGCAGCAGATGGGGATCCCGATTGATATTGACCAGTTGTTCAATGCGACCTATGTCGCGGCGCAATATCTGCGCAGCCAAAAAGCCGAGACCTACTATCCACTGCTGATGCCCGATGCCCAACAGGAGTTCGCTGGCATCGACGTGGATGAGATCAACCCACAGTTTGTGGTTGTGGGTGATCTGGGCGCAGGATTCTCGTTTCCTCGCCTGAATACGGCCTTCCGCGCTCTGCTCAACGGCGCGCAGTTGGTGGCGCTGCACAAGCGTCGCTTCTGGCGCACCGAAGAAGGACTCTTCATGGATGCCGGTCCCTTTGTGGGGGCGCTGGAATATGCGGCAGATACCGGGGCGGTTGTGGTAGGCAAGCCGAGCAGCGCTTACTTCAATCTGGTGTTGAGCCACATGCAGTTGCCGCCCCACCGCGTCGCCGTCATCGGCGATGATATTGAAGCAGACGTGCGCGGCGCACAGCGGATGGGCGCACAGGGCTGGCTGGTCAAGACCGGCAAATTCCGCCGCGAGGATCTGGGTCGCGCCATCTGGCCGGATCAGATCTTCGAGAGTCTGGCGGATCTAGTGGAAAAGTTGTGAAGAAAATAATGAGTAAGGAGTAATTTTTGTTGACACAAGGACTCCATTGGTTGGAGTCCTTTCCTCTACGAAACCTTACTCATTACTCCTTACTCATTTTCTCCAAACCAAAGAGGTAGTCTTAATGTCTATACAACTCTACGACACCACGCTGCGCGACGGCACCCAGGGAGAGGGTGTCTCGTTTAGCTGTGACGATAAATTGCGGATCGCGGCTCGACTGGACGAATTCGGGGTGGATTATATTGAGGGAGGTTGGCCTGGCTCCAACCCCAAGGATATGGAATTCTTCGAGCGCGCCGCCACAGAATTGAAGCTGAAACGGGCCAGGGTTGCAGCCTTCGGCTCGACCTGCAAGGTTGGCGTCAAGGCCCAGGATGATGCGCAGATCCAATTGCTGATCCGCGCCAATACGCCAGTGGTGACCATCTTCGGCAAGAGCTGGGATCTGCATGTCTCCGATGTGTTGCGCACATCGCCCGAAGAGAATCTGCGCATGATTCAAGATTCGGTCTCGTATCTCAAATCGCAGGACAAAGAGGTGATCTACGACGCCGAACACTTCTTCGACGGCTACCGCGCCAATCCTGAGTACGCGCTGGCAACGCTCAAAGCTGCGGTGATCGGCGGCGCGGATTCGGTGATCCTCTGCGATACGAATGGGGGTACGCTGCCCTGGGAAGTCGCTGAGATCGTCGAAGAGATCCGCGCGCAATTCGCAACTCGCAACTTGCAACTTCCCATCACGCTGGGCATCCACGCCCACAACGACGGCGGCACGGGTGTGGCAAATACACTGCAAGCCGTGCGCAGCGGATGCAACCACATCCAGGGGACGATCAACGGCTACGGCGAACGTTGCGGCAACGCCGATCTGATCAGCGTCATCGCCGATCTGCAACTGAAGATGGGCTATGAGGTGATCTCGCCCGAAGGATTGAAGGGGCTGACGGAGCTCAGCCACTTTGTCAGCGAATTGGCCAACCTCAACCCCGATACGCATCAACCCTTCGTCGGCTTGAGCGCCTTTGCCCACAAGGGCGGCACACACGTCAACGCCGTGGTCAAAAATGTAATGACTTATCAGCACGTTGATCCTGCGGCAGTGGGCAACCAGACGCGTGTCCTCGTCAGCGAGTTGAGCGGCAAGGACAACATCGCCGTCAAGCGTCGCGAATTTGGGCTGGAAGGGTTGACGCCAGAAGAAGAACGCAGAATCCTCGCTCGCATCAAGGAACTCGAAAACGCTGGCTTTGCCTTTGAAAGCGCCGAAGCCAGCGTGGAATTGATGCTGCGCCGCTCTCGCCTCGGTTATCTGCCACCCTTCGAGCTGATCGATTACACCGCCAATGTGGAACATCGACAGGGACGCGGCATGTTCTCAGAAGCGACGGTCAAAGTTCGCATTGGCGAGCGCATCTACCACGAGGTCTCGGACGGCAACGGCCCGGTCAACGCGCTGGATGGCGCACTGCGCAAGGCGTTACAGCGCGTCTATCCCAACATCTACAAAATGCAGTTGAAGGACTACAAAGTCCGAATTTTGGATAGCGGCAGCGCCACCGCCGCCAGTGTGCGCGTCCTCATCGACAGCACCGACGGCGAACGTATCTGGAGTACGGTGGGCGCTAGCAGCAACATTATCGAGGCAAGCTGGCATGCCCTGGCTGATTCGGTGGAATATTTTCTGCTCTACGACAAAGAGAGCGATTACGACGGCGGCGGGGTCAACAGGGTTGCGGCTGCGGTCTAGAGGTGATTGGTGATTAGGGATTGGTGACTGGGAATTGGATCTCCACACGAAGCCCAATCCCTAATCACCAGTCACCAATCCCGATTCCCCGAACAGCTTCACTAGCGGAAACGCGAATCCGGGGAGAACATCCTCGCCGTCAAGTGTATCTTTGGCCTTGAGGACGTTGGCCGTTCCGTCGGGACGGTAGACGGTGACTGTGCGGGTTTTGGGATCGACAACCCAGACCAACCGTGTGCCGTGGTTGAGCCAATCCTGGATCTTGTCCTGGACTTCGCTGAGGGTATCGTTGGGCGAGACCACCTCGACAGCCAGGTCTGGCGCACCGGGGAAGTATTTGCTCGTCAATCCCTTTGCAAGGCGGGTCTTGTCTACAAATCCTGTATCAGGCGCTCGCACAAGATCGGGGTTGGTTTCCAATACAAATCCGGTTTCAGCGGCAAAAACCTTACCCAAGTCGTTCTGATCAGCATAAACTCGCATCCAGCCGCCGATACTCATTGCAAAATCACCATGTTCAGCGCCTGCAGGTGGCATAATCTTCAACCTCCCGTGAATCAGTTCGTAGCGATTATCGTCCCTGGCTGAGATGGTGAGCAGTTCGTCGGCAGTGTAGAGTCGATCCTCATCTTGTGTGGAGATGGCCTCTGGCAAGATCAGTGACATAGCGAATTCACCTCACAATTCAATCCATACGCACAATATATGACTATCTTAGCATGTTTTGATCGACGAAACAATCAATCCTCTGCAACCGAAAGAAGAGTATGATGACCACAACAACCAATGGGACCGCCGTGAAGAGCGATCTGAACAAGTATAGCCGCCAGTTGACCCAGGTGCGATCTCAAGTGGGATCGCAGGCCATGCTCTACGGCGTGGGGCTTACCGAAGAGGATATGCACAAGCCGCAGGTCGGCATTGCCAGCATGGGCTGGGACGGCAACACCTGCAACATGCACCTCAACGCCCTGGCCCGCCGTGTGAAACAGGGTGTGGACGACGCCGGCATGGTCGGCCTTGTCTTCCACACCATCGGCGTCAGCGATGGCATCTCCATGGGCACGGCGGGGATGAAGTATTCGCTTGTCTCGCGCGATGTGATCGCCGATTCCATCGAAACGGTGATGGGCGCGCAATGGTACGACGCCAACATTTCGCTCCCTGGCTGCGACAAAAACATGCCCGGCGTCCTCATGGCGATGGCGCGGCTCAACCGGCCTAGCATCATGGTCTACGGCGGCACCATCCGCCCCGGCCACCTCGATGGGCGCAAGCTCGACATTGTCTCTGCGTTTGAGGCGTACGGGCAGTATATGGCACACACCATCAGCGAAGAGGAACTCAAAGCCGTGGTGCAGAACGCCTGCCCCGGCGCTGGCGCGTGCGGAGGCATGTACACGGCCAACACCATGGCTTCGGCCATCGAGACGCTGGGCATGAGTCTGCCCAATAGTTCATCCTACCCGGCCACCAGCGACGAGAAAGAGGCCGAATGTTTGCAGATCGGCCCGGCCATCCTGCATTTGCTCGAACATGACATCAAACCGCTCGACATCCTCACGCGCAAGGCGTTTGAGAACGCAATCACCATCGTCATGGCGCTGGGCGGATCGACCAACGCGGTGTTGCACTTGATGGCAATTGCCAAGACCGCCAATGTGCCGCTCACCATCGACGATTTCCAGGAGGGCGCCAACCGCACGCCCTTGCTGGCTGATCTCAAACCCAGCGGCAAATATGTGATGGAAGACTTGTGGGAAGTAGGCGGCGTGCCCGCCGTGCAGAAGTTGCTGCTGCGCGAGGGCTTGCTCCACGGCGATTGCATGACCGTCACCGGCAAGACGCTGGCCGAGAATTTGGAATCGCTGCCCGATCTCGACGCCGAGCAGAAGATCGTCATGCCCGTCAGCAACCCTATCAAATCCACAGGCCATCTGCGCATCCTCTACGGGAATCTTGCCACCGAGGGGGCGGTTGCCAAGATCACCGGCAAGGAGGGCACGCGCTTCTCTGGCCCGGCGGTGGTCTACGATTGCGAAGAGGATACGCTCAAAGGCATCGAGAACGGCGAAGTCACCCACGGCGACGTGGTCGTGATCCGCTATGAGGGGCCCAAGGGTGGGCCGGGGATGCGCGAGATGTTGTCGATCACCGGGATGATCATGGGCGCGGGGCTGGGCCAGAGCGTGGCGCTGATCACCGATGGCCGCTTCTCCGGCGGTACGCATGGCTTTGTGGTCGGCCACATCACCCCCGAAGCGCAGGAGGGCGGTCTGCTGGCGCTGGTGCAGAACGGCGACATTATCACCATCGACGCCGAAAGCAACGAGCTTTCGGTGGCGCTGGACGAAGCCGAGATCGAACGCCGCCGCGCCGCGTGGATTGCTCCACCGTATCGGGCTACCAGCGGTGTGTTGTACAAGTACATCAAAACGGTCTCCTCGGCGTCGCTGGGCTGTGTGACGGATCTGTAACTTTGACAAACCTCAGGCTGGGCTGATCGAGATCAGCCCAGCCTTTTTGAAGCACCTCACTTCGTATTGTGCAACACGCAACACTCATGTAGTATATGCGATGATTAGGGCGTTCAGACATAAGAGGAAGTACCTGGTTTGTTATAATGGGCCACAGATTTATGCCAGCAACATCCAGTACGATTCCATATTCCAAATGAGGGCGTCATACTGTTGGCCGGGAGATAACGAACGTGGCTTCTACAATCTCAACAGAACCCATTGCCTCTATTCCGCTCACAGTTAGCAATGAGCAAGTAATTTATGTGGGTGGTACTCGCGTACCCCTTGATACGGTGGTGGATGCCTTTGTGAATGGCGCTACTCCAGAGGAGATCAGCTATCAATATCCATCGCTTCTCCTTGCGGATATTTATGCTGTCCTTGGGTATTACCTGAGCCATCAATCTGAAGTCGAAACCTACCTTGCAGGCCGAAGACAAAAGGCAGAAGAGATACGTCAGCAGAATGAAACGCAATTTCCACCAGAAGGAATACGAGCGCGCTTGTTAGCTCGACAGCAATCCTAACAAGAGTAGCACACCCGTGTTGCGATTCCTTGCTGATGAGAACTTCAACAACAATATTGTTCGCGGTTTGCAGCGCCGCAAATCTGATTTGGATATCGTCCGTGTGCAGGATGTAGGCCTATCCAGAGCTGATGATCGAGCAGTTCTCGAGTGGTCATCTCAGGAAAAACGAGTTCTACTTACACATGATGTCTCCACAATCACCCATTATGCATACGAACGTGTTCAGCAAGGAAGCGCCATGCCTGGGGTTTTTGAGGTGAGCCGCAAAATTTCTGTTGGCATTGTGATTGAGGATATTTTGCTGCTGGCCGAATGCAGTTATGAAAACGAATGGGAGGGCCAGGTCCGCTATCTACCTTTACGTTGAATTGTTGTTCACAGGGAATTTGCGCTATCACAAAAAAACCTGCCAGGTTTCAGAAAACCTGGCAGGTTTTTTTCTTTACGCGATGGCGGGCTTCTCCTCCGCCACCACAGCGGTACAGTATGCACAGCGTCTCGCCGCCAGAGGAATATCGCTGAGACATTCAGGACACTTGCGCGTGGTCTGCGGCGCAGGCTCGGCCGGTCTGAAGCGGGCCATCAATCGGTTAACCGGCACAACGATGAAGAAGTAGATCACCGCGGCGGTGATCAAAAAGGTGAGGAGATCGTTGAGAATGTTCCCCCACATGAGCGGCCCTGTGCGGATCTCGGAAAAGTTGGGTACTCCCCCGGCCAGGGCAATCAGCGGTGTGATGAAATTTGCTACAATTGAGTTGATGACGGCGCCAAAGGCCGCCCCGATCACGACAGCGACAGCCAGATCAACTACATTCCCCCGCAGCACAAAATCGCGAAATCCTTTTAGCATCACTCCACCTCTTTCTGTTTGTGATTATTGACCCATCCCTGCTATTCAATCCCTGTTCCAATGCAAGCGGTTGAACTCCAATCACAACATCTCCAGTCTACTACGAAGGTGAATCTGCTGCAATATGATTTGAAACTTGAAAGGGCGTGGATTGCTTGCAGGGACGATCCACTGCGGGTACAATGCAGAGGGGAATCTTCACACAAAAGGAGCATATGATGGCATTGGCAACCGATAAATCGACCCTGCTCGAACGAGCAAATGCCGGCTGGTCACGCCTGCAGCGGGCGTTGGAGATGTTGACCGAAAAGGAGATGACTGAATTTCAGATCGACGGCAACTGGACGGTCAAAGACATTCTGGCCCACATTGCCTTCTGGGAGGACCGGTTGCTGCTGCGCGTAAGCGATGCGCTGGCGGGCCGTCCTGTGGAGCGTCAACCCGGCGGCCTGTCCGAAGCAGCGGTGGATACGTTGAATGAGGAAAATTACCGGGCGCACGCCGATCTGGACCTTCATACGGTTTTGGGCAAATCGGCGGAGATCCATAACTCGCTGATGGATGCCCTCATGCGCCTGCCTGAAGATCCGCTGGATGATTTTTATACCGTCTGGTGGGGCGGCGAACCACCCTGGGCAATCCTAGCTGGCGACAGCTACGCCCATTACGAGGAACATCTGACCGCTATCGAAGCGTATTTGGAGCGCAGGGATAAGCCAGGATCGCAGAATGCCAAAGGCGAGGTCTGACTTTCTACAGCATAGAGCAGCAAGGAGATTTACCATGCCCTACCTTGACATCAAAGGCGTCCCCGTTTGGGGAGATCCGCAAGACAACGCCGTAGATCAGATCCTCAATTGCGCCCGCGATGCCGAAGCCGCCGCTCTCATGGCCGATCACCATCTGGGCTATGCCGTCCCCATTGGCGGGGTGGTGGCCTACGGCGACAAGATCAGCCCGTCTGGCGTTGGGTTCGACGTCGCCTGCGGCAACAAAGCCGTGCGCCTCGACATCCCCACGGCGGAGGTGAAGCGCAACATCGCCACAATCATGGACGATATCTGGCGCACGCTCTCCTTTGGCGTGGGCATGAAGAACAACCAGCGCGTAGATCATGAACTCTTCGACGATCCGGCGTGGCAGATCCCGATTGCAGGGCAGAACAAAAAATTGGCGCAGGAGCAGTTGGGGACCATCGGCAGCGGCAACCATTATGTTGATATCTTCGAGGATGAGTTGGGGCGAATCTGGATCGGCGTCCACTTTGGTTCACGCGGGTTGGGCCACCGGCTGGCGACCCACTTCATCAAAGCCGGCGGCGGCAAGGATGGCATCAACGTCGATCCTGTGCTGCTCTCGGTCGATTCGCAGCTTGGGCAGGAATATCTGGCCTGTATGAAGCTGGGCGGTCGCTACGCCTACGCCGGGCGCGATTGGGTGGCCGGTCGGGTGGCGAAATTGCTGGGCGCGCAGATTCTTGAAGAGATTCACAACCATCACAATTTCGCCTGGCAAGAAGAACACAACGGTGAGAAGCTTTGGGTGGTGCGCAAAGGAGCGACGCCTGCCTTCCCCGGCCAACTGAGCTTTGTGGGCGGATCCATGGGGGACATCTCGGTAATCCTCGAAGGCGTGGAAAGCGAAGAGAGCCGCAAAGCGCTCTATTCCACCGTTCACGGCGCCGGGCGGGTGATGTCGCGCACCCAGGCCGCCGGGCGCGCCCGCTGGCAGAAGGGACGCAAAATCCAGATCAAAGAGGGCGAAATCAGCCGCAAGATGATGATGGATTGGGTCAACGAAGCGGGCGTGGAACTGCGCGGAGCTGGTACCGACGAATCTCCCCACTGCTACAAACGGCTGCCCGAGGTCCTCGCCTTCCACGAGGGGACGGTGCGCGTTGTCCACACGCTCAGGCCGCTGGGTGTGGCCATGGCGGGAGAGGGTGAGCATGATCCGTATAAGGATTAGTTTCTCATGTATCTGGCACACCACGAGGAATGATAGTTGAAGACGGATACAAATCGTCACCCAATTGACGCTCATCCTTCAATATGATAGGCTACTCGGATGAAATGACGGGCGGTAATCCATGATTTCGCCGCCAACTTCGGCGGATAGGAGCTTCTCGATGACAACTGCGGAGACGACGAAACCGGCGCGGGTGCGCTTCGCGCCCAGCCCTACCGGCTATCTACATTTGGGCGGGCTGCGCACCGCGCTCTTTGACTGGCTCTACGCGCGCCACACGGACGGACAGTTTATCCTGCGCATTGAAGATACGGATCAAAAGCGCTACAACCCCGAAAGCCTGGACGATCTCATGCGCGGGCTGCGCTGGCTGGGGCTGGATTGGGACGAAGGCCCTGATATCGGCGGCCCTTATGCTCCTTATATCCAGAGCGAACGCAAGGAGATCTACGCCCAATACATCGATCCGTTGATCGAAAGCGGCCACGCCTACCGCTGTTATTGCACACCTGAACGGCTGGAAGCGGTGCGCGAGGAACAGCGCCAACGCAACCAGCCGCCGGGCTATGATCGCCATTGTCGCCATCTTTCCCCGGCAGAGCGGGAAGCGCTGGCCGCACAGAATCTGCCCTCGGTGGTTCGGCTGGCCGTGCCCGAAACTGGATCGACAACCTTCACCGATCTGATCCGCGGCGAGATCAGCACCGACAATCGGCAGCTTCAAGATGCGGTCCTCGTTAAGAGCGACGGCATGCCCACCTATCATTTCGCCGTGGTGGTGGACGATTACTTGATGAAGATCACCCATGTGCTGCGCGGACAGGAGTGGCTGGCCTCGGCGCCGCTGCACAAATTGCTCTTTGACGCCTTCGGCTGGGAAGCGCCGGTGCTGGTCCATCTGCCCATCATCCTCGACCCCAGCGGCAAGGGCAAGATGAGCAAACGCAAAGTGATTGTCGCCGGCAAGGAATACCTGGCCCTGGTCCACGAGTTTATGGAGGCCGGCTACCTGCCCGATGCGCTCTTTAACTTCCTCACCAACGTGGGCTGGAGCTACGACGCCGAGCAGGAGGTTTTCAGCCGCGAAGAGGCCATTGACCGCTTCGATCTCAACGACATCAACCCATCGCCGGCGGCGCTGCCCTACGACAAGCTGGATTGGCTCAACGGTCTCTACATCCGCGCCTTGACGCCCGCTGCGCTCAAGGAAGCCGTGATTCCTTTTCTGGGCGGTGCATTCAACCGCACTGCGGCGGAACTGCGCGCCGATCAGCGCCTCGATCACCTGATCCCCTTGATTCAGGAGCGGATCAAGCGGCTGGACGAGGCTCCTCAGTGGTTGGATTGGGCCTTTGTCGACGCCGACGCCATCCGCTACGATGATCTCAACCTGTTGTTGGGCAAAAAGCTGGACGCAGACACCAGTGCGCAGGTGTTAGAGCGAGGGGTTGATGTGTTGCAAACGGCAGATCCTTTCACCGCTGCGGCCTTACAGGATTCCTTTCGCCAGCTTGCCGAGGAGATGGGGATCAAGGCGGGCAGCTTCTTTGGTCCCTTCCGCGGCGCGCTGACCGGCAAACAGGTCTCGCCGCCGCTCTTCGAGAGCATGGAAGCGTTGGGCCGTGAGGAGGTCTTGCGGCGCATGAACAACGCTATTCGTATCCTGCGCCAAGAGGTCGCCGCCTCGGTCTGAAAATTTGAGGTGTTATGGTTGACGTAGCCCCGCCAGGTTTCAGAAAACCTGGCGGGGCTTTTTGCGCTTAATTCTCGTGTGCGCTGATACCCCAGTCCTTCATGTGATCGGGCTTTGTGGGGCGTGAGATAGGCACATGGGTTTCCACGCGTTTCACCTCCTCTACATCGTCCATCCCGATCTGGGTCAGCAATTCTTTGATCCTCTCCGGATCTTTGAAGGTGTTGATCAGGCTCTGCATGTACGCGTGATCCTGTTTCAAGCGCTCAAGGTCCATCGTCTCCCAATAACCGCCTTCGTCGCTAACCTTGAGATCGCTGATGTAGCGATCCTTGAGGTGGCGTAGCAGCGCCACGATCAGCACATGCTCTTCAATGCGTCCGGTGGTCTTGACCCAATGATGGTCAACCTCGGTATACCATCCCGGTTCTTGGCTAAAGGTCATTGCCGGCAGGCCACCGACCGAGGTTGGTCGCATCTGCCCTGGCATCGCGTCATAGTGGACCATGCGCCCGCTGCGGTCAAAGCAGAGGATAAAAACCTCGGTGCCAGGAGGCCGAATGGAAATGCCGCGGATGCGGTCATCCACGTTTTTGATGTCGAAGTACGCGCTGCTTGTTGAGACGCCAGTGTGGTCAGTGGGCGTTTCGTCGCTGCCCACCAGCACATAGGCGCGCCCCAGGATGCGTTCATCGATCTCGGTGTACGGCCAGCCCAGATCACGGCTCTTCTGCTTCATATCCTGGACCAGTGTATGTACTTGTTCCGGGTCGTCCAACGTGCCTGTGTAGTGAATCGTAATGCCCATCCATAGCCTCCTTTTGGATACTGGCGAGCAGGTTGTGCGTGGATGCAGAGAATATACCACGATTGAGCGGCAATGGAAAAGATGTGATGAACATCTCCTCTGTGTAGCCCTGTGCATCCCCATACTATCCTTGTCGTATCTTCAAAGTTTCTTAACAATCCTCTGCGACAATGGCAACAACCGATGGCGCTGCTCCCAGCGCCGTAGCATCCGATGCTCCATCCACATCTCAAACGAGGTGACGCCATGACTCGTCCAAAGATTTTGGTCGCCACCGCAGAGCCGGCCATTGTCCATTCTCTTGCCAGCCAGTTGAAATCTACAGGCTACACTGCGTTGACGGCGCTGGATCATGCATCCGCGCTGTTGGCCCTGCGCGAAGAAACGCCCGTGCTATTAATTGTCGGTGAGGAGTTTGTGGGCAACGGTGAAGAGATGCTGCGCTTCATTCGTCGCACCCCAGGGCTGGCAGAGATAGGGATCATTGTGCTTGGGGAGAGAAGAGATGATGAGGAACGCGTCCATCTCTTAGATGCCGGCGCAGACGATTGTCTCCCCTCTGCGGTGGGGCAGGCGGAGTTGACGGCGCGCATCCATGCCTTGTTGCGTCGCCGCGAGCGGCCAATGCCCAACCCTGTCCCCGCCCCCATGCGGGGGCAGCGCTGTCGTGGCAGCGCTGACGTGCGCGGCCAGGCCCTGGCTGCGGGTCTGGCCGCCTTTGAACCCATCGATCTAGCAGAAATGGGCCGCATGGCGCTGCTCAACCGTGTGGAGAGCAAGTATGTGCTGCCGCGCCCCCTTCTCGACGATCTGCTGAACGGGTTAAGCGATTTCTACTCGGTGCTGGTGATCGAGGATCACTGCCTCAACCACTATCGCACCCTCTATTTCGACACCGCAGACTTCGCCATGTATCGTCGCCACCACGCCGGCGCGCTCAACCGTTACAAGGTGCGCGCCCGCCAATATGTGGATACACAAACTTCCTTTTTCGAGGTGAAGTTTAAGACAAACAAACGGCGTACGATCAAAAGCCGCCTGCCCACAACAGGCTTACCAAATTTGCTCGACGCGGAACTGTCCGAATTTCTGCGCAACACCTGTCCTTACCCGGCAACTGATCTTCAACCCTGTCTATGGAATCGCTACCTACGGGCAACGCTGGCGAATAAAGAGGCCAACGAGCGGGTGACGCTGGATTTTGAGATTTCCTTCGCCTGGGGCGAGCGAGAAGCCTGTTGTGGAGAGATTGTCATTGCCGAGGTGAAGCAGGAAGGGCCGCCGTGGATCTCGCCGTTTGCGCGATTGATGCGGGAACATCATCTGTGCAGCACTGGCTTCAGCAAATACTGCATGGGCATGAGCCTGCTTTACCCTGATGTAAAAAAGAATCGCTTCAAACCCAAACAACGCCTGATCGCTAAATTACAAGGAAAGCCCTATGTCGCCCATTGATCTGTTGATTGGCTGCATCCTCAACCTGCTCGTTGCTGTGCTGATTGTGCGCTTTATTTACTACCCGGTGAAACAGGACAAAAACTACGTTTTCACCTTCCTGGCCTTCAATACTGTTGTCTATTTTGTGGTCAGCTTCTTAACCGGAGTCGAGTTGAGCGTCGGTTTCGGCTTTGGCCTTTTTGCCATCTTTTCGGTGCTACGCTACCGCACCGCTACCATGTCCACCCGCGAGATGACCTATCTCTTCGTGGTGATCGCCATCCCGGTGATGAATTCGCTGCTCATGCGCGAAGGGGCGTGGCTGTTGCTTGTAGAGGCCAACCTGATCATCGTCACCGTCCTCTATGTTCTCGAACAGGGGTGGGGATTCCGCTACGCAGCATCAAACTCGATCCGCTATGAACGGATCGAGCTGATCCGCCCGGAGAACCATGCCCTGCTGATGGCTGACCTGCGCCAGCGCACTGGCCTGCCCATCAACCGCATTGAGATCGGGCGGATCAACTTCTTAGAGGACACCGCCGAGTTGAATGTCTATTACGATCAACCCGACGCTGGTCAATGGCCTCAAGATCACGAGATGGTCTTCGGCGATATTCATCATCTATCTATGGAACGAAAGTAAGATTGGAGAGTATCCATGCGCCCTATCCATTTGTTGAATTTTCGTCTTCGGCTCCTCAGCCTGGCCCTGGTTCTCGCCTTCGGCTTGAGCGCCTGTACCCCCATGGGGCTGCCTGCGTCCTTCTCCGCCGCAGAGGATCTGCTCATTTCCGTTTTGGATGAGGATGGGGAGAGCGAGGTGAGCAACGCCGCGTCACCCGTCACCGCCGATAGCAGCCGACCGGTCGGGTGGAACGACGCTTCGCACAGCAACAAGACAGATCCCAACTACGCCGTCGTCTTCCCAACCGATCGGGTCAATCAGATCACCTTCCGCATTGAACCGGAGGAGTGGGCAGCCATGCAGACCAACATGACCGAACTCTTTGGCGAGCAGGGAACGGGAGGTGGCCCCGGTGGTATGGGCCTGTTTGCGCCGCCCACGGGGATGCAGCCGCCGCCAGGAGGGGTTCCATTTGGCAATCGCGCCGAGGGGATGGCCCCACGCAGCATGGATCTGACACCCGAAAACCCCATGTGGGTGGAGGCAACGGTGGAATTTGAGGGTGAAATATGGACCCATGTGGGTATTCGTTACAAAGGCAACTCCTCCTTGCGCAGTGGATGGGGAAGCGGCGCGCTCAAATTGCCCTTCAAACTCGACTTTGATGAGTTTGAGGACGACTACCCAGAGATCAAAAACCAGCGCTTCTACGGCTTCAAGCAGTTGTCCTTTGCCAACCACTTTAGCGATGCCTCTGGTCTGCGCGAGACCGTGACCTACGCATTATTGGAGGAAGCGGGCCTGCCTGCGGCAAAGACCGCGTTCTACGAGATCATCCTCGATTACGGCGAAGGGCCGATCAGCCTGGGCCTCTACACGCTGGTCGAGATGATCGACGATACAGTGGTGCCGCGCATCTTCGGCAGCGACGATGGCAATATCTACGAAGGGGATGGCGCTGCCGCCAGCCTGGCAGCCAACACCTTCGACCAGATCGCCGAAAGCTTCACAAAGGAGAACAACAAGAATTCAGATTGGAGCGACATTGAGGAGCTATTTACCCGGCTCCATTCAGACCTGCGCACAAGCGACCCCGATCAATGGCGGGCGGATCTAGAGGCGATCTTCGACATGGACAGCTTTCTGCGCTGGCTTGCTCTCAGCGCGGTGATCCAACACTGGGATACGTACGGCGCCATGACCCACAACTATTATCTCTACAACGATCCGGTCAGCGGTCGCCTCACCTGGATTTCGTGGGATCACAACATGTCCATGATGGCGGGGATGGGCGGCGGGCGTGGCGGCTTCGGCGGCAGAAGCACTTCACTCGACAAAAAGGATGTCAACGCCAACTGGCCGCTGATCCGCTATGTGCTGGACGAGCCGGCCTACTATGCTCTCTATGTGCGCTATGTTGAGGAGGCAGCGGCTCTCTTTGCACCCGATAAGATGGCAGAGACGTACACCTCTCTGGCCGAGATGGTTGCGCCGTTCATCAGCGCTGAGATCGGCGAAGCTGCGTTTGAGTCCGCCGTACAGCAGTTGATCGATCACGCCTACACCCGAGCCGAAGCTGTGCAGATCTTCCTTGACAATCCGTAACCCAGACGGGCAAACCCGCCAGGGTTCAGAACCCTGGCGGGTTTCAAAGATACCCCAATCTGAACCATGCCCACATTTCTAAACCGGGTTTGACGCTATCATGGTTGACAGCCCAGCCCAGGAACGATATTCTTAGGTCCCGTGCCTCGCAGCCTCTTTCCCGTGCCTCTGTCTCGATTCCCAACCACTCATCTAATGGATAGGTTTTCATCAGCATCATCAGAAGTCGGTCAACGACTCCAGCGATTTCGCCCCTATTGGCTGGGAACAGCGCTCTTCTTGGCCGGGATGTTGGCGGCATTGGGCGCGATTCTGCTCTACCAAACACTGACCCCAGCCCCGCCCCAGTTGACCCTGCGCGATGTAAACAATAGCGTGGCCGAAGCGTTGGCCTCCGCGCCGCAGCCGCCCGCCTATTCCTCCTTTGTTTATCGTGTGATCCAGCCTTCGCTGGTACTCATCCAGACCAGCATTCCTGGGGAAGATGATGACGACGAGGAGGGCGGTGGACTGGGCAGCGGCGTCATCGTCAACGACAGCGGCGATATCCTCACCAGTTTGCATGTGGTCGAGGACGCTGCCACCATTCGCCTTCTCTTTGCCGATGGGACCGAAGCCATCGGCCAGATCGTGGCCGCCCAGCCCGAAAACGATATTGCCGTCTTGCAACCGAGCCAGTTGCCTGAACTGTTGATACCCGCTACCTTGGGCAACCCCAACGCTGTTCGCATCGGCGATGAAGCCTATGCCGTGGGCCATCCGCTGGGTCTCTACGGCTCGATGAGCGCAGGCGTGATCTCAGGACTCAACCGCAGCTTTCGCCCTAGCAACAGCGATCAACGGCTGGAAAATCTGATTCAGATCGATGCCGCCGTCAACCCCGGCAATTCGGGCGGTCCGCTGCTCAATCGGGATGGACAGGTCGTGGGCATCGTCGTTGGGCTGGTCAACCCGACCGAACGGAATTTCTTCATTGGCATTGGCTTTGCCGTGCCCATCGATATTGCAGGCGGCGCTGCCGGGCTGCCGCCCTATTAAGGGGCTGGGGATTAGTGACTAGGGATTAAGGATTGGGGCAGAGATTGGCTTCTCTTCCCAGTCACCAATCCCTAATCACCAATCCCTTTTTGAATTAGGAGACTGACCAATGGATAGACCAACAAATTCGCAACACGAAACGGTGATGGAACGGGTGCTGTACGAGGTGAAAAAGGTCATCGTCGGCCAGGATCACTTGTTGGAGCGGCTGATTGTGGCGCTACTGGCGCGTGGACACATCCTGGTGGAAGGGGTGCCAGGGCTGGCAAAGACGATGGCGATCAAGACGCTGGCCGAATCGATTGGCGGCGAGTTCAAACGCATCCAATTCACGCCCGATCTTGTCCCCGCCGATCTGGTGGGCACGCGCATCTACAACCAGCGGACCGGCGAATTCAACACCTCGTTCGGCCCTGTCTTTACCAACCTCCTGCTGGCAGATGAGATCAACCGTGCGCCGGCCAAGGTGCAAAGCGCGCTGCTCGAAGTCATGCAGGAGCGGCAGGTGACCATCGGGCGCGAGACCTTCCCCGTGCCGCAGCCTTTTCTTGTGTTGGCGACGCAGAACCCGATTGAGACCGAGGGCACCTATCCGCTACCCGAAGCCCAGGTGGATCGCTTCATGCTTAAGGTGCTTGTCGGCTACCCCAGCGCCACCGAGGAATTTGTCATCGTTGAACGTATGACCGGGATGGTCCAGACCGTGCAACAGGTGTTGGATACAGATCAGTTGCTGCGGTTGCAGCAGGAGGCGGATGGGGTCTACGTCGATCCAGCGCTCATCGAGTACGCCGTCAAAATGGTGACGGCCACGCGCCAGCCGAGAGAGTTTGGTCTCAAAGAAGTGGAGACCTATATTACCTTTGGCGCCAGCCCACGGGCGTCGATCAACTTGATCCTGGCGGCGCGGGCGCTTGCCTTTGTGCGCGGGCGATCCTATGCGCTGCCCAAAGATGTCTTCGACGTGGCCTTTGATGTCATCCGCCATCGACTTGTGCTGTCCTATGAGGCGCTCTCGGACAACGTCAGCGCCGACGATCTATTGCAAAAGATCCTCAACCGGATTCCGATGCCAGAGGTGCCTCTCCATGAGTATGCTAACCGTCGCGTCCACGCCTGAGCAGATCCTGTTGCGGCTGGATTGGCAGGTCATCCGCCGATTGGATGGGTTGTTACAGGGCGATTACCGCAGTCTCTTCTATGGATATGGGGTGGATTTTGCCGATCTGCGCGAATACCAGCCCGAAGACGATATCCGCTATATCGATTGGAACGTCACTGCGCGCATGGACACGCCTTACGTGCGCCAATATGTCGAGGACCGCGAGATCAACGCCTGGTTTCTGCTCGATCTTAGCCCGTCTATGGAGTTCGGCGCCGTGGAAAGTGTGAAACGGAAGGTGCTTGTGGATTTTGTGACGACGATCGCGCGGCTGCTCACGCGCCACGGCAATCGCGTCGGCGCCATCTTCTACAACCACCGCGTGGACAGGACGATCCCAGCGCGGGGCGGACGCATTCAGGTCTTGCGCCTTGTCAACGATCTGCTCAAGCAGCCAACGTCGCCGCAGTCATCGTTCACCAATCTGGCCCCCCTGCTCCAATCCGCGCTGCACTCGATCAAAAAACGGTCATTGGTCTTCGTTATCTCAGATTTTATCAGCGAACCCGGCTGGGAACGTGCGCTGAGCTTGCTCGCCCAGCGCCATGAGGTTCTCGCCATCCGCCTTTGGGATCCGCGCGAAGTCGAGCTGCCGGACATCGGCCCCATCATCATGGAAGACGCCGAGACCGGCGAGCAACTCTACGTGGATACACGAGACAAGAAATTCCGCCAGCGTTTTCGTGAGGCTGCCGAGCGTCGCGAAGCCGCCCTGACAGCAACCTTCCGCCGCGCTGGCGTCGACGCCCTCTCGCTCTCGACCGAAGAAGATATGGTCCGCGCCATCGTCCGCTTCGCCGCGTTGAGGAAGAGGAAGTGATTGGTGAATGGTGATTGGTGAATGGTGATTCGGGTTTTCTGAACCCCTATCCTCTATCACCAATCACCATTCATCTATCTTTACGGACACAACCATGACTTTCATCTGGCCTTCTATGTTATTTTCCCTGCTGCTGATTCCGCTGTTGGTGGCGCTTTATCTGCGGATGCAGGCGCGGCGGCGGCAGCTTGCCACACGCTATGGGACGCTCGGCTTTGTACAGGATGCCGGGCGTCCGTTGGGGCGACGTCGCCATCTGCCCTCGCTGCTGTTGTTGACCGGACTTATGTTGTTGTTGATTTCGCTGGCGCGTCCGCAGGCGGTTGTGGGGCTGCCCCGACTCGAAGGAACAGTGATCCTCGCCTTTGATGTCTCCGGCAGCATGGCGGCGGATGATCTGGCGCCAACGCGCATGGAAGCGGCCAAAGCCGCCGCGCTGGAATTTGTCCAGCGCCAACCGCCCACCGTGCGCATCGGCGTCGTCTCGTTCAGCGACAGTGGTTTCGCCGTGCAGCCGCCCACCGACGATCAAGAGGCCATCTTCGCTGCCATCAACCGTCTTGATCCTGAGCGCGGCACATCCCTGGCCCACGGCATCCTGGCCTCGCTCAACACGATCTTTGACGAGCCGGAAGATCCCGCGGATGTGGACGAAGAAGCAGCGACAGCGCAGCGACCCATCCACCAATCGGCGGTGATCGTGCTGCTCACCGACGGCGAGAACACAGCGCCGCCCGATCCTTTTGAGGCGGCGCAGGCTGCCGCTGATTACGGAATTCGCATCTACCCCATCGGTATCGGCAGCGCAGAGGGCGCCATCTTGCAGATCGAAGGGTTCACCGTTCATTCTCGGCTCGACGAGGAATCGTTACGCTTGATCGCCGAATTGACCGGCGGCGTCTATTACAACGCCGCCAACGAAGAGGATCTACGCACCGTCTACGAAAATCTCAGCCCGCAACTGGTTGTCAGATCCCAAGAGATGGAGATCACCTCGATCTTCGCGGGCGTGAGCATTCTCTTCTTGGCGATTAGCGGTCTGTTCTCGCTGCTTTGGTTTAGCCGCCTGCACTGAGGACGCGGGCGAGCTTGCTTGGTAGATTGGGAGGTATGCAATGGGTATGCTATGGCCGGGATTTTTACTGTTGCTGGCCTTGATCCCGCTGGCAATCTGGGGATATGTGTGGATGTTGCGTCGCCGGCGACGATTCACCGTGCGCTATTCCAGCCTCTCATTGGTGCGCGAGGCGCTGGTTGGGCAATCACAGATCCGCCGTCATCTGCCCTTCGCCCTCTTTATACTTGCGATCATCAGTCTGATTATCGCGTTGGGGAGGCCAGTGACAGCGGTAGGTGTCCCCAGCAGCCGCGCCACCATCATCCTCGCCCTGGATGTCTCACGCAGCATGTGTTCCACCGACATTCCACCCAACCGGCTGGCCGCCGCCGAGGACGCCGCGCTCTCGTTCATCCAACGCCAGCAGTCCAGCACACAGATCGGATTGGTGGGCTTTGCTGGTTTTGCCCAACTGCTGGTGCCGCCCACCAATGATCCCGAACTATTGGAGGAGGCCATTGCCAATTTGACCACCGGGCGCAGGACGGCAATTGGCAGCGCGATTTTGGAATCATTGGATGCCATCGCCGAGATCGATGGGACCATTGCGCCCAGCGTGCGCTCACCAAACGGCGTGACACCCTCTGTCTCCCCATCGGATACGCCTGAAGATTATGTGCCCAGTATCATCGTGCTGCTCACCGATGGGGCCAGCAACGCCGGACCCTGGCCGTTGGAAGCGGCGCAACAGGCAGCGGAGCGGGGCGTGCGCGTCTATACCATTGGCTTTGGCACAGCGCAGGGCGGGGTGATGAACTGCGGCCCGCAGTATGGCATCGATCCCTTCAGCAGTGGATCGCCCCAGTTCGGCATGGGATCCTTTGGCGGGGGCGGCGGTATGGGGGTGGTTCCGCCGCGGCATTGATGAGGAGACGCTCAAGTTGGTGGCAGAGATGACCGGCGGGGAGTATTTCTCAGCGGAGAGCGCCGACGAACTGCAAGCCGTCTTTGAGGAATTGCCCACCTCTTTCATCACCCGTTACGAGATGACCGAGATCAGCTATGCCTTCGCCGCCGTCGGCGCGCTGCTGGCCCTGCTGGCGGTTCTCCTCTCGATGATTTGGAATCCGTTGCCGTAGTGAGGGGCGGCATAGAGATCGACAAGGGCGCATCCCAGATTTTTGTCGAACCATCCCTTACCTTCCCAAGAATTTGGGACGCACCCGATCGACAACCGCCATTCCTCTTTTCGGGTGCCTGATGGTAAAATGGCAGATGACATTTCCACCATTACGGAAAGGAAGGAATCCCCATGGCAACCTTTGCGGAATCGACGATCCAAGAGTTCCTCGATGCCCTGGCCGCCGAACAATCCGCACCCGGCGGCGGCGGCGCAGCAGCCCTCACCGGAAGTCAGGCTGCGGCCCTGCTGAGTATGGTGATCAATTTTACGAAAGGCCGCTCCAAATACGCTGATGTTGAAGAAGAGATGCAGAGCTATCTCAACCACAGCGAGACACTGCGCCAGGAACTATACGAACTCATCAATAAGGACGCGGAAGCCTTTGAAGCCGTGGCAGCCTGTTACACGATGCCCCGCAGCACCGACGAAGAGAAGGCGGCGCGCACCGAAGCCTTGCAACAGGCCATGCGCGGCGCAACCGAAGTCCCCTTTAGCATTGCCGAAAAGTGCCTTACCTTGTTGAAACTAGCCAAGCCCATTGCCGAAAAGGGCAACAGCAATGTGGTCAGTGACGCCGCCACTTCTGCCCATCTTGCCTTTGGCGCGCTGCTCAGCGCATTGGTCAACGTAAACATTAACTTGAAATATATCAAGGATGAAGCCTACACGGCAGCGTGGGGATCCAAAGCAGAGAAGTTGGTCTCCAACGCCCAGATGGCCTACAACGAAGCCCGCGCCGCCTGTTCCGCCACACTTGGGGTGACAGTATGAGCGCACATCTGCTTGACGGCAAAAAGCTCTCCCAATCCATGCGCACAACCCTCAAAGAGACCTTCGCTGCCTTGATCGCGCAGCACGGCGTCCACCCTACACTGGCAGTGCTGCAAGTTGGCGATGACCCGGCTGCCGCCGGGTATGCCCGCGCCATTGAGCGGACCTGTACGGGTGTCGGCGTCTGTTTCAGCGCCCAGATCCTCTCTGGGGAGAGCGATCAGGGTACAGTCAACTCGCTCTTGGATCAACTGAATGGGGATAGTGGCGTACATGGCATTATGATTTTAGAGCCGCTCCCGGCCCAGATCGACGGCAACCTCCTTGTGGATCAGCTCAACCCGGCCAAAGATGTGGACGGCGTCCACCCGCAAAATGCAGGACGGCTCTCGGCGCAGCGTCCACCCTATTTTGTACCGGCAACGCCTGCCGGCGCGATTTGCTTATTGGAAGAGGCGGGCGTCGAATTCAAAGGCAAACGGGCTGTGGTGATCGGGCGCAGCGATATTGTGGGCAAGCCTATGGCCCTGCTTCTGCTCCACCGCCACTGTACTGTCACCATTGCCCACAGCCGCACTCAGGATCTGCCAGCAGTTGCGCGCGAGGCCGATATCCTCTGCGCGGCCGTGGGTCGCCCAGAGATGGTCACCGGCGAATGGGTGAAACCGGGCGCAATTGTCGTCGACTTTGGCACCACCTACACCGACGCCGGCCTCAAAGGGGATTGTGAGCAAGAAAGCGTCGCCGCCGTGGCAGGCATGATGACGCCCGTCCCCGGCGGCACCGGCCCCATGACCAATGTCATGCTCATGCAAAATTTACTCGAAGCGTATCGCCGCCAGTTTGGGATCTAGATGAGTAAGGAGTAATGAGTACGCGCCCGCTGTCGTCTCTGGCTTACTCATTGCTCCTTACTCGTGACTCCTTCTACAAGGTTCCTTTCGCCTGTGATTGCTCCATCTGTTCATGCCAATCAGTCGCCGCAGATCCCCATCCCCACGACGGTTGGTTGGGTGCATCCGCTGGTGATTGTCCTCTATGCCTTGCTTACCGGGGTGATGACCTGGCCGCTCGCCGCCAACCTGACGACTGCCATCCCTGGCGATAGTTTTGACGGCTGGCAAAATTATTGGAACCTCTGGTGGATCAAGGTAGCGCTTGTCGAGCGGGTGCAGCATCCCTTCTTCACCGATCTGCTCTACGCGCCCACCGGCGTCGGTCTCTACTTCCACACCCTCAACCCCTTCAACGGATTGGTCACCCTGCCCATCCAACTCAGTAGCGGACTGATCCCCGCCTACAACAGCGTGGTTTGGATCAGTTGGGTGCTGGGTGGGTATGGGGTCTTTCTGTTGGCGTTGTGGGTGCTGAAGAGGGTATTGGGTATTGGATATTGTCACCCAATACCCAATACCCAATATCCAATATCCTTTCTCGCTGGCGTCATCTTCACCTTCTCTCCGTTCCACATGGCGCATTTGCTTGGCCATATGCAGGTGATGAGTCTACAGTGGATGCCGTTCTACATCCTCTATCTGCTGCGGGGGACGGCCCATGTGCGCGCAGGGCTGCCCTGGCGGCGCGATGGATGGATGGCGGGGCTTTTCCTGGCGCTGGTGGGATTGTGCGATTGGTATTTTGTGCTTTACCTCTTCCTCTTTACGGCGTTCTTCCTGTTTTGGCAATGGGGAGCGGAAATCAGGCATTGGATCACCCGGCGCAAGTCAGGCCGAGGGGCAGCACGAACGCTGATGATGACAATCCTCCCGGCGCTCACGGCGGGGATCGTCTTTGTTGTGCTGCTCAGTCCGATCCTGGCACCGATGGTGCGCGAGGCGATCCGCTTCGACTTTATGGAACGTCCGGCCAGCGATCTCTACATTCTCAGCGCAACACTGGCCGATTTCCTCATCCCTAACCGACTGCATACGCTCTTCCGCCCGGAAAGCTTCATGTGGGTGGGCAACCAGATCGCGCCGGTCAGCGAACGGACCATCGCCATCGGCTATCTGCCGTTGATCCTGGCCCTGGCCGCGGCATGGCTCGACCGGCGACGCAGCGGATTCTGGCTGGTGGGCGCGCTCTTCTTTTTGCTGATTGCGCTTGGACCTGTGTTAAATCTGCGCACCATTGGTTGGGACGATATCCCCACAGGTGAACAGCCCCCAGGTTGGACGCCCTACGAACTGCTCAACCGCACCATTCCCTTCATGCGCATAAGCCGCAGCGTGAGCCGTTTCGCCGTGATGGTGCAACTGGCGATGGCAGTGACAGCGGCGATTGGCCTTCATGCACTTCTGCGCCGTCGATCCCCCCGCCTGCGCCGCTCGCTGGCAGTAGTTGCCGTCCTTGTGGTGCTGGCCGAATTCTGGGTCGCGCCCTATCCGCTTTCACCGCCCGATACGCCTTATTACTACGCGCAAATTGCCGAGGAAAGCGGCGGCTCGCTGCTCAACCTGCCTATGAACTATGATCGCCCAGGCTATCTGCTCTATCAGACCGTCCACCACAAACCGCTGACGGTGGCGTATATCAGCCGGGATGATCCGCGCACTTACACCGAGCGGATGCCTGTGCTGCAACACTTCCGCCATTTAGGATCCGACATTCTCGAAGTCGATCCTGTGAGGGTGGGCAACACAGTTCTGCACGATTTAGGGATAACCTGGGTTGTTTTGGATCGGTACAAGATGCCGGGTGGGCTGGAGCGCAGCTACACCACGGATCTGGCGCAGGGGATATTTGCCGGGCAAGCGCCCATCTACGAAGACGAGCGCATCACCGTCTATCGGGTGAGCGCACCGGCTGCGCCGCAAGCGTATCCTCTGCTAGGCCCCACCGGCTGGGGTCCTCTCGTGCGCGAGGAAAACGGCGGCGGTCGACGGATTGGCAACGAAGGGGCGATCCTCCAATTGCGCCACCTGCCGCCGGCAGCCTCTATTGCGATCCGCTATGGCACAGCGGGGGATCTACCGCTACAGATCCTCGCACAAGATGGGCGCACGACGACACTCCCACCCGCGCCCAACGGCCACACTGCCGTCTTGGGGTTAAATGTCAGCGGTGACCTGACAGAAGTTGTCTTCTCCACCGCCGATCCCGCTGGGGCGATGATCGAGGCGATCCGGTTGGTTACGCCCTAAATAAACCAGACCAAAAGCATACGCCCATTTTCAACAAAATCTACGCTTACCCCATGATTGACTTTCTATCCTCAGCCCGTATAATGACCGCGTAGTTCTCCTCGTAAGTTGTACTATTAGATTGGATGCTACTTCGATCTCATCACTCCAATGCGCCGCCGCCCGAAAGGATTTTCTGAATGCCAGGCACGCGTTCAATACTCGTAACCATCATCCTTTCAATTGCGCTTCTGGCTGGCTGCGGGGACAGCGAACCAGAGGAACCAACGCCGACCTTTACACCAATCATCGCAACTAGCGTCCCAACCCATACGCCCAGACCTACCGCAACGACGTTCCTAACGCGTACACCGACCCCGGAACCCACGATAGAGGCCGAGGTTGCCCCAGACGCAGAGGCGGTCACGCCGCCAGCGGAAAGCGCCGTCTATGCCCGCGTCTTCAATCTACCCAATGATGTATTGGAGAGCTTCCGCAGTCGCGGCCAGCTCTCGCTGATCACAATCTTTGAGAATGACACCCACGAAGAGGAAATGCTCAACCTGGAGGCAGCCTTTATCAGGGCCGAGAATGAATTTGGCTTCAACCAATTCTTTCAACTTGGGGTCGTGCGTGCGGATCAGAATGCGCCCCAGACCGTCGCCATCTACGAATCGGGCAATGCGGTGGCGGCCCTCTTCGAGGGAACGTGGCGCACAGCCCAGCGCAGCAACGCCATCCTCTCTATGGCCGACAATCCGTTTGTGCCGCCGCTCGTGGAATTCACAACTGGGTTGAGCGAAGCCGAGGAATTGGGCATTGAAACCATCAACAATAGAGAGGCGATCCATTATCAGAGTCGCGATCCCCAGATTTTCCTCAGGGTCGCCGGGCTAGAGATGACCGAAGGCCAGGAGATTGAATCGGCGCAGATGGATGTCTGGGTCGCCACTGACGGCAACTATATCCTTCTCTATCGATTGACGGCGACGATCAACGATGCTGTGGATTTCAATGACACACGAGAGCCAGTTCGCGTCGATCAGAACATCGCGTGGGAATTTGAAGTCTATGCCATCAACAGTGAAATCAGCATCGATCTCCCCGAGGATGCGCCTGAACCTGGCGCGTCAATTGTGCCTGGTTTTGCCGAAGGGGAATTTCCACTGCCCAATGGCGCAGAAATGCGGATCAATATCTTCGGGCAGACAGAGATCACCACCGATCTGAGCGAGGATGAAGTGGTGAATTTCTATCAGCAAAAGTTGGTGGAATTGGGGTGGAAAATCGAGGGCAATTTTGGGATCTATGAAGCCACCAAAGACGAGTTACAATTCAGCCTCGCCATGATCAAAGACGATCAAGGTGGCACGAGGATACAGATTAGAGACTAGGGACTTGTGATTCAAGATCATTCGGTGAAGTTGTACGGGTTCCTCACACAGAGCATGGAGCGAGCCGAATCCTTCAAGCATTGATTTCAGATACTCTACCCGATCCCCAGTCCCCCATAAGCGCTAAGTAAAGGGTCTGCGAAAGTGCCGGGGACTTCATACTGGACGTGACGCCAGGCGTGAATGCCTCGACTTGCTGCGGCGAAAAGTCTCCGGCACTTGCACGTTTGCCCCTTAAGTTAGCGCCTATGCCCCAGTCCCCGATCCCTCAGTGCCCGAGGATCTCGACGTTGTTGTCGCGGCCATGATAGCGGAGACGGGCTGTGCCAAAGCGTTCTAACAGGGCGCGGGCCTTATCCCGGCGGACGCGCATCTCGGCCTTGTTCGCCTCCCATTCCCCGTTGACCTGGTTGATCACCAGTTGCGAATCTCCCCAAATCTCCACTTTGGCCGTGCGCGGATCGGCGCCCGTTTCGGTCAGACGTTTGATCACCGCCTCCAACGCCGAGATCAACGTATCGTACTCAGCCTCGTTGTTGGTCACCTGATTGCCGAATTGCAAACGCACTACCTGCCGCGGATAGGTCGGCCACTCCAACGCATAACTGCCATAGCCCTGGCCTGGGTTCCCTTTACTGCCGCCGTCGAAGACTATGCGGATCGGCTGTTCGGGCGCTTGCCCAGGCAGTGGACGCATGACCGACGCCGGGGGATCGCCTTCCTGCTCAGGAGCGCCCACCACCACCCGCCCGCTGACCGGAGATCGATAGGTTGCCTCGTCGCCGTTCGTGGAAGTTGGCCGGGCCGGGCGCGTCTCGGCGGGCGGCAGCGTCGTCCTCTTTTGCACAGCAGGGACAATCTGAAGCGCGTTGCGATCCGTGAGCAGATCTTCTCGATCCAGCAGTCCCATCAACTGCGCCTGACGGAAAAGACGCCGGCGTTGCGCCGGCGTCAACTGTCCAATCTCTTCGAGTAACAGGGTAAGACGCTCCATCAAAAATAGAACTCCCCTCAGGCGGCTTTCCGCTCGCGGCGCTGCCGGGCGCGTGCCCGTTCCCACAAATAAAGAAGATTCGCCTGGTGAAAATTCTGCACCAATCCGCCTAAGGGAATACGGCTACGCCCAAATTGTTCCACATCGTTCTGCAAAAGATCGTGTTTGGTGGCGCCATCTGTCATCAGTCTATCCACCAACGACTGAATGTCCTCCAAATATTTGACGCTCTCGTCAATGCTGCTTGTCACCTCTCCCCGCAGCAGAATGTCGCCGTGGCCCTGCACAATCGACTCCAGGTTGAAATCGTGCAATTTACGCAGCGAACTCTTAAACTGTTCCAAATTGCTCAGGGGACTGGCAATCAGGGGAACCGGCATCATCAAATCGCTGGCAAAGAGGACCTTCTCCTCGCGCACGTGGACCACCACTACATCCGGGCTGGGACCCGGCGCGTGCAGCGCGTGGACGGTCTTATCGCCCAGGCGGATCACGGCGCCTTCGCTGAAGACGATTTTGGGCAGCCGGATCTCCACCTTGAGCAGTTCGGGCGTATGTTCACGCGCATCGTCCAAAGCCTTGCGTCCATAACGCGCCAGCATGTCGCGGCATTTTTCGTGGGCGATCAACTCAGCCTCAGGGAAAAGGTAAGAGCCGTAGACATGATCCGCATGACTGATGGTGTTGATCACATATTTGATGCCTTCAGGGCAGATTCTATCGGCAAACTCGATGATCTGACGCGTCTCCGAAGGAAAAGGCAACGTATCGATCAGAATACATCCTTCGGTCGAAACCACGAGACCGGCGTTTACTTCGGCAAAGAGTTCACTTGTAAAAACCCACGTATCGTCGGCAACACGTGTGCGCGTAATAGCCACGGGCATCCACCCTTTCCATCTCGACTAGAAGATCCAACATCTCTGTTAGCAAAAGCCAATTCTAACACAGGGGGAGGTGGAGCGTCAATCAAAGTTGAATTTTCATCTTCGCAATCAGCCACCCCACCAATCAAAAACCGTCTGGACTGAGTCCAGACGGTTTTATATCTATAGGGAACCCCGCTATGCCGTGTGAACCAGTGGGTGCGAACCTGCGTATGCAGGTTGGGTGCTAGCTGAACGCTTCAGTCTTGCCCGGATAAGGGGCTAACACATCCACGTTGCGTCACCGTGCTCCCATAAGTGAATTGTTGGCTCGCCCCGTATTCTGGTTGATCACGAACACGGCAGGGTTTGATCTAAATATAGCATAAATCGCATGGGCAATCAAGTATAACGCAAGAGTGGCAGCAGTTCTCAATTTGGGGAGATTGAGAAGTGCTGAGTGTAGAGGGATGGGCTGACGGGGGTGAGGGGGAGCGAGAGTGGGTGCGACGCGGAGTGGTGCAAGGAGGATAAAATCGTTGCCAGGGGCAGTGAGCAGAGCCTGCTGGTCGTAGCCGGTCAGCATGAAGGTGGCTTTGGAGCGCGCCGACACGGCAAGCACAGAGGTGGCAGTGCTAGTGGGGTTCAGTTGGGCTGTGGGGAGGGTGAGGGGCAAGCACTTTGGTCAAGGCGAGCGGTCGAGTTCGAGACCGTGGAACATGAAGGCGAGCAGGGCAGACCAGGACTCGAAGTAGAGGTAGCGGGTCAAGGTGCGGATGTCATCAAAGAAGGTTCTGCGTGCGCCCAAGGTGTGGCGAATCTGTAGGTATGCGGCATCGGTCAGGGTCAGTGCGGTGTGAAGGAGAAAAGCCAGGAGGTTGAGGCTGAGCAACAGGGAGGCTAAGTGCTGTTGACCATGGCCGAAATTGTGTTCGAGATGATACCCATGATGCTTGAGGGTGTTGTGATTCTCGTTTTCGGTCTTCCAACGGGCGCGGCCCGACGCCACGATGGGTGCCACACTTTGGTCGGTGAGGCGATGATCGGTGATGAAGGTGTTGTGGTACACCTGTGCTTGCGTATCTTCACGCACGATGATGAGTTCACACCAATTCACGGGGATGGCATCGGCACTGTTGCGCAGGAGTACATCATTGACAAAGCGGTAGGTCCAGCGCTCCCGCTGCCTGCCGTTCCAGTGCGTGGCGACGATTTCACGGATGAGCTTGAGCCTGGTCAACTCGGCGACTTGCTCGTAGAGAAATGGGTGCGATTCGGGCCGACAGACCATGATGAAGTGACAGTGATGCTCACGCAACCAGGCACAAGCAGGCTGGTGACTGTGCAAATCATCGGTCATCACCGTGAGGCTGCCGGGGGCAAAGCGGCGTGCGTGCTGGTCGAGCCAGCGGCGCATGGCGGCTTGTTCGCTATCTTGCTTGTCGGCGCCATCTTGGGGCGTGATGAACTCAGGTTCCAGGCTAATCACATAGTCGTGTCCAGGCGCCACCAGCACCGGTGCAATCACGCTATGGGTATAGAGCGTCTTGTCCCCGTTGAGCCGGCGCGTACAGTGGTCGCAATGGATGGCATGGGAACTGAAATACTGCACCCCATCCAGCGCACAGAGCCATTGCTGCGCAAACCCATGATGGTCGGCCAGCAGCCCTTGCGCTTCCAGGTCGGCAAACGTCTCCCAGTACAATCCGCCCACATGGCTTGGCGCCACAGGGTCAAGCAAATTGCGGATCCCGTTGTCGCTCGGAATCGCACTGACCCCAAAGAGACTTTGGGCGTTATCCCGTCCCTGGCGCACTCGCATTTCGCGCTGATAAGCCAAAAACGACGGCGATTGGGTGAAAAACACGCCAAAGGCACTCAGGCAGGCATCGCTCACCGTGTACAGTTGGTGATTGCCCCCCTTGCGCACGTCAGGAAACTGCTCCCCATACCCTCGCAACCTCGTCATAAATCGCTTGAACATGGTGCACCTCCCACCTCTGATCCTAGTTCAAGGCTGTGGTGTACGTGTTCTCGCACCCGTCAACTGCCCCGCCTTTTTCAAATTGAGAACTGCTGCAAGAGTGGATGTGTCACAGATTATTGGTAAGCATGCGCCTCGGCCAGGACGAACCCAGCGGCGGCGAGATTGTGATTGGTCCCAGTGTGCGCGTGGGCTACTACGCTCAACAGCACGAAACGCTCGACTACGACAGCACTTTGATCAAGACCATCCGCTACGCAGCCCCCATAACCGAGAGCAGCGCTGTCAGCTTTGAGTTGGAAGACGGCAGGTTGAAATTCACTCTTGACACTGCACCCCCGTTTGCGCATATAATCACAATCAGTTTCATATGAGTTTGTCGGCGTCTTTCCTCCCCTGCATCGTTGCCAGCCGACTGCCTCAGCCTGAACCTAAGGTAGATACCTCCTCTCTGCATCAAGAAAGGCCTGTCTCCTATGGACTACCATGCGGTGGACAGGGTGAACAACGTAGACCGTTATGACTACGACGCAGCAACAGCGTCACCACCAATATCACCGGTACGCAGACCGCCAGCCGCACCTACCACGCCTATGGCACAACTCGGAGCAGCAGCGGTACACTGCCCACCGACCGCACTTTCACCGGCCAGAAACAGGACAGTACCGGGCTAATTTATCTGAACGCAAGATATTACGACCCCTCGTTGGGGACGTTCCTTTCGCCGGATACGCCCGTCCCCGATGCGGGGATACCCAACAAAAGACGCCCAGCCGAGGATCGGTCCTCGGCTGGGCGTCTTTTGTTGGCAGCCAACTCAATCACGCGTCTTTGTCCTGATGAGCCGACTCAGGATTCCGTCAACTTCTTCAGATCTTCTTCTCGCACGCGGATATGGAGTTCGGCCAATTGCCGCTCATCCACAGGGCTGGGCGCTTCTAACATCAGATCCGTACCCATCGCCGTCTTGGGGAAGGCCATCACGTCGCGGATGCTGGGCGCATCGGCGTAGAGAGCCACCACGCGCTCGATGCCCAAGGCGATGCCACCGTGGGGGGGCGCGCCATATTGGAACGCTTCGATGATGTGGCCGAAACGGGCGTCGATCTCCTCTTCGCTGAGGCCGATGCGCTTGAAAAGCCGGGCCTGGTTGTCGCTGCGGTGGATGCGGATGCTGCCGCCGCCAATTTCCCAGCCGTTGAGGATGATGTCATAGGCTTTCGCCTTGACCTCGCCCGGATGGCTCTCCAGCCGATCCCAGTCCTCGTCTTTGGCGCTGGTAAAGGGATGGTGGACCGCCTCCCACCGTTTCTCATCCTCGTTGTACTCCAACAGCGGAAAGTCGAGTACCCAACAAAAAGCCAGCACATCTGGATCAATGAGGTTGGCACGCTTGCCAATATCCAAGCGCAGATTGGCGAGGCTTTGGGCTACGACCGAGGATTTATCCGCCACGATGAGGATGAGATCGCCCTGTTTCGCGCCGCTGCGCTGCATGATGGCGTCGATCTCAGCCTGCGAGAGGAATTTGGTGATCTGGCTGCGCAGGGCGTCAGCAGGGTAGCGGCCATCCGCGCCGGGTGCGCCCGTGACGCCGATCCAGGCTGCGCCTTTGGCCCCATACTGTTTGACGAAATCGCCAAACCCGTCGAGTTCTCGACGCGAGAGATCCGCGCCGCCGGGGTAGACGACGCCCTTCACCTGGCCACCGCTTGTCGCTGCATTTTGGAAGACGCTAAAGCCGCTCTCGGCTACGGCGTCGGTGATGTTGAAAAGCTGGCAGCCGAAGCGCAGATCAGGACGGTCGATGCCGTACTTCTCCATGGCCTCGTCATAGCTGATCACCGGGAAGGGGAGCTGCTGAATGCGCTTGGGGCTGACCTTACCCGACAGGTCGATCATTAAGGCTTCGATCAAAGCGCGGATGTCGTCCACGTCGACGAAGCTCATTTCCAGGTCAAGTTGGGTGAATTCGGGCTGGCGGTCGGCGCGCAGATCCTCATCGCGGAAGCAGCGCGCGATCTGAAAGTAGCGTTCCATGCCGGCGACCATGAGCAGTTGTTTCATCTGCTGCGGGCTTTGGGGCAGGGCGTAGAATTTGCCAGCATGGACGCGGCTGGGCACGACAAAGTCGCGGGCGCCTTCGGGCGTACTCTTGAGCAGGATCGGCGTCTCGATCTCCAGAAAATCATGGGCATAGAAGAATTCACGAATGTAGCGCACAATGTTGTGGCGCAGGATGATGTTCTGGGCCAGGCGCGGGCGGCGCAGATCGAGATAGCGATATTTCAAACGCAGCGCTTCGTCCACATCGTCGCTCTTGCTGCCGCTGAGGTAGAAGGGCGGCGTGCGCGATTCGGTCAAGATCGTCACTTCGTCGGCCAGCACTTCGATCATGCCCGTCGCCAGATCGGGGTTCTCGAAGCCGGGCGGGCGTTGATGCACCCGTCCTTTGACCTGCACCACAAATTCGCCGCGCGCCTCGGACGCGTTCCTGTGGGCGGCAGGCTGTTCCTCTGAGTTAACGGTAACTTGGGTGATGCCAAAGCGGTCGCGCAGATCCAAAAAGATGAGGCCGCCGTGGTCGCGTCGCCGGTTGAGCCAGCCGGCCAGCGTCACTTCTTTGCCGGCATCTCCGCTGCGCAGTTCGCCGCAGTTGTGTGTCTTAAGCATATCAAAATCCTTCGTTGGGTCGATGGATGGAAAAGTAATGCGTAATCCGTAAGAACGCACACGCTTGATTTCATTATAGGGGGCGATTGGGGTGGGCGCAATTTTGGGGGGAATTCTATTGATGAGTACCCCATATCCAGTCGGAGATAGTGGTAGTTCGGAGCAAGATATGCTACGATACGAAGGTATGTAGCACCAACCATCCATAGCTATTGTCAGGGATACTCGCTTTCCTGACTACCTTCAAAGCGTATCACAGCCGATCCTGAATGATCGTTGTTATCACCTCCGTCTTCATCTTGACACGTATGCACAAAATACATATATTCAGCAGATGAGATTTCAGTACGATCCCGCAAAGGCAAAAAGCAACTTCAAGAAGCATAGGGTTTCTTTCGCTGATGCGGATGGTGTTTTCTATGATGATTTGGCTTTGCATATGGAAGATTTTGATGCTGAGGATGAAGAACGCTGGATCGCTGTAGGTATGGGCAGCGCAAACCAAATTCTCGTGGTAGTCTACACTCTGCGTGGCGATGAAATCAGGTTGATTTCTGTACGGCGAGCAACCCGTCGAGAGGTACAAGATTATGAAGAGCGAATATGATTTTTCCAAAGGTAAGCGAGGCGCGCTGATCCCCAGTACGGGGAAGACGCGCATCACCATCTACCTGGACGACGATATTCTTGAGGAGTTCCGTAGCAGAGCCGAGGACGCAGGCAGTGGCTATCAAACCTTGATCAACACCGCGCTGCGTGAATATCTGCGTTCCACGGTTGAAAAACCTGTGACCGAATCGGTTTTGCGTCGAGTGCTACATGAGGCGCTTCGTTTGCGCACAGAATGAGGCTATTGCGCCAGAATAACGATCCACAAAGGTACTATTGTTTACCCTCTCATCACCCCTCACCCTTGCAAGGAGTTTTCGACGATGACAACTCAATCGATCCCCAGCGATCTGGATATCGCCCAGGCTGCGACGTTGCAGCCCGTTTGGGAGATTGCGGAAAAGATGGGGCTGGCCCGCGAAGACATTGAGCTTTATGGCGATCACATGGCGAAGATCAAGTTGGAGACCCTGGAAAAGCTCAAAGATCGCCCCAACGCCCGCTACATCTTGGTGACAGCGATCACGCCGACGCCGTTGGGCGAAGGAAAATCAACGACGACGGTGGGGTTGGGCCAGGGCATGCACCTTGTGGGCAAGACGGCCACCATCGCCATCCGCCAGCCATCGCAAGGACCGACCTTCGGCATCAAGGGCGGCGCGGCCGGCGGCGGCTATAGCCAGGTGGTGCCCATGGAGCAGTTCAACCTGCACATGACCGGCGATATCCACGCGGTGACGGCGGCCAACAATCTGCTGGCGGCGATGATCGACAACCACATCTTCCAGGGCAACGAGTTGGATATCGACCCCTACAGCGTCACCTGGCGGCGGGTGATGGATGTGAACGAGCGCGAGTTGCGCAACATCATCGTCGGGCTGGGCGGCAAGGCAGACGGACGCCCCCACCAGACCGGTTTCGACATCAGCGTAGCCAGCGAAGTGATGGCGATTTTGGCCTTGACGACGGGTCTGCGCGACATGCGCGAGCGCTTTGGGCGCATCACGATTGGCAACAACAGCAAGCGCGAACCCATCACCGCGGAGATGCTCAAGGCCGCCGGCGCCATGACGGTGCTGATGAAGGAAGCGACCAAGCCCAACATCTTCCAGACGCTGGAAAATACGCCCGCGCTGGTCCACGCCGGGCCCTTTGCCAACATTGCCCACGGCAACAGTTCGATCCTGGCCGATCTGATCGGCGTCAAGACCGCGGACTATTTGATCACCGAGGCGGGCTTCGGCGCGGACATTGGCGCGGAGAAGTTCTTCAACATCAAGTGCCGCACCAGCGGTCTGCGCCCAGACGCGGCGGTGTTGGTGACGACGGTGCGGGCGATGAAACTGCACACGGGCAAATATCGCATTGTGCCGGGCCGTCCCTTGCCAGAGTCGATCCTGCGCGAGAACCCCGACGATGTCTACGAGGGCGCGGCCAATCTGCGCAAACAGATCGAGAATGTGCGCAAACATGGCGTCAGCCCGGTGGTCTGCGTCAACCGCTTCCACACGGACTATGACAGCGAAGTCGAGGCGATCTTCCGCGCCGCCCAAGAGGAAAACGCCCGCGTCGCCGTCTCCAATCATTGGGCCGAGGGGGGCAAGGGCGCAACGGATCTGGCGCGGGCTGTGATCGAAGCCGCCGAGGAACCCACCGATTTCCGCTTCCTCTACGAATTGGCTCAGCCGATCAAGGTCAAGATCGAGACCATCGCCCGCGAGATCTACGGCGCAGACGGCGTCGTCTTCGAGGATCTAGCCGAGCGGCAGATCCGCCAATACGAGTCGGCAGGCTTCGGCAATTTGCCCATCTGTATGGCGAAGACCCACCTGAGCCTGAGCCACGATCCGGCGCTGAAGGGCGCGCCCAAAGGCTTCACCGTCCCCATCCGCGAGGTGCGCGCCAGCGTGGGGGCCGGCTTCATCTATCCGCTGCTGGGCGAAATGCGCACCATGCCCGGCCTCTCCAGTTCCCCCGCCGCCGAGCGCGTGGACATCGATCTGGAGACGGGACGGATCACGGGGCTGTTTTAGCGGGTAGCAGATAGCGGTTAGCAGTTGGCAGTTAGCGCAGAAAAGGCAAAGGGCGAGAAAAGGCAAAAGGCAAAAGTGGTGGCAAGTGGCAGGTTGCAAGTGGCAGGTTGCAAGTGGCAGATTGCAAGTGGCAGGTTGCAAGTGGCAGGTTCGCAGTTCGCAATTCGCCCCTCGCAATTCGCCCCTCGCAATTCTTCACGCATTACGCAACACCTAACATTCCATCATCTTGTCATCGCCGACCGCTGCGGTCGGACGGCATCTTGTCATAGAAGGGGGAAATCATGGCGCGACGCGAGGTAATGTCAAGCGTGGATCGATCCTGGCTGTTGGTGGATGGGCCGACCAACCGCATGGTGATCAACGGGTTGTGGATCTTTGATGAGCCGCTCGATTATCCGCGGCTGGTGCGGACGTTGGCTGAACGGATGTTGAGCTTCCGCCGCTTTCGGCAGCGGGTGGTGGAACCGACCGGCAGCCTGGGCCGCGCCTATTGGGAGGACGATCCGCACTTTGATCTGCGCGGCCATGTGCGGCGGATCGCGCTGCCTGCGCCAGGCAACCGCGCCGTATTGGAGGAGTTGATCAGCAGCATGGTCAGCGATCCGCTTGATACATCCAAGCCCTTGTGGGAGTTCTACTTGATTGAGAACTACAACGGAGGGAGCGCAATCCTGGGCCGCATCCACCACTGCATTGCAGACGGCGTCGCGTTGGTGAGCGTCATGCTCTCGCTCACCGACCCCACGCCAGAAGATTCATGGCAGGCGCCGCCCGCCAAAGAACGCAAAGGGGGATGGAATCCGTTGCGTCCGTTGCTGCGCTCGGCCGCCAAGACCATCAACAGCGCAGTGGGGATGGGCGAGGCGCTCCTTTCCGAAGGGATGGAGACGCTCAGCAACCCCAGTCACCTGCTCGATCTGGCCGGGCAAGGGACCTGGCTGGCTGGCAAGACGGCCGGCGTGCTGGGCAAGCTGGCGCTGATGACGAGCGATGACCGTACCGTCTTCAAAGGGAATCTGAGCGTCACCAAGCATGTGGCCTGGTCCGAGGTGATCGCATTGGACGATGTGAAGCTGGTGAAAAACCGCACGGGGACCACGGTCAACGATGTATTGGTGGCGGTGCTGACCGGCGCGCTGCGTCGATACATGCTCTCGCGCGGGGATGATCCCACGGGCAAGGAGATCCGCGCTATGGTTCCTGTCAACATCCGCCCCATCACCGACAAGATCGAGTTGGGCAACCAATGGGCGCTGATCTATCTGACCCTGCCCGTGGGGATCGAAGATCCGCTGGACCGGCTCTTTGAGGTGAAACGGCGCATGGACGCCATCAAACGCTCGCCCGAAGCGCTGATCACCTATCAGATCATCGCCGGGCTGGGATTGGTGCCCAACGAGATCGCGAATAAAATCAAAGAGTACTTTGCCAGCAAAGCCAGCGCAGTGCTGACAAATGTCCCCGGTCCACAGCAGAAACTCTACTTTGGCGGCAGCCTGATCGATAAGATGGTCTTCTGGGTTCCCCAATCGGGATCGATTGGCCTGGGCTTGAGCATCCTCAGCTATGGCGGCGAAGTGACGGTCGGCGTGATTGCCGATGATCATCTCGTGCCCGATCCACAGGGAATTGTGGAAGGCTACCGCGCCGAGTTCGATTTGCTGCATCAACTGGCGCTGCTACCCGACACAGAGGAGATCCGCCCACCATCTCCGCCCGAAGGAACAATTCCGCTGGCAAAGACGATATTGAGTGAGGAAAAGGTTATCCTCAGCGATAACGGTGTGGAAGCTGAACCCGATCTGCGCGATCCGGAGAGCGTCTCCGAAGCTTTGTTGGCAGAGTTCCTCACCCTCAAAGCCGAAGCCGATCGGCCAAGCGAAGAAACCGATCCTGAACCGCGGCGCTGTCATGCCCAAACCCGCGCCGGGGAACGCTGCCAGCTTCGCAGCCAGCCCAATTCCTACTATTGTCATCTCCATCAAGGACGCGTCGCTGTCATTCATCACGACGAGGCGCAGAACGAAAATCGTGATTAGGGATTGGTGACTGGGAGCAGAGAGTGTGTGCTTCCCTATCCCTAATCACCAGTCACCAATCCCTTTTCACACCCTACATTCTCACAACAGGAGTTAATTCATGGCTAAAGTAGTTTTTATTGGCGCGGGCAGCACTGTCTTCGCCAAAAACCTGATGGGGGATATTCTCAGCTATCCCGAACTGGCCGAGGATGCCCACATTGTCTTACACGACATCGACGCCGAGCGGCTGCGCACCTCGGAAGTGGTAGCCCACAAGATCGCGGAAGCGTTGGGCGTCTCGCCTCGGATCGAAGCGACCATGGATCGCCGTCAGGCGCTGGTCGATGCGGACTACGCCATCTCGATGGTCCAGGTGGGCGGCTACAAGCCCAGCACCGTCGTCGACTTTGAGATCCCAAAGAAGTACGGTCTGCGCCAAACCATCGCCGATACGCTGGGGATCGGCGGCATTATGCGGGCGCTGCGCACCATCCCCGTGCTGTTGGCGATGTGCCGCGACATGGAGGAACTCAGCCCCGACATCACCTTCCTCCAATACGTCAACCCCATGGCGATGAACTGTTGGGCCATCAGCCGCGCCAGCACCATCAAGACGGTTGGCCTCTGCCACAGCGTGCAGGGGACCGCACACCAGTTGGCCCACGATATCAGCGTCCCCTACGACGAGATCGACTATCTGTGCGCCGGAATCAACCACATGGCTTTCTATCTTAAATTCGAGAAGGATGGGCAGAGCCTCTACCCCTTGATCCGCAAAGTGATCGAAGAGGGACGTGTGCCCGATTGGAACATCGTCCGCTACAAGATCTTCGAGAAGTTCGGCTACTTTGTCACCGAATCGAGCGAACACTTCGCCGAATACACCCCTTGGTTCATCAAACGCGACCGACCTGATCTCATCGAAGAGTTCAATGTGCCGCTGGACGAATATATCACCCGCTGTGAACGGCAGATTGAAGGCTGGAACTATCTGCGCCATAAATTCGAGGATCCCAAGTTCGCCTTTTTCACCGACAACGGGGGCCAAGATAGCGCGCCCACCGACGGTAGCGACGAGGATCTGGATCGCGCCACACGGCGCATGTTGACGGTGAAACGCAGCCTGGAATATGGCTCGCAGATCATCTACAGCATGGAGAGCGGCACGCCACAGGTGATCTACGGCAATGTGCCTAACTATGGCTTGATCGATAATCTGCCCCAGGGCTGCTGTGTGGAGGTCCCCTGTCTTGTCGATGCCAACGGCGTGCAGCCCACGCGCATCGGCACCCTGCCGCCGCAATTGGCCGCCATGATGCAGACCAACATCAACGTTCAATCGCTGACGGTAGAAGCAGCCCTCACCGGCAACCGCGACTACGTCTACCATGCCGCCTTCCTCGATCCGCACACCGCCGCCGAGCTGGATCTGGATCAGATCACCGCGCTGGTAGACGATCTGATCGAAGCGCACGGCGACTATCTGCCGCAGTTCAACAAGAATCAAGCAGTCCTGGCGTAAAGAAGGGTGAAGGGTGAAGGGTGAAGAACGAATTGATCGCCATCCGCACTACCATCATCAAGAAGACACGCGCCAACAACCAATGACTTCATCTTTCACCCTTCACCCTTCATCCTTTGCGATGGGCAGATGGCCCCAACAGCTTAGGATCGTCTGGAGAGGGCGCGTGGCGAAGAATGACTGAATTGAGTTCGGCGCCGAGAAGAAGAACCACAGCCAATATATAGAGATAGGTGAGCAGAATGATCACCGCGCCGACGCTACCGTAGGTGAGGTTATATTCGGCGAAGTTGTTGATCCAAAATTGAAAGCCAATCGACGAGACGATCCAGAGTAGAACGGTAAGCACCGAGCCGAGCGAGAAGAGTTTAAAGTGATGTTCCACATTGGGCAGCATAAAATAGATCACAGCCACAGCGATCATAACCAGCAATGCCGCCAGCGGTATCCGCAACCAACGCCACAAGAAGATCACATATTCCTGGGCGCCTGCCTGCTCACCCAGCCAATTGGTTACCTGAGGTCCAAAGAACATAAGGAAAGTGGCCAAAATCACCAGAAGGGCCAGCCCAATCGTGTATAGGATCGAAAGCAGGTAACGCTTCCAGATGGGCCGAGTTTCTTCAACATCGTAGGAAATGTTCAGCGCGTTCATCGCGGAACGCATCCCCACTGAAGCGATCCAAATGAACATGAGCAGGCTGAACGAAAGCAAGCCGCCGCCCTGTTGTTCGCGCGCTTCATCAATCGCTTCCTCGATCTGTTCCATAACCTCGTCGGGGACAGCCGACTCAAGCCGGTCTAAGAGCCAATCAAAGAGGCCGGGCGCATCAAGCAGGGTAAAGAGCGCAAAGAGGAAGAGCAGAAACGGGAAAAGGGCGAAGAGCAGATGATAGGCAACGGCAGCCGCATACGAGAGCATGTCGTCTCTAGAAAAATCTTTCCAAACCTGTTTGATCACAAACTTTGGCGATAATCCTCTTAATCCTAAAAGACGCATTTTTTCCACTTCCTCTCTATACACAGGCGAAACGACAGGCTTACGCTACCATAGATGACGCAACCCAACTACCGATCCCGATATAGATAGCCGGTATAAAGAGTTCACATTTTGCCCCCGGATAGGACGCTACGCAGAGCAATCGCCCACAACATAGAGAGAAAACGTACACAGATGAAATGCCAGAAATTTGGTCTATCCTCGCTTTGCGCTGTACAATATAGTTTATGCCTCTAACCATTCATGCCGCATGGCTTCCAGCAGAAACCAAAGTACCGGACGGTCAGCTTTTCATTTGGGCTGAAATTGAACAATCCGACCCTGCCAACGGAACGACCGATGGAGAGCGAGAAGCGCATACCAACGGTCACGCCAATGGCAGCGACGCTGCGGCTGCCCGTCGCGCCGAAGGCAATGGACGCCGTCCGACGAAGGTTCCTTCGCACCCGGCGCAAATGCCCGTCGGCCAGCTTCGCCAGTTGATCCGCGAATTGGTGACCGCCGGCGATGGATTGGATGGTCAACTCGCCAATGCGACTGCCTGGTTGCCCAGCCAGTTGGGACAACCGCAACCGCGCCGCGGCTCCTTTCAACGGGGGGTGACGGCGCTTTCCGGCGCAGAGACAGCGCCGTTACGTCTGGCGCCGTGGCAGATCACGGGGCTGGCCTTTGAACCCTTCCCCGCGTTGACCTTCTTGACGCGGCTGGGCAGCCGTCAACTTTTAGAGGGCACAGGGCCGACCTCTCTCTTGCACCATGCGCGGCTGGGGAATGATCTCCTGTTTTGGAGCCATGCCGCCAAGTATGTGTTGGAGACATTGGCCGGTCAGCACTTTATCCCTGGGCTGACGTCGGAGGCTACCGGACGGTTCTCGGCGCTATGGCAGCCATCCTTGCGCGATAGCGAATTGCGCCGCCGCCTGGAGATGCTGGTGGACGCTATGCCGCCGATCTGTCGGGCCTATAATCTGGCTACATTGGAAAGCGCGCCGTCCTCTGGCGCGCTGGTCGAACATTTCATCGCCACCCTGGTGGATCGGGCCATCCGCCATTGGTCCGAAAAGACGCTTTTCCAGTTGAGTTCCTCAGCCGGGCAGTGGATCCACCATCTTTTGTCAGAAAATCTGGGTCTGCAACTGCCGCCGCAACCCGCACACCAACTCTACCAAAACTGGCTGGCCTGGATCGAGCAACTCCACGCCAGCAATGCGGATATTAACTTCCGCCTCACCTTTGTGCTGGAGTCGCCGGACGTCAAGGCCTTCGATCAGAACACAACCGGACAGTTGAATACTGCTGGCGATGCCACATGGATCTTGCGCTACTATCTACAAGCGCGCGACAACCCCGAGTTGATGGTCCCTGCCGAGCAGGTCTGGCAAGAGAAGAACCATTCGCTGCGCGTCAATGGACGCCGTTTCGATCAACCCCAGGAACGTCTGCTAGCTGGGTTAGGGGCAGCCAGTCGCCTCTTTGCGCCGATCAAAGAGAGCCTGCGCTCGCCCAGGCCTGAGATGGCGCGGCTTTCCACCGAAGACGCCTACCAATTCCTGCGCGAGATTGGTCCATTGCTAGAGAGCAGCGGGTTTGGCGTTGTCTTCCCCAATTGGTGGCATGCACAGGCCCACACACGGCTGGGGATGCGTCTGCGCCTCTTCAGCGAGGATCGACCGGATCTCGCAGAGACTGGACGACCTACAACCGAATCCTCTCCGCGGATAGGGGGCGCGCTGACGCTTAACAGTTTGATCCGCTTCCACTGGGAGCTGACATTGGGGGATCAGCCGCTCAATCCCGAGGAATTCGAGCAATTGGTTGCGCTGCAATCCCCGCTGATCAACATTCGCGGGCGCTGGGTAGAGTTAGATCCTCTCCAGGCCGAGGCAGCGCGTACCTTCCTGCGCAAAAACCGCCCTGAAGGACAGTTGAACTTGTTGCAGGCTGTGCGGATGGCGCAGGCTTATCTGCGCGAGGATGGGGAAGAACTCGTCACCGGCAACGAACTGATACCCGCGCTGGATCTGGATAGAGCGATCAGCGAAGTCTTGCCGCTGGACACAGTGGAGGTTGAAGGCTGGCTCGACAAGGTTTTGACGCGGCTGCGCGGCCAGGAACAGGTCGAAGAAATCGAGGAACCGGAAGGATTCGTAGGCAAGCTACGTCCTTACCAGCGTCGCGGCGTCGGCTGGCTCGATTATCTGCGTCGGGTGGGGCTGGGTGCGTGTCTGGCCGATGACATGGGCCTGGGCAAGACGATCCAGGCGATTGCACTGCTGCTGCACCAACGCAACAACGCCGCCGCCATCGGTGAGACTGTGGCGCCGTCGCTGCTCATCTGCCCCACCAGCGTCGTCGCCAACTGGCGACATGAGATCGAACGATTTGCGCCGCAGTTGAAAGCATTGGTCCACCACGGCAGCGGAAGGCAGGCCGGCGATGAATTTATCGAGGCGCTGAAGGCGCATGATCTGGTGATCACGAGCTATGGCACGGCCCGCCGCGACATTGCCACGTTGGAATCGATCACCTGGAGCGATGTGATCCTTGACGAGGCGCAGAATATCAAAAACCCCAGCGCCAAACAGACCCAGGCAGCCGGGCGCATTCACGCGCTCAACCGCATGGCCCTCACGGGTACACCGGTGGAAAACCGTCTGCTCGAACTCTGGAGCATTATGGAATTCCTCAACCCGGGCTATTTGGGCAACCGTGAGCGCTTTCGCCAGCAGTATATTCTGCCCATCGAACGCTATAACGACGAGGCTGCCCTATCCGAATTGCGCCGACTGGTACAGCCCTTCCTCCTGCGCCGTCTCAAGACCGACCCGACGATCATCAACGATCTACCGGAGAAGAACGAGATGGTGGTCTATTGCCCGCTGAGCAAGGAACAGGCGACGCTATACAACGACGTGATCCAGCAGACGATGGAACGGGTAGAGCAGAGCGAAGGCATCCAACGCCGTGGGTTGGTCCTCAGTCTGCTGCTCAGGCTGAAACAGGTCTGCAACCACCCGGCCCACTTCTTGGGCGAAAAGGAACCGCTGAAGGGGCGCAGTGGCAAACTGAGCCGCCTGACCGAAATGCTCGATGAAGCGCTGAGTGTGGGCGACCGCGCTCTTGTCTTTACCCAGTTTGTGGAGATGGGACATCTGCTGCAAAACCATTTACAAGAGACTTTCGGCTGCGAAGTCCTCTTTTTGCACGGAGGTACCCCCGCAGCCAAGCGCGATCAGATGGTCCGCTCCTTCCAGGAAAGCGAAAATGGCCCGCCCATTTTTGTCCTCAGCCTGCGCGCCGGCGGCGTCGGTCTCAACCTGACCCGCGCCAATCATGTCTTCCACTTTGATCGCTGGTGGAACCCGGCGGTGGAAAACCAGGCTACCGACCGCGCCTTCCGCATTGGTCAACGGCGCAGTGTACATGTCTACAAATTTGTGGTGGCCGGCACGCTCGAAGAACGCATCCACGAGTTGATCGAAACAAAACAGTCATTGGCCGAGTCAATTGTGGGCAGCGGCGAAGATTGGCTGGCTGAGATCGACACCGACGAACTGCGCCGCATCCTCGCTCTGCGCAAAGAGGACGTGGAAGAGGAGGTCATGGGATGACCAATCAGCCCTGGTCCGAACGCTGGCTGGATTTACTGAGTCAACTAGGCTACGAACCCCATCTGCGCCGCGGCCGATCCTATGCACGGCGCGGCCAGGTGAAGGCGCTGGAAGTGCAGGTAGGCCGCGTCACCGCCCAGATCGAGGATCGCGACACAGGACTCTGCGAGATCGAGATCTTGATGAACCGGCTGACCGATCCACAGTGGCAGGGCGTCTTCGATGCCTTGAACCGGCAGGCGATCTACGTGGCCCAACTGCTGGCGGGCGACATGCCCACCAACATCGACGAACTCTTCCAACAGGCTGGCGTCAACCTCATGCCCGGCGGACGCTACGACATGGAGATCCGCTGCAACCAGTGCCAGGACATTGGTCAGCCCTGTAAACATGCCGCGGCTGTCCTCTATTTGTTAGGGCAGATGTTGGACGACGATCCCTGGCTGCTCTTTCGTCTACGCGGACGGGATCGACAGCAGGTGTTGCAAGCCTTGCGTCAGCGCCGTAGCGAAAAGGACGATTCGGGCGCAGTCTTGCCAGCCCAGCCCATCAACGAGCCGCATCCGCTTGGCTCGCTGGGCAGACCTGGCGAAACGGGCGTTCCTCTGGCTGCTCAACTTGAGAATTTTTGGGGATCCCCAAAGAGGCTCTCACAATTGCATCATCACATTGCGCCGCCGCCCATCAAACTGGCCTTGCTGCGCCGGTTGGGCCATCCCCCCTTCCCAGTTGAGAGCATCGAAACCTATGATCGGCTGGCGCAGATCTATCACAAAGTCACAGAAAAAGCGCTGGATCTGGCCTACGCGCCGGAGCCGGAAGAGGAGTGATTGGGGATTGCGAATTGCGAATTGCGAATTGCGAATTGCGAAGGCGATTGTCACCTGCCACTTGCAAACCTGCAAACCTGCAACTTGCCACCTGCAAACCTGCCCTCCTGTTGCCTTTTGCCTTACTTCTTTTGCCTTTTGCCTTTTGCCTTTCCCAGCCAGATCAGCGCGCCGACAGCGATGAAGAGTCCGAGGATCCACGGGGGCAGGGCGATGACGATCTCCTCAGTGGGTTTGCCTCTGGATTGAGCAAAGCGGCGACGACGGAACCAAGCCGCCCACTGTAATGCGTAGGCATAGAGACCTGGGAACGCGTCCGCGCCGAGGACCAACAACCGGTCGAAAAGGGTGATATAGACTTCACGTTCCTCGCAGTGGATAGCGCGGATAATGCGGTCAGCCACTTTCTGCGCAGGGACGCCGCGCATGGGCGCATGACTTTCGCCCTGTAACGATTCTGCGCCGGGGATACTCACCCGTGAATGTTGCGAAAATTCGGTTTCGGTCAGCCCGGGTCGCACGACGATCACCTTGATCTTGTCGCGCGCCAACTCAGCCCTGGCAGCAGCGCTGGCGCCCTCCAATGCGTACTTGGTAGCAGTATAGCCGCCGCCCAACGGCGATGGGAATTTGCCCACAATGCTGCTGACATTGACGATGAGTCCACCGCCCCGACGGCGCATTCCCGGCACAACGAACTGCATGGCAGCCACTGCTCCAAAGAAGTTGACATCAAAGACGTGGCGCAGATCGTTCATCTTTACCTCATCCACAGCGCCGTAGATGCCCATCCCCGCGTTGTTGATCAAAATATCCACGCCGCCGAAGTGCTCCTCGGCCTGGGCCATCATCGACCGTACCTGCGCCTCGTCACTCATATCCACAGTCAGAGCGAGCGTGCGCACACCATAGTCCTGGCGCAGACGCTCGGCCAGGGCAAGGATGACCTCCTTGCTGCGCGCCGCCAATATCAGATGGCAGCCTTCCTGGGCCAGCGCCTCGGCCACCGCCGCGCCGATCCCACGGCTGGCGCCGGTCACGATTGCCACACGATCTTTGAGTTGCATTGGTAGTTCCTCTCTTTGTTGGACTGGGGATCGGGGTATAAGCGCTACGATAAGGGCCTGCGAAAGTGCCGGGGACTTCACACTGGACGTGACGCCAGGCGTGGATGCCTCGACTTGCTGCGGCGAAAAGTCCCCGGCACTTGCCCGTTTATCCCTTATGTTGGCGCCTATGAGGGATCGGTCACGTTAAACTCTCCACCCGATCCCCAGTCCCCGATGGCCGGAGGCCCGTGTTCCACGATCACGAAGTGGGCGTTGCGCCATCCCCAGTCCCCAATCCCGTCCCCACCGAAAGTTTGGAGACTCAGGTCTACAAACGATATAATAATAGTTCGATAGTGTACAGCATTATTCATTTGAGGGGGCTATGACAACTACTCCAAAACGCACATCCAGACCTGTATCTGCAGCCACTGCTGCGAAGAAGAAATCCGTACCGATGGGATTGTGGCTTGTGGGCGGCGCCGCCGTGATCGTTGTGTTGATCGTCGTGGCGCTGGTGGTCGCCAATCAACCCAGACCCGTCTCTGCCGAGGTCTACGAAGGTTATCCTGCGGAATGGGTAGGGCCTCGAACGCTGGGCAACCCTGACGCGCCGGTGGTGATCCAGGCGTGGGAAGATTTCCGCTGCCCGGCCTGCTCCCAGTGGACGCAAATGATCAAGCCGCAGTTGATGGAAAATTACATTTCGCCTGACGGTGCAGTGGAACCGGGCAGTGTACGCTTTGAATATCACTACTTCCCCCTGAGCAGCCACGGAGAGACGGCGTTTTTCGCAGCGCAAGCTGCTGAGTGCGCCGCCGATCAAGGCGCATTCTGGGTCTACCACGATCGTCTCTTCCGGGCCACCAACGAAGGACCGTCGGGCTTTACGATTGACCGGTTGACTACCTATGCGCAGGAGCTTGGCCTGGACAGCAACCGTCTCCGTCAATGTGTCGTAGGCCAGCAATATTTCAACCAGGTGCAGGCATCCGTAGGTCAGGCAATCGGGTTGAATCTGAACAGCACGCCATCCATCATCGTTAATGGACGCCTGATGCCAGAACCTTTTAACTATCAAGCATTGACCGATGAGATCAAGCGGCTGGTCGATGCATCTAGATAATTGAGTCAAGCCTCTATGAACGAAACGCCGATTTTCAATCGATTTGGCAACTTCGCCCTTTACGGAGCGTTGCTGACAGCCTGGGTGGCTACCCTGGGGAGCCTCTACTTTAGCGAGGTCCGCCACTTTCTCCCCTGTGCGCTTTGCTGGTATCAGCGCATCCTCATGTACCCGCTGGCGCTCTTACTTGCCGTGGGGCTGCTGCGCCGGGATCGTCACCTGGCCTACCTGGTCTTGCCCTTTTCCATCTTTGGGCAGGGCATCTCGACCTATCACTACCTGCTGGAGAAGACGACGCTCTTCGGCGCACCTACGGCCTGCGGAACTGGCGTCTCGTGTACCATCCAGTGGATCAACTGGTTCGGCTTTGTCACCATCCCTTTCCTGGCGATGATCGCCTTTATGATGATCACCGTCTTCTGCGTGATCGCCATTTACCGCGGCGAATTGACAGGCGAGAATGAACGCATCCCCTGGCAGCCGGTGACGGTGATCGTAGGCGTTGTGATGATCGTCTTCATTGTCTTAGGGCAGACAACAGCGCCCGTAGTCGCCCAGACCGAAAGTGAATTTGTGCTGCCGACGATTGCCGAGAATCCGGCGGCCTTCACGCCTGTGGAACCGATTGCGGCTGATCCAGCGTTGATCGCTGAGGGCAGACAGCTCTTCCAACAAGCCTGCGCCGCCTGCCACGGGACAGAAGGGCAGGGCGTCACCCATCTCGGCGTGAGTTTGAACGATTCAGAGCTTGTCCTTGCTCATGAAGCGCCAGAGGTGATCGAGATGATCCGGGTGGGCCGGTGGCCTGGGGATCCGGCCAATACCAGCGGCGGCGTCATGCCGCCCAGCGGTGGCCGTCCTGACCTGACCGACGATCAACTCCTGGCTATTGTCGCTTATTTGCGTAGCAACGCTACAGGGGCGTCTTCAAATTAATATGAAATTGTATTCCTACAGTTGGCGTCTGCTTTGTGTACTGGCTTTGGTCCTTCTTTTGAATGCACAGCAGCCCGCCTCACCGCTTCAAGCCCAGGCATCTGGCATTACATCGCCTGCACCCGGCAGTGCAGTAAGCGGGGCTGTGACTGTTACCGGCACAGCCGCCAACGACTCATTTCAACGGTACGAACTCTACTATAAACAAGAGCCTAACGGCGATGATGCTTATATCTACTTTGATGGCAGCACCCGTGCGGTCGTCAATGGACAACTTGGGATCTGGCAGACGAGCGATCTCCCAGCGGGGATCTATTCTCTGCGCCTACGCGTTGTAAGGCCAGATGGCAATTATTCCGAGCATTTCGCGCCAAACCTGAGCGTTAACCAGCAGGCGCCCATCGTTGAGGAACCCACGCCTACGCCAGAATTTAGTGAGACGCAATCGAATGACGTCACGGCGGGTGGTCCTACACCAACGCCCATTCCAATTGATACGCCGACACCGCTGCCACAACCGACCCCAGCCATCGTGAATGTGGAACAGCCCAATCTGGGCGTGACACCCGCCCCCGAACCGACGCCTACCGAAGCCCTGGTCGCCATGGGCAACACAGGAAGCACAGGGAACACCGGTTCTGCCACGGGGACAGGCGGCGCAGCGGGAAATACAACGCAGGTGGGGGCTAATTTCACCGGTGAATTGGGAGAGGCGTTGGCGCTCGACCGTCTGCGCGAACGATTTATGAGCGGCGTGCGTTACAGCGCGGGGATCTTCCTGATTCTTCTGGCTATTTTTGTGGGCAAACGGCTGCTGGAATGGACGCTGAGCCGGGCCGGATAACCGATCCCTACGGCGATGAATTTTTTACGCAGGCTCTTCTCAAAAACCGAAGCTGATCGGATCGAACCGATGGCAAATGTAAAAACCATTGTGGGCCTGGGTAATCCAGGCCCACAGTATGCGCGCAACCGACACAACATCGGCTTTCAGACTGTCGATCTCTTTGCGCGCCGCCACCAAATCGAATTAAACAAGATGCAGCACAAGGCCCGTCTGGGCGATGGCTGGGTGGGGCGGGGCGGACAACGCGAGAAAGTGCTGCTGATCAAACCGCTCACCTTTATGAACGCCTGTGGGGAAGCCGTCGCGCCGCTGGTCCGCTATTACAACATCGACCCCGCCGACATGCTCGTGATCATGGACGATCTCGACCTGGCGTCGGGGACAATCCGCCTGCGGCCCAACGGCAGTTCCGGCGGGCAGAACGGCCTCAAGTCGATCATCCGATTGGTCGGCACCCAGGAATTTCCGCGGCTGCGCGTGGGCATTGGCCGTCCACCTGGTCGCATGGACCCTGCCGACTACGTGCTGCAAAACTTCAGCGCGGGCGAGGAAGAAGTCTTCGGTCCACTGCGCGAAACAATCGCCGACGCCATCGAAACGTGGATTTTTGAGGGCGTTGAAGCAGCGATGAACAAGTACAACGGGTGAGGCGGAGAGGCAGAGGGTTGCAGGTTGCAAGTGGCAGGTAGCAACTCGCCCCTCGCAATTCGCTCCTCGCAATTCACAATTCATCATTCTCAATTCCCACGGACACCCCTATGGATCTTTCCGGTCTATTGCCGCTGCTGCGTCGTCTCCCCGCGTATGAGCAGGTGTTGGGCGAGGGGAACACTGAACCGCTGGCCCTGTTAGAAGCGGCGCGCCCGTATGTAGCGGCTGGGCTGGCGGTGCATCGGTCCGCGCCGCTGGTGATCTTGACGATGCGCGCCGAGAACGCTCAACGCTGGCTCGACCGATTGCCCTCCTTTTTGCCGCCTGCGGATCAGGGTGGACCGCCCATCTTCCACTTTGCCCAACCTGACGCCCTGCCCTATGAGCGCATCTTTTGGACGGATCGCACTCGCCAGCAACGGTTGACGGCGTTGGCGGCGCTGCAAAGTCGGTCCGGCCCGCCGCCGATTATCGTGGCGTCGGCCTGCGCCCTGCTGCAAAAGAGCCTGCCCGCCAAGGAACTGCGCATGGCCTTGCGCTCCCTTTCCACCGGATCGTTCGTGCGGCTGGAGGAGATGCTCGAACGCTGGGCGCAGACCGGCTACAACCCGGTGGAAGTCGTCGAAGAGCCGGGGACCTTCGCCCGTCGCGGCGGCATCATCGACGTCTGGCCGCCCAATTTGCCCCATCCAGTGCGCATTGATCTTTTCGGCGACGAAGTGGAAAGCCTGCGCATCTTCGACCCGGCCACCCAGCGCTCTGAGCGCCGCGTCGAACGCATTGAGATCGGCCCCGGCAGCGAAGCGCTGAGCAAGTATGGTCCTAAGGCGTTGGAGCGGATGAGAGGGAGAGAAGGTGAGAGGGAGGGAGGAAGAGAAGAAGCGAACGGCGAGAACAATTCTCAATCTGCAATTCGCAATTCGCAATTCGCAACTTCCGCCCTCGACGATCCGCGGCTGCTGCTCGCCATCCGCGAGGAGATCTGGCAGGAGACGGATCATCTGGCCGAAAGCCAGAGTTTCCGCGGCATCGAGTGGTACATCCCCTATTTTTACAGCCGCCCGGCCTCGCTGATCGATCACCTGCCCGATAACGCCTTGCTTATTGTAGATGACGGCGCGGCGCTGATCGGCGAATTTGAGGAAACCGCGCGGCGCAGCGAGCAGATCCGCACCGAGTTGATCCGCAGCGGCGAACTGCCCGAACATTTTGCCAGCAGCTTCTTCAGCCCTGCCGAAATTGTAGAGCAAATCCGGCAGCGGCAGCCACTGATCCTCGGCTTTGGGGACCTAACCGGCCATGCGCAGAGCGCCAATACGCCGCTGGCCCGCGCCTTTATCCCTGGCCCCAGTTTTGGCGGCGAGACCAAACAGCTCGTGCGCGAGATCGAAAAGTATCTGCGCGCCGACCACAGCGTGGTGCTGATCAGCCGCCAGGCCGCCCGCCTCCAAGAGGAATTGACCGAAGCAGAGATCCCCGTCAACCTCCAACCCGATCTGCCCACCCCCCCGACGCGCGGCGTCACCCTGCTGCAGGGCATCGTCGGCGATGGCTTCGTCCTGCGCGGGGAAGAGGGAGGAAGCGAGGGAGCGAGGGAGCGAGGGAGCGAAGGCGAGACAATACCCAATACCCAATATCCAATCCCCAATCTCCATCTTCTCACCGACGCCGAACTCTTCGGTTGGCACAAACCGGCAGCGCGTAAAAGCCGCAAGGCGCAGTCCACCGTCGCGCCCGAACTCTTCTTTGCCGACGTGAAGCCGGGCGATTACGTCGTCCACATGGAACATGGCATCGGCCAGTATGAGGGATTGGTGCAGTTGATGTTGGGCGGCGCCGAGCGGGAATATCTTCAGGTGAACTATGCGCAGGGCGATAAACTCTATGTGCCCGTCCATCAAGCGGACCGATTGAGCCGCTACGTCGGCGCAGGGGATGGCGGCGTCCCCCCCGCAGTGACGCGGCTGGGGACGGCAGACTGGCAGATCGTCAAAGAGCGGGCCAAGAAAGCTGTCGAGGATATCGCCGAGGATCTGCTCGCCCTTTACGCCGAACGCGAGGTCGTCCCCGGCTATGTCTACAGCCCCGACACGCCCTGGCAGGAAGAGATGGAGTCCGCCTTCCCCTTCCAAGAGACCGAGGACCAACTGCGCGCCATCGAGGATGTGAAGCGCGACATGGAATCCGACCAGCCGATGGATCGCATCATCATCGGCGATGTGGGCTATGGCAAGACCGAGGTGGCGATCCGCGCCGCCTTTAAAGCCGTCTCGGACAGCAAACAGGTGGCCGTCCTCGTACCCACCACCGTCCTCGCCCAGCAACATTACCGCACCTTCAGCCGCCGTCTGACTGCCTTCCCCCTGCGCGTGGAGATGCTCTCGCGTTTCCGCACGCCGGCCCAACAGGAAGCGGTACTCAAAGGGCTGCGCGAAGGCCGCGTGGATATTATCATCGGCACACACCGACTGCTCAGCAATGATGTTGAATTCCGCGATCTAGGGCTGTTGGTGGTGGACGAAGAACAGCGCTTTGGCGTCGCCCACAAGGAGCGGCTCAAACAACTGCGCACCCAGGTGGATGTACTCACGCTCAGCGCCACCCCGATCCCTCGCACCCTGCACATGAGTTTGAGCGGCGTGCGCGACATGAGTACCATCAGCACCCCACCGCAGGAACGGTTGCCCGTGCGCACCGTTCTTTCGGAATACGACGAGGTGTTGGTGAAGCAGGCGATCCAGCGCGAGATCGACCGCCAGGGGCAGGTCTTCTTTGTCCACAACCGCGTGCAGGGGATCGAGCAGATCGCAGCGCGCATCCACCGGCTGGTTCCCGAAGCGACCATCGGCGTGGGCCACGGCCAGATGTCGGAACGCGATCTGGAAGAGGTGATGATCAAGTTTGCCGACGGCGAGATCGATGTGCTGGTCTGCACTACGATTGTGGAAAACGGGCTGGACATTCGCCGCGCCAACACGATGATCGTCAACCGCGCCGATCATTTTGGGCTGGCGCAACTTTATCAACTGCGCGGACGGGTGGGGCGCGGCGCGGTGCGCGGCTACTGCTATCTGCTCTACGACAAACATACATCGCTCTCGTTCGACGCCCGCCGCCGCCTTGAAGCCTTGCTCGAAAGCAGCGAGGAATTGGGCGCTGGCTTCCGCATTGCCATGCGCGATCTGGAGATCCGCGGCGCCGGCGAACTGCTCGGCTCGCGCCAGCATGGACAGATCGCCGCCGTCGGCTTTGATCTCTACACACGGCTGCTGACCCAGGCCATCAACGAGATGCGCGACAAAAAGGCGCGCTTTGAGCGCATGGCCGACGGCGGACGGCAGCCCACTCCGCAGTCCCCAGTCCCCAGTCCCCAGTCCCCAATCACCGCTCCCCTGCCCTTCGCCCTCGACGATCCGCTGGCCCCGCCGGTGACGCTCGATCTTCCCTTTGTGGCCGAGATCCCCGACGAGTATGTGCCGGAGGAGAATCTGCGCCTTCATCTCTACCGCCGCATCGCCGGGCTGATCACACCGCAGGAGATCGACGAGATGAAGGGGGAGTTGCTCGACCGCTTCGGCAAAGATCCCGAAACCGACGGCCTGCCCGAAGCCGTGGAGAATCTCTTCTACCAGATTTTGATCAAGACGCTGGCGCTGAAGGCGGGCATCCCCACGATTGGCCGCCGCCGCGATCAGGTCGCCATCTTCATTGCGGATCTGGGCGACAGCCGCCGCCGCAAGTTGCAAAGCCAATTGCGCCTCTCCCTCGGACACACCGATGACGCCGGCGATTTCATCCCTGAAAATTCGATCCATGTGGGCCGCGAGGCGGTCTACATCCCCATCGACGAGGACGATTTCTGGCGGCTACTCCTCGTGCGCGCGCTGGAGGCGCTGGCGGTGGAATTGCGTAGCGGGGAGAAAAGAGATTAGGCGATTAAGCGATTGGGGGATTTTAGTTCTATTCTCCAATCCTGAAAATCCCGGCAATCCGTGTCCACTTCTGCCATCCGTGGCATTCTGTGAGATCTGCGATCAAACCTCTGGCTACCGGACAGTTTTTCGTCATGACCGCGAGTGGGAGAAAAACGCGAATGACCGGTGTAGAGAACCGAGGATTCACCGGCGGAGGGGGCCTGGCAAGCTCGCGATTCGCGGTCTTCTTAGATTCGTGGTCATATTAAACTTCTTCTGATCCGTGTTCTCTTTGATCCGTGTTTATAACGCTTTTAATGGGGGAAACTGACTTGGGCAAGTGGATTTTACGCATTGGGGTGGGGATCATCGGCGTTGTGCTGCTGGCGGTCATCGTGCTGGCGGGCATCATCATCTTCGACACGAATTTCGGCGCGGAGGCAAGGAGCGCGTCCAACGTCACCTATCGGGGCGCGGACGGGCGCACGCTGCAAGGCTATCTCGCCCAGCCGCAGGGACCAGGCCCCCACCCGGCGGTGCTCATGTTCCACGAATGGTGGGGCCTGAACGAGGAGATCCCTCATCTGGCCGACGCCCTGGCCGGCCAGGGATACGTCGTCCTCGCCCCGGATCTCTACCGCGGGCGAGTGGCGTCCACCGTCCCCGGCGCGCTGTGGATGCGCATTACCACGCCGAATGAGCCGATCTGGGCCGACGCCGATAGCGCGCTCACTTATCTGCGCGGCCTCGATACCGTCGATCCTGAACGGGTGGCGTCCATGGGCTTCTGCTTCGGCGGGGAACAATCGCTGCAACTCGGTCTGCGCCGCGCTGAGGATCTGACTGCCGTCGTCCTCTTTTACGGCTCCACGGTGACTGATCCGACCGCCCTGCAAGCTTTGGCCGACGCGCAGCCGGTCCTCGCCATCTTCGGTGCAGAGGATGCGCAGATCCCCGTGAGTGAGGTGGAAGCGTTCCGCGCGGCGCTGTCCGCTGCTGGCATCGAACACACCGTCACCGTCTACGACGGCGTGGGCCATGCCTTCGTCACCGCCGAAAACTATGATCAACCCGGCACGCCCGGCGAAGCGTGGCAGCAGTTGGTCGCCTTCCTTGAGGAGAATGTGAGGTAGGGATTAGTGACTGGTGACTAGGGATCGGGGATTGAGACAGACACAGGAAGTTCGTGTAGCTCATTGCAGATCTGCAATGAGCTACACGACTCAACAGCGAGACTAACCTTAAAACAAGAGGAATCAATGTGGGATACCAAAGACATAAGAGTCACATCTTGGCATCTAACTCCATTTCTTTTCGGCTTCAGTTGTTTAAATCTACCTTACCAGGAATGCTCTTTATTATCATAGGAATGAGTTTTCTACCTTTTAAGCAAAGGACTTTTTCAGAAGGGGATTTTATTCCTCTCCTCGGAATGGTATTTGGTTTTTTATACAGCCTTCCATTTTGGGTTGATAGTTGCAGCCGATGGGTTGTCCAATCTACAGGGATCGTTAATAGCTCTATGGAACAAAGAAGGACACCCACCCGAGGATTGAGTAGATGGACAAGAAACTATTACGAAATTGAAGGTCAAAGCATTTGGACTAATAA
>JAHBVG010000161.1 GCA_019637695.1 Caldilineaceae bacterium | reverse complement strand
CATGGGCGCGTGCGCGCAGGAACTCTATGATCTGGGCCACCGCGAGAATTTTTTCTATTTGCAGCACGCCATGGGGTTGGCGTCGTCGATTGGGCTGGGATTGGCGATCAACCTGCCGCAGCGCAAAGTCGTCGTCCTCGATGGGGATGGTTCGCTGCTGATGAACCTGGGCACGCTCACCACGCTGGCCCGCTATCGCCCGCGCAATTTAGTCCACCTGGTCTTCGACAACGGCAGCCTCCTCTCCACAGGGGGCTTCGCCTCGCATACCACGGCGGGGATCACCGATCTGGCCGCCATTGCGCGGGGCGCGGGCGTCCCCCATGTGGATGGGGTGAGCACGATCTACGACTTCCTCGAAGCCGCCGCCGACGCCTTCGACCGCCCCGATCTCAGCGTCATCGTCGCCAAAGTGGAAGCCGTCGGCCCCGATCACTATGGCATGGATCTCAAACTGCCGGAGAACGCGTTCCGGTTTGCGAGGCATATTCGCGAAACAGAAGGTCGCAGGCAGACGGAATCATCCTCATAGTGCGTAGTGCGTAGTCCGTGGGTACAGACAAGATCTCTGTACCCACGGACTACGCACTACGCACTACTCCTTTCCCACAGGAGTCCTATTTATGAGTTCATCTCTCCTCTCCCAACTCGCCGACGCGCTGGGGAACGGCAGCGTCGAAGTCGTGGATCTGACGCAGCCGCTCTCGCCGGAGACGCCGGTCATCGAGCTGCCGCCCATCTTTGCGCCGTCGCCGGGGTTGAGCATGCAGGTCATCTCGCAGTACAACGACGCCGGCCCGGCCTGGTATTGGAACACGATCACGCTGGGCGAACACACCGGCACCCACTTCGATGCGCCGATCCACTGGATCACGGGCGCTCAGCTTGCCAACAACACCACTGACACCATTCCAGCGCGGCGGTTTGTGGGGCCAGCCTGTGTGATCGACATCAGCGACCGCGTGGCCGAAAACGAGGACACACTGCTCACAGTCGAGGACATTCAGAGTTGGGAAGCCGAGCATGGCCTGATCCCCGCCGGGGCGTGGCTGCTGCTGCGCACGGATTGGAGCAAACGTCAGGGCCGGGATGCCTTCCTCAACGCCGGCGAGGATGGTCCCCACTCGCCCGGCTTCCACCCCGGCGCCGTGCGTTTGCTGGCGGAGCGGGATGTGCTGGGCGTGGGCGTGGAGACGGTGGGCACCGACGCCGGGCAGGCCGCGACCTTCGATCCCCCCTTCCCAGCGCACAACATTATGCAGGGCTCGGGGCGATTTGGGTTAGCCAGCCTCACCAATCTGGACAGGTTGCCGCCCACCGGCGCCATTGTGATCGCCGCGCCGCTCAAGCTCGTGAACGGATCGGGCAGCCCCGTGCGTGTGCTGGCGTTGGTATCGAGGTAGATCATGCATCTGGGCTTCATGGGCATGGCGGGCGTGGGCAAGAGCTATTGGGCCGAACGGTTCGCCGAAGCGGGCTTCACCTGTTTTCACTGTGACGATTTGATTGCGGCCCGACTCCACGCCGAATTAGGCAATGGCGTGGAAACTGTCCACGATCTGGGCGATTGGATGGGCTTCCCCTATGAGGCGGATTTCCCGCGCAAAGAGGAGAAGTATCTGACGTTGGAGCGGCAGACGCTGGCCGATATCCTCTGCACACTGGCCGCAAACGACGCTCCCAATCGCCGTTTCGTGGTGGACATGACCGGCAGCGCCGTTTACGTGGGCGAGGATCTGCTGAGCGCGCTGCACCGCCATATGACCATCGTCTACTTTGGCGTCTCCGCCGAGGCGCAGGCCCAGCTTTTGCAAGATTACGTGGCGCGCCCGCGGCCTGTACTCTGGCAAGGGATCTACCACGCCAGCGGGGATGAATCGCCCGCCGCCGCCCTGGCCCGCTGTTATCCCCAATTGATCCGTCACCGTGAGCGCCTCTACGAAGCCTGGTGCGACATCAAATTAGAGTATCACATCCACCGGCGGCCCGGTCTGACGGTGGATGAGTTTTTGTCCTATGTACAAGAGGCGACTGGTGATAGGTGACTGGGGTCTTGTACACAATCTTTAATCTCCAATCTCTAATCTCTCGCTGACAGGAGATTGGAGATCGGAGATTTCAGATCATCAACGAGTCCCAGTCACCTATCACCAGTCCTCACTCCCTCACACACAGAAAGCCTCTATTTATGAAAATCACCGATCTAAAATGTACGACCCTGGGCAGCAACCCGATTGTGCGCATTACCACCGACGAGGGTATCGACGGCCTGGGCGCAGTGGAATCCTACAAACCCTACATCAAACCCCATGTGGAATTTTATCGAGACATGATCGTGGGCGAAGATCCCACCAACGTGGAACGGGTCATGTTGCGCATCCGGCGCATGGGCAGCTTCAAACCCTGGGGCAGCGCAGTCAGCGCCATCGAAATGGCCCTGTGGGACATCGCCGGCAAGGCTGCCGGGGTTCCTGTCTATAAGTTGCTGGGCGGCAAGGTGCGAGACAAGGTGCGCGTTTACAACGGCGCGATCCGCTTCCCCATGGAAGGCGTGGAACCGCAGCACTTCGCCGAGAACACAGCGAAGATGAAGGAATCCAAAGAGGGCTTCACGCTGATCAAACAGGCTATCAGCTTCCATAGCGCCATGGCGCGTGAAATTCCCAACTATTTCTACGGCGAGATCAGCCACAGCGGACGCCACCCCAACCGCGGGCTGCTCACCGAACGGGGGATGAAGCACACCGTCGCCTGCATCGAGGCCATGAAGGAGGTACTGGGCGACGAGATCGGCCTGGCCCTCGACTGCGGACCCGGCATGACCGTGCCCGATGCTGTGCGGCTGGCCAAGGCTGTAGAACCGCTCAATATCGCCTGGCTGGAGGATATGATCACCGGCGACTACACACCCTATGTCCTCGCCGATCTCTATCGGGATGTGACCACCAAGACCAGCACGCCCATCCACACGGGCGAGCAGATCTATCTGCGTCAGAACTTCATCGAGTTGATCGAGAAACAGGCGGTCAACATCGTTGGCCCCGATCCCTGTGATGTGGGCGGCATTGCCGAACTAAAATGGATCGCCGAGTATGCTGATCTCCACGGCATCCTCATGGCCCCGCACGGCACCGGCGACGGGCTGATTGGCCTGGCGGCGCTGGTGCAGGTCTGCGCGGCGCTGCCGCAGAACTACATCGCCTTCGAGTACCCGGTGGGCCGGCCCGAATGGTGGTACGACATTGTTGAAGGGCTGCCCGATCCCATTGTCGTCAACGGCTTCATCGACGTCTGGGATCGGCCCGGCATGGGCGTGACGATCAATGTGGAGAAGGCGAGAAAGTATCTGCCAGCGGGGGATGATTTCTTTGATTGAGTGAGAGAGGGATAGGTGACTGGAGATTGGTGACTGGGGATTGGATCGGGTAGACCTTCTGAAATCGCCTAATCGCCCAATCGCTAGTTTGCGAGAGA
>JAHBVG010000160.1 GCA_019637695.1 Caldilineaceae bacterium | reverse complement strand
GATTTGCCTAAAGGAGCAGCCATACTTACGCTCATAACAAGCACGAAAAGCAGTATCAAACCCAGGACGATTCCGAATGGTTTGATCAGCTTCTGTACCCGCAGAGTTTTACTACTGGATTGCGACATAAAAGAATTGCCTCCATCTTGCTAAAAGTGACGAAATCTACCCTAAGTTTTTAGTTGTGAGACCAGCACATCAATCATAGAAGATCAATATTACGAAGTGCATAACACTAATATTAGTTTACTTGCTAAATAAATACGCGCACATTGCAATTCGCTGACAATTTGTACTATTCAGATGCTACGCACGGGCCAGGAGAAAATTCGGCGTTCTAGTTTGGTGCTGACCCATGCGTCGCACCTGAGGCTGACCTGAGGCTGAATAGTTACGACAATTTACGACTTTGGGGGGACTTAGTTCCTGCTCTGCTCCGGTCCATCACCAACGGTCGCTGCTCACCTGACGCCATCGGGTCACGGACGCGGTGGGAGCAATCCTATCTGTGTAGCGATTTACGCTAGGCTGTACTGGATTGTTGGCGCAGCGAATCAAAGAAGCTGCGTTAGAGCGCAAGGATATGAAGATGTGTTGATTAGATTAATCGAGTCACTTGTGAGGAATGAAGAAAGTATAGCCGATTCCCCGTGCAGTTAAGACATAATGGGGGGCAGAGAGGTTGCGTTCTATTTTGCTACGAAGGCGATGAATGTGTGTCCGCAGTGTATCTTCATAAATCTCGTCTTGCGGCCAAATCCGCTTTAAGAGGAAGTCATGGGTCACGATGTGACCAGCGTTTTGCATGAGGATGAATAGAATTTTTGTCTCAATGGGTGTGAGGGGGATCTCGGTCCCATCCAAAAAAGCCCGTTTGTGAACAAAATCAATCGAGAGATGCTCATCCACATGAGTCACCAATTGGCCTGTATAGCCGAAATCAGCGATGCGGCGTAACACGCGCCGCACTCGCACCACCAATTCATTAGGGCTGAATGGTTTGGTGATATAGTCTTCGGCAAAGTGCTCAATGCCCCGGATCACAGTCTCTTCCTGATTCATCGCTGTGAGCAGGATCACGGGCAAATCGCTGAACGTCTGAATGCGCTGGCAAAGTTCAAACCCATCCATTCCAGGCATGTTGATATCGATAATCGCCAGGTGGGGCAGACCTTGTTGATCCATGATGGCAAGGGCTTGTTCGCCAGAATAAGCCGTCAAAACATCATAACCGTTGCTTTCAAGCTTAATTTTGACCAATTGAACAACAGAAGTATCGTCGTCAACAACCAGAATGCGCTGAAAGATCTGCTTTCCAATGTCTAGTCTAGCCATTAGTACATTACTACCTTCACGCATCACACTGGGATGCTCAATAATTCATAAACTATGCAAAATCTGTTGTTGAAGCCATGTAGTAATTTCTTCTATAGCGACTTCACGCTGATCGCCGCTGGTTAAATCTTTGACTGCTACCACTTGCCTGGCGATCTCTTCGGGGCCAATCAACAGCGCGTAGCGGATCTTCCGCTCGTCGGCGTACTTGAACTGACGACCATAGCGATCCAGATCTGGGTAGAGATCGACGCGCAGCCCTGCCGCCCGCAGTTGATGCGTCAAGTGTAACGAGGCTTCGATTGTGCTTTCATCGAATTGCGTCACAAGGACTTGGGGCTGGCCGGCCAATTGCGTCGGAAACATGCCGCGCTCGTCCATGATCAATAGAATTCGTTCCAGCCCCAAACTGAACCCACACGCGGGGATCGTCTGATTGCTGAACATGCCGATCAAATCGTCGTAGCGACCGCCAGCGCCGCCCGATCCACTAAGGCCGATGAACTCGATCTCATAGATGGGACCGGTATAGTAGCTGAGCCCGCGCGCCAGAAAGGGATCGATGTGGAGATGGGCGTGCGCCGGTCCCTGGGCTGTATAAGCCACCACCTGCTTTAGATCAGTCACACCGCGGCTACCTGCTTCCGAGGCTTCCAAAACATCAGAAAGCCAGCTCAATGTCTCGGCAACGCTGGTCGGCGCGGCGGTCAAGGTTTGCAGCAGGTGGGCCGTGGTATGTTCGTCAAGACCGCGGCCCAGCAGTTCCTCGCGCACGCCGTCAATGCCGATCTTATCCAGCTTGTCGATGGCGACGAGGACACTTCCTTCCAGCGCCGCCTGCACACCGGCCACTTCCATCAAGCCTTTCAACACGCCACGATGGTTGAGCCGCAATCGGAAGCCCTCTTCGCCCACGCCGCGGAAGCCTAATTCCTGCAAGACCTGCGCGCCGGCGTTGAGGACCTCCGCCTCGACCATCAAACTTTTCGAGCCGACAATATCGACATCGCATTGATAGAACTCACGATAGCGTCCTTTGGCCGGCCGGTCAGCGCGATAGACCGGCGCGATCTGATAGCGTTTGAAGTAACGGGGCAGTTGATTGCGGTATTCGGCCACCACCCGCGCCAGGGGAACGGTGAGATCGTAGCGTAACCCCTCATCGGCGATATCACTCTCGGTGGGATTTCCGACAAGGGCGCGTTCAAGTTTTGCCCCGCGCTTGGCTACACGGAAGATCAACTGGTCGCCCTCATCGCCATACTTGCCCAGCAGCGTATCCAACCGCTCCATCGTCGGCGTTTCCAGCGGCTCGAACCCATAGGATTGGTAAATCCGCTCAATGATATCGATTACATAATTTCGTCGCAGCACATCCAGCGGTAGAAAGTCGCGTGTGCCGCTCACCGGTGCGGTGTTAAAGCGTGCCATTGCCTGCTATCCCATCCTTGCGTTTATGGATAAAGCTCAGTGCTATTGTACCACCCAGAGGGGAAAATGACCGTAGCGCCTAATGTCTACGGGGGCATTTCAAGTTGGGGGCAACCGATTCCCGGAATCAGCACGCTCGCCCCAAATCTGAAATGCGCTTAATGTCTATCCTATTGGGTAACGTGCGGCAGGTAGGTGGCGTGACGATTCAATGCCAGCAGCGCTAACAGTGCATAGGACGTGGTTTCGGTATTAGTATCGCCGGCCATCTTTCCATTAGAACAATAGAGGGTGTAGAATCCTCCGGACGGAGCCTGTTTGTGCAGCAGTGCGTTCAAGAGATCCTTGCGCAGTGGTTCACCCAATTGCACGCCCACATAGAGCGCCAGCGCCAGTTTATAAGTCGTGTAAAGGACAAATTTTCTATCTTCTTTGCAATTTTTGACGGCAATATCAGTAAAACCCACGCCATCGAACTGATCCAGCGCCTGTTGATAGCGATTGTGCGCTTCGGTGACATCGCCCTGTTGATGCGCTCGCAGCGCCGCATAGAGCAGCCAATCGCTGTATTTCTCCCAGTCAGGATATTGATTCCCGGCCAGCCGCGTCTCGCGACAGATCACCGGCGCGCTGAGAGTTGCAGGATCGGGGCAGAGCGCGCCTACATCGCCCAGCGCAACGATGGTCTGAGTCTCGGTATAAGGTGGCCATGTCTCTATCTCCCCGCCGATTAGGGCCTCGATTACGCCGTGGCGCACCCCACCGTATGCCTCAATCGACGCCGCCAGCCGATCCGGCAGAACGGTTTCTCCAGCCGTGCGCAGGGCATAGATCGCCAACAGATTATCCGTCGCCAGCCAGTAACGGTACTCGGCTGTCTCCACAGATTCGCGCAGCAGACCGATCTCCGGGTTGTATTGACTGTGCAGAT